>JAFTWC010000011.1 GCA_017465475.1 Lachnospiraceae bacterium
GATGACTTCGCCAATCAGTTAAAACTGTATAATCGTAGGGACTATAACAACTTTCCTATGAGACCCCTGGGATGGAAAACTCCCAGTCAGGTACTAAGGGAATATCGTATGTCAGTGTAACAAATGTTTGACAAACCTACACTATTCAAAATCTTTTCCTTTTTGAACAAGAAGAAAACGACATATTTTTAGTTTTCAAACTGTGCCATGTAAAGTTTGTAATATTCTCCTTTTTTTGCCATAAGCTCCGCAGGACTTCCCGACTCTGCGATGCCGCCTCTGTCCACCACAAAAATACGATCTGCCCTCTGAATTGTCGATAAACGATGGGCCACTACAAAGGAAGTTCGTCCTTTTAACAGATTTTCGATTCCCTGCTGTACCAACAATTCCGTATGAGTGTCAATACTGGAGGTTGCCTCATCCAAAATCAAAATTCGCGGTGCGGAAACCATGGTTCTTGCAAAGGCAAGTAACTGCCTCTGTCCGATGGAAAGACCGGCACCACGTTCCTTAATCTTTGTATCATAACCGTCTTCCAGTTTCATAATGAATTCATGGGCATTTACCGCTTTTGCCGCAGCTTCGATTTCTTCATCCGTAGCATCCAGTCTTCCGTAACGGATATTGTCTCTTATAGTGCCGGAAAACAAGAAATTATCCTGGGTCATCACACCCATCTGCTTTCGCAGACTTTCCACGGAAACCGACTTAATATCATATCCGTCAATCATTACCGCACCCTTTTGTACATCATAAAAACGGGACAGTAAATTCACAATCGTGGATTTTCCTGCACCGGTCGGCCCCACCAATGCAATGGTTTCTCCTGCTTTCACCTTAAAACTCACATCGGACAATACGTCGGGATCATCATCATAATGAAAGGACACATGGGAAAATGTAACTTCCCCCTTTATTTTCGGTAGTTCTATCGCATCTTTTACATCCGTAATTTCCGCCTCCGTATCCAGTATTTCAAAAATACGTTCCGCCCCTGTAATATTGGTTACCAGCTGGTTGTAGAAATTACTGAGGTTCATTAACGGTTGCCAGAACATGGCAATATAACTACCGAAGGAAACCAGCGCACCCACCTGCACTTCTCCCTTTCCGATTAATGTTACACCGACCCAGTACATCATCATCCCCGCCATGCCCCAACAAATATCAACCACAGGACCGAAGGCATCTGCAAAACGTACCGCCCGATCAAAGGAATCGTAATGCTGCTTTAATAACTCATCAAAGGTTTCTTCCGTCTCTTCTTCCGCATGAAAACTTTGAATTACACGAATTCCGGCCACATCTTCATGTAAAAAAGCATTCAGATTGGAATTCTTTTTTCGGAAAATCTGCCATCGTTTATGGGATTTGCTTTGCACAAACCATACACCCACAGCCATAAGCGGCAATGCGCTCATAGACGCCAAACCGAGTTTCCCATTTTTTGCAATCATAATAATAACAACCGCAATCAAGGTTACTGCATCCGGAATAAACGTGGTCACACTGTTGGAAAGCACATCCTTTAAAGAATTTACATCTCCCATCAGCCGTGCCAGAATCTTTCCTGTAGGTCTGCTGTCAAAAAACTGAAACCCTAACGTCTGAATGTGCTCGTATAATTCTTGGCGAATTTTCACCAACACATCATTGGATACCTTTGCCATCAAATACATTCGGAACTTAATTAACAAAATCAAAAGTACATTCAGTCCGATGCCTAAAAGTCCGAGTTTTATCAGACCTTCCGTGTCTTTATTTTTAATATGTACGTCAATTGCGCGCTCCAGAATCAACGGATTCAGTAACACAATCGTAGTAGTTGCCGCCATTAGCACCATTACCAGGGCAATTGTCTTTTTATATCCGAACAAATACCGGAACAAACGAAACAAAGTTTCCCGTTTGGTTTTTGTTACGATTTGTTCATCTTGCTTTGTTGCGTTTCTAGCCATTTATACTCACCTCTATTCTCCTGCCGGAATCGGTTCACTCTCATTCCGGCTCTCCTTTATCTCTCCCATATACTCACCATACTGTGCCTGATAGGTCTTAAAATAATATCCCTTCTTTGCAAGCAATTCATCGTGAGTTCCTCTCTCGGAAATCCTTCCTTCTTCCAGCACAATAATCTCATCTGCATGACGGACTGACGAGATACGGTGTGCAATAATAAGTTTAGTAATGCCTTTAATTTCCCGAAGGGTCTTTTGAATCATGCGCTCCGTTTCCATATCCAGTGCGGAAGTAGAATCATCCAACACCAAAATCGGTGTGTCTTTCGCAAAGGCACGAGCCATACTGATTCTCTGCTTCTGACCGCCGGAAAGCCCTACTCCCCGTTCTCCGATAACTGTATCCGCCCCCTCTTCCAATCGCGACACAAACTCTTCCGCCTGAGCCTTTTTAAGTGCCAGTCCCACTTCCGTTTCTCCCAGACTGCTCTTCTTTCCAAGCTTTACATTTTCACTGACCGTATCGGAAAACAAAAACACATCCTGCATCACCAGGGAGATACTCTCTCTAAGCTGTCCTAAGGATAAATCCTTCACATTTACACCATCCAAGGAAACCTCACCATTATCTGCATCATACAAGCGGAGCAGTAAATTGATTAAAGAACTTTTTCCCGAACCGGTAGCACCGATAATACCTAATGTCTTTCCTGCCGGAACGAAAAAGGATACATCCTTTAAAATCTGCTTCCCTTCCAGTGCAAAATCAACCTTATCAAAGGTTATTTCACCTTTTACTTTTTCTAACTTAACAGGGGCTTCCTGTTCTGTAATCATGGAAGTTTCATTGTATATCTTATTGATTTTCTTTCTGGACGCAAAGGCTGCCGCCAGTTCATTGGACAACCAACCTAACATTTCCAAAGGCCATACTACATTGTTGCAATATTCCACAAATGCCCCCAGTGTACCAAGCGTCAACTCTTCCTTTATCACCATTACCCCACCGATTACTATGGCAGTAACCGGAAGTACTTTTGAAATCATCTGGAAGAACGGATAATACCGGATCCAAAGTTTCGACTGGCGCATATTTAGGTCATAATACTTTTTATTATGCTGCAGAAACTTTGTTATTTCGAACTTCTCTCTGGCAAATGCTTTTACGGTACGAACACCTGCCAGATTTTCTTCTGCTACCGTATTCATTTCTGCATTTTCTTCACTGATATCCTCGTATACTTTGTCTAACTTCCGTTCCAACACAATAGCCAACACTGCACAAATCGGAATTGCAACCAACGGAACAAGTGCCAGTTTCAGGCTGATACGCACCATGCAAAACACTACCATGGACATGTGAATCACCACCGTAATAATCAACATCCCCACATATCCGAATGCAGCCTGAATACGATCCACATCATCCTTTACACGGGACATAATTTCTCCGGTATTACTCTTATCAAAATAATTTACCGAAAGCTTTTGAATGTGGCGAAACAAATTCTTACGAATATCCACGCTGATTTTAAAGCTGGTAATATCAAACAAATACTCTTTTGTATAACCGAACACCACTCTTCCCAGCGCAAACGTAAGCATCATCAAAAGAGAATACTTTAACAGAGAAAGTTCTCCCTTTCCGATAACATCATCTATAATTCGAATCGTCACTTGCGGATTCAACATATCGATTGCAATCTGTGTCACCATACACACAAATGCAATCAGATACGAAAACCAATACTTTTTCAAATAATAACTTACCTTTTTCATAACTCCTCCTAAACCATCATCTTCCCCTTGTGCTCATGCAGTACGCTTCGCTTTGCCTGCTTCTTCTGATCGTGCAGGCGGCACATTGTGCCTGCCCTCACCTCGCGGCACAGCTACTCGGTCCCGGGCGCGTTCGCATAAAAAAACCCGTAATGCATTCACATTACGGGTTCCCAATATTCGCCTATAAAGTCGTTCAAACTGTATATTACTGCGGGCAAGATGAGGTAATACCATATGTTCTTTGCATTAAATAACGATATGCAGTTGTCTTGTTCACTAACATCATTTTTTTGTTGTTCATAGCATTTACCTCACTTTCTTTGATATTTCGACTTACGCCGATTCCTGTTGCAACAGTTGTATTATAGTATTCCTAATAAGACTTGTCAACCCCTGTTTTTTCACTATTGCTGTTCTTTTTTAAAAATTGACTTACAGAAGTTATACAAACCGCTGGAAATTGCAGGATCACCATGGTCCGAACCCGGGATCTCCCACCAAATATGATTCACACCGTTGGTATTTAAAATGTTGTGGTAACTCAACGGAAACTTACCCACTACGTTATCCTTGTCACCGCTACAAATCATCAGTATCTCAGGACTCTCGTTTTCAAACACAAGCTCCTCTTCTTTAAAGGTTCCGATATGGTCAAGAAACATATCCTTCCCCGGAGTAAGACCCGGTGCCGGTGCTATGGCACCTACATAACCGAATAAATCCGGTCTGGAAAATCCGATGCAAAGAGACTCACGTCCTCCCATGGAAAATCCTACCACTGCTGTATTCTCGCGGCCGGTTGCCACAGAATAATTATCCGCAATAAACGGCATCAAATCATTTACCAGATCATTTACAAAATTATCATAAGCAGCCATGTTCTCATGGTCAATTCCGGTAAAACCGGCCTGGGTTGCACTGGAGTACATATTCGGGAATACCAGAATCATTTCTTCTGCTTCTCCCTTTGCCGCCAGATTGGCCGCAATTACCCGGGCTCCGCTGCTGCCGTTTCCAATCATATCTTTTTCGGAACCGCCCACACCATGTAACACATAACATACCGGATAGGTCTTTTCCTCGGAATAATTTCCCGGAAGTGCAATAATTACGTTCTTCTCTCTCCCGCAGGTAGCGGAATAATATTTTGTCGTAATAATTTCACCATATGTAACATCTGCCTTTTTATACAAATAAGCGGCCGGTGCCTTAACTTCTACTTTATTTGCTGCCTCTTCCATATCTGCTCCCTTTCCGTTATCAAACCATGCATTTTCCGCATACACCGGTGCCGGGGTGGCTGTCGGCTTCGGTGTGGCTGTCGGTTCCGGTATAGCAGTGGGCTCCGGTGTGGCTGTCGGTTCCGGTATAGCGGTCGGCTCCGGTGTCGGCGTGGTTTCTGCCGCCTTTGTCGGCTCCGCTTCTCCCTCATTCTTATTTCCGCAGCCTGCCATACACAATACACCGCAAGTCATAATCATGGCAATACATAAGCTTTTCTTCAAAATCCTTCTCATATCCATTCCCTTTCTTCGTAAAACAATAAAAATACAAATATTATTATATCGCACTCTCACTGGTTCGTCAATAAATTAGCTTTCAAATTTAAAAAGGAATTGAATCTCACATCAATTCCTTTCGATTCCCACATTTTATTTTTCTCTTTCATCCATCATTTTTCTTATTTTTTCCATTGCTTTATAAATTCCGCCCACTTCATCTATAAAGCCCTCTTTCACTGCATCTTCTCCCACCAGAATGGTTCCCAAATCCTTTGTAAGTTCTCCTTCTTTCAGCATCATTTCTTCGATGCGTTCTTTTTTTACATTACTGTGGGATGCTACAAAGCCGGTAATCCGATCCTGTATCCTTCTGAAATACTCATAGGTCTGAGGTGCACCGATAACCATTCCGCTCATGCGTACCGGATGCACAATCATAGTTCCTGTAGGTACAATAAAGGAATAATCCGTAGATACCGCCAGCGGAACACCGATAGAATGTCCTCCCCCCAACACTAAGGATACTGTCGGCTTACTGAGCGATGCAATCATTTCCGCTATGGCAAGCCCGCTTTCCACGTCACCCCCTACCGTATTTAACAACACAAGTAGTCCTCCGATGGTTTTGTCGTCCTCAATCTGAGCCAGTTGCGGAAGTACATGCTCATACTTTGTTGTCTTCATATTCTGCGGGGAACACTCATGTCCCTCAATCTCTCCGATAATTGACAACAAATGAATCTTTTTCCCCGGTTCATCTGCGTTTAATACGGTTTGTCCATACTCAGAAATTTTCTCGTCCCGTTGCTTTTCTGTCTCCCGCTTCTCTGATCTATCATCAACGGCGTTGCTTTTCTTATTTGTTTCTTCATTTTCCATACCATTACCGTTCCCTTCTTCATTTGATAACAGTATGCTCGCTTCTTCGTTTCTTTATACGAATCCTCTTCGCTCCTTATAATTGAAAAAAATCGCCGAGGTCGCATGACCTCAGCGATTTTAATGGAGTTTTACAGCCCCTTCTTAACTTTTTCTGTCAACGTATTCCGTTTTAAATTAGTTTACTGCTTCAATTTTCCACTGCTGGTTTGTACCGCCGTTATAAGCCCACTGTATTACATCACCGTTATCTGCAGTGCTCTTACCGGAAACGTCAAGTGCCAATCCGCTGTTTCTGTTAATCAATCTGTAGTAACCGTTGTCGGTAGCTTCAATCTTCCACTGCTGATTCGTACCGCCGTTGGACTGATACTGGATTACGTCACCGCCGTTTTCCTTAGACTTGCCGGAAACATCTACAAGCTTCTCAGTATATGCATTCTTAATTGTATAATAACCATCCCCGGTCGGAATCAAATACCACTTCTGATTAGCATTACCCTCATCGGTATACTGAAGAACGTTTGCACCGTTGTCCTTAGAACCGTATTGAACATCTAATACCTTACCGCTGTTTCTATTAGTTAACTTATACTTGGTTGTGCTGTCGAATGCAACCTGCTGAGTAGTATTGTTGCTTCCGCTGTTGGATGCAGAACCTACTGCAAGGTAATCCATATATACATCCCAGCTACCGTCATCTGCGGTTACTACAAGCTTAATATTGATGTCACCGGTCGGATGCTTCACTCCCTTTATGGTATACTCTGCCGGATACTCATCACCAAAGTAGAACGTTCCTTTGGTTTCGTTATTGATTACCAAATCTACTCTTGCCATGGTGCCACAATTAGATGCACCTCTTAAGGTGAAATCATGGGTATCGTATGCAAAATACTTATTAAAAGAAACAGCATCGTTGTTTGCGTATAAAACCACACCGTTAAACGGAGAACTGATGTTGCCGGTATAGGTACCGCTCTTAGTCATGCTCTCACACTGAATGGTATTTTCGCTGGTAGAAACAGAACCACTGTTGCTGCTACCGTTATTACCGGAATTGCTGCTACCGCCGGAAAGACCGGACTTGGTATAAGCTTCGATTGCACGAGTGTATGCATACTTTGCGTTTCCGGTGCTGGAGAACAGAAGCGGACTTGCGTTAGCGATCCAGGTTACCTGATCTGACAAGCCCCACCAGGTAATACCGGTAATCTTTGCGCCGCCTTTCTTAAGCGCACATACCTGACTTAACAAATTATATACATAATTTGCCATATCAACATCACCCTTATTGGTAACATCAATCTCTGTAATTTGTACTTCAAAGCCCGCATTCAAGAACTTCTTCATTGCACCGATATAGTAATCCACACTCGGATAGGTAGTTCCAAGATGAGACTGCATACCCACACCGTCACAAATCTTGCCGTTAGAGTTGATGTAATTTATCATAGTAACAATATCGTCCTGCTCAATATAAGTATTGAAATCATTATAGAACAGGCTTACGGAATTTTCTTTGCCAAAATACTTTAAGGTATCATGTGCATACTGGAATGCTTTCTTTACAAAAGACGGATAGTTAGTTACGTCACCGTAAATCTTTAACCAACCGGAATTCTGTGCATGCTGGTACTCGTTTACAACATCCCAACAATATACTACATCGGCATACTGACCGGTGTACACATGATTCATTACAGACTTAATGTAATATTCCATACGCAGATCCATCTGTGCCTGGGAAACATAGCCATAGTTGGTGGAATATCCGGTTCTAAAAAACCAGTCCGGAGTCTGGCTGTGCCATACAAGGGTATGTGCACGCATCTTCAATCCGTTTGCCTTACAAATTCTAAGTGCCTCGTCTACAGTAGCAAAGTTAATCTTCGGAACGTAGGTTTCGGTCATACCGGACGGGATATAATAGCCCTGATTCTTCGCTTCTTCTCTGGAAATCAAGCTCGGAGACCAACCAAGCATTGCATCCGGTTTCATTTCATTTTCAAGGGTTACACTGTTGTAATGCTGCTTTAAAAAAGCTAAGTCATTGGCATTTTTCAACTGAGATAAGTTGATACAGGTTCCGCTGTAACCGAACGCGGCACCGTATGTATTAAGTAATGTCTCTCCTGCTGCATCCGCACGATTCACCGGAGCAAACAGAGTACCAAGTAATAATGCAGTCGCAACTACACTACTCAATAATTTTTTAAAACTCTTTTTCATTTTAACCTCCAATAAAGTAACAAGTTTGTCTTTCTTATATGCCCATCTGACAGACTCCCCCAGATAACCTCCTTTCGTTATAAATTTATCAATTTGCGCATATAATTAAGATACATTCTTATTGTATCACACCTTTTTGAGACTTGATACCTAAAATGTGTAGAACTTTCGTAGTATTGTTTGTACATTTGTTGCAATTTCCACCAATCATTTGTCTGTTTTCTTTCTAACGCAATCTTCTCCTTGAATAGTGCGTTTTTCTTTTCTTTTTTGCCTCAAAAAGAAAAGAAAGAGACTGTCGTTTTTTCGACAATCTCTTTCAATTTTCCACATAAAACCAAAACAACCTTAGCAGAAAATTCATACCAAGGTTGCTTCAATCTATATATTCGTTTCAATTAAATCTGATCTAACGCCTGCTGTAAATCCGCAATCAAATCTTCCACATTCTCGACACCTACGGACAAGCGGATAAGATCCGTTGCTACTCCTGCTTCTGCAAGCTGCTCATCGGTAAGCTGACGGTGAGTATGGCTTGCCGGATGAAGCAGACAAGTCTTCGCATCTGCCACATGAGTAACGATGGAAGCAAACTTAAGGGAATCCATAAACTTAATTGCTGTCTCTCTTCCACCCTTGACACCAAACGCAAGCACACCACAGGTTCCCTTCGGACAATACTTCTTTGCAAGCTCGTGGTACTCATCGCCTTCAAGGTCCGCATAATGAACCCAAGCCACCTTCTCCTGAGACTTTAAGAACTTTGCCACAGCCAAAGCATTCTGACAGTGACGCTCCATACGAAGATGAAGAGACTCAAGACCAAGATTTAAGTAAAATGCGTTCTGTGGAGACTGAATAGAACCGAAGTCTCTCATAAGCTGTGCAGTTGCCTTAGTAATGTAAGCACCCTTACCAAAACGCTCCGCATAGGTAATTCCGTGGTAAGAATCGTCCGGAGTGGTAAGTCCCGGGAACTTTTCTGCATGTGCCATCCAGTCAAAGTTACCACTGTCTACAATACATCCGCCCACAGCAACACCATGACCGTCCATATACTTGGTGGTGGAATGGGTAACAATATCTGCCCCCCACTCAAACGGTCTACAGTTTACCGGAGTTGCAAAGGTATTATCTACAATAAGCGGTACACCGTGGTCATGGGCCAGCTTAGCAAACTTTTCAAAATCAAAGATACCAACGGTCGGGTTGGTAATGGTCTCACCGAATACTGCCTTGGTGTTCGGCTTAAAGTACTTCTCAAGCTCCTCTGCCGGCAAGGTCTGATCAACAAAGGTACACTCGATGCCCATCTTCTTCATGGATACACCGAACAAATTATAAGTACCGCCGTAAATGGAGGAAGATGCGATAAAGTGGTCGCCTGCCTCACAAATATTGAAAATCGCATAAAAGTTTGCTGCCTGACCGGAGGAAGTAAGCATAGCCGCAACACCGCCCTCCATGGCACAAATCTTCGCTGCCACCGCATCATTGGTCGGATTCTGCAGTCTCGTATAGAAATATCCGTCTGCCTCTAAGTCAAACAATTTACCCATCTGCTCGCTGGTGTCATACTTAAAGGTAGTACTCTGGTAAATCGGAAGCTGTCTCGGCTCACCCTGGGTCGGCTTCCAGCCTTCATGGATACATTTGGTTTCAATATTAGAGTTCATAAAAATCTCCTTTCTGTCAGGCACCGGGCCTGTTATGTTCTCATCTGTTATTCTAAGTATACAACAAGATACCAATATTGAAAAATACATAAAACAAACATCTTATTATAGTTTTAAACTATAGCAAGCTACATTTTATCATAAAAACGTATTTCTGTAAAGTTTTGTTACTCCAACGCTTTCGCCACCCGTTCCGCCGCTTCCTCCACCGTCGGCTTTTCGTCTATCATCTCATCCAATAGTTCAATAATTCGAATCAACGGGTGAATCGGACGCTTTTTCTCACAAAGCAGCACCAGAAGTACCCTCTTCAAAAGGGAATAAGACACCCGTTCCGGCACCACGCCCTGTACCACCTTCGGATACTTCCGCTCCACAGTTTCCACCAGTTCCGCCACCATCTGGCAATGAAACAACTCCTGTAAATGCTCCATAATACAATGTTCCAAATGAAGCATCATAAAACGAAGGGGCGAAACAGCATTCTTTTCCTGTTCTGTCCATATTCCCGGCAGATTCCAAACAGGCTCCGTCACCGAGATATCGCCTTCATTTTGCTCCTTTTGATTTACTACAAAATACTTATCCGGAACTACAGTTCCGCACGCCACTTCCTTGCCATATAGCAAAATCTTATATTCATCCGGCTCACAAGTTGCCTCATCCGCCAGTCGTACTGTCGGAATGCAAAAGCCGTACTTTGCCGCCATCTCCCTCCGCAAGCCATGAATCTGAGGAAATCCCTGCTTCTGCTCTGCCAGAAACAACTCCACCAGCCCGTACCCAAACCGTATTTCCAAGGCATCCTTTAACAGTGCAACTTCAATCTGCGCCCGATACTGCGGATTGTCCTGAGTCACATAAGACTTTTTCCCTTTTTCATATTGAAACAAATGGTCAAGCGAACAATCAAGCACCGTAGAAATACCGTCCAACAGCTCAATGTCCGGGTATGCATTCCCCCGCTCCCATTTTGATACCGCCTGTGCCGTTACACCAAGACGTCTTGCTAACTCTGCCTGGGTAAATCCCTTTTCTTTTCTGGCTTCTGCAAGACGTTCTTTGAACAAATCTAAGCTCATATGTGATACTCCTTTCCTTGATTAGCCAATCTCCTTCTTATCGTTTTTCTGTATCTTTCTCTGACTCTATCCTAGCAGAAAGAAGCATAAAAAGCAAACAACGGTTGAGCACAATGAGTGTTCAACCGTTCGTTGTATTTAACAGTAATATTCTATCTTTCCAAAGTAGTTAACCCACTTATCAATAACCTCTTCACTTCGCGCTTCAATAATATCCATAATATTCCTTAGAATTCTTGCCGGAATCTGCGAATTATTGTGACACAAATAGCACTTTCCTGCCTTCGTAATCCATATCTTAGCCGCATTACCGGTTGGTTCCCTTCCGACACGTGCACATGAATCGGTTCCAGCGGAATATTTTAATTTGACCAAAAATACACCTAATATGCACCAATTCTAAAAACATGAGGCATTCTCAAAACCTCCTTCTTTAGAATAACGTAAAATCAAATGAGCCGTCGATTCTACCACCTTCTTTAAACGATTCATATCGTCTTCAGAAAAACCGAATACATCCTCCCACTTATACATCGGGAGGTAGCATGTTGCATAATGAAAACAATCCTTCTCATCCGGTCGTTCCATATAAACCTTAACACTACCATCGGCTTTCATTTCAGAATGTACAATCTCGGTCTGATCATCTAATGTCATAAACGGATACATCATCAGTACGCACCACCTCTCATCGAATATCTTCTCTAATCAGATTAGACCACATTCCTTCAAAAACTCTACATTTTCAGAAATTTACTTTCCCACATACCCCTTCAAATACTCCACATAGGCCGCCCCGTATCGGCTCAGCGGCATTTCCTTTTGCATAATAATACCGATTTGCATGGACTCGTCCACCGCCAAAGGCTTTGCAATAATATTCTCGCCGTTTAACTCCTTGCTGAGCATACCGGTGCTAACGGTATATCCGTTCAGACGCACGATGAGGTTTGACAACGTTGCCCGGTCCTTTACCCGGACGTTTTTACTACGATCCAGGGTACTTAGGATTTCCTCCGAAAAATAGAAAGAATTATACTCTCCCTGCTCGAAGGACAAATACGGATACTCCTCCAGTTCTTCTAAAGTAATCACATCCTTTTTCGCCAAAGGATGATCCGTACAGATGGAGACATGGGGCTTTGCCGTTACAAGCGGCTCAAACTTCAATCCGTTTTGCTTCAGTAGCTTTAAAATCACTTCTTCGTTTTTGGCTGAAGTATATAATATGCCGATTTCACTCTTTAACCGGCTAACATCCTCAATAATCTCATAGGTCTGGGTTTCACGAAGGGTAAAATCATACCGGTCCTCGCCAAACTCACGAATCACAGCCGCAAATGCATCCACCGCAAAGGAATAATGCTGACAAGACACGGAAAACCGCGGTCTCTGCTCTTTTTTATGCAAAAACTTTTCCTCCAAAAGGCTGGTCTGCTCCAAAACTTGTCTGGCATAAGACAAAAAAAGTTCCCCTTCATTGGATACGGTCACACCCTTATTGGTACGATGAAAAATCGTAATCTGCATTTCTTTTTCCAGTTCCCGGATGGCACTGGTCAGGCTGGGCTGTGAAATAAACAGCCGTTTTGCCGCTTCTGTAATGTTTGCTGTTTCTGCCACCGTTACCACGTAGCGAAGCTGTTGTAATGTCATCTGCCGTATCTTCCTTTCTACTTTGAATCGTATAAATCTTAGCCCAGTTGCTCAAACTTCCGCATAAGTTTCCGGCCGGCACTTCTTGTTTCTCCCACCAGACATACACTCATCTTCTCCGGGCAAAGTACTTCCCTCGCAAACCTCTGGATATCCTCGGCCGTCACCTTCGCAATCTGAGCCAGTTCTTCTTCTCTGTCAATAACTCTTCCCCGGAGCAGCACATTCCTTCCGTTGCCCTCCATACGGCTCTGTACGCTTTCTTTTGACAAAATCGCCTCGGTACGGATTAGTGCCTTATGAGTGGAAAGCGTCTCCTCCGATATCATCTGTTCCCTCATGGTGTTACATACTTCCAATGCATAATCAAATACTGTCTCTGCCTGGTTCGGCGCTGTTACCGCATCAATATGTACCAATCCTTCCTTCGCATACGGACACCCGTAAGAAAATACCGAATAAGCCAAGCCCTCTTCCTCACGAATTTTCTGGAACAAAAGGGAATTATTGCTTCCTCCGAACACCGACTGAAACACAGTGGCAATATGCCTGCTCTCATCCAAATAGGAAATCCCCGGAAACACCAGATTCATATGAAGCTGTGAGATGTCCTGAAAGGATTTGGAGAAATTTCGGGTATACTCAGCCACCGTACGATTTTGTACCGGCGTATCTGTCATTTCCTGCGCCGACTCTACGCCTTGCTTTCCTGTTCCGTCCTTGTCGCCGTAATACTTTCCGTACCGTTTATCCGGTGCCAAGCCGGTTTTTTTCACATTTGCCGCAGCATCCTGTCCTTCCGGACAAAACAGTGCCCGCAAATACTCCATAACTTTCTTTTTATCAAAAGCCCCTGCCACGGAAAGTACCATACGTTCCGGCCGATACATCCGTTTATAGAAGGTCAAAATTTTCTCTCTCGTCATTCCCCGCACCACACCCTTGGTACCGGAAATCTGAAAACTAAGGGGATGCCCTTGCCATGCCCGCTTCTGTGCCATTTCATGCACCAAATCATCCGGAGAATTATTATACATATCTATCTCTTCGCAGATAACGCCCTTTTCCTTGGAAAGAGCCTTCCCATCAAAAGTAGAATGTAACAACATATCAGAAAGTACTTCTATGAGCTTAAAAAGCTCCTCCGCAATCGTCACACCATAATAGGCAGTGTACTCCTTTCCTGTATAAGCATTGGCCGTGTCTCCTAATCTCGCCGTAATATCTGCCAATTCCTTGGCACTGCGAGTCTCCGTCCCCTTAAAAAGCATATGTTCAATCATATGGGAGATTCCGTTATTCTCTTTTGTCTCACACACGGACCCAACACCCACAAACACACCGAAGGCCGCCGTTTTCACATAAGGCATGGGCTCTAACACCACCCGGATGCCGTTAGGCAGACTGATTAACTCAATTTGATCCATACAAATAAAACCTTTCTGTTATTCTAAATACATCTCGACCTTTTCGATTCAGAGACATACATTTCTAAAACAATTAAAATGCAAGAGCTCTACAAATTGGAATTGTCTCACTTCGTTATTTGTTTCTTAATGAACTCTACATTATCACCAGCCACTCTCATAGTGAAACCCAATCCGCGAAATGTAATAAAATAGAAAGTATCATCAGATAACATACTTACACCCACACAAGTATCGGTATAGCCCACTGTATCTTTCATATTCCAAATACCTTCAATGAACAAATTATTATCTCTTAATTTTGTCGCATTGCTTTCAGCTTCATCAAAATCCCAAATTAACTTCTTATCTTGTATTATATATTCCATTTATCACAATCTCCTTTGTAAAATTATCACTCTATTGCTTATCTGCTATTATATATTCCAATACAGCTAATATTTTTTTATATGCTTCTGCCGAATCCTTATATCCCATTTTCTCTAAATCCGGAATAACATTATTTTGTATCTCATCTCTTATAAAAACATTCTGCCCAAGAGAGAATTCTTGAAACTTTTTTTTGCAGACATCAAGAGGTGTTCTAGCACTTAATACATTATGCATCCATGCATCTGCTTCTATTAAATTGCACATTTCATTTCTCCTTCAAATTCAAGTTTATTTAACTGTTACACAAATTGGACGTTGTTTATTTCTTAACTCGTTTTGATAAATGAAGTTCTTTATCATCTGCATACCCAAGTTTGCTGTATACCGACTGTGCAACAAGATTTTCTTGCCCTGTTAAAAGCTCGTACTTGTGAAGGGGATACTTCTCACTGCAATAAGTTTCTGCAAAAATAATCATTTCACGTGCAATCCCTTTTTTTCTATACGCCGGCTTAACATACACTTCTGTAATTTCAGGCATATAATCATCGTAGCAGAAGGATTTCTTTAGTTGGACACAAACAAATCCAACCAGCATATCATCTTCATCAGCAACAATGACAACTTCCTGTTTATTATTTATAAGGGATTCCCTTATATTATCTATACTTGTTTCGCCCTCACCATTAAATTCATTATTTAAGATGTTTAATTGTTCTACGTCATTCACATTAGCTATTCTTACCATTTTCCCCTCCGTCACTTTCTCTACCACTCACAAAATATATAACCCCTCTGCATCATAAAGTCCCTCGTCAAAAATCCGGGATAGTTTCATATTATCAATGATAATCTCCGCTATTTTAGATACAAGAATCTCCGTTTCAGCAAATCGGCATAATTTATTTAATAGAATGTGGTCCGTATCATCGCATAGATTCCAAAATCCCCCATGGTTGGTAATAGAATACCTCCTGCCGTTACAGACAAACTCAATCTCTCTGCCCTGTTTCAAATAACCTGCAAGATCACTAAATGTAATCTTCTCCATGGTCAAATCTCCTCCCCCTAATTACTATATTTTTTCCTATTCCTTGTAAAGTAATAGTCACGCCAGCTCTTTCGCACATAAATGCCTGAAACAAAAGTCGGAAAACGAAAAGTTTCAGTAGGGAACCTTAAGCAAACGCCGGTACTTGGCGAAGTATTTTTGAGCCTAGTATCCGCTGCGTTTGTGCATGAGCGAGAGCGGGTTCCCGTGAAACTATTTCATTTTCCGACTAATTAAAGTCTCTCTCGTGCGAAAGAGCGGTTTGAACTACTTTACATCCTTAATGCTGAAGCTGATTCTGCCCATCTTGTCCTTACCAAGGCAAACTGCCTTCACAACATCACCAAGAGTCAGAACATCTTCTACGTGGTTGATGCGCTCCTTGGAAATCTTGGAGATGTGAACCATAGCTTCCTTGCCCGGTGCGAACTCGAGGAATGCACCGAACTCTTTAATGCTGACAACCTTACCTTCCAGAACCTGTCCCTCTTCAAAATCGGTAACGATAATCTGGATATAGTCGATTGCCTTCTGCATACCTGCCGGGTCGGTTCCGCATACGGAAACAGCACCGTCATCGGTAATATCAATCTTAACACCGCACTCTTCGATGATAGCGTTGATGGTCTTACCTCTCTGACCAACCACCTCACCGATCTTTGCCGGATCAATCTGAATCTGAACAATCTTCGGAGCGTACTCATTTACTTCC
>JAFTWC010000012.1 GCA_017465475.1 Lachnospiraceae bacterium
AGAGAAGACAACAGAAGAGAAGTGAAAAAAGCAGAAGGTGGTTTGCCGGTTTCTTTGTGGGACACCTATTCTTCCTTTGCAAACTGCTATGGTGGAGTCATTATTCTTGGTGTCAAAGAAAACAAAGATGGTAGTTGGAGAACTACCGGTCTCCAGAATGCATCTAAGCTTCGTAAGGAATTTTGGGACAATATGAATAATCCCAAGAAGGTAAATATTAATCTTTTGTCAGAAGATGATGTGCAGACCTATGAAGTTGGTAACAATAAAGATGTTATCATGGTTATTTATGTGCCTATGGCAAAGCGTGAGCAGAAGCCGGTGTACATTAACAATGATATTTTTAATGGTACTTTCCGTCGTAATTACGAGGGTGATTATCATTGTACCAGATTGCAGGTAAAGACCATGCTTCGTGACCAGACCGAGCGCACTATGGATATGGAAGTGCTTGATAAGGTTCCGATGGAAGATTTGAATTATGATACCATTCATGGATATCGCAACAGTCATCGTTCTTTAAAAGAGGGACATCCTTTTGAGCGCCTGAGCGACCATGAGTATCTGAGAAGCATTGGTGCGGCTGCTATTTCTGATGAGGATGGCAAGTTGCATCCTACGGCAGCAGGTATGCTGATGTTTGGTGATGAGTATAACATCGTGCGTCACTTCCCGGAATATTTCTTGGATTACAGAGAAGAGTTGGACCCTACCACTCGTTGGAGCGACCGATTGCAGTCTAGTTCCGGTGAATGGTCCGGAAATGTGTGCGACTTCTATTTTAGAGTTTACAACAAGATTATTAAAGACATTAAGGTGCCTTTCAAAATGGTAGGTGGCGAACGTGTTGACGATACTCCGGTGCACAAGGCACTTCGTGAGGCTTTGGCAAACTGTTTGATTAATGCAGATTATCATGGTTTGCGTGGTGTTGTTATCCGTAAGGAACCAGACAAGCTGGTTTTAGCAAATCCTGGTTATGTCAGAACGGGTAAGAAGCAGATGCGTCTTGGTGGCGAATCCGATCCCCGAAACAAGGCTCTTATGAAAATGTTTAATCTTATCAATATCGGTGAACGCGCCGGAAGTGGTGTGCCGAACATCTTTAATGTTTGGGCAGACGAAGGCTGGGAAGAGCCGGTAATTGAGGAGAGATTTGACCCGGATAGAACGGTACTGTCACTTTCTTTCAAAAAAAGCGGCGATAAAAAAACGACGATAAAAAGCGACGATAAAAAAGCGGCGATAAAAAGTGGCGATAAAAAGAAAATACGCAAGACACAACTGCAACAAGAACAAATTTTACTGTATATGAAAGAAAACCGTGAATATAAGTTACAAGACTTTTGTGAGTTGCTTAGTTTGAAGGAAAGTCGAGTTAAAACAATAATCAAGCCATTGATAGATGAGGGTGAAATTGTATGTGTGGGAGCAAATAAAGATAGACGTTATTTAAAAGGGAAGGATGAAAAATAAATGGGAAAAACGTATGAGGAGGTAAAAGTAGGTGCAATAACTTTTGCAAATGCAGCTAAGGCTCTAGGAGTAATTGGGGAAGCTGGGTTAGTACAATTAAAGGAAGAATCGGCATATAAATTATTAGCACAGACAATGATACCGGCGATAACCATAAAAGCATTTAGTATAGAATTGGCATTAAAGGCTTTGGTAGTAAAAAATGGCAAGAATTATGGAAATTTGCATGAGTTAAATAAGTTATATATAGAAATATCGGAAGATGATAGAGACAAAATAAAAAGAAATGTTGTAAGTCAGATGAAGATATCGGATGCTAATTACAATGATATAAAATTTCAAGAAGATTTAGATGCTATTTCAAGGACTTTTATTGATTGGAGATATTTTTATGAAGACACTCGAACTGTTAATAGCTTGTTCTTAAATGCACTATTTGATTATATGATTGGATTTTTATGATAGAGTGAAAATTATAGAAATATGTTTGGAGATGAAGGTGAGGTTGTGAGATAATGTCAAAAACTATTGGTAAAGCTTCATTGGAAGCGGATGAAGAAGGATTGGTTACTCTTCAGTGCGACAGATGTAAGTCAAGGTTTAAAATGGAATGTTCATATTTAAATGATGAATTGGAAGGAAATGATATATGTTGTCCCATTTGTGGTATATCGGAAAAATTGAATACATTTTGGCCGGAAGAGGTTATTGAAGAAGTACAAAAAATAGCTATTGCGGAAGCTGAAAGGATGTTTGTAGAGGCATTAAAAGGAATCAAGTCAAAGCATATTAAAATCGAGACTAAGCCAGTGCAAAGAGTTGATACAGATATCGCAATTAAAAATAAGGATTATGATATGTTACGAGTAAGAGTGAATTGCTGTGACAAGATAATTGCGCTTACGTCATCGGATGTTACAGCAGGGTTTTATTGTCCGTATTGTGGGAGGATTATAAAATGAGAGATTATACAAGCGAAGAAATACAGGATATTTCAGCAAATTTTAGGAATGTTGCGCGTAGATTAAGTAGAACCGATTATTCGCAGTGTGATGCCAACTTAAAGCGTTTTATGAGTGTTATTGATAATCAAGATCTTATAAGAGATTTTGTTGAGCAACATAATAATTGTAAATTTGATATAAAAAATATAATACAAGAAAGAGACTGGATTAGTCCTTTTGAGATTAGCCCGGTAATGGATGAAGAAATATCTTTAGAATATCAAATGCTTAAATATTCAGTAGAACATTTCGGAGGCGATTTTACTAGGTTGTATGGGACTCATGTTTATACAAGTACTAAATCCACAACAAATGATGAGATGCGAAAGTTTATTGAGCATATTATCGACCCGCTTATAGATTTCATAAGTGAACATTTAAGAATGTGTTATGATAGAAAAGTTCGTGAAGAAGGAAAAAATCAACCTAATGTAGTTAATGGGATAACCGCGAATTATTCAACCGTTGTGGTGGCAAATAATATCGAAGGTAACATTAGCAATAATGTAGATATAAGCGAAGAGGTCAAAAGCGATGCACTAGATTTGATAAATTCGATAAAAGAAGTAGTTTCGGTTACAGAAAATGAATCAGAGGATGATATATTAGAGGTTCTAAAGCAAATCGAATTGGATATTAAAGCAAATAATAAACCGAAAAAGGGATTTCTTGTGGCATTGAAAAGTATATGTGGGGGAAGTACAGCGGTTATTACGCTGATTAATTCATTGATGAAACTATTTGGATTTGCGTGAATTAACTTGTATGTAGACTTGCATACGCACATGCAAGCAGACATGTAAGTTCATGCATGTATGAAGATGTGTAAATGATTTGAGTAAAGATACACACAATCCCCTTCTGTGTGTACTTTTACTTGAATGTGTATCACACCGGTGCTGGGACACATTAAAAAAGGAACACATTGTGTGCCATTTTGTTAAAAATAAGCATTGTGATACATAAAATCGCGTATCACACCCTCCAAAACGTGTATCACGATTTGCGAAATATGTATCATATTTATAATTTTGTAAAAAATGCCGATTTACATTGTTTTTCGCCCATGCTATATTATGGCTTAGGTGGACGAAAAAGCGTGATACGTTTTTGATACTTTCCTCTGGAAAAAGGCTAAATAATAGGTAAAATACCCATAATATGAGTCTAAAAGCGGCAAAAACCGTAACATTTAAGTTTCTAAACAAGCAAAATCAGACCGTGAGGGTGGTAGAATCGTAGGTTCCGGCCGTGTAGCAACCATCGTAGAATAGTCGTGTAGCATCGAGCTAAGCTGCGAGCTCGCTGGCTCGTTGCACACGACGTGTTGCTTTGTATATTCCCCAGGGCAAGCGTGCTTGTCACTGGGGGTTTTTTGTACTTATGAAGCGCAACGCGCATGAGGAATTTGCGAAGCAAATTACGAATTCGCTGCGTATCGCGAAAGCTATCTTCTGTACTTTCCCGGCGTAATGCTGTATTTCTTTTTAAAACTACGGTTAAAGTAGGACAGATTATCAAAACCGCAAGCATTGGCAATGGTAAGAACGGTATCGTCAGTGGCACGCAACATATTCGCTGCTACTTCTAGTCTGTAATCATTCAGATAGGTGACAAAGCTCATGCCCATGTGCTCTTTGAAAAATTTCATAAAATAGGATTTACTGAAATAACAGTAAGCCGCCATTTCTTCTATGGTAATGGATTGGGCATAGTGCTCTTCTACATAGGAAATGACGGCTTTCATTTTATCAAGTCCTTTCCTGTCAGGGAGAAGGGAGGTACTACCGTGAGTTATCAGTTCAAAAAACATAAGAAAAAGATGACCTTTTACAGCCGTTTGATATCCTTTTGGCTTTTTATCGCAAAGAGAATCGATGGCTTCAATTTGTGCAGAAACAGTGTTGTGAAGCGGTGTTCCCTTCAAAATAGCGACAGATGATGTGACATTTGCGGAAAAAAGCGGAGAAAGAAATTGTTCAAAACAAAGATCATTTCCGACAGATTTCAGCAAATGAGGTTTAAATATAATATTTTCGTATTCCATGGTGCGATTCTCAAATTGTGAGATAGAGTGAAGTTGTCCCGATATTACGAATATAATATCTCCTGTTTGTACATGATATTCAGTAAGGTCAACGGAAACAATGCCCTCTCCCTTTTTGATTACGATAAGTTCTGCTTCATCATGCCAGTGGAGTTTCACGGAAGGAAAATCTAATGGAATGGAGCAAAGATAGGTATTATATGGGAACTCAGGAGTAGTATGGCTTTTAGTTTCGTGATACAGTTCGTAGTTGGTAAGTTGCATATGCATCCTCCTATAATTGGAAAAAGATAGTATTGTGCAAATAACGGGCTTTTTTATGCAAGAAATAAGTGCATTATGATGTTATAATAACACTATAGTACGATTGATGCAACATAATAATAATATTTGAAGGAGCCGTTGCAATGAATTTAAATGAGATGTTACATGCCGAATACGGTAAGGAAATGAAAGAATGTTCCAATGAAGAAATCTATGTGGTACTGCTAAATGAAGTGAATCGTCTTGCATCGCAGAACAATATAAAGGCAGGAAAGAAGAAACTGTATTATATTTCTGCCGAGTTTTTAATCGGAAAGCTTTTATCCAATAACTTGATTAACCTTGGTTTGTACGACGAGGTAAAAAAGCAACTTGCGGAAAACGGAAGGGAACTTAGTGAGATTGAAGAAATTGAGAATGAGCCTTCCTTAGGAAACGGTGGTCTTGGTAGACTTGCTGCGTGCTTTTTGGACTCTGCGGCGACTTTGGGACTTAACGCTGACGGTGTGGGTTTGAACTATCATTTTGGTTTGTTCCGTCAGGTATTTCGGAATAATGCGCAGACTACGGTACCGGACACCTGGATGAGCGAAAAAAGTTGGTTAAATAAGACGGAGCGGGTTTATCCGGTAAAATTTAGGGGCATGGATGTTACGGCGAGAATGTACGACATCAATGTAACCGGTTATGACGGTGTAACAAATAAGCTTCATTTGTTTGATGTTGAAGGTGTGGATGAATCTATTGTTACAAACGGAATCGATTTTGATAAGACGGAAATCGAGAAAAATCTTACCTTGTTTTTGTATCCGGATGATTCGGATGAGGATGGACGATTGCTTCGTATTTACCAGCAGTACTTTATGGTGTCTGCAGGCGCACAGTTGATTTTGGATGAATGTTCGGAACGAGGAAGCAATCTTCATGATTTGTACGATTATGCAGTAATTCAGATTAATGATACCCATCCGACCATGGTGATTCCGGAATTGATTCGTTTACTTACGGAGCGCGGAATCGAAATAGATGAGGCAATCGGAATTGTAAGTAAAACCTGTGCATACACTAACCATACCATTCTTGCGGAAGCACTGGAAAAGTGGAAGATTGAGCAGTTAAATAAGGTGGTACCACAGCTTATGCCGATTATTGAGATTTTAGACAATAAAGTACGCAGAAAGTTCGATGACCCATCGGTATACATTATTGATAAGGATGAAAGAGTGCACATGGCCCATATCGATATTCACTACGGATTCAGTGTGAACGGTGTGGCTTGGCTTCATACAGAGATTTTAAAGAATGAGGAACTGAATCATTTTTATAAGTTATATCCGGAGAAGTTTAACAATAAGACAAACGGAGTTACGTTCCGTCGTTGGCTCATGCACTGCAATCCGGAGCTTGCCGGATGGATTACGGAACTGATCGGGGCAGGTTGGAAAAAGGATGCAGGAGAGCTTCAGAAGTTACTTTCTTACCGTGAGGATAAGAAGGTACTGGAAAAACTGCTTGCCATTAAACAAAATAAGAAATTGAAACTGAAAGAATACTTGTTGGAAAAACAAGGAATTGAACTGAATGAAAATTCAATTTTTGATATTCAGATAAAGCGCTTACACGAGTATAAACGCCAACAGTTAAATGCACTTTATGTGATTGCCAAGTATCTGGAGATTAAGTCGGGAAAGAAGCCGAAAACGCCGATTACAGTGATTTTCGGGGCGAAGGCAGCACCGGCCTATACCATTGCCCAGGATATTATTCATTTGATTTTGTGTTTGCAAGAGCTTGTTGACAAGGATGAAGAAGTTAAGAAATATTTAAAGGTGGTTATGGTGGAAAATTATAATGTCACGTTTGCGGAAAAACTGATTCCTGCCTGTGATATTTCGGAACAGATTTCACTTGCGTCTAAGGAGGCCAGTGGTACCGGAAACATGAAATTTATGTTAAACGGAGCGGTTACCTTAGGAACCGAAGACGGAGCAAATGTGGAAATTCACCGATTTGTAGGTGACGAGAATATTTATATTTTCGGAGATGACAGCAGTACGGTAGTGGAACGCTATAAAAAGGAAAGCTACAACGCAAAGAAGTATTATAATGAAAATAAGACTATCAAACAGGCAGTGGATTTTATTGTGGGAGAAACGCTTATGAAGTTGGGGGACAAGTCCCGTTTGGAGCGTTTGTTTAAGGAGTTGACCGAGAAAGACTGGTTTATGACGTTCCCGGATTTTGACAGTTATGTGGCTGCAAGAGAACAGGCATACGCTGATTATGAAGACAGAATGGCATGGGCGGAAAAAATGCTTGTAAATATTGCAAAGGCCGGCTATTTTTCCTCAGACAGAACCATTGCAGAGTATAATAAAGATATCTGGAAGTTATAAAAGGAAGAAGTGTTGCGAAGGATGGAATTGGAAGTAATCCGGGCATCCGCATTTGACGAAAGAGTCCGCGTTGCGGGCTCTTTCGTCATTGCGCCCGTTAAAATGCAGATTAGCGGTGCTTTTTATAGTCTCGAGGGCTCATGCCGGTCTGCTTTGAAAATAACTTGGAAAAGTAGGAAAAATCTTGATATCCTACCATAATCGAGACATCGGAAACGGAAAAATCGGTGGTATTAAACAAGCGAATGGCTTCCCGGACTCTCTCTTGTTGGATATAGTTTGTTAAACTTATGCCGGTTTCCGTGCTGAAAGAATGGGATAAGGCAGAAGCGTTTTTATTGAAATGTTCCGCTAAATAGCTTAGGGATAATTCTTCCTCTAAATGCAACCTTATATAGTCAATGACATCCTTGGTCAGTTTGGAATACATGATATTAGCATAGTTTTTCACTAACAAACAGTATTTATGACAAATTTCATTCGGCATTTGTTCCAGCTTTGCCATGGTGGTGATAGAGTCGATTTTTGTCCGGGTGGAAACCATTTGCTTGATAATGTGGTAAGGGTGAATATCGGTAGTAAGCAGTTCTGTATGACAATAATTGTTAAGACTGTGTAACAACCATCGGTATTCACGCATGGAACCATCGTGTGTAAGACGGGCATTTTCTAAAAAAGAGTGCAGTGCACGTTGGGCGCGGGGACTGTCCCCGGTTTTTAAAATCGAGAGAAAGTCAAACAAAGAGTTTCGATATTCTTCTGCATGTTCTATGGTATAGGCATCTAAAAGTTCCCGATTGATGTCAATATCGCGTTTTTGCTCTGCGTATTGCATCAGTTCCGGAACTATTTGAGAAAAGTTCGGATAGAAAACGGAGAGTACGTGCTTTACTACGGCTGTAACAGAGTCAGGAAGGGCATAAGGCATTTGTTCATAGATGTGTTTCAAAGACTGTATTTCACCCGGAGAAATACGGGAGTCTTTTAGTATTTGAGTAAAATAATTCGCGGAAAGCTCTTCGTCCCGGAAGGGGCCGATGGCAAGGAAATCCGGTTGCCCTTTTCCTTCGATTAAGGCGAGAATATTGTAAAATCCTAAATTACTCTTCACAATAAGCAGACGGTGTTCACCTGAGGTTTCTCCAAAAGAAATGTTTTGCTGTTCCTCGTTATAATCGGTCCAGACCATGGCACGTAATCCTAAATCTATTTTTTTAATGTCGGTATAGGGCGGGGTAAATAAGATGGTTGTAATACGAAATGCTGATTGCAATACGTTTTGTAACAGTTCGTGGCAGCGTACAAGATTCGAAGACGGTTCTTCCATAAAATACCTCCCTTTTTATGAACTCATACAAATATTATACAACTCAAACAAAAAAAATACAAGTTTTTGTTGCTATGCTCTTGTAAAATAAAATCAGTAGGAAAGATTAATATAAAGGAGGACACGAGTTATGAAATTTAACTGGAACGATGCTTGGTTGTTTACAAAGGATGCGGCAATGGTATCCGCTGATCATGGTGCGTTAAACCTGACCGGATGGGAGAAGGTGGATTTGCCTCATACCTGGAATGCAAAGGATGGGCAAGACGGCGGAAATGATTATTATCGTGGAACCTGTTATTATACAAAGAAGCTTGCTCTTACTGAATGTAACGGAGCAGAAGAAGTTTACATCGAATTTGACGGAGCAAATTCCTCTGCGGATGTGTATGTGAACGGGACCTTGGCAGTACATCATGACGGAGGTTACTCAACTTTCCGTGCCAATATCACAGAGCTGTTAAAAGAAGAAAATGAGATTGTGGTAGCGGTTGATAATGCGCCGAACGACAGAGTATATCCGCAGATGGCAGACTTTACCTTCTACGGTGGTATTTACCGTGATGTGAATATTATTTGTGTGCCGAAGGCCCACTTTGATTTGGATTTCTTTGGAGGTCCCGGTATTCAGGTAACTCCGGTGATGGACGGAGCAGACGCAAAGGTAAATGTTATAGGTTATTTTACCGGCCTTTCCGGTGACGAAACCGTAAAGTATGTTGTAAAAGCCGGCGATGCGGTTGCTTTTGAGAGGGAAGTTTCCGCAAAGGACGGAAAGGTTGATTTTGTTATTGCGAATGCACATCTTTGGAACGGTCGTAAGGACCCGTTTCTCTACACTTTAGAAGCGACACTTTTAGAGGGTGAGAAGGAGTTGGATGCAAGAACCGTTCGGTTCGGTTGTCGTAGCTTTTCCATTGACCCGGAAAGAGGATTTATCTTAAATGGTGAGGAATATCCGCTTCGCGGTGTGTCTCGTCATCAGGACAGAAAGGATATCGGTAATGCACTGTTACCGAAGCATCATAAAGAAGATGCGGAACTGATTTACGAGGTTGGTGCAACCACCATTCGTCTGGCACACTATCAGCATGCACAGTATTTCTATGATTTATGTGATGAGATGGGGTTTGTGCTTTGGGCAGAGATTCCGTATATTTCCAATCACATGCCGAAGGGCCGTGAGAACACGATTTCTCAGATGAAGGAACTTTTGGCACAGAATTATAACCACCCGTCAATTTTCGTATGGGGACTTTCCAATGAGATTTCCATGAAGGGTGCGGATGATCCTGATTTGCTTGAAAATCACCGTATTTTAAATGATTTTTGTCACGAGTGGGACAAGACCAGATTAACTACCATGGCGATAGTATCCATGTGTCCGACAGACAGCGAGTATGTAAAGATTCCGGATACGGTATCCTGGAACCATTATTTCGGCTGGTACGGCGGGGATACTTCCATGAACGGTCCGTGGATGGATAAGTTCCACGCGGAGCATCCGACCATTCCGGTAGGTATGAGTGAGTACGGTTGTGAAGCACTGAACTGGCATAACTCCAATCCGGAGCAGGGGGATTATTCCGAGGAATATCAGGCATATTATCACGAAGAACTCATTAAGCAGTTATTTACAAGAAAGTATATTTGGGCAACTCATGTATGGAATATGTTTGACTTTGCTGCCGACAGCAGAGCAGAAGGCGGCGAGGACGGCATGAACCACAAGGGTCTGATGAACTTTGACAGAACCTATAAGAAGGATGCTTTTTACGCTTATAAGGCATGGCTTTCCGACGAACCGTTCGTCCACATCTGCAGCAAGCGTTATGTGGATCGTGTAGAGGAAGTGACGAAGGTAACGGTATATTCCAATCTTCCGGAAGTGGAGCTGTTTGCAAACGGCAAGAGCTTAGGAAAGCAGACCAGCGATGTGCATTTCTTCTACTTTGAGGTGCCGAATGAAGGAACAACGGAACTTGTGGCAAAGGCAGGCAATTGCGAAGATAAGTCAACGATTGTTAAGGTGGATAAGTTCAATGATGCGTACCGTATTGTAGAAACCGGAGATGTGTTGAACTGGTTTGAGATTACCGCACCGGAGGGATATTATTCCATCAACGACAAAGCAAGCGATGTACTTGCGACCACAAAGGGTAAGCTTCTCTTTATCGGACTTATGAAAAAAGCCATGAAGGGTAAGAAAACAATGGTAGATGCAGGTTCCATGATGGATAACAAGGACATGATGGGCTTCTTAGGAGGATTCACGGTAAAACGTCTCTTGTCCATGATGGGGGCGATGGGAGCACAACCGCCGACAAAGGAAGAAATGTTAAAGCTTAACAAAAAGTTAAATAAGATAAAGAAGAAGTAATATAGAGAAAAGGAACACAGTAACCGTAGAACCCAAGGGGGCGGTTAGCCCACCGCAAAATACAAGAGGGAGGCAATAGTATGGAGACAAAAAGAAAATTTGGCATGAGAGACAAAGTCGCTTATGCTGCCGGTGATTTCGGTTGTAACATGAGTTTCTCACTCAAAGGAACGGTACAGACCTTCTGGTTGGTTTTCATGATGCTGGAGACCGGTCTGCTTTCCGCATTGCTTTTGGCGGTACAGATTTGGGATGCAGTGAATGACCCGTTAATCGGTTCCATGATTGATGCAGACAGAAGAAAGTACAAGTTAGGTAAGTTTAAGACGTATATTCTGATTGGAGCCATCGGATTGCTGGTGGCAGGAGCATTGGTGTTTATCCCTGTTCCGAATGCGCCTGTTGTGATTAAGGCAATTGTATTTATTCTCGGTTATATTGTATGGGATGCATGTTATACCATTGCAAACGTTCCGTACGGTTCCATGCTTTCTTTGGTAACTGAGGATGCAGGAGAAAGAGCACAGCTTTCTACTTGGCGCAGTATCGGTTCCATGTTCGGTAATCTTCTTCCGAATATTATTCTTCCGATGATTATTTGGGAAAAGGTTGTGGATGAAAATGGAGAGCCGGTTCTTAATGCGGAAACCGGTGAGCAGGTACAGAAGCTTCTTGGAGAACGAGTATTTTTTGCGGCACTTTTGATGGGTGTGCTTGGCTTTATTGCATTCCTGTTCATGATTAAGACCATCACCATTCGTGTGGATGAAAATAAGGTAAAGACCAATGAAACAGAGAAGTTTAACGTACTCAAGGCTTTCGGAAATTTCATGAAGAACCGTCCGGCTGTAGGTGCTACTTTGGCGGCAATGGGAATGTTCCTTGGAATGCAGTCTGCTACCACCGCAACTTCTATTATGTTCGCAATTTATTTTGGTATGGCAGAGCTTTCCGGTATTGTACAGTTAATCGGATTTTTACCGATGCTCCTCTTTATGCCGTTTATTAAGAAAATTGTGGGTAAATGGGGTAAGAAGGAAGCATCTGTTGCAGGAACCGTGGTGTCCTTGGTTGGTGGTGTTATGATGTTTATCTTCCCGCTGATTCCGAATAAGGGCATTGCACTTGTTCTGTACATTGCAGCATTGTGTATTTTCGGACTTGGTATGGGTATTTACACTTGTGTTTCCTGGGCACTTATGGCAGATGCCATTGACTACAATGAGTGGAAAACCGGAAAAAGAGAAGAGGGAACGGTATATTCCTTACATTCCTTCTTCCGTAAGCTGGCACAGGGCGTAGGACCGTCTGTAGTACTTTTGTTAATGGGCTTTTTGGGATATAATTCAAAGCTTGGTGTGGGTGCACAGTCTGCTTCAACCGCTTACAATATGTGCTGGTTGGTTGCCGGATTGTATATGTTTAGTGCCATCATGCAGTTTATCGGACTTGCGGTAATCTATAACCTGGATAAGAAGACCTTGGGTGAGATGCAGGCAGAGTTGGATGCCCGTCACGAGAAAGCTGAATAGACAGAAAGAAAGGGATTTTTCATATTCTGACATCGGCAGGTTGACCGGTGTTCTCCGAAGCGAAAGCGTTGTAAAGTTCTCATTGAACTTTGCGGCGTTTTTGTTATAATAAAAGGGAATGTAACAGTTGTAATAGATGAAAACATTCTGATGAGGAGGTTACCATGACACACAGAGAACGAATGGAAGCGGGACTTGTATATGATCCGTGGGATGAGGAACTACAGGCTGAGCAGGAACGCCGTTTGGAAGTTTTATATGACTACAATATGACCCGTCCGTCAGAGGGAAAGAAACGACAAGAGTTATTAAAACAAATGCTGGGAAGTATAGGGGAAGGATGTTATATTGAACCACCCCTTCGTGCCAATTGGGGAGGAAAGAATGTACATTTCGGAAATCATGTATATGCCAACTTTAATCTAACCTGTGTGGATGATGCGGAGATTTTTGTGGGAGATGACACCATGTTTGCTCCCAATGTGGTGATTACAACCACCAATCATACCATCAATCCGGAACTTCGGAAGAGAAGGATGCAGTATGTAAAAGCCGTTCACATCGGAAAAAATGTGTGGATTGGCAGCGGAGCAATGATTATGCCGGGAGTGTCCATCGGGGATAATACCGTTATCGGTGCGGGAAGCGTTGTTACGAAAGATATTCCGGCTAATGTGGTAGCGGTGGGGAATCCGTGCCGCGTGCTTCGAGAAATCGGAGAGCGTGACCGGGAGTTCTTTTATAAGAATGAGCGGATTGACTGGGAAAATTTAAAATAAGGAGTATTTATATGCGTTTTACTTATTGTCCGCATTGCGGAAGTAAACTTACTAAAAAGGAAATCGGCGATGAAGGTCTTGTGCCTTTTTGTGAGCCGTGCAGCATGCCGCTGTTTGATATGTTTGCCACTTGTGTGATTTGTGCCGTGACCAATGAGCATGGTGAGGTAGCACTGTTAAAGCAGGGATACTTATCGGATACCAGGTATGTGTGTGTGTCCGGTTTTATGAAAATCGGAGAAGCAGCGGAAGAATGTGCGTGTCGTGAGATTGAAGAGGAAATCGGGCAGAAGGTAGAAGAGCTTCGCTTTGTAAAAAGCTATCCCTATGAGAAGAAGGAGATGCTGATGTTAGGCTTCCATGCAAAGGTGAAGAAAGCTGATTTGGTGCTTTCCGTGGAAGTAGATGACGCGGAGTGGGTGCCGTTTTCAGAGGCTCTCGGAAAAATTCGAGAAGGAAGTATTGCCTGGCAGCTGGTGAAGGAAGTGACTGACGCCGGCACCGAATAAAATGCGCAGTTAAAAAAGTGCTTGACCTTCCTGTTACGGGAAGGTTTATGATAGGTGTGTGAGGATGGTCCGGACATCCGTTAAGAACAATATAAAGTGAAAAACGGAGGTTATTATGGAAAAAAAGCAATATACGATTGGTGAATTCGGAAGGATTTCCGGAGTGTCGGCAAAGACGATACGTTTTTATGATGAAAAGGGACTACTGAAACCTGTTGGATATTCCGAAGCAGGATATCGGTATTACGATGAGTCTTCCATTGTAACTCTGCAACGGATTTTATTGTTGCGGTACTTGGGGATGTCTCTGGAACAGATTAAGGAAACGGTTTGTAACAGCACGCTTAGTTTAGAAGAGTCGTTACAAGAACAGAAAAAGCTTCTTAACGAAAAGAAGCGCCATTTGGATCGTGTGATTGATGCGGTGGATAAGGTGCAAACGGCAGAGGTGGGACAAACATGGGAAAATCTTTTGGAAGCCATTCGCATTTTAGAGGTTTCGGACATGATTATTAAGCAGTACCGTAGCGATGATAATTTAAATCGTCGTATCAGTCTGCATAATTACAGTACAGGGAAATTGCCGTGGGCAGACTGGGTTTTGGAAAATCTGGAGCTTTCCGAAGGCATGGACATTCTTTGCCTGGGATGCGGAAACGCGGCAAATCTGGTGGCGATGGCGGAGAAGTTACCGCGGAATCTGACTTTTTTACTGACGGACTATTCCGAAGGAATGTTGGAGAAAGCGAAAGAAGGTTTGGCAGCGAAACTGGATGTTTTAAGGGAGAAGAATATTACAATTCGTTATGAGGTGGCGGATGCCAATTGTCTGTCCCTTCTCGGAAGTTATGACCGGATTACGGCAAACCATATGTTGTATCATGTGGAGAAACGACAGGACCTGTTTCAAAAGGTAAAAATGTTGTTAAAGCCGGAGGGAATGTTTTGTGCCACCACCATAGGAGAGCAACATATGCAGGAGTTGTACGAGTTTGTGGAACGGTTTGATTCGAAAATTGAGGTGCCGTTTCATCGGGTATCCTGCGGATTCCGGTTGGAAAACGGCAAAGAACAGCTTCAAACGGTGTTTGAGGACATAGAATGTGTGATTTGTGATTCGGACCTTTTAGTGGATACGGCGGAGCCGGTGTATGAATATGTGTATTCTTTTCCGGGAAATGCAGCAGAGCTGATAAAGGATCGAAAGGAAGAGTTTCTTTCCAAAGTGAAAGAAATCATTGAACGTGAAGGTGCATTTTATATTCATAAGTCTACCGGAATGTTTCGGTGTCGGTTGAAGAAAGAGATAGAATGGAAAGAGTAAGGAGAGAGAAGCTGTGCTTTTCCTTTGGGAAGGCACAGTTTTACTATGCGTCGGAGATTTTTGATATAGACAGAATCTTTCTTTTATGGTAAAGTATAACGTGGATTTGTATTTTTAATAAACAGAACTGACCGTAAAACGGAACGGAGGCAGAGCATGCATAACGAAATATTTGACCGGATGGTACAGGCACAGCCGGAGTTGCTTCCGGCACGTTTTTGCGAAACGATAAGTCGTGTGACGGAACTGTTGCTTACAGAGAACATTCCGGGGCTTGCGGCATTGGTACTGTTTGGTAGTGCGGCAAGGGACGGTAGCATTCGCAGTTCCAGTGATGTGGATATTGCGGTGGTTACGGAGCAGAAGATAACTGACCGGGTGTTACTTGCAAATTTGAGGGACACGGTAGAAGGGCTTCCTTGTGAAGTGGACCTGGCTTTTATTTCGTTGCCGGCGTTAGCGAATCCGGAGGATACTTTTTTAAAGAATTTTGTACGGGATGCGAAGCTTTTGTGGAGGAAATGCGATGGATAAACGTTCTTACTATGATGTGGCAATGAATGATTATGAGCATTTTAAATGGCTGGTGCAGGGGATTCATTTAGAACATACCCATAATGCTATCGGCGTGCAGGCCCAGCAGATTGTGGAAAAGCTGTTAAAACATGTGTTGGACCGTTGGTGTGTGGAGGAAGAAAATACAGATCTTTTGCGTAGCCATAAAATACAGACGCTGGTGCGTGAAATAAAAAAACAAACCGGATTCGAGGTAATGAAAATCGAAGAGGCGCTGTTTTTATCGGATTTTTATTACGGTGCGAGATATCCCGGAGAAGATTATATCGAAGTAACCGAAGAAGAAGCGAAAAGGGCTGCAGATATTGTGGATGAAGTAGTGCAGGCGGTGGACCGGTTGCGGGAGATATTAAAGAAGGAAAAGTAAGGAAGGAGAACACAGATGAATCAGTGTTTGGTCTGGCTTACCGGCGGAAACGGTATTTCTGCATGGTTTGCCGAGTTTGCAAGAACCTTTGAAAAGTGCTTTATCAGAGAAGATAGATATAAGTTGTTGTTGGAAGGTATCGGAGTTACCATTAAGATTTCTCTTTTGGCGGCTTTTCTGGGCCTGATTATCGGTTTTTTGATTGCAATTTGCAGTTTATCCAAGAATAAGCTGTTACGCTTTTTAGGTAAAGTATATACAGATGTGATCCGCGGAACACCTTCGGTAACACAGCTTATGATTATCTATTTTGTCGTATTCGCTACGGTGGATTTGGAAAAATGGATTATTGCGGCCATAGCGTTTTCTATTAATTCCGGTGCCTATGTATCGGAGATTATTCGTGCCGGTATTCTTTCTATCGATAAAGGACAAACAGAGGCGGGCCGGTCTCTTGGTCTTACCGGTGTGCAGACCATGTTTTATATTGTGGTTCCCCAGGCGGTAAAGAATATTTTTCCGGCCATGTGCAACGAGTTTATTACGTTGATTAAGGAAACGGCAATTGTAGGTTATGTAGGTCTTATGGATATTCAGAAGGCCGGCGACTTTATTAAGAGTGCTACCTATCTGGCTATGATGCCGTTAATAGCTACCGCCATTATTTACTTTGTATTGATTAAAATACTGACCACAGTCCTGGGAGTCATCGAAAAGAGACTGAGAAAGTCGGATATACGGTAGAAAGGGGCAGTGTATGATTAAGGTAAATGACTTACATAAAAGTTTTGGAAAATTGGATGTATTAAACGGAATCGATGAGCACATCCGTCCGGGGGAAGTAGTGGTGGTAATCGGACCGTCCGGTTCCGGTAAAAGTACGTTCCTTCGTTGTTTAAATTTGTTGGAAAAGCCGAATAAGGGCGAGATCTATGTGGATGATGAGCTGATTAATGCGCCGAAGGTAGATGTGAACAAAGTGCGTCAGAAGATGGGTATGGTGTTTCAGCACTTCAACTTATTCCCTCATCTGACCGTAATGGAAAATATCACATTGGCGCCGGTGAAGCTGAAAAAGATGACAAAAGAGCAGGCGCAGGAAAAGGGAGAGGAACTTCTTAAAATCGTAGGACTTTCCGATAAGGCAGATTCCTATCCGGTACAGCTTTCCGGAGGACAAAAGCAGCGTATTGCCATCGCACGGTCTCTTGCCATGGAACCGGAGATTATGCTCTTTGACGAGCCTACCAGTGCCCTTGACCCGGAGATGGTGGGAGAAGTATTGGATGTTATGAAAAATCTTGCCAAAAGCGGTATGACCATGGTGGTGGTAACCCACGAAATGGGATTTGCAAGAGAAGTGGCGACCAGAGTGGTATTTATGGATGGCGGCGTGGTGTTGGAAAGCGGCACTCCGGAGGAGATTTTTGATCATCCTCAGAATGAGAGAACCAAGCTGTTTTTAAGCAAAGTGCTTTAAAAATAGAAGAGTAAAAGACAAGGAGAATAAGAAATGAAAAAGATGATGAAGAAGTTTGCACTGACAGTAGCTTGTGTGATGACTGTAGCAATGTTTGCGGCTTGCGGCGGTAAGGATGAAAAGGCAGATACCATTACCTTCGGTACCAATGCAGAGTTCCCTCCGTTTGAATTTGTAGCAGCCAACGGTGTAATCGGTGAGTATGACGGTATCGATATGGCAATTGCAAAGCAGATCGGTGATGAAATCGGTAAGACCGCACAGATTGAGAACATGGAGTTTGACTCTTTGCTTCTTGCCCTTCAGAACGGTCAGGTAGATGCGGTTATCGCAGGTATGACCATTGATCCGGAAAGAGCGGAGGAAGTAAACTTCTCTGTTCCGTATTACACTGCGAAGCAGGTAATGATTGTAAAGGAAGATTCTTCCATTGCAAAGGCTACCGATATGGCTGACAAGAAGATTGTGGTTATTCAGGGATATACCGGTGAGTCCTGCGTAAAGGAGATGGGCTATCCTTACGAAGCATTCAAGAAGGGGTCTGAAGCTATCATGGAGCTTGTAAACGGAAAGTGTGATGTTGTGGTTATTGACTCCGCAACCGCACAGAAGTATGTGGGTGACAATGAGGGCTTAAAGATTGTGGAAGATGCAGAGGCATTCAGCTCCGAGGAGTACGGTATTGCTGTAAATAAGAAAAATACCGAGTTGTTGGAGCAGATTAACGAAGTATTAAATAAGATGATTGCGGATGGTACGATTAACGAACTTTCTGCAAAGTATTCCGAACAGTAAGCTTAAAAATATAAAAACAAAAGGGAATCCTATTTGCGGGATTCCCTTTTGCTTTCTATTCGGGATGGTGATTAGCAGAAGCTGTTGCCACCGCAGCAGAACAGAAGGATAAGGATGATAATTAAGCAGCTGCAACCGCTGTTGCCGCCTGCTACACCGTTGTTGTTGCCGCATCCGCAGTCACAACCGCAATCGCAGTCGCAACCGCAGCCGCTGTTGCCGCCGCCTACACCGTTGTTGTTACCGCAACCGCCGCAGCAGAACAGAAGTAATAAGATGATGATCCAGCTGCAACCACCGTTGTTAGCGCCACCGATACCGCAATTAGATAAGTTTCCCATGAAGATTTCCTCCAAAATTTTTGATTACAACATATCGTATGCAGGGGTGCTTGACCTTGTTTTTATTTCTCTTAAAAATTTATGAAGGTGCTTGGTTTTTGCTTGTAATTGGAAGCATTGTGAGGTATGATAGAAGAGAGAAATTAGGAGGTGCCTATGAAACGGCCTGATATCATAATACCGGTATATAAAGCGGATAAAAAACTGGAGCAGTTGCTTACGATGTTACTTCGTCAAACCCTGCGTCCGGCAAAGGTTGTGTTGATGAATACGGAGGCAGAGGGGTTTACCGTACAGGATTTAAAGAAAAGAGTGGAAAAAGTTGCGGGAAAGAACGACGATGAGAATTTGACTCCGGTGGAAATAAAGTTAGTGAAGGTAGAGAAAAAAGAGTTTGACCACGGCGGAACAAGGAACTTGGCAATCAAGACCTATTCCACAGCAGAGCTTGTGTTGTGTATGACGCAGGATGCGGTTCCGGCAAATGAGTTTTTATTGGAGAACCTGGTGCGCTGTTTTGAGGATGATTCGGTAGGGGCGGCCTATGCCAGACAGATGGCAGCTGCAAATGCTACGTTTACGGAAACATATTTGCGACTTCATAATTATCCGGCAGAGACAGTCAAAAAAACAAAACAGGATATGAACCGGCTTGGTATTAAAACCTACATGATTTCCAATGCCTGTGCCATGTATCGCAGAAGCCGTTATGAAGAACTGGGAGGTTTTGTTACAAATACGATATTTAATGAAGATATGATTTTCGGAGCTTCGTTGATTGAAGCAGGAGATGCCATTGTTTATTGTGCAGAAGCAAAGGTATATCATACCCATAACTACGGTTTAAAAGCACAGTTTAAGCGCAGTTTTGATCTTGCGGTATCCCAAGCGGAGTATCCGCAGGTGTTTCGGAAGGTAAGTTCCGAGAAAGAGGGAGTTCGCTATGTATGGGGGGCACTGAGCGTTTGCGCAGCACAGAAACGCTTTGGTGATGCGTTTTTGTTTTTCGCCGATGCAGTAGCACGTTATGCCGGCTTTTTTGTGGGAAAGCATTACAGAAGTCTTCCGGAACGGGTGATTTTAAAGTGTACATTACAGCCGGCTTACTGGGAAAAGAAAAAGATGCTTTTGAAATCGGAAAACGTGATTGAAGAAGGGAAAACGAAAGGAGAAACAGGAGGCAGTTCCGGCGACCCACGGGAGACATCATCCGTATTAAAGGAACTGCATGAAATAGAACTGGGGGCTTTAAAAGCTTTTGTAAAGCTGTGTAATACGTATGGATTACGCTATTATGCCATCGGAGGTACCTTGTTGGGGGCGGTACGTCACAAGGGATTTATTCCGTGGGATGATGACGTGGATGTGGCCATGCCGCGAAAAGATTATGACCGGTTGATTGAGCTTGTGATATCGGGAGAAGCAAAGACGGCATTAGGGGATGAATATCGTATCGAGTCATGGCAGACGGATGATACGTTTAAAAGCTACTTTGCAAAGATTTGCGGTACAAAGATAGAATTGCAGGAAGCACTATTGGAAGAACGCACGACCAGAAAGGGGTATTTAATTGATATTATTCCTCTTGACGGGACTCCGGACGGAGAGACGGAGCGCAAGGTATACTATGCAAAAGCTATGTGGCTTCGGTTCCTTTGCGGAACAGCCAATGTGCATACGGGAATCCGTACCAGCCGGTCCAAATGGGAGCAGACGGTATTACGTATTGTACGGGCATTACGTTTATATAAGGTCCTGAAGATAAAGAACATTTATAAACGGATGGATAGGCTGTTTCATGAACAGGATGCAGAGACGGCGGAATATGCGGGAACGTTAACCGGCGCTTATAAAACGAGAGAAATCGTACCGAGAGTATATTTTGGGGATACCTATGATGAATACAGCTTGTGGGAGTTCGAGGGAATGCTTCTTCGCGGTCCGAAGTTGTGGGAAGAGTATCTGATCCATATGTTCGGAGATTATAGGAAGCTTCCGCCGGAAGAAGACAGAAAGGTGCATTATAAGCCTTATATTAAACGGTTGACGGGCGAAGATGCGCAGAGATAGAAGAAGGTTTGAAAATGTAGAAACCTTAGAGAAGAGGTTAGTGTCTCATGACAGAGTTGCAAAAAAAAATTCTGGAGATTATGAAAGTGTTTGACAGGGTATGCCGGGAGAATGACCTCCGCTATTATATGTTGGGAGGAACCATGTTGGGGGCAGTCAGGCATAAGGGTTTTATTCCATGGGATGATGATGCGGACTTTGGTTTGCCGAGACGGGATTACGAGCAGTTACTGACGTTCAAAGATGAACAACTGCCGGAAGGGTATCAGTTGCGGCATTTTTCAAAGGAATCCGGAGTTCCCTACGCATTTATACGCTTGGAGGATATAAGAACCACCTGTATCGAGACCCGAAGGAGCGGTTCAGGGTATGTGGGGGGAGTCTATATCGATATATTTCCGTTGGATGCGGATGGGAATGTGTTACCGCTTCGGATAGTAAAAGAGTATCGGGTCAGTTTTCTAAAACGCTTGTTGTACGCTCATATTGCGGAACCGGGAGCAGTGAAAAATCCGGTGAAACGGGCGGTTATGAGTATTGTAAAGAAACGTACTGACATGGAAGCGTTGGTGCGTAAGCTGGATGCAACAGTGAAGCGTTACGGTGTTGCTAAGGAAAATCTTCCGCAATGGGGAGAAGCACGTTTTTCCAACTATTTGGGACATTGGGGAAGAAAAGAGTCTGTTCCCCGCAGAGTGTTCGACGGAGAAATCAGGCAACGTAAGTATTTTGCGTTTGATTTCCGAAGGGGGGAGAAAATATCGGCAGCTCCGGGCGGCAGAAGGAAAGAGTATGAGTTTGAGGGACACCGTTTTTTCGGTCCCGTGGATAGCGCAGGATATTTGACAGCATTGTATGGATATGACTATATGATGCCGCCAAAGGAAGAAGAACGATGCGGTCATCCCGCGATAATAGAACTGGAACAGTCCTATCTTGATGTAATTGAGAGAAAGAATGCAGATAAACGATAACTAAAAGAAATAAAATCGGAGGAAATTGAAATGAAGTATGATGAAGCGTTAAAGAAGGTAAGTGAATACGGACAGGAACACGTATTGGAGTTTTATGAGGAGCTTTCGGAGTCTGAAAAGGCAGCTCTTTTGGGTCAGATTGAGCAGACGGACTTTTCTGTGCTGGAAAAAGCAAACGAAGGGGAGAAGGAATTAAAAAGAGGTGTGATTACACCGATTCCTGCCATGAAGTTATCAGAGATTGAAGAAAAGAAGGAAGTATTTACCGCAAAGGGAATTGAACTGATTCGTGCCGGAAAAGTAGGTGCGGTATTGCTTGCGGGAGGAATGGGAACCCGTCTCGGCTCTGATGATCCGAAGGGAATGTATAATATCGGGTTGACAAAAGAGGTGTATATTTTCGAGCGTTTAATCCGTAATCTTATGGATGTGGTGGAACAAACAGGTACCTTTATCCATTTGTTTGTAATGACCAGTGAGAAGAATCATGAAAAGACAGTTTCTTTCTTAAAGGAAAAGAAGTATTTCGGATATGATGAAGCTTATGTTACATTCTTTATGCAGGATATGGCACCGGCATCCGACTATAACGGAAAGGTATATATGGAAAATAAGGGCCTGATGTCTGCCTCACCGAACGGAAACGGCGGTTGGTTCTCTTCCATGAAGCGGGGCGGTGTGCTTGACATTGTACATAAGGCAGGTATTGAGTATTTGAATATTTTTGCGGTGGATAATGTATTGCAGCGGATTGCGGACCCGTGCTTTGTAGGAGCTACCGCATTAAATGAATGTGCCGTTGGCGCAAAGGTAATTAAAAAGGCAGCCCCGGATGAGAAAGTAGGAGTGATGTGCTTAGAGGACGGAAGACCGTCAATTGTGGAGTATTACGAATTGACAACAGAGCTTATGGAGGCAAAGGACGCTTCCGGAGAACCGGCATATAATTACGGTGTGATTTTGAATTACTTATTCCGTGTGGCAGATTTGGAAGAAATTGTAAGCAAAGAGATGCCTCTTCACATTGTGGAGAAAAAGATTCCGTATATGAATGAGGCGGGAGAAACCGTAAAGCCGGAAAAGGTAAACGGCTATAAATATGAAAGTCTTGTATTGGATATGATTCACATGTTGGATAGCTGTCTTGTATTTGAGGTGGTACGTGAGAAGGAGTTTGCACCGATTAAGAATCCGACGGGAATTGATTCCGTTGAAAGTGCAAGAGAATTATTGAAACGAAACGGTATTGCGTTATAAAGGAGAAACTATGTCAAAGCAACATTGGAAGCCGGGGAATATGTTATATCCTGTGCCGGCAGTTATGGTCAGTTGCGGACGGGAAAAGGAAAAACCGAATATTATTACCGTGGCATGGGCAGGAACAGTTTGTTCCGACCCTGCCATGCTATCCATATCGGTACGTCCGGAACGTTATTCATACGATATTATTAAACAGACCGGAGAATTTGTTGTTAATCTGGTGACAAAGGATTTGGTATTTGCTACGGACTATTGTGGTGTGAAGTCGGGCCGAGAGGTGGATAAGTATAAGGAAATGAATCTGACTCCGCTTGCATCACAAAAGATAAGTGCGCCGGGCATTGCGGAAAGTCCTGTAAATATCGAGTGCAAGGTGGTACAGGAACTTGCTTTGGGAAGCCATACCATGTTTGTAGGTGAGGTTGTGAATGTGACCATTGAGGATAGGTATTTGAGTGAAACGGGAAAGTTTGAGTTAAACAGTACCGGACTTGTCAGTTATTCCCACGGCGAATATTTCCTTTTAGGGGAGAAGCTTGGAAAGTTTGGATATTCAGTGCAGAAGAAGACGAAATAGCGGTTGTTTTTCACTAAATTTTGCGATATAATAAGATTAGACTGTATTGCGCGTGTTTACACCTTTTGCCGGGAGGAGATGCTATGAAAAAGAGAATAGCTGTTTTTGCCAGTGGATGGGGCGATGAATATTTCAGGGAAGTGGTATACGGATTATCGGAAGAAGCAAAAAAAGAAAACATGGATGTTTTTGTGTTTGTAAATTTTTCTATCCGTGTTGCGAATACTGCCACGAATATAGGTGAATTCAATATTTTTACATTGCCGGATTTGAATGATTTTGACGGAATTGTTCTTTTGGCAAACTCTTTCAATTTGACAAAGGAACTGGAGTATTTTAAGGAGAAGATAAAAAATAGTACAATTCCTGTTATTAGTGTAGAATATGAGTTGGAGAATGAGGTTTCCTTGGTTTCGGATAATTACGCAGGCATGCTTGATTTGGTGCGCCATGTGGTGAAAGAACACGGAGCAAGGGATATTGTGTATATCGGTGGTCCGGAGGAGCATTTAGAAAATGTGGACCGGTTAAAAGCACTTCGTACCGTTGCCGAAGAATACGGATTTTCTGTGCCGGATTCGAACATTAAATACGGCGACTGGGCGAAAAAATCGGCGCTTCATCTGACAAAAGAATGGGTACAAGAAAACGGCAGGGTGCCGGATGCTTTTTTATGCGGAAATGATATTATGGCAATGGGCGTGTGTGAGCAGCTTTCCAACATGAATTATGAAGTGCCGAAGGATGTCCTGGTGACAGGGTACGACTGTTTACGAGCAGGGCAGAATTATCAGCCGAAGATTGCATCGGTGGGACATAAATGGGAAGAAATGGGAGCAACTGCCGTACAAATGATGAAAGGGCTGATGGAGGGCAAAGAGGAGAAAAGCCGAATGCTTCCGACCTGTTTTGTTCCGGCAAAAAGCTGTGGTTGTGTGGGGAATGATTTACAGAGCGAGTTGATTCAGTCGGCAAGAAAGAGTCATGGATTTGAAATAGACGGAATTGATGCCGATTCTCATTTCCGACATATTTACCTTGCTGTTAATAAGGCAGAAGATGCACAGGGGGTATCCGACGGATTAAATTATCTTTTGGCAGGAGAAAACCAGATGGAGGGAAAGAATTTCATGCTTTGTCTGGATCCGGAGTTCTTTCGTATTGAAGAAGATGATTTGAATCTTTATGAAGAGGGATATAGTGAAAAGGTACATGTGGTAGGTTTCATCAGAGATGAGAAAGCGCAACCACATGTGGTAATGAATACAAAAGATGCCATGTTTTTTATGGCAAATGAGTCAGAAACCTCCGGGACTTACATTTTTGCTCCGGTATTTAACGAGTCCAAGACCTATGGGTTTGCGATTTTAACCGGAGACTTACGTATTGCTTGTAAAAACCAGCTTTATATTTGGACAAGACACGTGAACCAGGATTTAGAGCAGGTGAGAAGAAATATTAAGATTGCTGACTTGACCAGAAAACTGACGCAGTTATCGGTTACCGATGTATTAACCGGTGTCTATAATCGTGCGGGATGTGAGGAAATTGCATATCCGTTGTTGTTAGACTGGCGGGATTGCGGCGGTACCGGAGTGGTCATGTTAGTAGACATTGATAAGATGAAGATGATAAATGACCTCCACGGTCACGCAAACGGAGATTTGGCGTTACGCACCGTGGCGACAGTGTTAAAGGGGTGTCTTCCGGAAGAGTGGATTATTTCCCGTTTCGGCGGTGATGAATTTTTTGTGGGCGGTCGTCTGCAGGATTCAGAAATCGATTTGACGGCATTACGGAATACATTGGAAGCAAGTCTTGCCGCAGAGGTGAAAAAGAGAGGAATTGAGTTCCGCTTAACAATCAGTGTGGGAAGTACATTGGTACAGCCGGGAGATACACTGGAAATTGAGAAATATCTTCAGGTGGCAGATAAAGACATGTACGAAATTAAGCGCGCCCATCATGAGGAGATTGAGAACGAACAATAAAGCAGAGGTCGGAGAGAACTATGGAGAAAAAAGCGTATATTTTAAAAAACGTATATCGTGATTATTTTCGAATCGGTGTAGCTTGCGAGAAAATCAATGACAGATTTACGGGTCATGAAATCGGGAATCCGGAAAAAGAAGCCCTTATGAAAGAGCAGTTTAACAGTATGACTTTCGGAAATGAGTTAAAGCCTGCGTACAATATGGGGTTTTCCGCACCGGAGGCAACGGAAGACTTTCTTCCGTTTGTAATAAATCCCCAGGCGAAGGGGATGCTTGACTGGGCAAGAGAAAACGAGATGCCGGTAAGAGGTCATGTACTTGTATGGCACAGCCAATGCTCCAAGGAAGTGTTTTGTAAAGGGTATGTGCCGATTACCATTCCGACAGACCCGGAACTTTTAAAAGAAAAGCCGATGTTAAAGCATTTTGAAAAATTGGATCCGGTATGTTTTGTCAGCCGTGAGACTATGTTAAAGCGTCTCAGTAGCTATATTTTTGATTTAATGGAGTATATGTATCGCGAGGGGTATGCCCGTACCGTTTATGCCTGGGATGTGGTAAACGAAGCAATTGAACTTGCGGATAAAACGGAACATGGTCTTCGAAACAGTTACTGGTTCCAGGTAATCGGAGATGACTTTATTTATTGGGCATTTCGGTTCGCTAGGGATGCGGTGGAAGAAGTTTCCCGCAAATATGCGATGCAATATGGTGTGGATGCAAAGGATGCGGAAGCGTTAAAGTCGATTCAACCGAAGCTGTTTTATAATGATTATAATGAATGGATTCCGGACAAAAAGGCGGCCATTATCGGTGCCCTTACCAGAGAGACGGAAGAACACGGAAGCATTATCGGAGAAGGTCTGATTGACGGTATCGGTATGCAGGGACATTTAAGCGACAACAATGATGTTGCAGAGTATATTGTTGCACTGAAAGAATATGCCGGAATTGTAGATGAAGTTCATATTACGGAATTGGATGTAAAGTGTACCTGTCTCAATAAAAATCAGGAGTATTACCAGGCGGTATTTTATAAGACATTTTTTGAAGAACTTCTTAAGGCAAAGAAAGAGGGCTCTAATTTGACCAGTGTTACGTTTTGGGGGCTGACAGATGATAATTCCTGGATTCGCGGTGCAAATCCGCTTCTTTTCCACGGGGATTTGTCTACGAAACGTTCCTTTGACGGCGTGGTTTATGCGGTGACCGGTGACAGCCTTGGTGAACCGGAAAAGATAGAGATTAATCTTTCTGACCGTTTGTATGATTTTGAAGCTGCAGGAGACGACGAAATCTGCAAGCCTGAGGAGTTGGGCTTTAAGATGCGAGGCTTTGGTGAAATCGAGATTCAGGACAGAGTGGTACATAACGGTAGGTTCGCTCTTGCCAATGAAAAGAGATTCGGCGAGTGGTGCGGAATCAGTTTGGATGTGTCCGATTTTATCGGTCAGACCATTGCGGTCAGTGCATGGGTTAAGAGCCCGGCCCTTGAAGTGGTACTGGGATTGGATGGAGTACATCAGGCACCGGCTAAGGTTTCTACCCGGTCCGGAGAATGGGTATTGTTGGAGGGAACCTTCAAAATTCCGAATGACGTACATTCCATGCTGTTGAATTTCGGTACAACGGAAACGGAACCGGGAAAGAGCAGTGCAATATATGTGGATGATATGGAGATTAAGTTAGTAGGTCTTTCCGAAAGCTTTGAGGAAAAGAATAACATTGCCGCTATCCGTGGCGCGGGACATCTTCCGTTCTGTTATGTAACCGATAAGGAGTCTTTAGACGGTAAGAGTCATTCTTATTGTGTAACCCGTCAGGAGAAGGATGCTACCATAAAGTTAAATATTTCTCCTTACATCGGAATGACAGTAGAGGTAGCCCTGTATGTAAAGACGAAGGATAAGCATGTTACCATCGGTTTGGATGGTGCGGTACCGCAGCCGTTTGTAACGGTAGATACGATGTCCGGAGAATGGACAAAGGTGACTGCCCGTGCAGAACTGGCAGAGGACTTAAATTCTGCAGAAATTTATGTGGAGACTGACGGAAATGCGGATTTTTATGTGGATGAAGTATTTGTTTGTCCGGTAAAATAGTGTAGAGATTGAAGCGGAGTGACGTGATTACGTTACTCCGTTTTCTATAGTTTCTATAATAGGTTTGTACAATTTTATATGTACTTTTTCATAGAAAAGTACAGAAAAATGCGATATGATAAGTATAACAAAGAAGTTCGGAAAGGAGTATCGATAAATGAAGGCAAATGAGTTTAAGAGACACTTGGAGACAGATATTATTCCTTTTTGGAATAAACTAATGGATGCGGAACATGGCGGATTTTACGGTGAGGCTGACGGCAAGGGGATACCGAAAAAAGATGCGGTAAAGGGTGTAATTCTCAATAACCGGATTTTATGGTTTTACTCTACGGCGTACAGTGTATTGAAAACACCGGAATTACGTTCCATGGCGGACCACGCGTATCGTTTTTTAGTGGATCATTGTCTGGATAGTCGCTACGGCGGAGTGTATTGGTCGGTGAATTTCGACGGAACACCTTGTGAGGATATGAAGCATACCTATAATCAGGCATTTGCCATCTATGCTTTGTCCGCATACTATGAAGCCAGCGGAAATAAAGAAGCCCTTAGTTTTGCATACATGTTGTACCGTATGATTGAAACACAGTGTAGGGATGAAGGCGGGTATCTGGAGGCATTTAATCGTGATTTTTCCCCAACCTCCAATGAGAAGCTTTCAGAAAACGGTGTTATGGCAGAACGTACGATGAACACGTTGTTACATGTACTGGAGGCATATACGGAATTGTATCGTGTGGATAAGTTTGAAGCAGTAGGGGACTCTTTAAGGGAAATTTTGTCCTTGTTCCGGGACAAGGTATATCATCCGGGAAAACAGATTTGTGAAGTGTTTTTCGATCATGAGTACAGGACATTGATTGATTTGGAATCTTACGGACATGATATTGAAGCATCTTGGCTTATTGACCGGGCTTGTGAGGTCTTAGACGATAAATCGGTGCAAGACGCGATGGCTTCTGTGATTGACGGACTGGCAGCAGCAGTGTATCGCAATGCCATTGATGCAGAGTGCGGAGCGGTAAATAACGAGAGGGAAAACGACAAAGTAGACCGTCAGAAAATCTGGTGGGTTCAGGGGGAATCGGTTGTTGGTTTTTACAATGCTTATCGGAGGATACCGGAGCAGGAAGAATATCGTGCCACGGCAGAGAAAGTATGGACATTTATTCAGGAGCGTGTGATTGACAAGAACACCGGTGAATGGTATGAAACCATACCGTATCACGGTGAGGCTGATGTGACGGCACCTCTTGCACATCCGTGGAAGTGTCCGTATCATAACGGAAGAATGTGCATGGAAATGATAAAGAGATTGGCCTAGGAAACGGGGTAATGCTTATATCGACCAAAAGAAATGTTAGGAGGTTTAAGATGCAGGAAACGGTAAATCAAAATGCGTCAAAAAAAACAAAAGAGCTGTTAGCATATTTGTGTGAAACGGCAGGTAAGGGAATTATTACGGGACAACATACCCAGACCAATCCGATGGAGGAAGTTGTCTACATAAAGGAGAAGACAGGGAAGGAACCGAAGCTTCGTGGGTTTGAATTGTTGGCATATTCCCCGAATATTAATTATAATGATGCATCGGAACCGTGTCTGACGGAAATATATGAAAACCGCGGCACGTTAGAAACGGCACTAAAGTGGGCAAAGGAAAGCGACGGTATCGTAACCTTTTCCTTTCACTGGTATTCTCCGGTAGGAGGAAGAGATAAGAGTTTTTATGCGGAGCATACAGACTTTGATGCCTCCCGGATTTTACAGGAAGGTACAAAGGAGCGGGAAGCATTCTATCATGATATGGATGTGATTGCAGAAGAGTTAAAGAAGTTTGAAGAAGCGGATATTCCGGTGCTTTGGAGACCGTTTCATGAGTCCGACGGTACCTGGTTTTGGTGGGGAGCAAAGGGACCGGAAGTGGCAAGAGAATTGTACAAATTGATGTATGATTACTACACCAATGTGCATCAAATCAATAACCTGCTTTGGGTTTGGAACTGTCGGTTAAAAGAAGGATATCCGGGAGATGAGTACGTGGATGTTATTTCGGTAGATATTTATTTGCAGGAATATGCGCCGACGGATTATCGGAAGGAATATTTGGATTTAATCGAGGCTACCACCAAAAATAAAGTGGCAGCTCTGGCGGAAATCGGATATTTGCCTGATGTGGATATGTTGGAAGCATCTCGTACGCCGTGGGCATATTATATGACCTGGTCCAAGGAGTTTTGCATCGGAGAGAAGTTTAATTCGGTAGAAAATTTGAAGAAACTGTATGTCAGCGAGTATGCGATTACTGCAGAATAAAGCCGAAAGCCATGTCAGGGTGAAGAAAGTCAAATAAAAGAGTAAGGCATGAAACGTATAAAAATGCGTATCATGCCTTTTTAGATAACAATATATTTGGTCTAATAGAAACTTTTTACCCAGGTGATCAAAGAATCATGGTGTGTATTGTTTTCTACATCTCTTCGCATCTGTTCGGTTACAGGACCTTTTTTCTCCATGATGGCAAGAATTGCTTCCTGAAGACCGGCGATTTTTCCACACTCAAAGGCTGTGCTGTCGGAAGAACCGGCGGATGCTGGCGGTTCCTCTGAGACCGGTGGAGTATCCGGCACCTGTGTCTTTTCCGGTTCCGGGTTGGTGATAAAGGCGGATTCGAAGAACCAGTCGTCTGAGTCGGGTACTTGTCCGTTGGTACATTCGTTGTTCTTTATCTCTTGCGTGACGGTGACTGGTTCCTGCGTACAAGAAGAGTATATTTCCTTTATATCTTCCGTTACCGGTACCCAGATATCGCCGCTATTGGCTTTGATAGTTACCGTAATGTGGCCGTTATCTACTGTTATGGTTTCACCGGATAACACCCCTTTGTATTGAGAGACAGCTCCGCAGGGGAGAGTCATTACGAAATCACTATCATCGTTATTTACGGTTACAAGAACACTGATGCCCTCATGATTTCTGGCAAAAGCATATTGGCGGTTGGTGAGAAGCAACTCTTTGTAGTCTCCGTAGGAGAGTGCCGGTGTTGCCTGTCGAATGTGTCCTAAGTTTGCCAACAGGCGGGTGTGCGGATTCTCGGTTACATCATTTACATAGTCCGCCAGGGAAAGTGCCGGACGCAAAGAATCATCGGAAAAATGCTCCTTTTTTCCTTCAATGCCAAATTCGGAACCGTAATATACGGACGGGACTCCGGGTAAGGTGTACAGCAGAATATGTACCGGAGTAAAATGTGCTTTGTTTGCAAGCTTGGTATAAATACGCTCTACGTCGTGGTTGTCTACAAAGTTATAAAGCTTCAAGCCTTCCGGACGGCTGCCGCCCATTTCATACAAACGTTTTACTGTGTGAGCAATTTCAAAGTAATTGTGATCGTTGTGGCCGGAGTAGAGTGCTTTGTGCAAGTGGTAATTGGTGACGGAGTGGAGCGTTCCTTCATTGACCCAACGGTTGTAATCACCATGAATCACTTCTCCCATAAGCCAAAAATCGGGCTTTACTTCATTGGCCACCCGGCGAAGTGCCTGCATATAGTCAAAGTTTAACACATCGGCGGCATCTAACCGGATTCCGTCAATGTCAAATTCCGATACCCAGAATCGGATGACATCACAGATATAGTCTTTAACGGCAGGATTTTGTTGGTTCAATTTGACAAGCAGATTGTAGCCACCCCAGTTTTCGTAGGAAAACCCGTCGTTATACTCATTATTTCCCCAAAAGTTTACGTTACAGTACCAGTCTTTATAGGAGGAGTTTTCACGGTTTTGCTTGATATCCTGAAAAGCAAAGAAATCCCGACCGGTATGGTTAAAAACACCGTCTAAGATGACGCGGATGTCCTGTTCGTGACAGCTTTTTACAAAATTTTTCAGGTCCTCATTGGTGCCGAGACGACTATCTAACTTCTTATAATCCGTCGTCTCATAACCGTGGCCCACAGATTCGAACAACGGACCGATATAGATGGCATTGCACCCCAGCGTTTTGATATGTGAAATCCAGGGAAGCAAAGTGTTTAATCGGTGTTCCGGTATGCTATATGGGTTTTGTTTCGGCGCGCCGGTAAGTCCCAGCGGGTAAATATGATAAAATACGGCTTCATCGTACCATGCCATAGGTTGTACCTCCTGAAAGTGATATGAAGTAACAGTTTTGGTGTTATTATATCACATTTGGGAGGGAGTTTCCATGTATAAATTTGGATGGCAAATGCGGTATTCCGAAGGTGTCATATTCATGATCTGAAGAAATGCCCGGTTATAATAACTGACATTGTTAAATCCACAGGAGAGAGCAATATCGGTTATTTTTTTGTTTGTATGAGTAAGCTCTGTACAACTTTGCAGGATACGATAACGCACCAGATAACGGAAGGGAGTCAAGCCGGTCAGATGTTTGAAGGAACGACAGAATTGTGCTTCGCTTAAAGGAATCAGGGAAGCCAGTTCTGTTAAAGTTATACTCCGATGATAATTGTTATGGAGATAGGAGATGGCAATGGATAACTGTTTTGACAGTGCGTGGAGTGTAGGTGTTGTGCTATGTTTGCCGATATGATGACGGTACATCTTGTTCCAAATCAGAAGGGAGATGCCGCGGACATAAAGCTCATCAGCGGATTCTTTAGAGAAGATTTGCTGTAAATAGAGTAACACATCTGCCTGCCATGCAACAGAATTCTGTAGTACTAGGGAATAGGAAAGGTTATTATGCATTACCGGGAGTACATAGGTATTATAGGTTAAAGTATCGAAGGAGGAACAAATCAGTTCCGGAGACAATACAAACGCCCGGAAAGAAACGGAAGCAGAAGAGTTACTTGTAGCATAGTGGAGCAATCCAGGCGGAATAAAGATTGCATCACCGGACCGGAGAAGAAAAGAACGTTCCTCTACGTGGAAAATAAGCTCACCTTCCAAGAGAAGAAGAAACTCCATTTCGTTATGCCAATGCAAATATAGTGCCGGTTCTGCACTGTCTCCGACCTGGGTATGATGGAGAGAATACGGAGCAGATGCGGTTTTGTGGGATACAGTTTCATAAAGTGTGGTGTTATGTGACATGAAAGCTCTCCTTGGTTGGATTTTATGTAGGCGTTTTTGTTTTTACTACGGTATGACTTTGATAGAAATAACGTTATCACGGTTTGCTTTGGATGTCAATATAGTGTTAGTTTTTGCAAAGATAAATCAAGTCTTGAAACGCAAGATATGTTATACTTTAACTAAGAATAGTGCGGAGACTTGAAAGGAGAGGCTTATGGGCAAAATTGTGTTAGAAAAGGATCGACTTGTTTTTCAAAGAAGAGATGAACTGATTGTCATCGAAGGTTACGGAAAAGATTGTCTCAGGTGTCGTGCCACGAGAAATAATAAAGTGTCGGATGAATGTTGGACATTGCTTCCGCCTGTGACAGAAGCGAATTGTAGTGTGGAAGGAGATTCCTCCTTTGCAACAATTACTAATGGAGACGTGAAAGCCACGATTGAAGCGGGATTTCCGTGGTACGGTGGAATTGTGTGCTTCTATCGGAAGGATAAGTTGATTTTAAAATCGAAATTTGAAGGGGATTATGTGAACAAGTATATCCATACCGAAGGGGACCACTATGCTACAAAGGTCATTTTTGAGGCAAACGAAGGAGAACATTTCTACGGTCTCGGTCAGGAGACGGAGGATGCCTTTGATCGTAAAGGAAGTACCTGTAATTTGGTACACTACAATACAAAGTCAACGATTCCGTTTCTATATTCTTCCCTGGGATACGGATTCTTCTGGAATAATCCGTCACCGGGACGATGCGAGACGACACGAAATCATACCATGTGGTGCAGTGACAGTACTTATCAGGCAGATTATCTGGTGTTTTCGGGAGATACGCCGGCAGATGTCATGAAAATCTACGGGGATTTGACGGGCTACGCACCGCAGTTCCCGCAGTGGGCATCCGGTTTTTGGCAGTGCAAGCTTCGTTACGAGAGTCAGGAGGAATTGCTGACCGTAGCAAGAGAGTATAAGCGCAGGGGAATTCCGATTGCTGCCATTGTCATTGATTACTTCCACTGGACGGAGCAGGGGGAATGGAAGTTTGATAAAAAGTACTGGCCGGATCCGGCGGCAATGTGTAAAGAATTAGAAGAGCTGGGCATCAAACCGATCGTGTCCATTTGGCCGACCATTAATCCTAACAGTGAAAATTATGAGGAAATGAATGAACGAAATATGCTGGTTCGTACAGAAAACGGACAGTATGGTACCTTTTCTTTTTACGGACAGCAGACCTTTATCGATACCATGAATCCGGATACCAGAAATTTTGTATGGGACAAGATTAAAAAGAACTATTATGAGTATGGTATTAAGAACTTCTGGCTGGACGAAGCGGAGCCGGAGGTACATCCGCAGCAGTTTGGGCATTTACATTTCTACTTAGGAAACGGTGCCCAGACAGCTATGTTGTACCCGTATTACTACGTGAAGATGCTATATGAAGGATTACGGGATGCAGGAGAAACGGAGATTATTTCTCTGACCCGTGCGGCATATTCGGGCAGTCAGAAGTATGGTGCGGCGGTTTGGAACGGCGATATTATGTCGGATTGGAATGCACTCAGACAAAGTGTGACCAGCGGACTTTCCATGGGAATGTGCGGTATTTCTTGGTGGAACAGTGATATCGGAGGATTTTTGTCCGGAGATATCGAAAGTGATGATTTCCGTGAATTGATTGTTCGATGGTTCCAGTTCGGACTGTTTTCACCGATTATGCGTTTACACGGAGCAAGAAAGAGAACAGAGAACCAGCCGGAGCCGAATCCGGGTATTATTGAGCGGAGCGGCGGACCGAACGAAATCTGGATGTTTGGCGACAAGAACTATGAGATTATTAAAAAACTTATCGAGACCAGAGAAAAGCTCAGACCGTATATCATGAAATACATGGATATCACCAGTAAGACAGGTTCTCCGATTATGCGCCCGATGTTTTATGATTTTTATACGGATGAAGTGTGTTATACCTTGGAAGACCAGTATATGTTTGGTGAAGATATCCTATTTGCACCGATTATGGAGCGGGGGCAAGTAGAGCGTGAGGTGTATTTGCCGGAGGGACATTGGATATCGGTAATTGATAAGAAGGTTTATGAAGGAAAGCAAAGAGTAAAGGTACATGCTGAAGTAGACCAATATATTGCATTTGTAAAAGAAGGCAGTGAGATACTGTCGGTGTTTGAATAAAACATATGTAAAAGGTTAAGTTTCTTTGTTTCGAAGCTTTTTGAAAAAGATAAAAATTTTACTTGCTATTTTACCAAAATATGGTACAATGGAAAAGTGTTTTTATTAACGATAAACTTTTGCAAAAGCTCCGGGAGGAACTATGAAAAAAGGAACAAAAAGAAAGTCGGTACTGAGTCGTTTTAGAACGCTGACAGTGGGGATTTATTTACTCCTTCTGTTAGTGTTTTGTTGCGCCGGATACTGGCTTTTTACTTATTTTAACAGCAATATCAGAGAAGAACGGGGAAAACATGTAACAGAGCTTACGGAGACGTTGGCAGAACTGGCGGAGTTGTATGCGTCTTCCAGAAGAGAAATGATTCAGATTATGGGAGCCCACATAGACGGTAGTGAATTTAAAAATGCAGAAGAACTGTTTTTGACATTAAAGGAGCAGAATCAGTTGTTTGACATGGAAGAAAGTGAAATATATGTTGTAGATGAAGACGGTACTTACTATAAATCTGACGGAACTACGGGATTGTGGGAGAATAAAGAGTATCTGATTGAAAATATTGCTGAGGAGCGATTGTGGATTCGTCAGGTGCCGGGGGAAGAAAAGAGACATCTGTTTTGTTGGATTCAGTTGGAGAATCCGATTTACCTGCAAGAGGAGAATAAGCGGCTTGAATATTATACCGTAATTATTGAAACATCGCACCTGGAATACGCATTGGTATCCAACTCCTATGCGGAAAAGAGCAGTGTGTATATTCTGGGAAATGACGGCACCCGCTTGTACCGTCAAAGTCAGATTTTTGATATTCCGTTAGAGGCGGATTATTTGGAGGAATTAGAGCGAAATGTTGAACTGATACAAGGTGACTGGGACGAATTAAAGAAAGTGGTATCCAGTGACAAGGGAATTTATTGTATGGAGATTTCCTATCAGGGGGTTGATTATTATCTTGTTACATGTCCTGTGGCAAATATGCCGAACTGGAATTTGATGGTAGTGGTAGACCGTGATGTGTTAATCGGCTCAGAAAACGGATTGAGGGACTATGCTGATTTGTTTGTATGGGTGTTGATTCTTGTATTGGTGGGATTTATCTCGGTTACCGTAATATTATTTGTGTATTTTAAAAGTAGAGAAGGTCTTACGAAACAGCAACGGGAAAGTGCCCGGTTATTGGAATTGGCGGCAAAAGAGGCAAATCGTGCCAACCGTGCAAAGACAGAACTGATGGCCCATATTTCTCACGACATCCGAACCCCGATCGGCGGGGTTATGGGCATGACCAATATTGCCCGCAGGAGTATTGAAGATAGAGAGAAGGTAGAGGATTGTCTGGATAAGATAGAAGAATCCTCTGCATATTTGCTTTCTCTTGTAAATAAGGTATTGGATTTATCGAAGATTGAAAGCGGTGAGTTTAAACTTTTACAGGAGCCCTTTTCCATTCCGGATCTGTTAAAAGAGTGTACGGAAATGATGGAAGGCCAGCTTAAGGAGAATAAGATTTGGTTTTATAAAAAGTTTCCGCCTTTTGCGCATCCTGCGGTATCGGGAGACAGGCTGCATGTGCAACAGATTCTTATGAATATTTTAGGTAATGCCGTGAAATATACGCCGGCAGGCGGTCAAGTATCCTTTTTGGTGACAGAGCAATATTTGGAGGAAGGTAAGGTGGAATATTGCTTCTGTGTACAGGATACCGGTATCGGTATGGATGCAGAGTTTTTAAAACGTATTTACCAGCCCTATGCAAAGGCGGATGAAGATGAGGGAAAACGATATCACGGAACCGGCCTCGGAATGACCATTGCAAAACAATATATTGATGCCATGAAAGGGTCGATACAGGTGGAGAGTGAACCGGGAAAGGGAAGCAGGTTTGTAGTACGGATTCCATTTGAAATTGCAGAAGTACTTCCGGAAAAAGAAGAAGGAGTTACGGTTACAAAAGCATTTACCGGACGAAAGATTCTGGCAGTGGAAGATGTGCCGATTAATTTGAAAATAACGGTGTTTTTATTGGAAAATATGGGCTTTTCTGTGGATACTGCATTAAACGGGATTGAGGCGGTAGATGCATTTAAACGTTCAAGCGAAGGAGAATATGCTGCGATTTTGATGGATGTAATGATGCCGGAAATGGATGGCTTGGAGGCAACGGAAACAATTCGTAAGTTGCCCCGCGCAGATGCAAAGACAATTCCGATTGTGGCAGCAACAGCCAGTGCCTTTGAAGATGACAGAATTGCAATTTTTAATGCCGGGATGAACGGATATTTGCTGAAACCATTGAGTGATGAGGCAGTGTATGTGGAGATGAAAAAGCAATTGTTCCCGGAGGCGGATTAGTATAAAGGAGAGGTTGGATTATGAAAATCTTTAAGTTTAATTCGGCGGCACCCTTTCAGTACAACATATCGGGAAAGTTTACATCACCGAATCCGGAGTGGATTCATTTGACAAGAAGACTGTATGATTTTGAGCTTTTTGTGGTGACAGACGGGGTGCTGTATATTGCCGGCGATGGGACAGAATATGTGGTAGAAAAGGGGAATTATCTGTTGATGCCGCCTACTGAAAAGCAATACGGTTACAAGTCCGGTGCCTGTTCTTTTTACTGGTTGCATTTTTCGCCTACCGTAGCGTATGATATCCTCTATTCGGAGCGGCAGACCATGGAACAGGACTCCCTTTCGGTGTCGGTTCCTCTTTACGGGAAGTTGCAATCCTTAGAACGTATGGTGATTTTAATGAAACAGTTGCAGGATTCCGATAAGCGGTATGGTATGCGGAGTCTTAACAATTTTACTACCGGAGTGATTCTGGCGGAGCTCAGTGCCCAGAGCTTTGTGGCGAGAAAATACAGCAATGCGGATAACAGTCCGCAACTCTATAATGATATTTCGGAGTATATTACGCTTAATATTTACAGCGATTTGAAGGTGGCGGAAGTGGCGGATTATTTCGGATACAATGAAAAGTATTTAACCACCTATTTTAAAAAGTGGGCGAAGATATCCATGAAACAGTTTATGATCCAAAAGAAGATGGAGTATGCCAAGGCAGAGCTTGGTGAGACGAATCACTCTGTTTCTCAGATTGGATATACTTTGGGATATTCGGACCCTCACAATTTTTCCAATGCATTTAAGAAAGAGACCGGTCTTACGCCCAGTGAATACCGGGACAGTTATGCAAAAAGACGATTGAATCAGTAAATGAGAAGAATGGCGGTTACGCAGTAGCGAGCCGCCTCTTTTTTGCTTTATAGGAAATTACGCAATCTCCTATAAAGCAAAAAACTCTTTGTTCTGTTGGAAGATAAGGGATTTTCTTGACGGAGTTTGTTAATAGAGAGAATCCAAATTCTTTTCGGATTTAAGGATTCTTTAAGAATTGGTCTGATATGATAAGGGGCAGAACGAGGAAAGGGGTAGTAAGATGTACTTACGGATTTTAAAAAAAGACTTAAAACGAAAACGGACCATGAATGTGATCTTGTTGTTGTTTATCACGCTGGCGACTATGTTCGTGGCCAGTAGCGTAAACAACATTATCAGTGTGACCACCGCCCTGGACAATTATTTGGAGATGGCGAATGCACCGGATTATCTGGGGACTACCATGAATAAGGCAGAGAACGGGGAGATAGAGACAGTACTTGATGGTGCGGATTCGGTAGAGGGCTATCGGACGGAACAGGTTATTTTTATGGCAAATACGATGGTGTCCAGTGATAATGAAGAGGCAGAAATTCTCGGAGGTACCATGCTGCTGCAGGGGGATGCCGATATGGCATTAAACTATTTCCTTGCGGATAATAGTGTGTTAAAAGATGTGGCCCCGGGAGAGGTGTACATGACCGGTCATATGATGGAAAAGCAAAAGTTATCTGTGGGAGACCGGGTAACGATTACCATAGAAGGAGTGAGCAAGGAGTTCCGCATTGCAGGCACTATCAATGATGCGGTGCTGGGATCGAACGCAATGTCCATAACCCGTTATATTGTGGATGAAGGTGACTACAGTTTCTTTTTTGAGAAAGAAGAACTCTCCTCTATGTACGGTGGTAAAATTCTCTATATTGAAACGACGGATATCGATGCAATGCTTACGGAACTGGGTGAGGCAGGAGGAAGCTTTATGTTTTCCATGGACCGGGCCTATATGAGGTTTTGCTATATCTTTGATATGATTGTTACCGGTATTTTGTTGGCAGTCAGCGTGCTGTTTATTGTGATTTCCTTTGTGGTACTTCGGTTTACCATTACCTTTACTTTGACAGAGGAGTTCAGGGAAATCGGAGTAATGAAAGCCATCGGAATCAAAAATCGAAAGATTCGGGGATTGTATCTTGTAAAGTATGCACTTTTGGCAGTGATAGGCGCTGTTATCGGGCTGGTGTTCAGTTACCCGTTCGGTACGATGCTTATGAAGGTATCTTCCAAGTCGGTAATACTAACGGGAGAAAATGCTTATGGGGTGAACATACTTTGCAGTGTGGCGGTGGTAGCAGTGATTTTACTGTTCTCTTATGGTTGTACGAGAAAAGTAACAGGATATACCCCGGTGGATGCTATCCGGAACGGACAGACGGGAGAACGGTTCCGGAAAAAGAGTCTGATGAGTTTGGCAAAATCGAAACTGGGAACGACCGGTTTTTTAGCAACGAACGATATTGTCAGCAGCCCGAAACGTTACGGTATTGTGACCTTGACCTTTACCCTATGTTTATGCATTGCTTTAGTGCTGTCTGCAACGGCAACTACGTTAAAAAGCGATAAATTGTTGCCTGCCTTTGATATGGTGGAATGTCATGCTATGGTTGCTATCAATGGTGGAGATGTAATGACCTTTATGACGGAGGACGGGCGTACGGTATTAAGAAACTATCTGGCAGAGATGGAAGAAACGCTTTCGGAACACGGAATACCTGCTACTTGTGTACAGGATTTGATGATACCGCTTACGGTAAGGAACGGAGAGAAAGAAAGTCAGATTCCTTGCTTTCAGGCAACGGGAGTAAAGATAGACCAATTTGCCCGCATTGAAGGGACTGCACCGGAGGCACCGGGCGAGATTGCCATGACAAGGACGGCAGCGGAGTCCATAGGGGCGGATATCGGAGATACGGTAGTGATTGTCAGTATGGAAGGGGAACGAGAGTATCTTATTACCGCGTTGTATCAAACTATGAATAATCGCGGGAGTGGGGTGCGTTTCCATGAGGAGGAAGAGATAAATTATATTCAAGTGTCGGGCGGAATGTCCGGACAGATTATTTTCACAGATAATCCCGGTAAGAATGAGGTTAAGGAGCGGGTAGAGAAAATCAACACATTTTTTGGTGAGTACGGTGAAGTAGTTCTTGCTGAACAATGGGTGAAGGAAGCGGTAAGTGTAGCAGATACCATTAATGCCATAAAGGGGTTGATGACGGGATTAACCATCGTATTGGTGGCTTTGGTAACGGTACTGCTGGAACGTTCCTTTATTGCAAAGGAAACAAAAGAGATTGCGCTCATGAAGGCAATAGGATTAAAAAACGGGAAGATTTACGGTTATCATGTGGCACGCTTTGCTCTTGTGGGAGTAGTGGTAGTGTTATTTGCCCAGCTTTTGTTACGACCGTTCTTACGGCTTTGCGTTGACCCGATTTTTAAGATGATGGGAATGGAAGTGGCAGTGGACTATGCCGTTAACCCGGTAGAAGTATATGTTGTGTTACCGCTTGTTGTTCTGGGAACTACCATGGTAACGGCATTTTTGACCGTACTGTATACGAAAAAGATTAAGGCTGCCCATGTGGCAGGTTTGGAATAGAGAAAGGGGATTTGTTATGAGAACTGTATTGGAAGCAAAAAATCTTTGCAAAACCTATATTGTAAATAAGCGACAGAATAATGTACTGAAAAATGTGAATCTGACGGTTGAAGCGGGAGAAATGGTTGCGGTGATGGGGCCCTCCGGCTCCGGTAAGTCCACACTGTTGTATACCGTATCCGGAATGGACCGGATGACGGCGGGTGAGGTGCTCTTTGACGGAAAAAATATCGAGAAGTTAAATGATAAGGAATTGGCGGAGCTTCGACTTAATGAAATGGGCTTTATTTTTCAGCAGATGTATATGCTTAAGAATCTGACGGTGCTTGACAACATTATTCTTCCGGCTTGCCAGTCAAAGAAACTGTCCGAGAGCCGGAAAGAAACGGTGGCAAGAGGACAGGAATTGATGCGGAAGTTAGGCATTATCGAAGTGGCGGATAATGATATCAATGAAGTATCCGGAGGTCAGTTGCAGAGAGCTTGTATTTGCAGAAGTATGATAAATAAACCGGAAATGATATTTGCGGATGAGCCGACGGGAGCCTTAAACCGTACCTCGTCAGATGAGGTAATGGAAGAACTGACGAAGTTAAATGCAGAGGGAACCACGGTTATGCTGGTTACCCATGATGTAAAGGTGGCGGCACGATGCAGCCGAGTCCTTTATATCGTTGACGGAAACATTAAGGGGGAGTATAATTTAGATAGAATGAAGCAGGCGTCCGAGTTAAGAGACAGAGAGCGATGCCTAAATAACTGGCTCATGGAGATGGGCTGGTAACGGAGGATACATGATTGATATTTTAATTGTGGAAGACAATAAAGAACTGGCGGATTTGCTGTGTGATTTTCTGCGGGCAGAGAATTACACGGTATCCGTGGCAGAAAGCGGAGAGAAGGCCTTGCAGCTGTACGAACGGTACGGCGCAAGGCTTCTTGTGCTGGATGTGATGTTGCCGGGCATGGACGGCTTTGCGGTGTGTGCAAAAATCCGTGAGGAAAGCAATACACCGATTTTGATTGTCAGCGCGAAGACGGAGAAGGAGGATAAGCTTGTCGGACTTATGGCAGGCGCGGATGATTATATCGAAAAACCGTATGATATCGATATTATGCTGGCAAAAATCGCCGGAATATTTAAGCGCAGATATGCACTGGATGAAGTGGTTTCAGGAGACTTACGTTTGAATAAGGAAAGTCGTACGGTATTCAAAGGAGAAAAAGAGATTTCCATGACAGCAAAGGAGTTCGAACTTTTGTTGTGTCTGGTGGAAAATCAGGGAAAGGTATTAAACAAGGATTATTTGTTTCGTGAAATTTGGGGCAGTGACAGCTTTTCGGAGCAACAGACCCTGACGGTACATATGAAGTGGCTCAGGGAAAAAATCGAAGATGACCCGAAGCATCCGGCGCGGATACAGACGGTGTGGGGAGTGGGGTATAAGTTCGTATGAAAAAGTTTAACAGGGTTTGTATCATTGTAATGCTTTGTATGATTGCTGTGATTGCGGCAGCAAACTGTTTTATATTGTTCGGACAAAAGGAGGGGAGCGGACGGCCTTACCGGGTGGAAATCAGTCGCTTGGTGCGGCAGATGAAGGAAGTGGCAGAAGATGCGGTGGAAAATCTGACCGAAGGACCGGGACAGAACCAACCGGATATTGCGGAAGCCTTAGTCGGCCTGGTTGATTTGTCGGAGTGTGCCTATGTGACCGCAATTGTACCGGATACCGGAGGAGGAGCGTCTTTTTTTGAAGGAAACAGTGACTATGTGATTAGGGAAATCGGCGGAGTGCGGTACCGGTTTGAATATACCGTAAAAGCAAAGGCGATAACGACCGGGATGTTTTGGACGGTAAACGTGGTACTGATTGTTATGAGCTTTTTGGTGCTTTTTGTGCTTTGGTATGTGAGGCAGAAGGTGTTGCTGCCTTTTACAAAGATGGAGAATGTGCCCTATGAGCTTTCACGCGGGAATTTAACGATGCCGCTTACGGAGAACAAGACCCGATTTTTCGGGCGGTTTATTTGGGGAGTGAATTTACTTCGGGAAAATATAGAGCAGCAAAAAGAACGGGAATTATCGCTACAGAAAGAAAAAAAGACGTTATTATTGTCTCTTTCGCATGATATCAAAACACCGCTTTCTGCAATTAAACTCTATGCGAAGGCTTTGTCGAAAGGACTTTATGCGGAACCGGAAAAGCAGAAGGGGATTGCGGAGAGTATAGACAGAAAGGCGGACGAAATAGAGGGTTTTGTGGCGGAGATTGTGCGGGCATCCAGTGAGGATTTCTTAAGCTTTGAGTTACATATGGGAGAGTTTTACCTGTCGGAACTTTTGGAGGAAATCAGAGTGTATTATGAGGAAAAGTTAGCTCTTATAAAAACGGACTTTATAATAGAAAAATACGTAGATTGTCTGCTGACGGGAGATAAAGAGCGGGCGATAGAAGTGATTCAAAATCTGATGGAAAATGCCATAAAATACGGAAACGGAGAGCGTATTTGTATTTCTGTGACGGAGGAAGAGCATTGTGCATTGGTTTCTGTGATAAATGGTGGTTGTACTTTGCCGGAAAGTGAACTGTCACATGTTTTTGACAGCTTTTGGAGAGGCTCCAATACGGAGAATAAGAAAGGAAGCGGGTTGGGACTTTATATTTGTCGTCAGCTTATGAGAAAAATGGGCGGTGAAGTATATGCAGAGATACAAGGTGAGAGGATGCGGGTGACGGCGGTATTTCCGGAAGTGTAAATAAAAAAGCAGAATGTGGCAGAAATTCATAAAAAAAACATAATACGGTGGTAGACTACATACAAAAGGAGGAGGCAGGCAAATGAGAATAAAGAAAGCTGTAAAACGAATCACTTGGATTGCTATGATGTCGGTTGTGTTTTCTTTTATGGGAGCATGCGGACAGGGTGAGCCGGTGGGAATAAAACAGGCATTTATCAATGATACGGGAGAATTGGTACTTACCTATACCGACGGCAGGGAACAGAATCTGGGTACGGTAGTGGGAACTGACGGAAAAGACGGCGTAGACGGAAAAGATGGTCTGGACGGAAAAGACGGTGCGGACGGAAAAGATGGCGTAGACGGGAAAGATGGTCTTGACGGCAAGGATGGTACAGACGGAAAGGACGGAACTGACGGAAAAGATGGTGCCGACGGTAAGGATGGTGCAGACGGCACCGACGGAGAAGACGGTAGTATTACCATTATTAACAAAGGCAGTAATGTGGCCTATGCCACTTCCAAGGGATTGCAGAGTGCGGTAAGCATTGTATGCGGGTTTACCCAGAAAAATCAGAGTATTTTTGGGGGAAGCAGCACAAAGGAAGCGGTATCTTCGGGCTCCGGCGTGATTTATCGTTTGGATAAAACCAATGGAGATGCATTTATTATTACGAATCATCATGTGGTATATGATGAAAAGAGTATCACGAAGAACGGAATCAGTGAGGATATTTCCGTGTATTTGTACGGAAGTGAACTGGAAGAACAGAAAATGAATGCGACCTACGTGGGAGGTTCTGCCTACTATGATATTGCGGTGTTACATATCGACGGAAGCAAACTGTTAAAAGAATCTTCCGCAGCGGCGGTAACGGTGTATAATTCTGACCGGATTGTGGTGGGTGAGGCGGCCATTGCCATCGGAAATGCAAAAGGTGCGGGTACCTCGGTTTCTTATGGCGTGGTAAGCGTGGATTCGGAGCATATTACTCTGACCTCTGACGGTACCGGAAGTCAAAGCATGCGTGTGATTCGTGTGGATACACCGGTAAATCCGGGCAACAGCGGCGGAGGCTTGTATAATGAATCCGGAGAATTAATGGGCATTGTCAATGCGAAAATCATTGACAGTACCGTGGAAAATATCGGGTATGCCATTCCGTCCAATGTGGCAACTTATGTGGCGGACAATATTATTGAGCATTGCTACAAAAAAGCCAATGAAAGTGTGCTGCGGGGCATGTTAGGTGTTACGGTTCAGACAAAAGAGTCTTACATGCGGACGGAAAAAGAAACCGGGAATGTGTATTTGGAAGAAACGGTACAAGTGGTAAGCCTGACCGATACCAGCCTGGTGAAAGGGAAAATTTTACCGGGAGATATTTTAAAGACTATTTCCTTTGGAGAAGAAACGTTGCAGATTACGAGACAATTTCATGTGGTAGACGCTATGTTAAAGGCAAGAGACGGACAAATAATTACAGTAGGAGTGGAACGGGACGGAAAACCGGTGGAAGTGACCGTTACCATGACAAAAGACCACATTACGGAGTATTAAAAAGTTTTGCTTGACAAACTTTCCCGAAATAGCTATAATCGGGTCATAAGCTGTGAAAAGAACAAGTAGTTAGAAGGGAAACCTACAGAAAGTTGCCGGCAGATGAGAGGCGCAGGGGAAGCTTGTAACGAATACGTCTTGGAGCTTCGCACCAAAAGCGTTTGCGAGTAGGCTGCGACGGAGGTGAGACCAGGGTCTCAGCACACGTTATCGTGCAGGAGTATAGTAGAACGAAGCAGTTCTTTGTACTTAGTGAGGCATTCGGTGTGAGCCGGGTGTGAAAAAAGGTGGTAACACGAGAGATTATACCCTCGTCCTTTGATAAAAGGGCGGGGGTTTTCTGTTTGCCCGGGTATCAAGAGGATACCTGAGCAGGAGAGGCGGCTCTGGAAAGAAACACTGGTTGTTTCTACGAGAACTCGCTCTCGCTCTTGCACAAACGTAGCGGTACTAAGCTCGAAAAGACCTCGCTAAGTGCCGACGTTTGCTTAAGGTTCTCTTTAGAAACAACCAGTGTTTCTTTTCCGTTTTTAACTTATTCTGCTCGTGTATCCTCTTGATACCCGTATTTCAAAAAACGTCCTACGGACTTTTTTGAAATAACGATGATTGGGACAATGCGAATGGTAAAAGCAGGAGTATAGAGAAAAGAGAACATGAAATCGATAACAGAAAAGGAGAGAAAAGACATGACAATTTTTGACGAACTGAAAGCCAGAGGCTTGTTGGCACAGTTAACCGACGAAGAAGAGATTAAGGAACTGATTAACAACGGTAAGGCAACCTTTTATATTGGTTTTGACCCGACCGCAGACAGCCTTCATGTAGGTCACTTTATGGCACTTTGCCTCATGAAGCGTTTGCAGATGGCAGGCAATAAGCCGATTGCCTTAATCGGTGGAGGTACCGCTATGATCGGTGACCCGTCCGGTCGTTCCGATATGCGTCAGATGATGACGAAGGAGACCATCAATCACAACGTAGAGTGCTTTAAGAAGCAGATGAGCCGTTTTGTAGATTTCTCCGAGGGCAAGGCACTTTTGGTAAACAATGCTGACTGGCTCCTTGATTTGAACTATGTGGAGGTGCTTCGTGACATCGGACCGCACTTTTCCGTAAACCGTATGCTGACCGCAGAGTGTTACAAGCAGCGTATGGAAAAGGGACTGAGCTTCCTTGAGTTTAACTACATGATTATGCAGAGCTACGACTTCCTTGCATTATACCAGAAGTACGGCTGTAACATGCAGTTCGGCGGTGACGATCAGTGGTCCAACATGCTTGGCGGTACAGAGCTTATCCGCAGAAAGTTAGGTAAGGATGCATACGCAATGACTATTACCCTGCTTCTTAACTCCGAGGGCACGAAGATGGGTAAGACCCAGAAGGGTGCGGTATGGCTTGATGCAGAGAAGACTTCCCCGTTCGAGTTCTACCAGTACTGGAGAAACGTAGCGGATGCAGATGTATTAAAGTGCATTAAGATGCTTACGTTCCTTCCGCTTGAAGAAATCGAGAAGATGGAAGGCTGGGAAGGCAGCCAGCTTAATACCGCAAAGGAAATCCTTGCATTTGAGCTTACAAAGCTGGTTCACGGGGAAGAAGAAGCTACCAAGGCACAGGAGAGCGCAAAGGCGCTGTTTGCAGGCGGCGGAAGCTTAGAGAATATGCCGACCGCAGAGCTTACTGCAGAAGATTTCACCGATGGTAAGATTGACTTAATCGGTGTGCTTGTAAAGGCAGGTCTTAATCCGAGCCGTTCCGAGGCAAGACGTGCCATCGAACAGGGAGGTGTTACCGTAAACGATGAAAAGATTACGGACATTAAGAAGGAATTCACTGTGGACGACTTCGGCGACGGTATGATTGTACGCCGTGGTAAGAAGAATTACAAAAAGGTTGTTGTAAAATAAGGTAAGAGGCAGGGCCGTCGCATCGTAAGAGTGACGGCCCTGTTTTTGCACTTTGATATATTCTTCTGTTGTGGAGGCACATGATAGAATCTGTTTTTGCAAGTCGCGACGCTCCGTCAAACTTCCTGTAAGAACGACTAGGACGCTCGGGTGCGACCTCGCGCCCAGTCTTTTCTAACAGGTGATTTCGACTGTGCTAAAAACGCGACCCTTCGGGAAAAGCAAAAAGCAGATTCTATCATGTGCCTTCACAACCGGTTGAGATTTTAAAAGCGCAAAATCGGGCCTGTTTGACATCGTTATATTATGCGCCGGCCCTTGGTACTTTGTAGAAAGAGATAGAACTGCTATTGTTGAAGGTTATATCAATTTATGGTATAGTTATAGTGGAAAAACAATAGGAAAGGTGGTAGAGACAGTGGCAAACGTACACACAACACCGTGTATGACCACGCTTTGTTATGCGGAGCGGGAGGATGCGTATTTGATGCTTCATAGGGTGAAGAAAGTGAACGACGTGAATAAGGATAAGTGGATTGGTATCGGTGGGCATTTTGAAGAAGGAGAAAGCCCGGAAGAGTGTATCCGTAGGGAGGCCCTTGAGGAAACGGGATTGACTTTAAAGGAACTTCGTTTCCGGGGGATTGTGACTTTTTGTTTTAGAGACCCTAAGAATATTTACGACGGTGAGCATTGGGACGACTGGGAGTATATGTGCCTGTTTACCGCTACAGTGGATGATGCAGAGCTTTCCGAGTGTAACGAAGGAAATTTGGAATGGGTGAAAAAGGACTGTATTGAGGAGTTGAATCTTTGGGAAGGGGACAAGGTATTCTTCCGATTGCTGGCGGAAGGAGAGCCGTTTTTCTCTTTGAAGCTTTGTTATCACGGAGATAAGCTGGTGCGGGCAGAGTTGAACGGAGAAGGGATGAACGGGTAGGTAGTGGCGGAGTTTGAGCTACCGTAGGAGAAAAAATATGTAAGGAGAAAGACTTTTGGAGCAATCCATAAAGTCTTTCTTTTTTTTAAAAATGCTACTTGACAAATGAAAAACAAGATGCTATGATGGTGATATCAAAAAGATATCATATGTATATCTAAGAACAAGGAGGAGTATAAAAATGGAACATAAGATTAGTGTGGTGGAAGAAAAGACGGCAAAGACGAAGCCGGGCGGAGCGTATTTATTACTGAATCTGCTTGGTTGGGTTGTGGATGTGGCAGCGTTTGTGTTCGGTATTATTTTTATCGTCGAGAGTAGCGAAAAAGGAGGTTTGCCGATTGGCTTTGGTGTAACTCTTATGATTGCCAGCATTCTCGGATTAATCGGTATGATTATTTTTACCTGTGGTTTCCATATTATCCAGCCGAATCAGGCGAAAGTATTTACGTTATTCGGTAAGTATTATGGTACTATAAAAGAACCGGGATTCTATTATGTAAATCCGTTTTGTAGTGCGGTGACTCCGGCAAAGACAGTCAGTACAGCAGCACCGGCTACGTCGGTGAATGTTGCAAGCGGCACTCAAAGTACAAATGTGGCGGTAAGCATGCCGAGCAGCAAGATTTCCCTTCGTACCAGAACTTTGAACAATGAGCGTCAGAAGGTAAACGATGTATTGGGTAATCCGATTATCATCGGAGCCAATGTTATCTGGAAGGTTGCGGATCCGACAGCGGCTGTATTTAATGTGGAAAACTTTGAGCAGTTCCTTTCTACCCAGTGTGATTCTGTTATCCGTAATATTGCAAGACTCTATCCGTACGATACCATGGAGGAGGATTCCGAGGAGAAGACCCTTCGCGGCAGCAGTAACGAGATTGCGGAGCAGATGGAAACAGAGCTTCAGGCCAGAGTGGCAGATGCCGGTCTTGAGATTATCGATGTACGCATTACCCACCTTGCATATGCGGAGGAGATTGCGGCTGCGATGCTTCAGCGTCAGCAGGCGGTAGCGGTGATTGCAGCCCGTCAGAAAATAGTTGAGGGTGCGGTCAGCATGGTAAAGATGGCTATCGACCAGCTTGGCGAGGAAGAAATCGTAGTATTGGATGAGGAGAGGAAGGCAGCCATGGTAAGCAATCTTCTCGTAGTTCTTTGCGGCAACAAGGATGCCCAGCCGATTGTAAACAGCGGCTCTATCTATTAATAAATGAGTGAAACGATGCTTACGCCGGAGGAAAGGGAAGAGGCGTTACAAAAACGTTTAGCGCACCTTGCCGCCATGGAAGCAGAGGTGCGACAAAAGGAAAAGGCGTTAAAGGAGAAAGAAAAGGCAAAGAAACAGGTGCCGCTCCGACTTTCTGCGACGCTGTGGGAGGAACTTGCCGCATGGGCGGAAGAAGAGTTTCGTTCCATTAACGGTCAGATTGAGTATTTGTTGGCGGAATGTGTCCGGCAGCGAAAAAAGAAATAAGATATGATTAGAAACACGCTGTTATGCTATCTCTGTATCATAGTAGCGTGTTTTTTTGCGTTTAGTATCTGTAATGTCAGCAAATTTGTGATTATAATGTTATTTTGAAAAAATTTACAAAAACTTGATGTTAATTTATGGACAAAACAAGAAAAATATGGTATGATAAATGGTGGTGTAGTGCGTGAACAAAGGTTGAAGGAGAAAGGGTATGGCAGGACTGTTACTTACGGATTTAATTGAAGTTGAGTTGTTACAAAAAATTCAAGACGAGTTTTCCCGCTATACGGGAATGGCTGCATTGACTACGGATGCAGACGGTAATCCGATTACCGAAGGAAGTGCGTTTACCGATTTTTGTATGAAGCATACGAGACAGTCTGAGCTTGGATACCAACGTTGTGTAGCAAGTGATAAAAATGCGGCTGTGATGGCATTGGAGTCAGGAGAACCGGTGGTGTATGTTTGCCATGCGGGATTGGCGGATTTTGCATCTCCGATTATGATGGGAGATAAATTGATCGGGTGCTTTCTGGGAGGTCAGGTGCGTATTTCCTCTCAAATTGATGAGGAAGCATTAAAAGAGACAGCAAAAGAGCTTGGGATCGAGTATGAAAGCTATTATGAAGCAATGCAGGAAACAAACTATATCAATAAAAAGGCGTTAAAGAAGTCAGCTAAATTTTTGGGCATTGTAGCCAATGTATTGTCGGAGATGGCCTATCAGAATTATATGGCAATTGATAAATATAAAAGTTTAGAGCGTGCTGCTCGTTCCCAGTCTCACTTTTTGATGGATTTAAGTTCAGATCTGCATAAAAACATGAGTGAGTGGATTTCTGCACTGGAAGCGGTTGTGAAAAACGGTAATGTTGAGTCGGTTATGGGCATTATTGATACCATGTTGACAAACGGAGCAACAACCTATTCTATTATCGGTGATATCGTGGACTATATGAAATTTTCCGATGGCAATGTAGCTCTGTATGAAAGTACTTATGCGGTTCGTGAGGTAATAGAGGCTGTTGTTATGTTGGAAGAGGAGGAAGCTGCTCAGAAAAACATCAAATTATCTTGTCAGATTGAGGATAATGTACCGCAACAGCTATTCGGAGATGCGGGACGAATCGGACAGATGTTAAATAAAGTGATTTCCAATGCAATCAGCAGCAAAGAAGAAATCGAAAAGGAAACACGGTTACAGATTATTCTTTCTGCAGAAAAAAGTTCTTATGCTCATTTGCTGAAAATTAAGGTATGGGATGAGGGAAAGGATTTGTCGGAGAAAGAGTTAAAGGGATTGTCGGACTATTTTCCAGAGGAATTTTACGGTTACAGGATAGAGATGAAACCAATGAGGTTGCATTATCTCTTGTAGATTTATTCGCAAGACAGATGCAAGGAAAGATTACAGTGGAAAGCAAAAAAGGAGAAGGAATGGCGTTCGTGATTGAATTGCCGCAGTTGGAAATAACCGAAGGTTAAGGAGAACAATACGATGCGACACAATGATTCTTATGCAAAACTTGTAAATGAATTTATGAGTAAGCTGGAAGATACCATGGCCCAAGTTTCGGAAGAGAATACGACGGTGATGGCTAATTTGCGCGAAATGAAGGAAATGGCCAACAAGCTAAGTTTCCGGGCAGACTCTATAGATGTGTTTAACTTGAATTACTTCTTTAAATATATCGATGAGTTAATCAGTGCAAAAACACTGGAAAATTATGTGGCTTGTCGATTTGATATGAAACGTTTTTCTGTAATAAACCATCAGTTCGGACGAAAAGACGGTACAAGGATTTTAAACGAATTTGTTGTGAAGTTGCAGAAGGGGTTAGGAAATGACGGGTGTGTGTGTCGTGTTCAGGGAGATACGTTTACGATGGTCTTTCGAAAGGAGCGCCTTTCGTATGTAACGGGGTATCTTTCCGGAACAAAGATTGAAGTAGGATACAAGAACAAGAAGAAAGCCGTATTAAGTGCATATGCCGGATATTATGAGATAGAGGGAGAGAAAACAGCAGAAGAGATTATGGACCGCATCGGTATGGCGTGGAATATCGCAAAGCATGTACAGCGGGTTCCGTATGTATTTTTTGATGAAGAGCTTTTGTCTGCAGTAGAAAATGAGAAGTGGGTAGAGAGCGTTTTCGAAGAGGCTTTGGAACAGGAAGAGTTTCTTGTATATTATCAGCCGAAGGTTACTTTAAAGAATTACCGATTGGTGGGAGCAGAGGCCCTTTGTCGATGGAAGCATAACGGAGAAATGATTTTGCCGTATCGTTTTATTCCGGTGTTGGAGCAGAGCCATTTAATCTGTGACTTGGACTTTTATATTTTAGAGCATGTATGCAGGGATTTAAGTCAATGGATGGCGGAAGGAAAGCCTTTGGTGAAGGTTTCCGTCAACTTGTCCAGAGTGCATTTGGGAGATATGGATATTTTGGAACATGTGTTGGCTGTTGTAGATAGCTACAGTGTTCCTCATGAATATATTGAGATAGAGTTGACCGAAACGACTACGGATGTGGATTTCAGAGAATTGAAGCAGTTGGTAATCGGATTACGCACCCATGGCTTTAGTGTGGCGGTGGATGACTTTGGTGTGGGTTATTCCTCGTTAAATTTGATTCGTGAAATGCCGTGGAAGATTTTGAAAATTGATAAGAGCTTTTTACCGGTGGGAAATGAAGAAGATGATGAGGAGATACAGAAAAAAGTCATGTTAAAGCATATCATCGGCATGGCGCAGAATCTTGGGTTAGAATGTATTGCAGAAGGTGTGGAAACCGCAGAGCAGGTAACGATTCTTAAGGAAAACAATTGTTATTTGGCACAGGGGTATTTGTTCGACCGACCGCTTCCTGTGGAGCAGTTTATAGAGCGACTTGAGGAGTTGATGTAATGAAGCTTTGCGTGATTTGTGATAAGAAAATAGAAGGGAAATGGTGCAAGAACTGTAAGCGTTTTGTGAAAAGCTATGAGCTGTCGAACGGGATTTATTTAAACGAATCCCATGATCCGTTGAATGACAGCGAATGTACCTATCATGATTTCCCGAAACAAACCACAACAACATATGAAAAACGTAGTGAGACAGCGAGAAGTATGATGTCTACCGTAACGAGCAATCGGACCGGTAAGAGTGCCACCGGAAAGCGTACCGGGAAAAAGATAGCTGCTGTAATCGGTGTTTTTTATGCAGTGGTGGTGGTAATCGGTATAATCGGAACTGTGGCATCGGAAAAAACGAATGAGTTTGAGGAAGAGATACAGGCAGAGTTTTCCGAATATCCCTACGATGAGAATTGGGTATGGACAGAACAGGATGTCATATCTTCGGAACTTGAGCAGTTGTTGCTTAGTACAAAAGAAAAGCTTGAGGCATTGGAGCAGGTGAATCCTGTGGAAGTAGTAGAGGAAGAAGAGTATGAAATCCGGTATTATGAACCGAAAGAATTGATGGCATTAGGTGTTCCGTGTACGGAAACACATTTTGCAAAAACGTTGTCACAGTTTGACCGGTGGCTTAAGGAAAATTGGACAGAGCAACTTATGGTAGAAGAAGACGTGTCTCCGTACTATAATTACTACTATGAGGATTCGGAGTATGTATGGCTGACATTTTCCTCGTTTCGGGATTATTATTCAGATGATGAGTTTGCAGTTCGGGCAAACTATGATACAGCGACGGGGCAGTTGCATATGGTAGGGTTTGTATCTACCTTGGAAAACGATTCTTTGGATTTGTGCTATTTGGCACTGAAGGAGTTTGATTCCGAAACGGATTTAACGGAAGAAGAATTCCGTGCAGAAGTAGAAGAAGTTCAGGAAACATTTCGGGCCAATGCAGAAAATGATCCGGAGGCGGTGGAATATGTGACAATATATTTGTCTGAGAAGTTAGAGGCTGATTGTGAGGTAAAAGACGGGATGTATTCTATTACATTTTACCCGGCATATACCGAATAAAATAGATGTTTTTGCTTGACAATTACTCTTAAAGTGATATAATGAAACACAGTAAATGGAAAGCGTTGAAGAGGAAAGTAATTCGCGAAATATCACAGAGAGGACTATGGTTGCTGAGAATAGTCTGATAGGAAACGAAGGAAGACCACCTCGGAGCGGGCTTAATACGCCACGGTGATTCCGTTATCATCATAAATGAAGCCGGAAAAGCAAGTGCTTTTCAAGAAGGGTGGAACCGCGAGACATCGTCCCTTTGTTACCGTAGGTAGCAGAGGGACTTTCTTTCGTGTTGGCAAAGTGAGCATAGAAGAGATTTTGGAAGCTTGCTTCCGAAAATCTATGATTATGCGAACGCGCCCACGACCGAGCGACATTGTCGCGAGGTTGTGGGAGTGCGTAGCACAGCCAATGCGAAGATAGGAAGAAGAGAAAGGAGAAAGTAAAGTTATGAAAATTACGTTAAAAGACGGCTCCGTGAAGGAGTACGCATCTGCAATGTCTGTTATTGACATTGCCAAGGATATCAGTGAGGGCCTTGCCAGAATGGCTTGTGCTGCAGAAGTGAACGGTAAGGTGGTGGACCTTCGTACCGTGGTGGAAGAGGATAGCGAGTTAAGTATTTTGACCTTTAATGATGATGCAGGTAAGGCTACGTATCGTCATACCGCATCTCATGTACTTGCGGAAGCAGTAAAGAGATTGTATCCGGAGGCAAAGTGTGCCATCGGACCGTCCATTGACACCGGTTTTTATTATGACTTTGACTGCCCGCCGTTTGACCGTGAGGCGTTGGATGCATTAGAGGCAGAAATGAAGAAGATTATTAAGGAAGGTGCGGAGTTGACCCGCTTTACCTTGCCGCGGGCTGAAGCTATCAAGTTTATGGAAGAGAAGGGAGAGCCGTATAAGGTTGAACTTATTCAGGATCTTCCGGAGGATGCGGAGATTTCCTTCTATTCTCAGGGCGGATTTGTAGATCTTTGTGCAGGCCCGCACTTAATGAGTACCAAGGGCATCAAGGCGATTAAGCTGATTTCTTCTTCCGGTGCATACTGGAGAGGCAGTGAGAAGAACAAGATGTTAACCCGTATTTACGGTACCGCGTTTACCAAGAATGCGGATTTGGATGAGTATCTGGCTCATTTGGAGGATATTAAGAAGCGCGACCACAACAAGCTCGGTCGTGAGATGGAACTTTTTACCACCGTTGATGTCATCGGTCAGGGCTTGCCGCTTTTGATGCCGAAGGGTGCGAAGATGATTCAGAGATTACAGCGTTGGATTGAGGATTTAGAGGATAACGAGTGGGGCTACATTCGTACCAAGACTCCGCTGATGGCAAAGAGTGATTTGTACAAGATTTCCGGTCACTGGGATCATTACATGGACGGTATGTTTGTCATGGGTGACGAGAAGAAGGATAAGGAAGTATTTGCCCTTCGTCCGATGACCTGTCCGTTCCAGTACTATGTATACAAGAACAGCCAGAAGTCCTATAAGGACCTGCCGCTTCGTTACGGTGAGACCTCTACTTTGTTCCGTAATGAGGATTCCGGTGAGATGCACGGTCTGACTCGTGTACGTCAGTTTACCATTTCCGAAGGTCACTTAATCGTGCGTCCGGACCAGATGGTAGAGGAGTTTAAGAATTGTATTGCTCTTGCACAGCACTGTTTAAAGACCCTTGGTGTGGAAGAGGATGTTACCTATCGTTTGTCACGTTGGGACCCGGAGAACCCGGAGAAATACGTAGGTTCTGCTGAAGTTTGGAACGAGACCGAGCAGCATATCCGTGACGTACTCAATGAGCTTGGTATTGAGTTTATTGAAGGTATCGGTGAGGCTGCGTTCTACGGACCGAAGATTGATATTCAGGCTAAGAACGTATACGGTAAGGAAGACACCATGATTACCATTCAGTGGGATGCTCTTTTGGCAGAGCAGTTCGATATGTACTACATCGACCAGAACGGTGACAAGGTTCGTCCGTATATTATTCACAGAACCAGTATGGGCTGCTACGAGAGAACACTTGCATGGCTCATTGAAAAGTATGCGGGATTGTTCCCGACCTGGTTGTGTCCGGAGCAGGTTCGCGTGCTTCCGATTTCCGAGAAGTACAACGACTATGCGGAAAAGGTATTAAAAGAGCTTCGTAAGAACGGCATTTCTGCGGAGATGGATGACAGAGCAGAGAAAATCGGTTATAAGATTCGTGAAACCAGACTCGCCCGTGTGCCGTACATGCTGGTAGTTGGTCAGAAGGAAGAAGAAGATGGTGTTGTTTCCGTAAGAAGCCGTTATCTCGGTGATGAAGGACAGAAGCCGCTTTCCGAGTTCATTTCTGCAATCTGTGAGGAAATCCGTACCAAGGAAATCCGTAAGATTGAAGTGAAGGAAGAAAATAATAAGTAAGATTAATACAAAGGCTGTCTTACCTGAAAATCGGTAGGACAGCCTTGTTACTATGATAAGATGAAAGGGAGACGAAAGATGGCAGAATACTGGGATTTGTATGACGGAGCAGGGCGATTGACAGGAGAAAAGCACCTTCGGGGAACAAAAGTACCGGAGGGAATGTTTCATAAAGTGGTACATATTTGGATTCAAAACAGTAAAGGGGAGCTTTTGATGCAAAAGCGCAGTGATAAGGTGGATAATTGTCCGGGAATCTGGGCCACCACCGGCGGGTCCGTACAGGCGGGAGAGGAGCCTCTTTCTACTGCAGTGAGGGAGTTATCGGAGGAGCTGGGGATTAAGGTTTTGCCGGAGGAACTGATGTACTGCCTGACGGTGCGAAGAAAAGATGCGTTTTGTTATATTTATTTGCTTAAAAAAGATTTTCCGATAGAGGCTGTAACGTTACAGGAGTGTGAAGTGGCGGCGGCAGAATGGATGTCTTTGGAAACGGTAGACAAAATGGTGCAGGAAAGAACGATGCACCGGTATGTGTATCGTGAGTTGTTCGAGGGATATTTGAGAAAGTAAGCAGCGAATGACAGATAATGTATTCTTTATGATTGCAGAAGGGGAATCCGGCAAAGAAAGGAGTCGGTAGAATGCGTTTACAACTTGTTTGTACGGATAATAATTTTAAAGGTTCGGATTTGCATCGTTGGGGGCCGGGAACCAGAGAGATTTATTCCATTCACTACATTGTGTCCGGAAAAGGGTATGTGGAAAGCCGAGGGGAAACTTATGCGCTTTCTGCAGGTGATACCTTTATGATTTTTCCGGAAGAGGAAATCTTGTATTATCCGGAGGAAACGGACCCGTGGGCGTATCGCTGGGTAGACTTTAAAGGGGCGGATGCAAAAACGCTGGTGTCTCATACCGGCTTTTCGAAGAACTGTCCGGTAATGAAAGGAAAAGCAGGGCTTGAGCCGTTATTTCTGGTGTATGAAGAAGGTTTACACGGAGAAACCGCAAAGGAACGTTATGCCGCAAAGGTATACTTGTTGTTGACTTACTTTTTAAAGGAATCCAAAGAACCGGGGGAGAAGCGCACTTATTTTGAAGATGCGGTGGAGATGATTCAAAACAGTTACTGGAAGCAGGAACTGAATGTGGGGAAGCTTTCCCAAAGTTTAAATGTGGAACGATCCTATTTGTATCGATTGTTTATGGAAAAGGCGGGGGTATCTCCGCAGCAGTATTTGGCGGAAGTGAGAATGGAGCGAGCATGTGAATTGCTGATTACTACGGAACTGTCTGTACAGGTAATTGCCTGTTCCGTGGGATATAAAGATGCCCTTTACTTTTCCAAATTGTTTCGAAAAAGCAAGGGCATCACACCAAGTGATTATCGAAAAACGCGCGGGAGGGGTTAGCGCGTTAAGCTGGCACGTACAACAACGCAGTCATGAGCCGGAACGTGTCTTGCAAAACGTTCACGGAAGACACCCAGGTCTTCATTAGTGAAGCAGTCATGCAACGCCAAACCGTAACCGGACTGATATGGAAGGCCGAAATCCCAGAACTGAACAGTGAGTTCCCGGGTGTTGTCGGTAAAGTTAAATAAACCGATGGCAATATCGCCGTTTTGTAAAACCTTAATTAAGGTGAAGGCATCATCCTTGCCGAACCAGTTCGGTTCAATTGCAATACGGTAAGCACCGCGGGATTCCGGGTCCTGATTGATCGCAAGAAGATCTTTATTTTGAAGCAATTCCTTTGTAAAAGGAGTTGCTTTTCTGATGTCACAGCCAATCATAAGCGGAGAACCCATCATACACCAAAGTGCGAAGTGAGTCTTGTACTCGGCATCGGTACACACATTTTTTGCCTGACCGATCCAGTCACTGTTGCTGCCGCCGTACATACCCACAACAAGCATATCCATATCGTTGTGGCAGAAAGAGCCGGTGAAGGCTTTTTTATCAATCTGGGAAAGAGCTAAACGCTTAATAGATTCCCAGCTGTCCTGAATGTCACCGGTGGAACGGTAGGAGTGAGCACCGGATTCACGAATCCAGTCATGTACATTGTCTTCGCCCCAGTTACAAGCGGAGAACAAGATGTCACGGCCACAATTCTTTAATGCAAGACTCATGCGCTTATATAAAAGCTCACCGGATACATGGCGCGGTTTGAAACAATAGTCGTACTTTAAGTAGTCCACGCCCCACTCGGCAAACTGTTTTGCATCTTCAAATTCGTGTTCAAAGCTACCCGGATGACCTGCACAGGTGTGGGTACCAGCACAAGAGTACATACCGAACTTTAAGCCTTTCTCATGAATGTAGTCTGCAACAGCCTTCATGCCGTTCGGAAACTTATTAGGGTCCGGAACAAGACGTCCGTTCTCATCACGTTCTTTTAAACTCCAGCAGTCATCAATAACGATATATTCGTAACCGGCATCCTTGTAGCCTTCGGAAACGAACAAATCAGCCATATCTTTAATCAGGGATTCGTTGATATCCCAAGTGAAAGTGTTCCAGGAATTCCAGCCCAGTGCCGGAAGGCATCCGAGAGTAGTGGTCGGAATGTTAGCCATAAAAATACCTCCTATTGTAAATGTTGTTTGTGAAATGGTAACTTGTAGTGTTACCTTGCAAATGTAGTTAAGCACAGATAAAGGAAAATAGCAATGGAAGGATGTTGTGGAAATATGGAAAAATGTTGTTTTTACATGCGGACTTGAAAAGGTGTGAAAAGCGTGCTATGATGGAAAAAAGAGAAAACAGAAACGGAGTGTGTGTGATGTTAGCATTTGAAAATGATTATTCCGAGGGAGCCCATCCACGGATTTTACAGAGATTACTTGAGACAAATATGGAGCAGGCGTCCGGTTACGGTGAAGACCCGTATTGTGCGTCCGCCGCTGAAAAGATACGGGTGGCATGTGAGTGTCCGCAGGCACAGATTCGCTTCCTTGTAGGCGGAACCCAGACCAATCAGACGGTAATTGATTCCATGTTACAATCCTATGAAGGTGTCATTGCGGCAGATACGGGACATGTCAGCATCCATGAGGCAGGAGCCATTGAATTTACCGGTCATAAGGTACTGTGTCTTCCTCAGAAGGACGGAAAGCTTGTGGCAAAGACGGTGAAGGACTATCTTGTAAAGTTTTACGGAGATGACAGCAGGGATCATATGGTATTTCCGGGAATGGTGTACATATCTCATCCGACGGAGTACGGTACCCTATACACAAAGGAAGAACTGACAGCTCTTTCTGTGGTTTGTAAAGAGTATAATCTTCCGTTATATTTGGACGGAGCACGCCTTGGTTACGGCTTGGTCAGCCCCGGAACGGATGTGACTTTAGCGGATATTGCCCGCCTTTGTGATGTGTTTTACATCGGAGGAACCAAGGTGGGGGCACTATGTGGTGAGGCGGTTGTATTTACGAAGGGAAATATGCCGAAGCAGTTTTTGACATTGGTAAAACAACACGGTGCGCTTTTGGCAAAGGGGCGTTTGTTGGGAGTGCAATTTGATACACTGTTTACGGATAATCTCTATACGGAAATCAGTAAGAATGCAATCGAACTTGCGGAAGTTTTACGAGGGATTTTAAAGGAAAAGGGCTACAAAATGTATCTGGATAACCCGACCAATCAGATTTTCGTAGTACTGGAAAACGAAAAGATGCGAAAGATTCAGGAGCAGGTAAAGATAAGTTTTTGGGAAGCGCTTGACGAAACTCATTCCGTAGTACGGTTTGCTACCAGCTGGGCTACCACGAAAGAAGCAGTAGAGCAGTTGGCGGAGTTGCTGTAAAAAAGGAACGTAACAGACCGAATATGAATATAGTAGTGCAAGAGAATAATGCGGATGTTATGTCATGCTTGAACTGATTGTACGCTATGTGGGAGATTTGAAACGTCTGGCGGAAAAAATAGGATTTTTAGCGGAGGAGCTTTTGGGCGGATATGCAATTGTGCGTATCCGGACAGAGCTTGCTCCGCTTTTGCTTTCTGCGAAAGAGATTCTTTGGACGGAAGTGCCGTCGAGGGTGTATACAGAGGTGGCAAACGGAAGAAGGGAAACTTGTGTTACTTCGTTACAAGCCCGAACTCCCGGGTTAACCGGACGTGGGGTACTGGTTGCCATCATCGATTCCGGGATTGATTATACGCATCCGGATTTCAGAAACGAGGACGGAACAACACGGATTGCGGCATTATGGGATCAGACTGCGATAAATAGGAATGAAGAACGTTACTCCGATGTTCCGCCGGAGGGGTATTTGGATGGCATCCTTTATACAAGAGAACGTATTAATGCGTCTTTACGGGGGGAGCGTACGGCGGAAGGAGAGAGTCTTGTGCAGGAGGTCGACTTGTCCGGACACGGAACCCATGTGGCAGGTATTGCGGCCGGAAACGGACGGGCTTCGGGAGGGCGCTACCGTGGTGTGGCGTATGAGAGTGAACTTTTGGTTGTGAAACTGGGTGGGACGCAGGCGGACCCCTTTCCCCAGACAACCAATCTGATGGCAGCGGTGGACTTTTGTATACGGTATGCGGCAGAGGCAGGGATGCCTCTTAGCATAAATCTTTCTTTTGGAAACAATGCGGGAGCCCATGACGGCAGGAGTCTTTTGGAGACTTACCTGGATGCGGCGGCGCTTTACGGGCGAACCTGCATCTGCATCGGGACAGGGAATAATGCAACCTTGGGGTGGCACATGGGGGGAGCAATCTCCAAAGGAGAACAGAAAGAGATAGAACTTCTGCTATCGGTGGGACCGTCGGAGAGTAGTATCCGTATGGGACTTTGGCTCAGTGCATTGGATACGGTCAGTGTATCTATAGTTTCTCCTACGGGAGCACGCAGACAGTTGCCTGTAACAATGGGGAATGATACCATCGCAATTAAGGGGTATCCGGCAGCAGAGGGCTTTGTTTTGGATTTCGGAACCTCTGTGGCAGAGGTATTTGTGGGAGAAGGGACGCCTTATAGGATGTTACGGGAAATCGGAATTAATCTGAGGGGGCAGGAAGGAATGGTTGAGACAGGAACCTGGCGTATTTTGTTGGAACCGGTACGTGTTTTGGACGGAATCTATGATATTTGGATTGTGGGGGGCGTGCAAAGTACCGGAACCCGGTTTTTGCAGGCAACACCGGAACGGACGTTAACCATTCCGTCTACTGCCGGAGCCGCGATTTCGGTAGCCGCGTACGATGGACGCACCAACAGTATTACAAGTTTTTCCGGTCGGGGGTATCCGCGGGGAGAGGGAGGAGACAGCAGAGTGAAACCGGATTTGGCGGCACCGGGGGTGGATATTGTGTCTTGTGCACCGGGAGGCGGATATACGACGAAAACAGGAACTTCTATGGCGACACCTTTTGTGACGGGCAGTGCAGCTCTGTTGATGCAGTGGGGAATCGGAGAAGGGAGGGATTCGTACCTTTACGGGGAAAGGTTAAAAGCTTTTTTGATTCGGGGGGCCAAAGCGTTACCGGGGATGACGGAATACCCGAATCCATATATCGGTTGGGGAACCGTGTGTGCAGAAGACAGCTTGCGACTTATGGAGGAATAGAAAAGGGATACAAAAGGAAGGAAAACAAGTGACTAATAAAATATATTGACAAAAGATAGAAAGTATAGTATTATATGAATGAACATATGAATAGATATTCATATGTATGACGAAAAGAACTGTTTCAGAAAAGAGTACACATAGGAAAGGAGAAGCAGGATGACTCAAAATGGTATAGAATGTTGTGACAGCATTTGTGTTCATGAGGAGCTTTTGCAAAAGGTCAATGCGCACATGCCAAAGGAAGAAGAACTGTATGATTTGGCAGAGCTTTTTAAAGTGTTTGGGGACTCCACCCGGATTCGCATTCTGTTTGTGTTATTTGAAGCCGAGGTATGCGTTTGCGATTTGGCGGAGGCATTGCAAATGACGCAGTCAGCAGTGTCTCATCAGCTAAAGATACTGAAGCAGGCAAAGCTGGTAAAAAACAGGAGAGCGGGGAAATCGATTTTTTATTCTCTGGCGGATGATCATGTAAGAGCTATTATCGGACAGGGCTTGGAACATATTGAAGAGTAAGGAGGAAATGAATATGAAGAAAAAATTTAAGATGCAGGATTTGGATTGTGCAAACTGCGCAGCTAAGATGGAAGAAGCAATTAAGAAGATTGACGGGGTACAGGACGCTTCCGTCAGTTTTATGATGCAGAAAATGACCATTGAGGCGGATGAAGCACGTATGGATGAGATTATGGAGCAGGTGGTTGCTATTTGTAAAAAGGTAGAGCCGGATTGTAAGATTGTACTGTAGAGGAAAGGAGTGCCGGTATGACGAAAAAGCAGAAGACGGTGCTTATTCGAATCATGGTTGCGGCGGTTTTGTTCCTGGGATTGTTTATTACGGAGCATATCGGTGGATTTGACTCCCTTACGGTTCCTTGGTTGCCGCTTGTTCTTTGTCTGGTGCCGTATGGGATTATCGGATACGACATTATTTGGAAAGCGGCAAAGAATATCTGCCGCGGTCAGGTGTTTGATGAAAATTTTTTGATGATGATAGCAACCTTCGGAGCCTTTGTTGTGGGAGAGTACCTGGAAGGCGTGGCGGTAATGTTGTTTTACCAAACAGGCGAGTTGTTCCAAAGTTATGCCGTAGGGAAATCCCGTCGTGCCATTTCTGATATGATGGATATTTGCCCGGAGTATGCGAATTTAGAAGAAGACGGTGTATTAACCGAGGTGGATCCGGATGATGTGGAAGTGGGAAGTATCATTGTGGTAAAGCCGGGAGAACGGGTACCGTTGGATGGCGTGGTGCTGGAGGGAAGTTCACTTTTGGATACCACGGCTTTAACCGGAGAATCGGTACCGCGGCGCGTGGATGAGGGAGACTCAATTATCAGTGGCTGTGTAAACGGAAGCGGGACGTTGCGAGTACGGGTGACGAAGGAGTTTGAGGATTCTACGGTGGCCAGGATTTTGGAACTGGTGGAAAATGCAAGCAGTAAAAAAGCGAAAACGGAAAACTTTATTACGAAGTTTGCCAAATATTATACTCCGCTTGTAACTGTGGGTGCGGTGCTTTTGGCAGTGATTCCGCCTCTTATCACAGGAGAAAGCTTCGGAGAATGGATTGAAAAGGCATGCATTTTCCTGGTTGTTTCTTGTCCGTGCGCTTTGGTAATCTCTGTGCCGTTAGGCTTTTTCGGAGGAATCGGTGCTGCATCAAAGCTGGGGATATTGGTAAAAGGAAGCAATTATCTGGAAGCGGCGGCGGAAGTAGGAACCATTGTATTTGATAAAACCGGTACCTTAACAAAGGGAGAATTTAAAGTAAGCAAGGTGCTACCTCAGAAAAGAACGGAACAGGAGTTGCTTGAGATTGCAGCCCTGGGAGAGGGGTATTCCAATCATCCCATTGGCGATGCGTTAAAAGAAGCTTACGGAAAGGTTCTTGATTTGTCCAAAGTGTCTGATGCGGAGGAAGTGGCCGGTTTCGGGATACGGGTATTGGTGGATTCCAAAGAAGTACTGCTTGGAAATGAAAAATGGATGAAGAAGAACGGGGTTTTGCATGTACCGGAGCAAAGTGCCGGTACGGTAGTGTATGTGGCTGTAGAGAAGCAGTTCGCAGGAAGCATTGTGATATCGGACAGCATAAAGGAAGGAGCAAAAGAAGCAATAGAGAAAATGCGTCAAGCAGGAGTGAAGCACTTTGTGATGTTAACCGGAGACCGGAAGGAAGCGGCAGAGAATGTGGCGAAGGAGCTTGTGATAGATGAGGTTTATGGGGAACTCCTTCCGGGAGATAAAGTTGACCGGGTAGAGAGGCTTTTAATGGACCGGAAGGGAAAAGAAAGGCTGGCTTTTGTCGGAGACGGTATCAATGATGCACCGGTGCTTGCCCGTGCAGACATTGGTATTGCTATGGGAAGTATGGGGGCCGATGCAGCTATCGAAGCAGCGGATATTGTTCTCATGGATGACGATATACGAAAAATTGCAAATATAGTCAGTATTTCCCGAAAAACTTTGGGAGTTGTAAAGCAGAATATTGTATTTGCTTTGGGAGTAAAAATACTTGTGTTGGTATTGGGTGCTTTGGGAATGGCCACCATGTGGGAGGCGGTATTTGCAGATGTAGGCGTTTCTGTGATTGCCATTTTAAATTCCATGCGGGTATTGAAAATGAAATAAAGTAACCAATAGAGTTGACGGATTTCTTTGTAAATCCGTCAATTTTGCGTATTGCATTCCGTGAAAAAGTATATTACAATATAGAACGTGGTTTTTGTAAATCATGGTTTGGGAGTTGCAAAATGCAGGATACGACGGAATAGAAAACGGAGGATTGGCAGATGGGCGGCTTTTTTGCAGTAGCCTCAAAAGAGGATTGTGTATTTGATTTATTTTTCGGAACAGACTACCATTCCCACTTGGGTACCAGACGTGGTGGTATGGCAGTTTACGGAGAGAACGGGTTTGACCGTTCCATTCATAATATCGAGAATTCGCCGTTTCGTACCAAGTTCGAAAAAGACGTGAACGAAATGAAGGGTAACATGGGTATCGGATGTATTTCCGATTATGAGCCGCAACCGCTTTTGGTGCGTTCCCATCATGGAACCTATTCCATTATCACTGTAGGAAAAATCAATAATCTGGAAGAGCTTGTACAGAAGATTTTTAAGTCCGGCGGTTCTCATTTCCTTGAGATGAGCGGCGGTGATATCAATGCGACGGAACTTGTTGCAGCTCTTATTAATCAGCAGGAAAATCTGGTGGAGGGCATTCAGTATGCTCAGGATATGATTCAGGGTTCCATGACCATCTTAGTGATGACCCCGAAGGGCATTTATGCCGCTCGTGATAAGTACGGCAGAACACCGGTTGCTATCGGTAAGAAGAACGGTGCATTTTGTGCGTCCTTTGAATGCTTTGCGTATTTGAATTTAGGATATCAGGACTATAAAGAACTGGGACCGGGTGAAATTGTTGTCATGACTCCGGAGGCGGTGATTACCCTTGCAAATCCGGGTAGTGAAATGCGGATTTGTACCTTCCTTTGGGTATATTACGGTTATCCGTCTTCTTCCTACGAAGGTATCAGTGTAGAAAAGATGCGCTATGAGTGCGGTAGAAAGTTGGCACAGCGTGATGACGCAAAACCGGACAGTGTAGCAGGTATTCCGGATTCCGGGACTCCTCATGCCATCGGTTATGCGAATGAATCCGGTATTCCGTTTTCCAGACCGTTTATTAAATATACGCCGACCTGGCCGCGGTCTTTTATGCCGACCATTCAGAGTCAGCGTAATATGATTGCGAAAATGAAGATGCTTCCGGTGCATGATTTGATTCAGGATAAGAGTTTGCTCTTGATCGATGATTCTATTGTGCGCGGTACCCAGCTCAGTGAAACTACTGAGTTTTTGTACCAGAGCGGAGCGAAGGAAGTACACATTCGTACCGCATGTCCGCCGCTGATGTTCGGTTGTAAGTATCTTAATTTCTCCCGTTCCAATTCCGAAATGGATCTTATTACGAGACGTATCATTGCGGAACGAGAGGGAAGAGTTGATGTGGATTTGGAAGAGTACATCAATCCGGAATCCGCAAAGTATAACGATATGGTAGAGCAAATCAGAAAGAAGTTAAACTTTACCTCTTTGAGATTCCATCGTTTGGATGACATGATCGAATCCGTAGGAATCGATCCGTCTAAGCTTTGTACCTATTGCTGGAGCGGAAGAGAGTAGAGACAAGGTGATTTTGAATCCTTCGGGCATGGACTTTTTGAAAAGAGTCTGTGCCCGATTTTTATTGGTAATGTTTACTGAAAAGGGGATTCGTTTTTTGTGAAAACCATACAAAGTTTCCTATGACAAAATTACGCTGAAAGCAAGTAAAATCAATGCTTTGCGATGAAAAAGGTAACTGCGACAGATACGATTTTAGAAAAATAAACCTTGTATATGCTTATCAGGCATGTTATACTATTTTTAGCAAAGCGGTGCTATCTGACACTTGCGCACGTGTCAAAGCATACATCAGGCTTTGCATTTCTTCGGCGGATTCCGCCGGTATTTCCATGGAAAGTTGTAACCTAACGTATGATTGTAATATAGGAGGATTTTAATTGGAACAAAAGATTTTTATTCGAAAAACAGAAGATCAGGTACTTTGTGAGTTAAGGAGTATGCCGGGGGCTTACCGTATGTTTCAGGGGTGGAACGAAGAATTCAGAGCTCGCTTTATGGCATTTTGTACCGGAAAGAAAACTTTGCCGGTACTGTACGATACCGTATTTAAGAAACTGATGAATCCGGATCTTCATCCGGAGCGGTTGGAGGATTGTATTTCCTGTCTGTTAAAGGAGAGGGTGACGATTCAGACGGTACTTCCTATGGAAGATATTTTGATGGACGGGGAATCCACCATGGTAATGGATATTTTGGTACGGCTTACGGACGGTGCCCTGGTATTGGTGGAAATCCAAAAGATTCCTTACTATTTCCCGGCAGAGCGGGCATCCTGTTATTCCGCAGATTTGCTTCTCCGCCAGTACAGCCGCGTAAAGTCAGAGAAAGGAAAGGCCTTCAGCTACAGGGATTTGCAGAAGGTGTATACCATTGTTTTTTACGAACAAAGCACGGAGGATTTTAACGCCTACGGCGAGATTTTTACCCATCATGCAAGTATGGTTTGTGATAGTGGATTGGAGTTAAACTTTTTACAGGAATTCTATCTGGTTGCCCTTGACGTTTTCCGCGAAAGCGAGTATGCTAAACGTAGAGACCCGGAGGACCGTCTGGCAGGGTGGCTTTCCTTTTTCTGTACGGAAAATACGGAGGATGCGGAAAATCTATGCCTTAGTTATCCTTGGCTTTCGGAGCTCTATGCAGAGATGGCGGAGTTTGGGCGAAAGCCGGAGGAGTTGATGACGATGTTTTCAGAGATGTTACGGGAAATGGACCGCAATACCATTCGGTATATGGTGGATGATATGAAGGAAAAGATTGAAAAAGGGAAGGTCGAATTGTCGGTAATAGAAGGGAA
>JAFTWC010000013.1 GCA_017465475.1 Lachnospiraceae bacterium
GGGACAGGGCGGCTTTACCGGAAAGGAAAAGAGAGTGGTATTTACGATGGTTCCGAATCGCTTGGGAGCGGTAGTTCGAGACATTGTAAAGCATGAAGATCCGGTGGCGTTTATGGTTGTGACAAGTGCCAATGAGATTTTCGGAGAAGGATATAAGGATATATTTAAGGAAGAGATATAGAGGGGCGAAACTATGATTCATGTAAATGTAAGAGGCTTGGTTGTCAGAGAGTCTGAGAACGGAAAACAGTTGATTATTCAGTTAAGAAAAAGAGCGGGAGAACCGGAAAGTTATGAACTCCCCGGTGGCAGAATCAACGAGTACGAAAAACTGGTTGACGGCTTGCGAAGAGAGATTATGGAAGAAACCGGTTTGACGGTAAAAACGATTCAGGGTGAGCCGGATTCTGTTATTACAGAGGGCAATAGCTTTTCTGTGGAGTGTATCAAGCCTTATGCGTCCTATCAGACAATCGAAGGACCGGTAGATTCCTTTGGCGTTTATTTTCTTTGCGAGGCGGAAGGAGAACCGCAAAAGGATGGGGACGACAGCGCAGATGTGCATTGGGCCGGTTTGGATGAGGTTCAAATGTTGGTTGACGAGAAAAAGTTTTCGGAAATCGATTTGCCTGCGGTGTTGATGTTTTTGCGGGATGAACCTCCAAAAATATAAATGTCCCGGAGTGTTAGCCGGTCGGGGAGACCACGTTTTAAATTTTGGGAGGAATAGAAGATGAAAGCGAAAAAACTTGCAACGATATATGCCATATTGGCTGCGGCATTATATGCAATTAATGTTCCGCTGTCAAAGCTGTTATTAAACTATGTAGAGCCTACAATGATGGCATCCGGCCTTTATCTGGGGGCGGGATTAGGTCTGTTTATATATGGCCTCGTTGAAAAAAAGGTAGGTAAAAGTGAAGGAAAGGAACCGTTAACAAAAAAGGAACTGCCGTATACTGTGGCTATGGTTGTATTGGATATCATAGCCCCGATTTTATTGATGGTGGGGATTACCATGACGAATTCCGCAAATGTATCTTTGCTGAATAACTTTGAAATTGTAGCAACATCATTGATTGCATTGCTGATTTTTAAGGAAGTGATTTCAAAGAAATTATGGTTTGCAATCGCTTTAGTCACAATTGCAAGCATTGTTTTAAGCTTTGAAGGCGCGGGTTCTTTTACGTTTAATCAGGGTTCGTTTTTTGTGCTTGGAGCATGTTTGTGTTGGGGATTTGAAAATAACTGTACAAAAATGATCAGTCATAAAAGTTCGGTTGAAATTGTTGTGATAAAAGGAACATTTTCCGGTTTTGGGAGCTTGATTGTGGCGCTTGTACTGGACGAGCCGATACCGGAACTTCAATGGATACTATGCGTGTTGGTATTAGGGTTTGTTGCGTATGGATTAAGCATTCACTTTTATATTATGGCGCAAAAAGACTTGGGAGCCGCAAAAACAAGTGCTTATTATTCGATTGCTCCGTTTTTAGGTGTGGCTTTCAGTATGTTGCTTTTAAATGAAAGACCGGGCATCCGGTTTTATGTGGCATTGTTAATTATGGTACTCAGTACGTACTTCATGGTAAAAGATACCATTGAATTGCAACATACGCATGAACATGAACACACACATACTCACGAACATAGTCACGGTGATATGGTACATACACATGAACACACGCATGTTCACACACATCTCCATACGCATACCGGAGATAGTCAGAATCATACTCACAAGCATGAGCCGGATGAGCATCATCATGTGCATTGTGCACAGTGAAAAGAATAAGGATAAAGATGTGAAAGAAGGTATAGCAATGGGACAGATTGCAAATCAAAAGGTATTAGAACTTTTTTTAAAAGCTAAGGCTACACTAAAGGAGAAACGAGAAAAGAAAAAAGCAATTTTCTGGGATTGTGACGGTACCTTGGTGCGTGATAACGAGTCTTTTAAGTGTTCCCTGATGAGGGCATTTCAAGAATTCGGTTATTATGTTTCAGAGGAGGCAGTAAAGAACTTTTTAAAGGATGCATGCTCCTGGAATAAGCCGGAAGAAGACCACGGGGATGCCAACGGAGAAGAGTGGTGGGAACGGCTGCTCGGTGGAATGCGTGTGTTTTGTGAAGCACAGGGCACGAGTCCGGCGGATGCGGTATCTGTTTGCAACGCGTTTCGGAAGAATGTGGTAAGTTATGAGTATGAGGTTTATCCGGATGCAAAAAGCGTGCTTCAGCATTTTACTGAAAAGGGTTATAAGCATTATATTATTTCCAATAATTTTCCGGAGCTGCGAGAGGTGTTTGTACGCATCGGACTGGATGAGGAGATATCGGACTATTTTATTTCCGCCAGTGTGGGATATGATAAGCCGCGGAAAGAGATGTATGAGTATGCTATTGAAAAGGCAGGAAATCCCAACGTGTGCTATATGGTCGGTGATAATCCTGTGGCGGATTACGAGGGAAGTTTAAATGCCGGGTTGAAGCCGATTCTTGTTCATAAGAAGGTAGACGGCAAGGTGTGTTGTGAACAACTTACGGGTTTGTTTGATATCATTACGGAGTGATGAAACGCAACAGTACAGTATTCAAAAAGTCAAGAAAATGAATCTCGAATTTGATATGATAAACATAGAATAAAATCATGCAACAAAGAGAGGAGATTCTATGGAAAAAATACTGATTATGGATGCGAAAAATTATGCTCCGGACATGGAGGAACTCTATCGGGTAGCGGTAAGAGGTATTATTTTTATTGACGGAAAGCTGTTGATGATAGAAGATAAATACGGAGAGGTGAAACTTCCGGGTGGAGGGATAGATCCGAACGAAGATGATTATCAGGCATTGGTAAGGGAAGTAAAAGAAGAAACCGGATATGATGTTAATTTGGAAACAATTGTACCCTTTGGAGAAATTGAAGAAAAAAGATTGTCGGTTCATGAACCGATGATATGGCATCAATTCAGTCGTCTTTATTTTTGCGACGTATATGCGGAGCAAGGCACATGTGACTATACGGAGAATGAGAAAAAGCACGGATTCCGGCAAGTTCTGTACACTTTGGATGAAGCATTGGAGAAAAACAGAAAAATGTTTGGAGGAGAAGAGGAAAAGGCTTGGAATCAGCGGGAATACAGGACGCTGCTACTCATAAAGGATTACATGGAAAAGCATGGTTTATAGTGTCGGGAAAGAATGAATCTTATGGTTAGGGAACATTTTGATGTATAAGTGCATCGAAAAGTTCCCTATATTTTTAAAATTCCCTCTTGACTCTCCCCTTTACTGTAATGATAGTATGACAGTGCAAGGTACCTGCAATGTAGAATAAAGGAGTGATAGGATGTATAAAATCGGTGAGCTTTCAAGGCTCTGTCAGATTCCGGTGAAGACGCTGCGGTTTTATGATGCGGAAGGGATTTTGGTCCCGGATTATATCGATGAGTTTACGGGGTATCGGTTTTACGATGCGGCAAAACTGTCGGATTGTTACCGGATTGTGGCGCTTAAGGAGCTGGGGTTCAGTCTGAGTGAGATTAAGGAGTTCCTTTCTTTGCCGAAGGAAAAAGTTTCGGAGCTTGTGACGGCAAAGGAAGCGGAATTAAATAGGTTGAAGGCACAAACCGAGGCACGCATCCGGGTTCTCCGTAACTTAAATTCGGCGTTAAAGGAGAGTACTTGTATGTTTGATATCATTATCAGAAAAAGTGACGAAATCCGCTTGTTGTTTGATCGCAGAGTGATTTCGAGCAAATCTGAATGCGAAGGCGTGCTGAAAGAGATTCGAAACGCAATTCCAAAAGGGTTATGCGGGGAAAGAAGCGTCATTGTGGATTATGAAACAGAGTTTGTCAGTGAGAAGTTTGATACCGGTTTCGGCGTGGAACTGATAGGCAAGGTTTCGAATCCGGGAGACTTTACGGAAAAAGTAGTGCGCTTTTCGGAAGATACTGCCGGACTTGTCTGCAAAGCAGAGGAGTATGACGAGGCAGTACGGGCGTTGCATCAGTATGTGTTAGATAACAACTATCAAATTGTGGGGCCGACCTATCAAATCCGGTACGGAGACGGTACGGTGGAAGTAAAGCTTCCGGTAGTGAAACTTCATGAGTTCAACCCGGAGTTTAACGAAGAAATCGATTTACCGTTTGAAAATGATGAGACAGTGGTCGGTCGCTGGGAACTGCTGGACCATCTGCCGTGTAAGGAGATGTTTCTTCCGGAAAAGCGGAAGGCTTTGGATCACGGCGACCGGGTAAAGGAGCTTTATTTCCTGCCGGGAGGCGAACGGTACTGGTGTTTCGGATGGACGAAGGGGTATGTATTATCCGACTGTGGCTATCCTCACAGAAAGAATCAAAATCCGTACACTATCGAACGCATCGGAGAGGAAACTTATTTGTTTTTGGCGTTTAAGGGACATAACTACTTCGAGGGCGGCAAGCCGGAGGTGTGGGTATTCCGAAAGACCGATTCCAAGGAATATACGAAGAAGGAAATCCGGATTGTGGACGAAATTCCACAGGTTACCGCAGATGACAGCTCCGTAATGGGACTGTGGAATGTATGCGATTTGGTGCGTAGTGTGGAATCCTTTGACCCGCGCAACACGTGTGCTTTTATTCCTCACGAGGCGTTGTACTGGAGAAGTGCAGAATTTCTGACCGGCGGGCAGATTCGGAATGGGTTCTTGAATTCCAAAGACGGTAGTGTAACCATTGACAAGAACGAGGTGTGGCGTTGGGTGAACGGATATGTAATCTGCAATCCCCGGGTTACCGCAAGTAAGTATGTAATTGAAACTCATGAGGGCACGGAGTATTTGTTCGTGCAGTGGAAGAGCGGAGACTATTCCTACGGCGGAGAGCAACCGTTCTGGTATGTGTTTAAGAGATAGTTTTAGATAGTTTATTTGTTTAGGGAACATTTTGATGTATAAGTGCATCGAAAAGTTCCCTAATTTTTTCTTGCATTTTCATCCCACCGGGTGTATAATGACAACGAAATAAAAACAGGGGAGCTTGTGCTGGCAGGCTGAGAGGAAGTAATCAAACTTCGACCCTATAACCTGATACGGATAATGCCGTCGTAGGAAGTCATACACAAGGATTTTTTACAGGAGGCATCCCTAATAGGTTGTCTCTTTTTTATATTTACAACTTAAAAATGTCGGGGAGCTTGTGTTGACAGGCTGAGAGGAAGGTGTAACCTTCGACCCTATAACCTGATTTGGATAATGCCAACGTAGGGAGATCTTATGTAAGGAAAACGGGAAACTACCAAATCGGAGTTTCCCGTTTCCTTTTTTGCGTGTAGGCAAAGTGAGCATAGAGTCATCGATGCAAGCTTGCTTGCAGACTGATGACGAAATGCGAGCGCGCCCACGACGGAGTGCCCAACGGGCACGGAGTGGGGAGAGATGCGAAGCATCGTCTGCACGAAAAAAAGGCAAAGTGAGCATAGAGTCGCCGGTGCAAACAAGTTTGCTTAAGAGGAGGTGAAACGATGGTAAAAGTAAACGGCATAGAAGTGGATGCAGTCGGAAAGACGGTTTCGGAATACATTGCCACGACTGAGTATGATCCGAAACGTATTGCAGTGGAACGGAACGGCGATATCGTATTTAAGTCACAGTACGATGTTACTGTTCTTGAAGACGGCGATAGCCTGGAAATCGTCAGTTTTGTAGGAGGTGGTTGATTGATACCCACAAAGAAGGAATGGATGGATGCGTTGGCAGTACGGCACGGAGCGGAGCTACAGAGACGGTTTTCCGAAGCTACGGTGGCTGTGTGCGGTTTGGGCGGTCTTGGGTCAAATATTGCAATTGCTTTGGCGAGAGCCGGCGTCGGGAAATTAGTCTTAATTGATTTTGACAAAGTGGATATTACCAATCTTCACCGTCAGCAATACAAGGCAAGTCAGATTGGACAATACAAGACGGAAGCCCTTGCGGAGAATCTTTCCGAAATTGCTCCCTACACGGATATCAAAACCGTTACGGCAAAGCTTACAGAGGACAATTTAGCGGATTTACTGAAAGATGCGGATATTATCTGTGAAGCTTTGGACAATGCGGAAGCCAAGGCGATGCTGGTAAACGGTGTGCTGGAGCGGTTACCCGAATGTTTTCTGGTTGCAGCCTCCGGTATGGCAGGGATGGATACCCCCAATACCATCAAGACGCGTAAAATAGGGAAACAGTTTTATCTTTGCGGTGATGAAGTCAGTGATGTGGAGAACACCATCGGCCTTGTTGCATCCCGGGTGATGCTTTGCGCCGCACACCAGGCACAAACTGTCCTGCGGATTCTTGCAGGCGAATACGAAGTATAAGAAAACAGGAAGTTTAAGAAAGAAGGACATAGCATGAAAAAGGAAGATAAGTTAATCATCGGAGGACATGAATTTAATTCACGTTTCATTTTAGGCTCCGGTAAGTATTCTATGAAACTCATTGAGGCTGCCGTAAAGGATGCCGGTGCGGAAATCATTACACTTGCGGTACGCAGAGCTAACACGAAAGAACAAGAGAATATTTTGGACTACATTCCGGAAGGAGTTACGCTTCTCCCGAATACCTCCGGCGCAAGAAATGCGGAGGAGGCGGTTCGTATTGCCCGTCTTGCCAGAGAACTGGGTTGCGGAAATTTTGTGAAAGTAGAAATTATGCGCGATACCAAGTACCTGCTTCCTGATAATCAGGAGACCATCAAAGCCACTGAGATTCTGGCGAAAGAAGGCTTTGTGGTTATGCCGTATATGTATCCTGACCTGAACGCTGCCCGGGATATGGTAAATGCCGGAGCAGCCACCATTATGCCGTTGGCTTCTCCTATCGGCTCTAACAAAGGGCTTGCAACCAAGGAGTTTATCCAAATTCTCATTGACGAAATTGACTTGCCGATTATCGTAGATGCCGGTATCGGCAGACCTTCCCAGGCTTGCGAAGCGATGGAAATGGGAGCGGCCGCTATCATGGCAAACACGGCCCTTGCAACTGCCGGTGATTTGCCTATGATGGCTTCTGCCTTCCGTCAGGCCATCGAAGCCGGAAGAAAGGCATACTTGTCCGGCCTGGGACGAGTATTGACCCGTGGTGCATCTGCTTCCGATCCTCTGACCGGTTTTCTGCGGGATTAAGGAGACGGACCTATGGAAAATCAATTTTTTGTAGACTCAGGGAACCTGTCATCGGAGGCTCTTAAGAAAAAACACCGACTGGAAACAGACCCGTCCAGTCGTAGAAATCATATGGAATATTTACCGGGTATGGAAATTATCGAATCTGATGTATGTCGGCAGGTGATGGAACAGAGGAACTCCTTTGACTATTCGGTCTACACGGCTCGTGATGTCCGGGCGGCCCTTGACCATGAAACCTGTACTGTTGAGGATTTTAAGGCACTTCTCTCTCCTGCAGCAGAGCCCTTTTTGGAAGAAATGGCGCAGAGGGCACGAATGGAGACAAGTAAGCATTTCGGGAATACGGTATATCTTTTTACCCCGCTTTATATCGCCAACTACTGCGAGAATTACTGTGTATACTGCGGATTTAACTGTTACAACCATATCAATCGCATGAAACTGAATCCGGAGCAGATTGAACACGAAATGAAAGTGATTGCCGATTCCGGCATGGAAGAGATTCTGATTCTGACCGGCGAGAGCCGTGGACAGAGTGATGTGGAATATATTGGTGAAGCCTGTAAACTGGCACGGAAATATTTCCGTATGGTGGGTTTGGAAATCTATCCGGTGAATACCGACGAGTATCGCTATCTTCATGAATGTGGAGCAGATTACGTGACGGTATTTCAGGAAACTTATGATACGGACAAATATGAGACGCTTCACCTGCTGGGACATAAGAGGGTCTGGCCGTACCGCTTTGATGCACAGGAGCGTGCACTCCGTGCGGGAATGCGTGGTGTTGCATTTTCTGCCCTATTGGGCCTGGCTGATTTCAGAAAGGATGCTTTGGCAAGTGCACTTCATGTGTATTACCTGCAGCGGAAATATCCACATGCAGAGCTGTCTCTCTCTTGTCCGAGACTGCGTCCGATTGTCAATAACGATAAGATTAGTCCGTTGGATGTGGGGGAAAAACAGCTCTGTCAGGTGCTTTGTGCCTATCGGATATTCCTGCCTTTTGTGGGGATTACCGTATCCTCCCGGGAGAGTGCTAAGTTCCGGAACGGCATTGTAAAAATCGCTGCTACCAAGGTTTCTGCAGGCGTATCTACCGGTATCGGAGACCACGAAAGCAAATACACCGGCAAGGAAGATGATGCCGCAAAGGGCGATGAACAGTTTGAAATCGACGACAATCGCAGTTTTGATGCGATGTATAAGGATATGTCCGGGGAAGGCTTGCAACCGGTACTCAATGATTATATTTATGTGTGAGGTATAAGGCATGAGAAAATTTGATTCCAGTTTATATTTTATCACCGACAGCACGAATTACAGCGAAGAAGAGTTTCTTTCTCGTGTGGAACAGGCGCTCCTGGGAGGCGTAACCCTTTTGCAGCTTCGTGAAAAAGAAAAATCCACGAGAGAATACATAGAACTTGCCGAAAAGGTACATAAGCTTGCGAAGAGGTACCATGTACCGCTGATTATTGATGACCGTGTGGATGTGGCACTTGCCATTGACGCAGAAGGGGTTCATGTGGGGGCAAGTGATATGCCGGTTGCTGTGGCAAGAAAACTGATGGGTGAGGACAAAATTGTGGGAGCCACCGCAAAGACCGTTCCTTGGGCAAAAGAAGTTTATGAACAAGGTGCGGATTATCTTGGTGTAGGTGCAATCTATCCCACCACCACAAAGGTGAAAACGGTTTTGACTTCCACCGATACTTTACGTGATATTTGTAATGCGGTGACCATTCCCGTAAATGCTATCGGCGGACTGAACAAAGACAACATCGATGTGCTTAGCGGTATCCCGGTTGCCGGAATTTGCGTTGTGTCGGCTATTATGAAGGCGGACAATCCGAAGACGACAGCGGAAGAATTAAAGGCAAAAGCCCGGGAATTGGGCTTATATAAAAGCTGAATAAGTCGACAGTTTTAAGCGGCATATTGGGGGCACCACCTTATGTCGCAGAAGAAAACGATGCTGAAAAAAGAAAGGAGAATGAGTATGAAAACAGCATTGACCATTGCAGGAAGCGATTGTAGTGGAGGCGCCGGAATTCAAGCAGACTTAAAAACAATGACCATGAACGGTGTATATGCCATGAGTGTACTTACTGCATTGACTGCGCAGAATACCACCGGAGTCAGAAGCATTACGGAGGTAACGCCGGAATTTTTAAAGGACCAGATGGATGCGGTGTTTGAAGATATTCGACCGGACGCTGTAAAAATCGGAATGGTATCGTCGGGTCTGCTTATTGAGGCGGTTGCAGAACGCCTTGTATATTACAAGGCGGTGAATGTTGTGGTTGACCCGGTTATGGTGGCAACCAGCGGCTCCAAGTTGATGGCAGAGGAAGCACTTGCGGTCTTAAAAGAAAAACTACTGTCACTTGCAACGGTAGTAACACCGAATATTCCGGAAGCAGAAATTCTTGCAGGAATCAAGATTGAAAACGAAGCGGATATGCTTGCAGCTGCAAAGCGGATTAGTGAGACATATCATTGCGCGGTTCTTTGCAAAGGAGGTCACAGTATCAATGATGCAAATGACCTTTTATACTTTGACGGGAACTACCGGTGGTTTTACGGAAAACGTATCGACAATCCGAATACCCATGGAACCGGATGTACTTTATCCAGTGCCATTGCGTCGAATTTGGCAAAGGGATACAGCCTCGCGGAAGCGGTAGAGAGGGCAAAGGAATATATTTCGGGAGCTCTTTTTGCGCAGCTTGATTTAGGACAGGGACCGGGTCCGATGATGCATAATTTTGATCTGAATTCCCATTTTGGCGAGGAAAAAATATCTGACGGAAAGGAATCGAGAAAATGAGAAATTATAAGACCCAAATGGATGCTGCAAAGCGTGGAATCATTACCCCTGAAATGAAGGCGGTTGCTGCAAAGGAATACAGAACAGAAGAGGAGATTCGTGACCTTGTTGCAAAAGGTCAGGTCGCTATTTGTGCCAATAAGCTACATACCTGCATTGACCCGAACGGTGTCGGTTCTATGTTACGCACCAAGATTAACGTGAATCTCGGTGTTTCCCGTGACTGTAAGGACTATGACATTGAAATGCAAAAGGTTATGGCTGCTGTCGATATGGGTGCAGAGGCGATTATGGACTTGTCAAGCCACGGTAACACCCAGCCTTTCCGCCGAAAGCTGACCGCAGAGTGTCCTGCTATGATTGGGACGGTGCCGGTGTATGACAGCGTGATTCATTATCAAAGAGATCTGGCAACTCTTACCGCTAAGGACTTTATTGATGTAGTTCGACTGCATGCCCGGGATGGCGTGGATTTTGTAACGCTTCATTGCGGTATCACTCGTAAGACCATTGAACAAATCCGCAAACACAACCGAAAAATGAACATCGTTTCCCGCGGCGGTTCTCTGGTGTTTGCGTGGATGAGTATGACCGGCGAGGAGAATCCTTTTTACGAATATTACGATGAGATTTTGGATATCTGCCGCGAATATGATGTGACCGTCTCCCTGGGGGATGCCTGCCGTCCGGGGTGTCTTGCCGATGCAAGCGATGTATGCCAGATTGAAGAACTGGTTCGTCTCGGTGAGCTGACGAAGCGTGCCTGGGCGAAGGATGTGCAGGTGATGGTGGAAGGACCGGGACATATGCCGATGGATCAGATTGAAGCTAATATGAAACTGCAACAGACCATCTGTATGGGGGCGCCTTTCTATGTACTCGGTCCTATCGTTACAGATATTGCTCCGGGATATGACCACATTACCTCAGCTATCGGAGGTGCAATCGCAGCAGCATCCGGCGCATCTTTTCTCTGTTATGTAACGCCTGCAGAGCATTTGGCACTCCCAAATGTGGAGGATGTAAAGCAAGGAATTATTGCTTCCCGGATTGCGGCCCACGCTGCAGATATTGCAAAAAAAGTACCACATGCAAGAGATGCGGATGATGCAATGGCAGATGCCAGAAGAACTTTCGATTGGGAGAAGCAGTGGGAATGTTCCATCGATCCGGAAACAGCCAAAGCAATTCGTGACAGCCGGGCTCCCGAACAGGAAGACAGTTGCTCTATGTGCGGAAAGTTCTGCGCCGTCAGAAGTATGAACAAAGCTTTAAACGGAGAATATATTGATATCTTGTAAAATGATAAGATGAAAAAAGAAGAATGGATTATGTAATGCTTCAGGAAAAAGAACAGAAATCCTCCCAAAGAGTGTGTCTGTTCTTTTTTTGAGGGTTTATATGTTTTCGGTTGCTTTTTTTTAGAAATCATGTTATTCTTTATTTGAAGCATAATTTCTTTAAGTTCAACGCAGGGAAGAGGAATCTGCATTCTGAAGTTTATCTTTTGACGGTTGTTGTTTTCGTGGACAATGAACTGTTTCTCTGAAGAATTCATGCTTTATTTCGCAAGTGAAAGGCAGGAGTTTTTTCGGAGAATGGATACTCCTGACAACGTACAAAGGGAGGTTTCATGAGCAAATGGACGTATTAATCATCAAGAATGAGAAAGAACGACCAATAAAGAAGAATATAGGCCGGATTTTTCGTACCCATAATGTGGTAGAATATAAAAGCCCGGAAGATTATCTGAGCATTGATGATTTCTACAAGGTATACGGGTATGCCTGCTTTTATAAAGCAGATACGGGAAGGGTAAATGAGATTAAGTTAAAAGATGTGACAATCACATATGTCTGTTATGGATATCCTGAGAAGCTACTGGAGCATTTAGGTGAAGAACAACATCGAAAAATTCAAACGGCTGAAAAAGGGATTTATTATATTTTCGATGAGCTGTTTTCTATTCAGTTGATTGTACAGAAACAGTTATCGGAAGAAGATAATTTGTGGTTGAAGTGTTTAACGAATGAGTTGGGGCCGCAACAAGATACGGAGAAATTGCTTCGGGAATACAAAAGACATGAGAAAGAGAATCTATATCGGTCTATAATGAATGTCATTGTTCGTGCAAACGAAGAAAGGTTCAAGGTGAATAATATGTGTGAAGCATTGGATGAGATTTTGGAATATCATTTTAAAGGAAAGTTAGAAGCCGGATTTCAGCAAGGGAGAACTGAGGGATTGAAGGTCGGACTGGAAGAAGGACGAGAAGAAGGACGAGAAGAAGGACGTGCAGAAGGACGTGCAGAAGGACGTGCGCAGATGTTGCTATCTCAAATCGAGAAGAAGATTGCAAAGGGAAAATCAGTGGAACAGATTGCGGATGAATTGGAAGAAACAACAGAATCTATTCTTCCGTTGTATAATCAGTTACTAACGGTGGGACAATAAGGACAGGATATGTTTGCCGCAGGGGGAAAACCTTGCAGCAAACTTTGTGTAAGTATAACATGTACAGAAATAATTCGGAAGTCGACACAAAAAGAGTGCAGACTGAATTTATGGAAAGACGGAGGTGCCTATGTTTTATACCATGACGTTAAATCCTGCATTGGATTATAATGTAACAGTAAATGAGTTTTCGGAGGGAATGGTGAATCGATCCGCAAGGGAGGAGATAATTCCCGGGGGAAAAGGGCTTATGGTCTCCCGAATGCTAAAAAATCTAGGGTTTGAGTCCACTGCCTTCGGACTGGTGGCGGGTTTTACGGGAACAGAGCTGACCCGGATGGTGCATGAGCTTGGTATACGGACAAGTTTTGTCGGTTTGCCGGAGGGAATGACCCGTATCAATGTGAAGCTATGGGGAAGTCTCGAGGGAGAGATTAATGCCACGGGACCGGAGTGCGATGAAAAGAGCCTGCAGGTTCTTTTTGAAAAGCTTACCATGCTGACAAAAGAGGATACGTTGGTGCTTTCGGGAAGCATTCCGCCGTCAATACCAAAAGGGATTTATGTGGATATGATGAAGCATGTAAGAGAGAAGTCTCCTCGTGTTGCGGTAGATGCTACCGGAGAGTTGCTACGGAGCACGTTACCATATGGGCCGTTTTTGATAAAGCCGAATCATCATGAATTGGGAGAATTGTACGGAGTGACCTTGCATACAAAAGAAGATGTGGCACCGTATGCGGAGCGTTTACGGGAGGAAGGGGCGAAAAATGTATTGGTGTCTATGGCAGGTGCCGGGGCTGTGTTGGCAGCGGAGGACGGCAGTGTGTGGTTTGGAGAAGCACCTAAAGGCAATGTAATAAACACAGTGGGATCCGGAGATTCTATGCTGGCCGGATTTTTAGCATCTTACGAGGAAACAAAGAGTCCGGAAAAAGCGTTTTGTAACGGAATAGCCTCCGGTAGCGCCAGTGCATTTTCGGCAGAACTGGGAACGAAAGAAGAAGTGGATATGTTGCTACAGAAAGTACACATAACACGGGTAAGATAAAGTGTTATTGAACAGGATTTTTACTGCTTCCGACATGACTTTCACATTGACAAAGATATATCATTGCAATATAATGATATTAAGTTGTTTTATGCTTTGGAAAGAGGAGGCGGAAAAATGCAAAAGGTGATTTCGACAGCTGTAATCAAGCGATTGCCGCGGTATTACAGATATTTAGGTGAGTTGAGAAAGAAGGAAGTAGTTCGCATTTCATCCAAAGAGTTAAGTGAAAGAATGAATGTAACGGCATCCCAGATTCGTCAGGACTTAAATAATTTCGGAGGATTCGGACAGCAGGGATACGGTTACAATGTAGAATACTTGTATACGGAAATCGGTAAAATCTTAGGTTTGGATCAGGAACACCATGTGGCGATTATCGGAGCAGGTAATTTGGGACAAGCCATTGCAAATTACGGGGATTTCGCAAGACGTGGTTTTGATATCAGAGCGATATTTGATGTAAAGCCGGAGTTGATCGGAAAAGAAATCGGTGGTGTAAAGATTCGTTCTATGAGTGAATTAAAGGACTATGTAACGAATCAGAAGCCGGATATTGTGGCGCTGGCGGTACCGAAAGAGCATGCGATGCAGGTAGCGAACGATGTAGTTTCCTGGGGCGTAGGTGCTATTTGGAATTTTGCTCCGACAGAGCTTCATTTGCCGAAGGATGTTGTGGTGGAAAACGTACATTTGACGGAGAGTTTGATGCGCCTGTCTTACAATATTCGTGCGGCAAAAGATAAGCAAAAAGAGTCGGAGACGGAGCAATAAAGTTTGATGGGAGTAAAAACGCTACGGTGAAGCTATAAGGAGAGTGCCATGATAGCCGGAATCGGTACGGATTTGGTGGAGATTGCCCGGGTGCAGAAAGCAATCGGGCGTTCTGCTTTTTTAAAGAGAGTTTATACGGAAAAAGAACGGGAAATGATTGCGGTACGCTCTGTTCGTGCGGCAAGTAATTTTGCTGCAAAAGAAGCGGTGGCAAAGGCTCTTGGATGCGGGTTTGCAGGAATCGCTCCGGCGGAGATCGAAATTCTTCGGGAAGATTCCGGTATGCCTTATGTCGTACTTCACGGCAGGGCGAAAAAGAAAGCGGAAGAAAAGGGAATTTGCAGAATACAGATTTCTTTAACAGATACGGCGGAGTATGCCCAGGCCTATGTTGTTTGCGAAACAGAAGAGGCCGGTGACGGAGAGACAACGGGACAGTCGGTTGGAACGACAACGGAAAATGGAGTATCCGGAACGGACGCCTGTGTACCTGTGTTGGATGCGGCAGGAATGAAAGAAGTGGATCGTATCACCATAGAAGAGGTGGGAATCCCGTCTCTTGTGTTAATGGAACGGGCGGCACTTGCGGTGACAGAGTGTGTGAAAAGGTACGGGAAACGGGAGAAACGGATTGGTGTTTTATGCGGCATCGGGAATAACGGCGGAGACGGTGTGGCGGTGGCTCGATTGCTGACGGAAGCAGGCTATATTGCGGATGTGTTAGTAATGGATGCAAAGAAAAAAGGTGGCACTGCGGAGTTTTTGCAGCAGTTAAAAATAGCAAAGAGTTGCGGCGTTTCGATTTGTGAACCCCTGGACACAAAGAAGTATGACATTATAGTGGATGCGTTGTTTGGAATCGGGTTGACAAGACAAATAGAAGGGGAGTATGCTACGCTGTTGGAACGTTTAAATGAAGAACGGCATACTGTAGTAGCAGTGGATATTGCATCCGGGATATCCGCATCCGACGGAAGCATATGTGGTGTGGCACTTCGCGCGGATGAGACAGTTACCTTCGGAGCAGCAAAGTGCGGGCACTTATTATATCCGGGAAAAGAATATACAGGGAAGCTGACAGTGGCAGATATCGGGTTTCCGAAAGAGATTTTGATGAGGCAACGACGAGGAACGGTTCTGTTACCGGAGCATGTAGACAGAGTATTGCCAAAACGCCAGGCATATTCCAATAAGGGAACCTTTGGTAAGGTTGCGGTGGTGGCAGGCAGTAAAGATATGGCAGGAGCTGCATATTTTGCAGCGTGTGCGGCATATCGCATGGGCGCCGGTCTGGTGAAAATTGTATCACCGGAGTGCAATAGGGAAATTTTACAAACATTGCTTCCGGAAGCAATGTTAACAACTTATACGGAACAGACAGCTTTTCCGGAGCTTGTGAAAGAAACTGTGGCATTTGCGGATGCGGTAGTTATCGGTCCGGGCTTGGGACAGAGTAAAGTGGCGGAGAAGCTGGTGGATAGCTTTAGAGATAACTTACGCGGGGAAGAGGATGCCCCGGCCTCAGTTTGGGACGCGGATGCACTGAATTTGATTGCAAGGAAGATGCAGGAAGCCGGTAGCGAGAGGATTGAAAGCAGGCTCGCATTTCTGGACGGATTTCTTCCGAGACAAGCGATACTTACGCCACATCCGGGGGAACTGGCAAGATTGCTGGGAGTATCCATAGCGGACGTAACCGGTGCATTTTTAGAAACAGCAAAGCAAATCAGTTCCGGAAGTGATTTAACCTATGTGTTAAAAGATGCGGTTACATTGACGATAATGAAAGAGGAATGTGTTTTTAATACTACCGGAAATAACGGAATGGCTTCCGGCGGAAGCGGTGACATTTTGTGTGGTGTGATTGCAGCGTTGATGGCAGCGGGAAAAGATTGTTATACGGCAGCCGCAGCAGGTGTGTGGCTACATGGTGCTGCAGGAGATGCTGCGATGAAGAAGGTGGGTGCAACCTCTATGATTGCAAGGGATATTTTGCAGGCAATCGGTGAACTGGTTGCAAAAAAAGAAAAAGAGGAAGTGAAATGATGACAGGGTATGAACTGCAGAATGTAAAAGAATATTATAGGGTAAAAGCGGATATAAATCTGGATGCCATTGCCCATAATGCGAAGACCATAAAAGAGCAGTTAAAACAGGGAGTAAAGTTGGCAGCGGTTATTAAGGCAGACGGATACGGCCACGGTGCATTGCCTGTCGCTATGACGGTGGACCAGTATGCAGACTGGTATGCGGTTTCTAACATTGAAGAAGCATTGGAGTTACGGAGCGGTGGGATTACAAAGCCGATTTTAACATTGGGGTATACTGCACCGTTACAGCTTCCGGAAGCGATTCGAAACAGAATTACATTGACACTTTGCGACAGAGAGTCGGCAGAGGAAATCAGTCAGGTTGCTTCTCAAATCGGATTGTCAGCAGAAGTGCATATTAAAGTGGATACCGGAATGGGACGTATCGGATTCCCGGCGGAAGAAAGTTTTTCCGCACAGGTGGCGGAAGCAGTGAAATTACCGAATATAGCGGTTACCGGAATCTATACTCATTTTGCCAGAGCGGACGAGACAGGTACAGAGGCCACTGCAGTTCAGTTTGAAAAATTTTTAAGATTTATTGATGCAATGGAACTGCATGGAATTTCGGGACTGCTACGACATGCAGAAAACAGTGCGGCAATCCTCCGCTTTCCGGAGTATCAGCTTGATATGGTACGTCTGGGAATCAGTCTGTATGGGATGAGTCCCTCTGATGATGTGGTACCGTCAGGGTTGGAACTGCAACCGGCTATGGAAATCAAGTCTCATGTTGCTTTTCTGAAAACAGTACCGGCAGGGACACCAATCGGTTATAATGCTACTTATGTAACAGAAGAGCCACGCAGGATTGCTACGGTACCGGTCGGGTACGGAGACGGATATCCCAGAGCATTGTCAAATTGTGGTCGTGTGTTGATACATGGAAAGAGTGTTCCGATTGTAGGGCGAGTATGTATGGACCAGATGATGATTGATGTAAGCGATGTGCCGGAGGTGATGAGGGGAGATACCGTTACACTGATGGGCGTAGAAGGAAAAGAGAGGATTACTGCGGAGGAAATCGGAGCATTATCCCATTCGTTTCATTATGAGATGGTTTGTAATGTGGGAAAACGAATTCCCCGGGTTTATTATAAAAAGGGAGAGGCTATCGGCGCACGCCATTTTGTATAACGCATACAATATAGTAAACAGTATCGGTATAAGGAAGGTTTTTCGGGGAATACTGTTGCTATAGAGTAATGTGGAGTGTGAAAAAATGGTTATTCGTCGCGGAGATATTTTTTATGCGGACCTCAGACCGGTGGTAGGGTCCGAACAGGGTGGAGTCAGACCGGTGCTTATTATTCAAAATGATATCGGAAATAAACACAGTCCTACAGTGATATGTGCTGCAATTACTTCGAAAATGAACAAAGCGAAGCTTCCGACTCATGTGGAAATCACCGCAAATAAGTATGATATTATGAGGGATTCGGTGATATTGTTGGAACAGGTGCGAACCATTGATAAGGTGAGATTGAAGGAAAAGGTATGCCATTTGGATCGGGATGTGTTGGAACGTATCAACAAGGCACTTTGTGTCAGCCTTGCTTTAGATACATAACAAAAGAGAGAAAGGGGATTTTATATCCATGCAAGAGTATCCCATAGTCTGGGTTGCAGTAATTTTGGTGTTGCTTATAATGAATGCACTTGCGTCGGCAGCAGAAACCGCATATGACCAAATGTTAGGAGGAAGCGTAAAAAAACGTGCCGAGGAAGAAAAACAGGCAAAACGGGCCGCGTTTATTTATGAGCATAAGAAGCGCTGTACTACGGTGCTGGATTTGATTCGTACCGTTGCGGTGTTTGGCGCAGGTGCAATGTATGTCAGTTTTGCAAAGGAACTGGTTGTTCCGGCAGTACGACGAGCAGCTACTTTTTATGGTTTGCCGGAAGTGTGTTTTTTTTGCGTCATGTTTTTATTTACCTTGATTGTGCTGTGGTTGGTAGAGTTATTGACCATTAAAGTACCGAAAAAGGTAGCATATAAATATGCAGAGCATTATGTTTACAAATTGTCCGGTTTTGTTCGCTTGTTTATGATACTGTTTGCTCCTATGGCGTTTTTGGCGGAAAAGGCGGCAAAGGGCGTGGCTGCAATATTCGGTGTACGTCCGGGGGACGTTACCGAGAATGTGACAGAAGAAGAGATTATTTCGATTGTAACAGAAGGTCAGGAACAGGGGCTTTTAGACGAAGAAGAAGCAGAGATGATTACCAATGTCATGGATTTTGACGCGAAGGCGGTAAGAGATGTCATGACAAGAAAAAAGAAAATCATCGGTATCCGGGAAGAGACCGGCATCGAGGAAGCGTTGGAATTTTGTTTAAAGGGAAATTATTCCCGTTATCCGATGTACGGTGAGAATTTGGATAACATTACGGGCATGTTGCATTTAAAGGATTTAATGGTTTATTATATGGAATACCGGAATGAACCGGATGTTTTAAAGAATACGGAGCTTTCGGAGATTGCAAGAGAACCGTATTTTGTACCGGAAACCCAGAATATTGATGTGCTTTTACGGGACATGCAGGAGAAAAAGGTACATATGGCTGTGGTAATCGATGAGTATGGACAAACTGCCGGTATCGTGGCAATGGAGGATATGCTGGAAGAAATTGTAGGAGATATTCAGGACGAATATGACAATGAAGAACAGGATATGATTCCGCAGGAGGACGGGACCTGGTTGGTACGGGGCTTTACGGAATTGGAAGAACTGGGTGAGTTGCTGGATGTAGATTTTACGGAGGAAGAAGCAGATACCGTAAACGGTTTTGTAATCTCAAAGTTAGGAAGACTTCCGTCAGAGGAAGAAACAGAATATCCGGTGATTGAAGAGTACGGATACTGTTTTGAAATCTGTAAGGTGGCAGGAAAGCAAGTGGATACCGTAAGAGTTTCCAAGGCAGAAGAAGATAAAGCGGAAGATGAATAGATATTAAATCTCGGTTTAAGAAAACGCACCTGCGATATGCAGGTGCGTTTGTTGTTGTGTAGCATCTTTAAATAAACCACCTGCTATGCAGGTGTGTCCACGATTGCTTTAGCTTACAGCAAAAAACTCCTAGGTAATAGAAATGTAGGTTCGCCAACCACATACTAAAACGAAGGAGTTTGCTCATGTGAGCAA
>JAFTWC010000044.1 GCA_017465475.1 Lachnospiraceae bacterium
ACCCTTTCAACGCTTTCTTATACTTCTGTTTTACCCTGTACTACCATTTCAGCCCGCGCCTATTCGCAAAGACACCTACGGTGTAGCGCATTCTAAAAACACAGAATGCGCTTTTACCGCTGCTTCGCAGCTACTTTGCTCATATACGGGCGCTAACCCTGTGCAGATATGCAAGCACAAAAATGTACAAGCACATTTTGTGGTACTTGCATACTGCACAGGCTGAACTGTTTACTTATGATACGGTTCGCCGCTGATAATCCGGTATGCCCGGTACACCTGCTCTAATAACACCACACGCATCAGCTGATGCGGAAAAGTCATTTTGGAAAAACTGAGAAGATAATCAGCTCTCTGTAGTACTTCTTTCGACAGTCCCAAAGATCCGCCGATTACCAGTACAATGTGGCTGGTGCCACCAACACCCAGTCTATCTACAAAAGACGCCAGTTCTTCGCTGGAAAGTTGCTTTCCTTCAATGGCAAGAGCAACCACATAAGCCCCTTCCGGAATGGCCTTTAAAATACGCTCGCCTTCCTTTTTCTTAATCTGTTCTTCCAACGCTTCCGATGCTCCGTCCGGTGTTTTCTCATCCGCCAACTCCGTAATGGAAAGTTTACAGTACCGGCTCAGACGCTTTTCATATTCTTTTATGGCATCCGTGAAAAACTTTTCTTTTATCTTACCTACACAAACTACCGTGACTTTCATTTGCTTCTCCCTCGGCTATTTTCTCGCTTCTATTTCTTCGATATTGCTTCTTTCTTCTGTTTTTGCATCTTCTTCCAAAACTCCGGACGTGGTCCCACATATTGATACAGCATACCGTTTCGTACCCGGCGAAGCTTCGTGCCCTTAAATCCTAGTTTAAACAGTTCCATACAAATATTGAACATCATAAATCCGTGGCACACAATCAGGATATTTTCCTGCGACCAGTCAATGGTACGCAAAAAAGCCCGGATACGTTTTCTGGTTCCTACAATGCTTTCCGGCTGACTCTTGGATTTGAAATACCAGGCAAAGCGACCGCACACATGCCAAAGTTCAAAGGGGAGACGCAACTTCTCCGTATGAATAAACGGTGCATTATCCACCTCGCGAAGTAGCTTGTCCACATAAATATTGCCACTGTACACTTCCTTTGCTGTGGCTACCGCTCGCGGAATATCACTGGAGTAACAAATATCCCATTCGATTCCGTACATTTCCACATGCTTTTTTAATATTCTGGAATGCTCATATTTTTCAGACCATTCTCTGAATTCCTCAGACGTCATCATTTTCTTATGAGGGCAATCCACTTTAAAATGTCGTACTAAACCGATTCGCATACATTCCTCCTCATGTTCTCTTCCGATAAATCCTTTTAAATATGGAATCTACAATAAAAATCGCCAGCGCTATCATTCCTGCAATCTGCAATGTATAGGACAAATAGTAGGAAGTCTGTGCCATATCGCTGTGAAGTAAATAGTACACGGTCCGATACATGCCAACTCCCGGTACCAACGGAAGAATCCCCGTGACCAGATAAATGGTTACCGGCGCTTTTAGGACCCTGGCAAAAATCTGTGACAGTACAGCTACCAAAACAGTGGCAAAAAAAGCGGCAAACATGTCATTTCCCAGACTCTCTTTTATAACAAGATACACCAGCCACCCTGCCGCGCCGGTCACCCCCGCCGGCCAAAGATACTGTTTCGGCACCTGAAATACCACCGCCAGTGTCACCACGCCCACAAAAGCACTGACCACCTGTAATATAAGTTCTAACGGACTCATAACACACCTCCCGTCACCAAACCTCCGAGATACAGACCGATACCGATTCCTACTGCACAGGAAATTGCACGTACAAAGGCTTCCATCACTCTTGCAGCACCGGAAATATAATCCCCTTGCAAGGTATCACGAATGGCATTGGTAAGCGCCACTCCCGGAAGTAACGGCATGGCGGTTCCTGCTACAATGAGTTCCTGATTACACTCAATACGAAACACTGTTTGTACCACTGATATCAAAAACGTTGCGCAAGCCAACGCCGCCATGTGATACAAAAAACGATTCACTTTCTTATGTTCAAATAACATTTGAAATATAACCAATACTACGGCCGAACCGCCTGCCAGTAAAGCATCCGTCGTATTTCCGCCCAATAGCAACGTAAACATAACCACGGTCACCAGTGTACACAAATACATGACCCAAGGAGAATACCGCTTGGTTTCACCCAAACCCTTTAAGGCATCGTACATCTCATCCAACGTCAATTCTCCCGCACAATACTGTCGGGACAGATTATTCACCGTACAAATATTGCCGAGATCGGTTCCTCTGGTGGTAATCCGTTGCATCTTACTGATGGACGGAATCTCCGGATCATCCAGGTTTAACATCAACGCGGTTGACAACACAAGCACTTCCGTTGTCTCCGCACCGGAGGTATCCAAAATCCTCAGCATGGTATCCTCTACCCGGTAAGTCTCCGCTCCGGCTTGTAACATAATGGTCCCTGCCAACATAGTAGCATCTGCCAACTTCTTATAGTCCATAACTATCCTTTCCGTAAACAGATTCCGATTTACTTTCTAACAGAGTTTCATTTTATCTTCTTATCATTATCTTAACATTCCCATGATTTCATTATACTTTTTTCCCATCCGAATTGCAAGGATTACACTGTCAAATCAAAAAAAATCCTTGTTCATAATTTGTTTACATTTTATACATATTTTATTCACAATCGCATGATATATTAAATCTCGGATAGTGATAAAACACTTTCTACTCCCACCCTATTATACGTTGAGTAGCATGTTCCTCATAGCATGTTACTCGGAAAAAGAGGCTGTTCCCCAGCCTCTTTTTCTTTTGTTTTTTCTCATATCTGTAATTGTTTGGCATTCACGGTTCTTTGTTTTGTTCTCTGCTTCGTTTTTGACACCTTACATTTGTCACTGCTATCACTCTTTTCCGGAACAAAATCTAATAAGTCACCGCTTTATCACGTTAACAATTTATTAATAAATACCATGAGACATTTGACCTACCGAAATACTTTCGCCCGGATAGATGACAGCTGTTTCTCCACCAAAAATCTGAAAATTCCTTTTATCATAATCTTCACGATAGGACACTTCCGCTTCTATCTTCCAAATATTATTAACGATTTCCTCCGGAATCATTCCATAATACAACAATTCTTTCTTTGAAGTTTTAAGTTGTAACGCAAATCGCAGCATAAGCTCACAGTCTTCAAGCCAAAAAGATTCCGTGAAACTGAGTCCGTGTAGCTTTCGGTAAGACCATACATCAGTCCCTTTTTCTGTCACGTAAAGTTTTTTGGGAAGTGTAAATACTCCGTTCCATTGCCACATGCCTGTCTTTTCTTCTCTTCCCTCAAGGAAAAGCCGCTGTTCCTCCGGATTCCACTGTCTGAGAATTGTTCCCTTCTCCGTCTCCTCTTCATAATACACATCCACTTCACGGTAGCATCCGTTTTCCACGGTGAACAGATGAGGTTCTGCCTGTACCGTTGCCCCTTCCCCACACAGAACTCCTACACTTTTTACAGAGAATGAAAGTGTCCCGCCTCGCGGAAGACCGCCTAAATTTCGATACACCGGATGCACTCCTTTTCGTAACGGAAGTGTATCACGCAGAGAATACTCCGGCGGTTTTGGCCCCACGGTATAACACAATCCCTGCTTTGTTACCTCGTCCCACGCCTCTGTTCCGTTTATTCCGGTAACAACGAAACCAAACAACCGTCCTACCACATATACCTTTAACCGATTTTCTGCCACGTAGTTTTCTTCCTTCGTATTTCGTACCCATTCCGAAGAGCTTTCCTTTTCCTCTCCGTTTACCGCCACAGAACGAAATACAAACTCATAGGAACCTTCTTTTATCATTACCGGGAGATAGAAACGTTGCTTCTCCGCTCCTAACACATACCACTCGCCTGTTGGAATCAAACAGTCATTTTCTTTGATATTATCATTTCCCGTATCCAACCACACGTCAAACGGGAAGCATACTTCATTTCGTACGTTTCCGTCTTTTTTCGCCAGAAATTCCGCGTAATTCCGTTCTTTATATCCCCGTTTCTCACTGTGATACCCTGTATTGTTTACGAACAGTATAAATTCCGAATACCGCCCTTCTTCATCCAACACAAGTATACTGCCATCTTCCGGTAGCTCTTTTCCCTGATACAACTCTTCATGATTTCCTGCAAGTTCCGGCAAACATATTACCGGAGTATGAATGTTTATTTCATTTGTCTTTTCGATGGGTACTTCTATCGTATCCCAACCTTCTATTGCACCCATCTCTGCATCGTTTTCCGTAACCGTAATGCTCTTGGTTACAGTTTCCCCGGTATTCTGTTCCGCCAAGCGATAGATTGCATATGATTCTGTCTCATATCGCCCGTTTGCTATTGCAGAGTCAAGCAAAATTCCCGAACAATAAATCTGCGAATACGCTGTTTCCGGTATTATCTCACGAAAGGAATCCATCACTTCCTGTTGCGGTTTTGCTCCGTTTCCGTCCGCTGACGGCTCGTCGGAAAGAAGCGTGACTCCTGCCACTTTTACCTCATCACTCCTCACCGTAAGCTGCACCGGTTCTTTTCTTGCTGCCTTTTTCGCCGCTGCCAAAAGTTGCTTATCCACAGCAGGCATTTGCCCCGGTACCGAAGATACAATGTACTCCTCCCCGGCTACTGTTACATACATACTTGGTGTCCCGTCCTCATCATAGGAATCAAAGGATATGTGTTGTTCTTTTTCTCCGTATACCGTCACCTCATATTCCGGTTTCTTTGTTGCATCGGAAGTGTTCCACTGTACCGGCAGTTCTATGCTTTCTCCGGCCAGACTTTTGTTTTTTACAACTACCTTCTCAGGGAAATATACGCCTCCTTCTGCCAACTCCCAGTAAGACCACGCTTTCGGTACCAAAACCTGTACCGTCTTTGTTTTTCGTTCACTGACAACCAACGAACCATCCTTGGGATTCTCATATTGGGTCCGATAAGGTACTGTAACATGGGCTCTAATCATCTCTACTCCGCTTTTTTGCTCAAATCTGCATGAAACAATACAGGCTTTTGTCTTCGCATGTACAGCTATCGGCTCCGTGGAAGGAATTGCCCCCTTTTCCGTTGCTCCTTCTTCTGTCACATAGTCGGCAACATAATACGGTAGTTCATCCGTCTCCGCACCGGTAGCCGGATTTCTGTCATCTGCATATAATTGTACCATTGCATCGGTTTCTCCTCCTTGTACGACAATCGGTTCTTCCGGCTCTGTCACCGTCCCATAGGGTTCTTCCGACCAATACGCGTACAACTTCATAATACTCCTGTCATAAATTCTCCAAACAAGTGGATTTCCCGATTCATCTAATGCCGGATTCCCGTCTGCCCCATAATACATAGTGGCATCCTCTGCCGGCAAACCGGCTTCGTCTAACTTATCATAATACCCCATAAAGGTATACACACTTGATTCCGGCGGAATCACACTCGGTAACACCTTATCAAAGGTCATCCATACCGTCTTTTGTTCCTGTATGATATCTTCCTGTGCTGCTCCGTCTGCTTCCGCCATTAACTCAATCTTATACTCTCTCGGTTCATAGTGAGCGTATAATACAGTGTTATCCTTCCTTGGCTTATACAAGTATCCGCTACCTTCCGGTGCATAGACAAAGTTTTCATCCTTATCGGTAGCGCTCTCGGACCACCCGATGAGAGAATAACCGTCACACTGAATGCTCGGCAGTTTTACTTCGGAATCCTTTCCGCTCCATAGAGGGAATAATACAGAGGCATAACTTGGATTCCGGGTCATTTGATTTGCTTTTGAACCCGGAAGATAAAATTTATGTAAATAATTATACTTTACATTCACTTCTTCCTCTTCATACAGCATCCAATGCAGAAACTTCTGTACCGCTTTTGTATACTCTTCCGTAAACGGTTGGCTTGTTACCCATTTCGGAGTGGTACTCATGCCATGTAGGGTCTGATAAGTATCTCCATTGATTTTGTATCCCACAGTGCAGGTACGGTCTGCCAATGCATTCGGAATCCTATACATCTGGTTGTATTCCAGATTTTTTTGACTGCTGATTGTTACCGGCCTTACATCTTCTTCGTTTTCGGCAACCTTTATGGTGTACTTATCCAGTTTCTTCCACTGAGCATACAATATGGTTGTACCGTTTTTCATCATAAACTCTGCTTCATCTGCATATGATGTTCCGGTACCATCCGGCCTCGTATTCCATCCATTGAAGGTATATCCGCCCATATAATAGCTGTTCTTCCGAAGAGTTACCTTATTCCCTGCCGGAGGAGTTGTTACTGTGTCTTCCATAAGGCTTCCGCTTCCTCCGTTTGGATGATACCGAATCTTATTACATACCGGCTCCCATTGAGCATAAAGTGTAGTCGGGCCACTAATTTCCAATGTATCTCCCGGATATAATAAAACACCTCTGTTATCCTGTTCTTGATTCCAGTTTAAAAAGACATGATTTTCCCTTTGAAACATACATCCGTAAAGAGTGTCTTCGTAGTGGTATCCGGCGAAAATCGGAATTTCTCTTGAAACTTCTTCTGACGAAGTTGACCGGGAAATATATGTTTTGTATGCCCCGTTCCAATCAATGTTGTCCGTCCTTATGAAACCGTCATACTTTTGGTCATCCAAAAGGCCTCCTTCTCCGGTGGTATATCCGGTTCGATACACATTACCATCTTCATCCATGGCTAACGAAAACATCTTCGGATATGCTCCATGAGTGGTGCCCCCGTAATTTAAACACATCATCATATCAACAAATTTATGATTTCCGCTTACCTTCACAGGGGAAGTGTTTGTTCCATACTTATTCGGCCCCAATACGGAATAAAAATAAAACTGCTCATAACTAAACCCTTCATATGTCATGGAATAGGAATGGTTTCCTGCATAAAGCAGCCAGATTTCTCCGTTTTCCAACAAATAGGCAAAAAACGGATCTCCGTTAAAGTTACCATGTTGAGACTTTATAATCCTTTGTTCCGGATTGTATAATACTTGTGGTGTTGGAGAACAATCCTTTGCCATACATAATTGCCAATAACGATTTTCTGAGTCTTTTATTGTAACCACGGTATGATTTGATGTATTTGAGGTATGTGTAATGAATTTTGTGTTAGAAGTTCCTGATGACGTACCAAAAAAATAATTAGGCACAACGTCTCCTAAAGAAACCGGTGCAAAACTTGCAGAAGAATCATATGTCGCATCGGTAACATAACTGATTTGGTCTCTGCCAAAATAATGAGTCATGGATATCTTAGGGCTTGTCAACCAATAAGTTCCGTTTTTGTCAAACAAATACAAGTATGCGGAATCTTCCGTAGCCTTATGAAACACAAAGTCCCCCGATGCAATCACAGTTCTGGTCACAGCAGGGTATTCTCCTGCAAGTAAAAGGAAATTCCCATTTTTATCGATGGCATATGCATTGCTCTCGTCAATGGAAGTAAGACCTAAAATACTGTCTGTATAGGGATGATTTGCTGTCCACAAATCCATAATATCTGATTCCACCCAGACATAATCTGCGCCCGAAACGGCATAGCTTGCCTTAAACTCTTCCGTAAAATCAGAGGCACCGTTGTAAGCGAAAGAATATCTATTATTTTTAAATGGACCGAATCCGGTTGCGGTAACACTTTTTTGCGCATACCCTACCCAACATTTCCCTGTAGTGTCTACTCCATAAATGGTCGGTAATATAGAAGAAGCTGTTGTGGTGCAAATAAGCTGATAACTGCCGCCAAAGGTTCCCTTTCCATATTTGGATTCATATACAACATCATATCCGCCTCCGATTTGAGAGTCGGTGGTAAATATCTTTTGAAACTTCACACCAGCCGGCATTGTAACCTTTTTCGGAGAAGCGTCGCCAAATCCATCCCATTCTAAATAAGGCTGTCCGTCAGATGCTCCGTAATAATCGCTATACGACGGACCGGTTTGCTTATACTTTCCTTGTTCCATATATTCTATGTCACCATCACTATTGATATAGAATAAATATTGTGTTCCGCCTCTACCGCTGTTGTATAATGAGTTAGAGGATTCATTATAAGAGCTGTCTTCGTCTCCATAGGACGAATGAATGATGGACCATTGATGAGAAGAGCTTCCTATCGGAACGGCCAGTTTCTCCCATGATGTCACATTGGTAGGGGTTCTCCCTGTAAGCCGATACACTTCTCCGTTTTCCATGTATGCGTGGAGAGCATCTCCGGGTACTGCACTATAAGATTCTAATTCCGGATAGGCTGTAAGATAGTTTTTAAAGTTTGTGGAGGCACTGGTCATCGGTACTCTTTCCAAACCAATAACTTTCCCATCAAGGTCAATTTTAGTAGGAATTTCCGCATTATACGGAGTATGCCAAAGATTTCCTTCTGAATCCAAGCTAATTGTTCCGTCGGAAGAATAATCAGAAGCGGCCATGTTCTGTTCCACAAGTGTATAGTTTTCTCTTAATTCCGCTCTTGTGGTAAAGGTTTCTTCCGGCTCAAAATTGTTTATATAAGTAACATCATAACCGCAACGTAAGGCATAATAAGCAATATATTCTAAGCCATAGTCCATTGCAGAGGAATCCGGTTCTGTAATGAGTATGGTTCGTTCTTCCTTTTTCACCGGCCCTTTCGAACCAAGGGTTGTCCAATCTCCCTCGATGGTCATAGTGAGATTTGGTACTTCAATCGAGTATAATTTACATTTTTCAAACACACCGTCTTCCACATGCTGCAACCCTGCCGGTAAAACTACAGTTCGAAGATTCTCTCTGCCATAAAAACCGTGCGCCTGAATCAATCTCAGTTTTCCAAATGTCGGAAATGGCAAATAAGCACTTAGCACTCTTGTTTGGTTGTACTCAGACATTCTTGTGGTAAATGGCATAGTTATGGCATAAGACTCATTAAAGTGATAATAAGTATAGTTCGTACTCTGAACATTGGAAAGTCTTGCTGCAACACTGCCACCGGCAAAGGCATATTGTCCGATTTCCGTAACATAGTCTGCACCGTTAATCTTAACCAATGCGTTACATCCTGCAAAGGCACACTCTTCTATTCTTCTGACACTTGCCGGAATTGTGATTTCCAACAGAGTCGTATTATAGACGGTGTAACTACTTGCGGTATCGGTTCGGGTTACACTAAGAATCGTTCCGTATTCATCATAGTTATTCTGAATTCTGTTTGTAATGAAAGACACCTCACCATTACCCAATACGCCAAATTGATAACGGTTGTTGACACCGGAAGGTAAATATTGATAATATCCATACGAAGGTCTTTGATATACCTTCTGAGAATTCGTATTTATCATACCTCCGGTCAAAAAGGCATTTGTAACATACCAATCCATTGCACCTCCGATGGTTTCCACCGGATAGGTCGTTCCGTTATAAGTGATGCTTTCCGGGAATGTAAGTTCCGTAATAAGCGCCGCTTGTGTGGCTACACTATAGCCATCATACATTTTCGGATGAACATAACAGGCACTCCCTGCTTCATCACGAAAATACCATTCATTCCCCTTTGCGTCGGTTCCGGTTAAATATGTTTGAACGCCGGAATTATTTTTCCAAAGAACATTATATCCAATCTGAGTATAGAGATCTGTGTTCGGTTTAAATTTATCTATGGTCGGAAACAAGGAATCAATCGTATATCCCTTATCGGTTGTATAATAACGATAATTTTCCTGATAAGTATGCGTGGACATCGGAATTGGTGTGGGTGTAGGCATAGGGGTTGGTGTGGGCATCGGTGTGGGTGTTTCTTCAGATGGTAAGACTACTGTGGGTGTTACTCCAGGACTGGCTTTTTCGAAATGAGCAGTCATAGTGACGTTATAAGCAGGCATGATAAAAGAATCGGAATCCATTGTTCCGGTCCATCCTGTAAATTTCCATCCTGTATTCGCACCGGCCCATAAAGAAACACTCTCTCCTACAGAATAAGTACCGCCACCACCTGCAACACCACCGCTATCATCGGCAGGGTCAGTTAACACAGTTACCGTATAGGTAGGAATAGGAGTAACCGGTTCTGCTTTCGGAAGAAGCGCAGATGCATCAATCGGAGTGTCGAAATAGTTGGCAAAATTCTCCTTTGTTGTTTCGGCCCAACTTCCACCGGGATAAACTGCAGATACACCATTATCTCGTATGTCTTCTAAGGAAGTATGATGGTTCCATTCTTTCCATGTTCCATCGTCTTTCTTTTCTCTTGTGGTAAAAGTCTGACTGAAATACAACGTACCTTCTGTATTGCCATCTAAAACTTTGTCTAAGGCCATTTTGAAATCGACTGCGGGAATAGTAAATGTGGTTTGGATTTTATTCCCTTCTGCCGGATGGTCAACTCGTGTGGCATTTGAATCGTTGCTATTAAGTTCAAGTTGAACAAAGGAGTCTCTATCGGCTGTCGGGTTACCATTACTGTTTGTAGTTCCGAGGATAATGCTTGCCGTATCATAAGAGAAGGTTGCATCAGGCCTATGTTCATAGGTTGTTGTTGCAACAAAGTTTCCGTCTTTATCAAATCCGTAGGAATATCCATCATCAGATTGATGAACAAGCGTGACATCGCCTACACCTTCGATATATATTGTACCAATACCTACAGTTCCTTTTGGTTCGGGCGTCGCTACGGTTGCAGGTGTGAGTGTCGCTCCTGCTGCATAAACAGGTGTAGACTTTTCAGATACCGGCATTATAGGAAGTAAGGATACAATTGTACCAAACAATGCTAAAAATGCCAGATTACGTTTCTTTTTATATTTCATACGATTTCCCTCCATTTCTTGGAATTATAAAAAAGGTATAGTTTTTTGTACATATACCTATTAGTTAATTTTATGGTTAAGTTTTTGTGTTGTTAATGGGAGAATGAAAGAATTTTTGAAAAAAGGATACTTTCCGGCCAATAGCTCCGATGACTTGATGGTTGCTTACAACATACTGATTTGCAGAAAATATGGGAATATACATTTCTGTATATTCCCATTTGAAAAAAGCCTTTTACAGCCAAATGCTCTGACGAGCTTGATAACACATTTCTATAATATGATTATAGACTCTGTTTTAATGAATGTCAATCCCCAAATCCATTATTTTGATGATTTCCGCAAATCCAAATGTTTTACTAAACATTGATTGATATCCTCTATTTTTGTTGGATTGAGTTTTGAACCATCTCCTTCAATCGGTAAAACCGTAACCTTTTCGCCGTATACATTACTTGAAAAACCTTGAACTATAACAACTAAATGATTATCACTCAACTCGCTTCCTGCATTTTGAGTAATTTGTGCATTATATATTTCACCCTTGAATACTTTTATCGGATGGTACTTTTTGACATGTGAATCACGTGATTTTCTACTTTCGATTGATTTTTCATCTATCTCGCAGATTTTTGGAATCTGTCTTACGCAAGCAATTATCTTATCTACATTGCTATTTGTGATGATTTGAGTCACATCGTTCACATGACTAAAATACTGCTTTAGTCTATCTATCATTTTTCCTCCCATTAATTTACGATTGTAAAACAAACTCCCCCTATAAATAGGAGTGACAGTATTATACTTCGCCTTTATTCTACATTAATAACATCTGCAGATTCTAAATCAATCCACATACATGGACGAATACCTTGTTCATCAACAACTTGGTCATTACACATTGAGTTTTTATACATCGTACATGCATTATGAGAATATGCATAAGAATCCGTTCTTAAAAACCACTCAACAAAGTCTTTATCAGGCATATCTCCATGAATGAGTTTTGCATAATCCGTAGCACTGGTTGTGATGGAGTCTTTGTAGAAATAATCGTAAAGTGTTTCCCCAGTTCCCATTACTGTAGAGGTTCTTTCTTTTAAATAATACTTTCGGATTTCTTCTTCACTCATAACATAAATACATTCCTTCGTATCCGGCCCAGAAAGACTTTCTCCTCTCATTCTTTCAGGAATCTCGATATCTCTAATATGTGCCGGATTCTTTACCGTACTCTTAAGGATATTCTGTCGTTCCTCTTTCGTAAAAGATGTGGTATAAAAATAATCATTTAGCCATTCTCTTAAAGAACTATCTATCCAAAGAGCTTTCGTTCTGTTTGTATCCTTTCGATTATCATCTTCATAGAACTGTTTGGAGTCAATGATATACTCTGTCATTACAAAGGCAGTATTATCTTTAATATCCACAACTGTCCATTCTATCGGTTCATAAATGAAATACTTATATTCATATGGTTGACTATTCTCATAATCCCACCATTCCGGATATGTATTTTCCCATGTAGCAATTAATGGACCAAATGCATACATTTCATTCTGACCTGTCCATTTACGTTTGATTTCTTCGGACCTTAAAACTCGCTTAATTCGCTTATCTCCCACCATTGCAATATTATTCTCATCATAATTTGCATTGATAACATCAGCCGTTAATTCATCTACCGTAATTTCAGTCTTCGGATGTTCTCCAAAAAGGAAATTATCACCAATTCCGATTCCTTTAATGGCTGCCGGAGTCGGAGTAGGTTTCGGAGTGGCAGTCGGCTTTGGTGTAGGGGTATTCGTAGGCTTTGGAGTAGCCGTTGGCTTAGGAGTAGGTGTATTTGTCGGAACCGGTGTAGGTGTTGGTTCCGGTGTAGGTGTATTGGTTGGTTCCGGCGTAGCAGTCGGTTCAGGAGTTGCTGTAGGCTCCGGAGTCGGAGTTGGTGTAGATGTTACCGGAACCATGGTAGGAGTCGGCATAAGAGTCGGTTCCAATACTTCCGTAATCAATGGCATTTCTGTAGGAGTCGGCATCTCTGTCGGAAGTACTTCCTTCGTCGGAGCTACTGTGGGAGATGTCATTACAGGAGTATTTGGCTGTGTTCCTGCACATCCGGTAAATAATAAAGTTATAAGTAATAAAACTGTCATTCGTTTTGTCTTTTTCATAAGCATTCCATTTCCTTTATTTTTATTCACTTTTCATGTCACATTATATCCCATATTTTACAGTCTGTAAAGTTCATATTTCATTTTTTAACTATTCCTATTATATTCAATTATCAATGTACAGCTTCCGTAATTATTTCATACAACTTTCACAAGGCATAGCACCATCTTGTGCACTTTCCTTTTGAGTTGCATAATATGCCACCACTTTCTTTTGCCCTACGCATTCACAAAAAGCAAAATGACAGTAATTATCTTCCGTCACATAGTAGCCCGTATCTCCGATTCCCGTCGCTGCGTATAAAAATGTGGGATGTTCTGCTGATAGTCTGTTCACAACAGGCGGAGCATACAGCGCAAACACACACGGTGGTTCCAGGCTTTGCTCCCAAACACTGTTTCCGGAAGGCTCCATCCGATAGTTCTTCGTGCAGCCACTATGTTGCCTCAAATATTCTGCCAATACCTCTTCTGTTTCCCGAAAGAAGCAATCCGGTATGCCCCCGTCCTCATCTAATGTCTTTACAGTCCATCCGTACCCATCTCCCGGCACATAACGATACACATAGTAGCCTTCTTCATCAAAGATAACGAGACAGGGAATTCGTTCTTTCCATATTTCCCATGCCGTCACATCCGCAGTCCCATCATGAATCACTCCCATAGTTTGAAAAAACACCTCTTTGGCTTCTTCCAATTTTCTTTGTGATATCTGTCTTGTTCCTTCAGCAAACACAACCTCTGTTACCGCATTTACCGCCTCTACAAGGCATCCGTATTCCGACTTTTTTACACTTTCACTTTGCATCTTTGTCACAATTTGTACCCTTGCCGTAACAAACAATCCTCCGGCGATAATGATAAAAAACAATGCAAAATGATACAACTTCACGAACTACCGCCTCCTGTTCTTACGCAAGTAAAATATACCGTCGGTATCCGGTTCACCACAATGGTCAGCCATACACGATCCCCTGCCTGCAAAACAAACTGACCGCTTTCTTCCACTTGTCTCTCGATTTCCTCCGTGTCCTTTACATAACAGCACTCCGTAATTTCTCCTTCTTTACCATAGGGTTCAAACAAAAAACGTTCTCTCTTTATCGAATACCCGTCACAACCGATTTGATTCAATGCTCGTCCCAGCTCCTTCCACACCGGCTGTGTTATCTCGCCTGCCGTACTGACACATTTCAAGAAATGTTCTCCTGCCTGTCCTGCAAGCATCACCTCCGACATTCGTTTTCCTCCTCCGTAATACAAAAGAGGCACCAAAAACAGAATCGCAATCGCTCCCAACAAATCTACCGTTTTTTCCAATGCATTCATCCGATTCTGCCTCCCGCGAAATAAAGCCCCCCGCCGCCATACAGCCATTGCTCTATTGTCTTCTTTTCTTTTTCCGTTACAACAAGCCGGATATAGCTTCCTTCCGAAAGCCTTTGTCCGTACCGGATTTCATCAAGTTCCGCAAACAAATATCGTTCTTTCCTTTCACCTTCGAAACTTCTTCGCTCCAACACCGTAAGCTCTGTCTCATATGTTCCGAGCCGTCCAAGCTCATTTAAAAATACATTCCATTCCGTTTCCGAAATCATCTGATTCTTAAGAGTACGTTGAATAAACGCATTACTGATACTTTGCACCGTTTCGTTTTTTTGCTGTCCTATAGATGCGGTTTCATAAAACACAATACATACTACCAGACCTACCATTGCACACATCAATGAAATCATACGTCCGAATGCTTCCATTTTATCCTCCGCTTTCTTCAAACAAAATCATTTGCTCCGGACATATTCCCACACACTCCAACTGTTTACAGAATGCTCCGTGCAACCATAAAAGCAGAATTACCGCTCCGCAAAACAAGACACCGGAAAATGCAACTTCCAATGCATGCTCTATCCCTTCTGTCATGCCTTCTCCACACACTCCTTCCCATTACAGTCACATTTATTGTTGTTCAAATACAATCTGTACAATAATTCCGTTCTTATCTTTCACAACGCCGCCTAAAAACACCGCTCTGGAATTAATATAGCCGTCGCTTCCTTTCTCATCCGAAGGTAACTCTTTGCTTTCTTTTAACAGCTTCATTTCCTCCGGATTCCAGGTTTCATATACATATCCTTTCTCTACACCGTCTCCGGTAATCACCTTGATCTGCACATATTCCTTGGAAGTGATGCTGTTTTCAATCAAACGTCGTACTTCCGCTCCCGATACCAACAATCCGTCATACATGGATTTTCCTAAATCCTGATATTCACTCATAGTAGTGTTAAACTGAGCAAATGCACTGCTTGCCTGTGCCTTCCCTTCTCGTGTATTCTGAAATGCCAGTCCCGCCACAATACATGTAATAATAATACCCGCTGCAATCAAAAGCGCCTTTAATCCGTTATTCATCGTTATATCTCCTCCGTCTCCCCGTCTTTTCTGAAAATAAGTTCCACTATTACATCATTTTCATTTCTGATAATTTCTCCCGTATACCGTTCCGTAGGTGCTATATAATGCACACTCCCCGGTTGTTTTACTGCCTCTGCATCTTCCTTATTCTTGTAGGTAGCTTTACGATTCTCCCGAATAACGGTTACCCATATACCGGTGTCCTTCATTGTTAACTCCCGTTTCATTAGGTTTAGTACATCTGTCCCATACACCGTAACCCCGTCATACTTTGTATAATCCTGTTCCTCTATGGCTACCCGGTATTGGTGAAGCTCGTCCACCATATGATTTCCGATTTGCTTTGCTTCCCGTGCCATAGAAAAACCCAGACTTACAACAATACACGTAATTATGGTAGATGCCGCCAGCAAAAAGGCTTTTAATCCATGATTCAACCAATCCCCCGCTTTCTTATTATTTTTTGCCTGATATCAAGTTCATTGACTCTAAAACAATCTGAGCTGCTCCATCTCCCTAAACAATTCTCCCATCTGTCCCAAACTGATTCCCAGAAACGGGAGAATCAGATAGGCAAACAATAAAAACATCATCGGTAAAAAAGCAACCACCTGTGCATTGGCCGCCTTTTTCTTTCTCTCCTGCTCCATATCCAGACGCAGTTGTTCCCTAAAAAAATGTCGGTCTGCTTCTAATTCGGCAAATGCCGCCCGGATTCCGATTCGTTCACTTGCCAGAAGACGTCCTGCCAATTGCCGAAATGCCGGAGACGTTTCCGCTTCATACAAGTTTTTGAGAGCTGTTTCCTCTTCCGCTACATAACTGTCTGCACAGCATAGAAGGGGTTTTTGAAAAATCTCTCCGCAGCTTCCCAATACATCCAAAAGGTCCATCAGTGTGATATTCGGTACATCAATTAACAAAAGTACCGCTGCCTGCAAATTCAAAACTTCTCCTTCCATTCCAAGCCGACGCAAATAAGCCATATACCGGTACACTCCCATCATAAGTATAAAACCGATTCCGATTCCTATAAATAAGCCTAACATCAGTTGCAGCACCGGAGCACCTCGCATCAAATATAATGCAACCAATGCAAAGGCCGTTCCTGCACCCCCGCAAGATAACCAATATAACGCCCCGGCTGCATCAATCCCGGCTTCAGACAACCATTGTTCCGCCTTTTTTACACACCTGCTTTTTTTCTCCCCTTTCCGGTGCGCCTTTTGATTTCCCCACGAAAACAGTTCCGACACCAGCCTCGGTTTCCGGTAAATGCGCTTATCTGTTTGCCGTATCATACACAACATCATATAACTCCCTATGGTTAAAAGCCAAAATATCACTACTGTAGTTTCTCCCAACCTGCTTTCATAGAATGCCTCCATCTCTTCCATTGTTACAGTGCCAAACCATCGTAATAAAGGTAAACACACAACGGGTGCCACCGCTACCACACCCATCCCTGCAAACAAGTACATGGACTGCATTCTCTGATAACTTTCATTTTGAACATCTCTGCGAAGTTCCGTCATGTTTTTGACAAATACCGATTCTGTACCTTTTTTTCCGCTTCCGTACTGTATGGCACTCCGACACTGAATCAAAAATAACCGCAAATATTTTTGATCCCCGAAGAATTCCTCTTCTGCAACTGTCGTCCCCATGGCATCTTGTTCCAGCAAAAAGCAAATCCTTTCCAATCTTTTCCGCAGACTTCCGGGTACACCTTCCATCGCCCGGAATATAGACTCTGTAACATTCTTACAGAGATAGAAATGGTCCTTCAGATCTGACAGAAACTCCGCAAAATGTTCCAACTCCCGATACTCTTGCCTCCTTCTTCGAAAGCCCCTATATTCTATTCCTAATACTGCTATAAAGCACAGCATCGGTATCAAATAAGTAACGATAGTGCTACACCTCCGTAAAAAAAGCCAAAACCTTCTCTTTCCTTTCCTTCTCCAAGCGCTCCGTCATACGACAAATCAACCTGTGAGACGGTACTCCCACTCTAATATAAGTGCCATCTTCATATCGATATAAAAGATGAAATCTCCCTCCCCCCTCGGAGCTGACCTCCGAAATTTCCTTTACATAACGCTTTCCGTTCAAATCCTTCTCACACAGAACATGAATATCAAACGCTTCCGTCACCTGTTCCTGCGCCATCCGTTCATCGGAATAAGTACCGGTACGTAACAAAGCGTTACGAAAATACGCAATCATTTTTTCTGTTGACATGGCATGATGCGTAAACAATTGCTGTTCCGACACCTGACTAAGCTCAATCATCAGTGCCGCAGCCTCTATCGTTCCCACTTCTCCCATCATTAAACAATTTCCGTCTGTCTTTCGAAATGCATCTAATCCTTCTGTGGAATCCACACTTTCCGTTTCCCGAAACGTTAAAATATTCCTTTGCGGAAACTCCTTTCTCATCCATAATTCAAATACCGATTCTTCAATCCTCAAATTATATTTGGGATTAATAAATCGAACCATTGCCTTTAGCAATGTGGTTTTACCGCTGCCCTGCGCACCGGTAAACGCAATATGTAACCCCCCACCCACAAAAAACTTTAATGCCTGTATCATCTCCTCTGCTCCGGGTCCTGTAATCAAGTCTTCCGGCTGCTTTTCCGTTGTGGAATCAAACTTTCTCACGAAAAAAGCCCAGGATTCGGAAAACGGTGGTCTGCAGGCAAATACACGACTACCGTCTTTCATGTCATTCACCATGTACGGTTGATAATAGGACAATTCTCCCGGTGCCTCAAACCGCAATAAGGACTTAATGACACGACGCAACTCCTGTTCACTGCCAAAACTCAGAAAGGATAACCGTACGGTGTTCCCGTTTAGCATCACAAATATGCTGTCATAAGCATGATTTCCCACATATTCGCCGCCGTTTTCCGCTTCATAACGGAAAAATTGCTCCGGCAAACCGGACACTCCACCGGATACTCCTTCCAATCTGCAATCCCTCAAACGATCAATCACTCCGTGACCAAAGCCTTCATACACCGCATCACAAATCACTTCAAGAACCTCCTGACTACTTAATATCACATGTTCTTTCTCATAGATACGGTGAATATCCTCTGCCGTCACTTCGTAGTAAGCGCCGTCCTCCCGCATTACTTCCCCCGGTAGCTTCCATTTTTCACAGAGTTTTATAAATCCGTCTTTTCCGTAATGTTTCATATAACGGAACAATAGAATTCTGAATTTCTGTGTAGCCGACAATTTCTCCGGATTATATGCGGGCAAAAGCCGTTCTCTCTCCTTTGTTGTCAGTTCCGATGCAATCAGTTCCCGCATGATATAGTGCTTCACATATTCCTTTTCCCCGCCGTCACCGTACACACAGGCACGCAACGCATTTCTTAACTGCCTGATTTGTAACCGGTATTTTTCCCGCTCGGCTCTCGGAATTCCCAACGGTAACTGTTGCTCCATATAAGTGCGCATGCCTGTTTTCATGTACTCTCTGATTGCCTCCACCGAGTCAAACTCAGGTCGCTCCCTTTTTTTCAATTTCCCCTTTTTCTCCCACATGCTCCTTCTTCACCCATTCTTTCCATTTTGTATATGCCTTTTCCAGTTCTTTACCGAAAAAGGTGTCCGGACCTTCTTCCTCGCTTCCCCGCTCTCTTACAAAGAAGTGTTCTGCCCTTCCTTCACAGCAAGCCGCATGATAGCCGGCATGATAGGGAATCGTTGCGCACCTTCCCCTAATCTTTGGGAACAACAAAGACAGATTATGCATGGAATAAATACACCGCGGTTCATAGGCTCCTATCACAAAAAACATCGGTTGTACATCCGGAAGTTGTTCTATCTTTTTTAGTTCTAACGGACTCTGTACCAAATTCACAATCACGCAATCCGCTAAAGAAAGCAGTACCGTAGCCAATTCGGAGTCTCCTGCAGGGAGTTCCACCCAGACATTCTGAAATACTTCATCCGCACTTTGCATCATACCGGCCACCTCCATTGCTGCAGCAGCCTCTCTTCCCCGATAAAAATATTCCGTCCCCGCCGGAAGTACATGAAGCTTACCTTCCGCAAAAGAGTAAGAAGCATTGATCACTGCTTCTTTCGAAAATCGCTCACAGTGCAACACTCTGTTTAAGTACTCCACCCCGAACTCCTTACGTTCCATCATACGATTCCTGTTTTTCCCTCCCAATAAATAATGCTCCGGTCCGCTTCCTTTCTCATCCGCATGAATCACCAGCTGTTCTCCCCCTTCTTTCGCAATGGACTCCAGGGCAAGCAACAGCAATTGGGTACTTTTTCTTCCGGAATAGGGTGTCGGACTCCAAACCGCTATTTTCAACGATATGCTCTCCTTTCCGCTTTTTTTACCGTCTTCTCCATCTCTTTTCCGGTGTACTCCGGGCACAATAACTCCGCAATTCCGTATATGGTTTCCTGCATTTCCGGAGATGCTTTCCGTATACTGTATTCATGAGCCGTTTCACACACATACCGGTTCTTAATATCCCTGGCATCCGGTGCCAGGAAAAACTCCCTTCGATTAGGAAACAGCTTCAAAAACTCTGTTACCTCTTTCTCCCCTTTGCAAAGTTGTTCCGTTGCATCCCGTATCACACATACCTTCACGGAATGTCTCGGAATATCTTCTCTTTGCAGCCGTCTGATATGATGCAATAACATGTCCGTAAGAAGAATTAATTCCGTACACCCGGAAGCTTCCTTCCTGTCAGCTTCCATTCCGAAGTCAATGAGCATGATATCGCAATCTTCCGCCGTACAATACTCCTGCTCCGTAAACAAAATCCCATCGTACTCGATCCTGGTTTGGGCCGGATATACTCCCTCCGGTTTCGGGACAGACACCCCTAACGTCCGCAATTTATTCCGGTCCCATAGCAATACTTTCTGTCCCATACAACTCAGTACCTTGGCCAGCATTAAAATCACGTCATTGCTGTAACACCCTATAAACCCTACTTTCTTTCTCACTCGTTCCTCCTTACAATATTCCCTCTCTTCTCTGTTCTGTATACCGTGTCAGTCGTTCTTCCAATTCTCTGCGGAGTCTGCACCACTCCTCCTGTTCCGATACATATCCGGTCTCCCACGTACAAAGCTGAGATATTACCTGCAACGTAGGCAAGTAGGTACTTACGGCATCCTCCTGCAGACGTTCTTCCCGAAAGCCCACCAAATACAACCGTGCCCCTTCGTAAACCTCCGCATCATACTGGGCCGCACTCATCAACAGCTGTTCCTCTTCCGTCAAAAAAAAGAAACAAACTTCCGTGTCCGACGGCAATTTATGCAGACTTTTTTTCTTAAGGACACAGTAATTTTCTCCGTTGGCATAACGGATACGCACATCCACCACATCATACTCCTCGAACTTTTCCGTATGGTCGATTTGATAAAACACACACTTACGTTCCGACGGCAATACCTCCTTGTCCGTGCATACAGACTTCGTAACAAGCTCTCCTTCCCGTAAATCTGCACAGGCAATGCTTCCCACTACTACCGTTGCCAGTGCTTCCGGATTCTGTTCCGAAAGAAACTGTCTTCTTTCTACATTCTCCTCCGAGAAACGTTCTCCTGCTTTTATTTCCCGCAAAGTAACATAACCGGTACGTGCCGCAGCTTTTATTCTTCCTTCCTTTTCCTCCAGTAGAGCCTGATATTTTTGTTCCGAAACATAACCGGCTCCGGACCGGCACACTACAAATAAAAGAACCTGTACTGTCGCTGCCAATATCCCGATAATGATCTTTTTCCTTACACTTTTTCGCAATCTCCGCATATGATTTTCCCCCTATTTAACGCATATTCTCTTAAATTGTTCACTGTTTCCTTTGCATAACGTATGAATCGATAAGATGCATTCCGTGTAGAACAATTCATATTTCCGGCAATATAAGAAACTGTACTTCCGTCTTTCATTGCCTGTTCAAATCCGAAGTTATACGGAATCACTCCGATTCTTTCCCGTGGAATATGATACCGTTTTGTCAGATAGGTAGGCCGACATGCCGTACCGGAACGGTAATTTCCAAAGATAAAAAAACTGTTCTCCTTTAAAACCGTATCCGACTGAAAAAAGTCATCCACCCTTTCCTTCTCCGGCGGAAACATGACCACCGTCACTTCCGCGTCCTCCAATATTTTCTGAGAACTCATACCGCAACCGCATGCGGTATCAATCATTAAACATTCTTCTTTTTCCACCTCCTTATTTAATCCATTTAGACCCTCAATACCAAACAATTCTCTCTCATTCCCCACCATAGGAATGAATCGCAAATTGTCATTAATCCAAAGCGTTGTTGTGGATTCTTTACTGTACAGGATTCGAAAATATTCCGGTTCACCGAAAATATATTCGTAAGGCCTTTTTGATGTTGTTTTCTCTTGTACATTGTTCTCGCACAACCGTTTCACCAAACCACCGCTACAGATGTGATTTGATGTCACTGCAACCTCTTCTACATAAAGCTGCGTCCACAATACACTCAGTAATGCTACACTTGATGTAACTCCGCTTTGGTGTCTGACATTGCTCCAAAATGCAATATTCATACGCCACCTTCACCTACGTGTCATTCGCTGGAATTGTTTCGGAAAAACCACTTGAGCTTAGATACTTTCTTCAGACAAGAACATATTACTACGGATTTTAAGCTTTGTAAATATCGGTAATTTTCACATATTTTTATTAAAAATTTGTGACATTTCAACAAAAATTTTCACCTCAAAAAAGTGCCTCAACCCCTTATATTTCAAGGGGTTGGTCATACTTTTCCCCACTGCGACATATATTTTTTTCAATTATACTTTTCGGAGCCATTTATGAAGCTACACACCCTTTCTGCAAATGATGCGTTGCGCGCCATGCAAAGCAATGAAAACGGTTTATCGGAAAAAGAGGCGAAGGAACGGCTCGCCCTTCACGGATACAACGAGTTGTCCGGCAAAAAGCCGCGAAGTCTTCTTTCCCGCTTTGCGGAACAGTTCAACGATTTTATGATTCTGATTTTGCTGGGTGCCGCCTTAGTTTCCTTTCTTTCCTCCCTTTTTGAGGGAAAGGCCGACTTTGCGGAACCTTGCATAATTTTGATTATCGTTGTCATGAATGCCATTCTCGGTGTTTACCAGGAAGCAAAAGCCGAGCATTCCCTGGCCATGCTGCAAAAGCTGTCCACACCGGAAGCGCAGGTACTGCGTGAGGGACAACACAAAATGATTCCCACCAAGGAACTGGTTCCCGGGGACATTATCCTGCTTTCCGCCGGTTCTAAAGTGCCTGCGGATGCCAGACTGCTTACGGCAGAAAGCCTCCGGGTGGATGAATCCTCGTTAACCGGAGAATCGGAACCGGTGAAGAAACATGCCGACTGTAAGTTAAAAGAAAACACGCCTCTGGGGGACCTGGTGAATATGGTAAGCGCCGGTTCCGTTGTGTTATCCGGTCATGCCACCGCTTTAGTGTCCCACACCGGTATGCACACTCAGGTGGGGAAAATTGCCGACCTGATTCAACAGGATACTGCACCGGACACCCCGCTTAAAAAGCATCTTGCCCACACAGGAAAAGTCCTGGGTATCACCGTACTTGCCATCTGCTTTCTTGTCTTCTTACTGGGCTTTTTGCAGGGACGTCCTGTGTTCACCATGTTTATGACGGCGGTCAGCCTGGGCGTAGCTGCCATTCCGGAGGGGCTGCCTGCCATTGTTACCATTGTGTTGTCCATCGGTGTTCAGCGCATGGCCAAGAAAAAGGCCATCATCCGGCACCTGCCTGCCGTGGAAACCTTGGGCAGTGCCACCTTCATCTGTTCCGACAAAACCGGAACCCTGACCCAAAACCGCATGACAGTGACGGAACTTTCCGACGGAAAAGAGTCCTTTTCCAAAGAATCATCCCATGCCAAATCCATTCTTTTATGCGGTGCCCTCTGTAACAACGTCTATCTGGACACAGACGGAAATCTAAACGGTGAGCCTACGGAGCTGGCCCTGTTTCACGCTGCCAGAGAAGCTTCTCTTTGCTCTCCCATGCCGGATACCGTCTATCGTCGGTTGTTGGAATACCCTTTTGACTCTTCCAGAAAGCGGATGTCCACCATTCACCGTTTTCCGGGGAAATCCGCAGGTCTGCTTCCTGCCATGCCTCAGGACACCTATGGGTTTCTTGTGTGCAAAGGCGCACCGGAAGTGGTGTTGTCCCGCTGCCGTTCCGTCTATGACAAAGGAGCCCACACTCCTCTTACAGCTCCGGCCTTAAAGCAACTGACAGAATACTGCGACCGGTGTGCGGAACGGGCCCTTCGTGTCTTGGCCGTGGCGTACCGCCCTCTTACGGACTCTGTCTGCAATAAGCTTCTGGCAGCCGGCAGTTCTTCCGCCGACGGTGAACAGGATTTGATTTTTCTCGGTTTTCTCGGCCTGATGGACCCGCCCCGTCCGGAAGTAAAAGAATGTGTCCGCATCTGCAAGGAAGCCGGTATCACTCCGGTCATGATTACGGGAGACCATGCCCTTACTGCCCGGGCCATTGCGGCAGAACTGGGTATCTGTTCCAAAAAGGACCGTCCTGTTACGGGTCCGGAGCTCTCAGGCATGAGTGAAGCACAACTCATAGAATGTGTGGGAACCTGTCGCGTATTTGCCCGGGTAGCCCCGGAACATAAAGTAGCCATTGTCCGTGCCCTCCAGGCTCGCGGTGAGGTGGTGGCCATGACCGGTGACGGTATCAATGATGCCCCTGCCTTAAAAGCGGCCGACATCGGCTGTGCCATGGGAAAAAGCGGCACCGATGTGGCAAAGGAAGCTGCGGATATGGTGCTTATGGACGATAACTTTGCCACCATTGTATCCGCCGTCCGGGAAGGCCGGGGAATCTACGCCAACATACGGCGTTGTGTCCACTTTTTGCTTTCCTGTAATATCGGAGAAATCATTACCATCCTGTTTGCACTTTTATTCGGCATGCCGGCTCCTCTTTTAGCGGTACAGCTGTTGTGGGTAAACCTTATCACCGACTCCCTTCCGGCTGCCGCTCTCGGCGTGGAACCTCCGGAAAAGGATGTTATGAAACGGCCTCCGTACAACACCGGAAAAAGTCTGTTTGCCGGAGGGCTGGGCTATAAGATTGCTTTTGAAGGAGCTATGATCGGTGCCATTGCCCTGATGGCCTATGTTATCGGAAACCACTATTTCGGCGCCGGTTCCACCATGACTTTTGCGGTACTCAGTCTGTCCCAGCTGGTTCACTCCTTCCACATGCGCAGCGACCATCCGCTTTCTGACATCGGATTTTTTACCAATCCGAAGCTTTTGCTTTCCTTCCTGATTTGCGCCTTTTTGCAGATTGCAGTGATTACCGTTCCCTTTGCGGCAGAGATTTTCTCCGTCACACCTCTTTCGAAAGCAGCCTGGTGTGTAGTAGCCATCCTCTCCCTTTTGCCCCTTCCGATTGTGGAACTGCAAAAAAGAGCGCAGAAAGCTTAAAAAACACCTAAAAAGTACCTCCGAGCCTTGCACTCTTTCTTCTTTCGTGCTATACTTAGAAGAAAAAGGAGGCGTCGGACATGAGCGAAAAAGGCTATACCCCTCTGTTACCTTTCGATTCCACAGTGGCAGAAAATTTCATTATCTATTACCCGGTTCCCTATGTCCGTGACGTGAATTTTATCCCTCCGGAAAAAATCGCCATGGAAAGCGGGAATATCGTAAAATATTATCGTTGTCAGCTGGCTGAGCCGGTACCGGTAGGCGGAAAATAAAGGAGATAACTCAGAACTTCCGAGTTATCTCCTTTTTTTATTTCATCCCACGAAGTTCGGCCTCAATCTGAAGCAGGCGGTTATACTTTGCCGTACGCTCGCCGCGACACGGTGCGCCGGTCTTTATATAGCCGGTGTTTAAGCCCACCGCCAGATCAGCAATGGTGGTGTCTTCCGTTTCACCGCTACGATGAGACATAATGGCCTTGTACCCGTGCTCTTTGGCAATCCGGATGGCCTCCATGGTCTCCGATAAGGAACCGATTTGGTTCGGCTTGATTAAGATGGCATTGGCTGCCTCGTTTTTGATTCCGTAGCGTAACCGCTTCGGATTGGTCACAAACAAGTCATCTCCTACCAGCAGTACCCGGTTTCCGATGCGCTGTGTCAACATTTTCCATCCGTCCCAGTCTTCTTCGTCAAGCGGGTCCTCCAAAGAGTAGATTGGGTACTTTTTCGTTAAGGTGTCCCAATGCTCCATCAGCCCTTCGGAGGTAAATTCCATGTTTTTCTTCGGCAAACGATAACAAAACTGTCCGTTGTTCTTCTTTTCTTCCTTCCATTCGGAAGCAGCCACATCCAGGGAAATCATAAAGTCCTTCCCAGCTCCTGCCGTGTATCCGGCACGTTCCACGGCTTCCATGATAAGTTCGATGGCTTCTTCCTCGCTGCCAAGGTCCGGTGCGAAACCGCCCTCATCTCCGATGCCGCAGGAAAGTCCTTTTTCCTTTAACAGCCCTTCCAATGCATGATATACCTCACAACACTGTCTGAGCCCCACACAAAATCGTTCCGCCCCCACCGGCAAAATCATAAATTCCTGAACATCCAAATTGTTTCCCGCATGACGGCCGCCGTTGATAATGTTCATCATGGGAATCGGCAGTTTCTTTCCGTTCAAGCCTCCCACATACCGGTAAAACGGAATCCCCATACCGTCTGCTTCTGCTTTTGCGGTGGCCAAAGACACCGCTAAAATAGCATTGGCACCCAGTCGGCTTTTATTGTCCGTTCCGTCCAACACCTTCATGGCTTCATCCGCCTGTTCCTGAAAGAACCCATCCTTTCCCAAAAGCAGATTGGCAATATCCTCATTTACATGGGAAACTGCGGATTTCACTCCCTTTCCGCAGTAACGTTCCTTATCTCCGTCTCGTAACTCCACGGCTTCAAAGGCACCGGTGGATGCACCGGAGGGTACCGCTGCGGTTCCGCATCCGCCGTTTTCTAACCAAACTGTTGCTTCCACCGTAGGATTCCCGCGGGAATCCAGAATCTCTCTTCCTCTGATTCGAACTATTTTACTCATACAAAGTTCCTCCTTGTCTCTTCCATTGTTCCCAAAGCTTGCATATTTTATTCCCTTTTGCGGTATAATTGCCTTGTCATACTCTGAAAAAAATGTTATAATGACCGCACGAGGAACCGTTTCCTTTATATAGATTTCTGCGGTTTTTATGCACGTTTTGTGCAGAAAGGACTTTTATGAATAAATACTTTGCACAGTTACTTCCCTACTTAGAACGCAATCAGGCGTACCAGACAGCTCTTGCCCTGCTTTCCTGGGATACGGAGACGCTGGCACCTGTGGCTGCTTCTGAGTACACCGCAAAATCCGTGGGTGTTTTATCGGAAGAAGCCTATCATATTTTAGTCTGCGAGGAAGTGGAGGATTTATTGAAAAAGCTCTCTTCCCCGAAGGAGCTGGAGTCGCTTAGTGTGTCCGAACAGGCCATTGTGCGTCTTTTACAAAAGACCTACCACAAGCTTTCCTGTATTCCGGCAAAGGAATACAGAGAGTTCTCCGAGCTTTGTGCCACTGCTCAAACCGTATATTGTCGTGCCAAACAAAACAGTAAGTTCGAAGATTATGCTGATACATTAGAAAAACTGATTGAGTATACCAAGCGGTTTGCTGCTTACCGTGCAAAAAAAGGAGAGTCCGTTTATAATCTTTTACTGGATGAATACGAAGAAGGCTTTACCACCGAGGTGTTAGACAGCTTTTTTGAAAAGCTTCGTACCGCTTTGGTTCCGCTTATTAAGAAAGTAGTGGCGAAAAACGATGCCATTGATAAAAGTTACAATTCCGGTGATTTCCCTGCTGACATTCAAAGCGGTTTTTGCCGTTTCCTTTCCGGTTATTTAGGCTTTGACTTTAACCGTGGTGTCATTGCGGAAAGCGAGCATCCGTTTACCACCTCTTTGCACAATCACGATGTTCGCATCACCAATCATTTTTACGAGGATAATTTGGAAAGCGCCCTATTTTCCGCAATTCATGAAACCGGACATGCCCTTTACGAGATGGGGGTAGACGATGCCTTAACCGGCACTCCGGCAGGCTCCGCCATGTCCATGGGAATGCACGAATCCCAGTCCCGCTTTTATGAGAACATGATTGGCAGAAGCAGGGATTTCTGGACTCCGTTGTTTCCGAAACTGAAGGAGACCTATCCGGACGAACTTTCTTCTGTTTCTTTAGATGATTTTATTGCAGGCATCAACAAAGCAGAACCGGGACTGATTCGTATCGAAGCAGACGAGCTTACTTATCCTCTCCACATTCTGATTCGCTACGAGTTGGAAAAAGAGATTTTCTCCGGAGAGTGCAAGGTTTCCGAGCTTCCGAAGCGTTGGAATGAAAAATACAACGACTACCTGGGTGTTACACCGGAAAACGATGCAGAAGGCATTTTACAGGATATTCACTGGGCCGGTGCCAGCTTCGGATATTTTCCGTCTTATGCCATCGGTTCCGCCATTGCGGCACAGCTTTATGCTTATATGGCACAACAGATTCCTCTTGCCGATTATTTGCGGGAAGGAAATCTGGTTCCCATTCGGGAGTTTTTACGGGACCATATCCACAAATACGGTGCGGTATATCCGACAAATGAGTTATTGAAAAAGGTTACCGGAGAAGAGTTCAATCCGGATTATTATATCCGCTATTTAACGGATAAATATACAACACTATATCATTTATAAGAGAGGTGCTTTACCAATGAATCACAAGATACTCGTATTAGACATTGACGGCACATTGACAAATTCCAAAAAGGAAATTACCCCTGCTACAAAGAATGCCCTGTATGCCATGCAGGCAGCAGGTTATCACTTAGTCATTGCTTCCGGAAGACCGACTGCCGGCATCGAACCGATTGCAAAGGAATGCAAATTAGACCAGTACGGCGGTTATGTCATTTCCTACAACGGTGCCCGCATCGTAAAGTTTTCCACCGGTGAAATTCTTTACAACAACACTCTGCCGAAGCAATTCATCCCACAGATTTTTGAGATTGCCAAGAAACGCGGTGTCGGTATGGTTACCTATGATCCTAAGGACAATCTGATTACCGGTACCAAAACAGATAAATATATGGAGCTGGAGGCCCGTATCAATCGACGTGACATCCATCAGGTACAGGATTTTATGGGCGCGATTCAGTTCCCGGTAAACAAATGTCTCATCAGCGGTGAGCCGGAAGTTTTGGCACCTCTCACGGAAGAATTACAAAAACGCTATTACGGAGTATTAAACATTTACCGTTCCGAGCCGTTTTTCCTTGAAATTATGCCGCCGTTGGTGGACAAAGCACATGCACTGGAACGTCTGCTTCCGTCTCTCGGTCTTAGTCGCGAGGAATGCATTTGTTGCGGTGACGGTTATAACGATATTACCATGCTCCGGTATGCCGGCGTCGGTGTTGCCATGGGAAATGCCCAGACAGAGGTAAAGGAAGCAGCGGATGTCATTACTCTCTCTAACGATGATGACGGTCTGATTCCTGTTATCTGCACCTATTTTTTGAAAGAAGAAAACTTCACATCGTAGTGTTAGAAAAAGAGTCCGCGGTTGCGGACTCTTTCTTCCTTCCGATTCTTTTTTGTCTTATCTGTCCCATTTATCACAAAGCATATTAATCTGGTCCGCAAACTTGGCCAAATCCTTATTGGCTCCGCCTTCGTTTCTGCGAATGACACTAAGCAGCCTCTGTCCTGCTGCCAGCAATCGCTCGAACACCTCCACTTTGCGCTTCTTTGCTTTCTCTTTCTTCTTTGCAAATACCGGCTCTGCCTGCTCTACCCAGACGCCCTTCAGAAGATCGTAGCAATGTCCGGAATACGGTGCCTCTGCATCCAAACCGTACTCGGTCTTTAAACAGTTGGCAAAGGAGTCACATACCGAATCCTCTCCATGTACCACAAACACCTTCTGCGGGTCTTCAATCTGTGTCACCCACTGAATCAGGCCTTCCTTATCCGCATGACCGCTGATGCCGTCCAACTTACAAATCTCCGCTCTTATTTCTACCGGCTCGCCGAACAGTTTCACATCTGTAGCACCTTCCAAAAGGGTTCGTCCTAAGGTCCCCGCTGCCTGGTATCCTACGAATACCACCGTGCTTTGCGGTCTCCACAAGTTGTGCTTCAAATGGTGTCTGATACGCCCCGCTTCACACATTCCGGATGCGGAAATAATCACCTTCGGCTCCGTGTCAAAGTTTATCATTTTGGATTCTTCACTGGTGATGGCGGTCTTAAGACCCGGGAATGAAATCGGATTCACTCCCTGCCTTACCAGTTCCATCGCCTCTTCATCAAAATATCCGTTCACATTTTTATGGAAAATCGTGGTTGCCTCAATCGCAAGAGGACTGTCGATATACACAGGAAAGCCGTCATGCCCCTGCACCAGATTGTCTTTTTTTATCTTCCGGATAAAATACAACAGTTCCTGGGTTCTTCCTACCGCAAATGCCGGAATTACTACATTTCCTCCCCTGTCCAGTGTTCTTTGTATAATTCCCGCCAAATCTTTTACATAATCCACCCGCTCCGTACCATGAGAGCGGTCTCCGTAAGTGGACTCCATAATTACATAGTCTGCACGGTCCGTGGCCATCGGATCTCTTAAAATCGGCTGGTGTTTGTTTCCGATATCGCCGGAAAAAACAAGCTTCACTTGCTTTCCTTCTTCCTCTGCCCACACCTCAATACTGGAAGAACCAAGCAAATGTCCCACATCAGTAAACCGAATGGTTATCCCTTCTTCTACTTTTATTTTTTCTCCGTACTCACAAGGAACAAATAACTTCATCGCCCCGAAGGCATCTTCCATGGTATAGAGCGGTTCCACCTCCGGCATACCGGAACGCTTCGCTTTCCGATTTTTCCATTCTGCCTCAAACATCTGAATATGTGCCGAATCCCGAAGCATAATATCACAAAGCTCCTTTGTGGCTCCGGTTGCATAAATACGTCCGCGAAATCCTCTCGCATACATAAGAGGAACCAGTCCCGTATGATCGATATGAGCATGGGTTAAAAAGATATAGTCAATCTCCCCTGCATTCACCGGAAGCTCCTGATTCTCATATACATCCGCTCCCTGCTCCATACCGCAATCCACTAAAATTCTCTTTCCTGCCACTTCAAGGAAATGACAGCTTCCCGTAACTTCATGCGCTGCACCGATAAATTCCAAAAACATAGTGAACACTCCTTTCCCTGAACCGCACATAAATGTGCATTTTCTTTCTTTTAGTATACTCCTTTTCTTAGTAATTATCAAGCCAATGCTCGAATATTGCCTGTATAATTCCTTTTTTTTGCAAAAAAAAGGCTATTGTACTTACAACTAATATTTTGTAAGCACAACAGCCTTATGATTATAAGGTTGCATCCAACATGTCGTCTGCCAACTTCTCTACTTCTTTCACAGACACACGGTCTTTCACCAGCGGATCTGCCAAAAACGCTTCTTTTACAAGACTTCTGTCCATTGTTAAAGCTGCTTTTAACACTCTTTCGTGGTTCTCGATATGAGGCATCAACAGCTCTTTTACCTGTTCCGGTACCGTTCCTGCCACCAACGGACGAATCGCATCACGCTCGAATAATGCATTGGTCTCCACCACGGCAGTGCGCGGTAAATTTTCTATCTGCCCTGCAGTATTCGGAATATTTACATTGCTGACCATACGCCGCAATCCGCACAGTGCTTTTATCAACTCGATTCCTTCTTCACCGGTCGGTTTTAACTCAATCTCTTCTTCACCGTTTACCAGTCTTGCGGAACGTGAAAGCCGTCTCTGCAGGTCTTCCTTTCGCCATTCTACCGTGGTCAGTCCGAACTTCCATCCTTCTACCGTTGCAGGGTCTTTTAAGTACATATCTCCCGGCATAAATTCCGCCAAATGCCGATCCCCGGCTGCCGCAATCAATCCGTATTTTAAGAATAAGTCCATCTTAACCCGATGTGCACAGGCAAAGGTAGAATTCATCCAGTTATTATCCGGCTCATTAAATCCTTCTTCAAAATGCTTCTCTATATACGCTCTGTAAACAGGGAACAAATCGATTCCCTTATACGATGCATAATCAAACCAGGTAAAATGATTGATTCCCAATACATTTACCGCGATTTCTTCTCTGGCAATTTCCTCTGTACCAAGCTCCTCTTTTGCGATAGCTGCCAACAACTTCTGTGTGCCAAACACTTCGTGGCAACAGCCAAAGGCCTTTATTTGTGGGAATACGTGATACAGTGTCTTGATACACAACGTCATCGGATTCGTGTAATTGATAACCCAGGCATCCGGTGCATACTTCTTTATTGCTTCCGCAAACTCTACAAACATAGGGATGGTTCGCATGGCCCGGACAATCCCCCCCGGTCCTGCCGTATCTCCCACCGATTGGTAAATTCCCAGCCGCTCCGGCATGTGAACGTCGGTTTCCATTTCATCGAAGGTCTTCGGCATAATGGATATCACTACAAAATCTGCTCCGGATAAGGATTCTTCTAAGGTTTTTGAAACCACATAGTTCCACTTTCCTACCGCTTCCGGTCGCGCGCTCACTTTATTTCCGATAATGGCATTGTTTTCCGCTGCCTGCTCATCAATATCATACAGTCTTATGGTACCGGACATACTCGGTTCCAGTGCCAAATCCGTCATAAAAGTCCATGCCCATCCTCTGGAACCACCACCGATGTATGCAATGGTCATATCGCTAACATGATTTTTTTCGTATTTCATACTTTCATCTCCGTTTCTGCAATATCTGACTTCTCATGTATCTGCACATTCGCGATTAAGCTGATTTATCTACCTTGTTTTATTCCTCTTTCCTTTTCCCAATTCTACTTCTTTTTTTCTGTTTTGTATACCAAATTTATAGTTATATTCACCTTTTAATACCGTTATTTTGCCATAATTGATGTTTAAGTTGCGAAAATCACTTGTTTTTCGTCCTATTCTATAGTATAATTAAATTTAGATGACTTGGGGAGAATCATCTTAATTTTTGTTATACAAGAGAGGGATATGATCATGGACGATATGTTAAACAAAAAAATATATATGGAGCATCTCATTCGTAAACCGGACTTTTCCATGGCTTGCGAACATTCTCACGCACACTACGAATTTTATTATTTGCATACCGGCAAGTGTGCTTTTTCCGTGAATAACACATTATATCCGTTGTCTGCGGGGGATGCCTTTTTAGTATGCCCGGATGACTATCATTATACCTGCTACGAAGGAGAGGTACCGTGCGAGCGTACTACCGTTTATTTTTACCCTGACATCATCTCTTCCACATTTTTTAACGACTATCCGGAACTCAAGGAACTGTTATCCAAATCCGGAAAAATCGTTATACAAAAAGACAAGCAGCCGTTGGTACAAGAGTTACTGCAAAAAATGTGTTTGGAAGATATGCAGACCGACTCCTACTCTTTCCCGTTACTTTCTTTACAATTGTTTGAACTTACAATGTATTTAAAGAGATACGGTCTGTTTGTTTACGAGAAAGCTAAACAGACGGTTTCTGTCAGTGACGATATCGAAGCTGTCATGGAATATATCAACTTAAATTACCATCTGCCGATTTCTTTGGAGGACGCAGCTGCGAAGGCCAATTTAAGTCCGACCTATTTATCGAAAAAGTTCCGTCGCGTTACCGGAGCAACCTTTAAAGAGTATTTAAATTATGTCCGTATCCGTAAGGCGAGTCAGGCCCTTTTGACTACGGATGACTCTATTACCCAGATTGCGGTGGACTGCGGTTTTAACGGAAGCAATTATTTCAAAGACATTTTCCGTAAAACCACCGGATATTCTCCGCGTGAATTCAGAAAGCAGTCAAAAAAGAACTAGGAGGTTATCATGTTACTCGCCTGTAATTCTATTTCTAAAAGCTTTGGCGAAGATACCATACTGAATGAAGTATCCTTTCATATAAATGAACGTGAAAAAATGGCGATTGTCGGCATCAACGGTGCCGGCAAATCCACTTTATTGAAGATTATTATGCAGGAGCTTTCCGCCGATTCCGGGGAAGTTATCACTGCAAAAGGGGCTACCATCGGCTACCTTTCCCAGCATCAGGACTTAGCCTCGGATCGCACCGTTTACGAAGAAATGCTTTCCGTAAAGGCTGATTTATTAAGAACCGAAGCCCGCATCCGGGAAGTCGAACTTCTGATGAAGGGACAAGAAGGGGATGCTTTGGAGGCTCTTTTAAAGGAGTACACCTCTCTCACCCATTCCTTTGAGGCCCAAAACGGCTACGCTTATAAAAGTGAAGTGGTCGGTGTTTTAAAGGGTCTCGGTTTTTCCGAAGGGGATTTTACCAAGCAGATTCAGGCCCTTTCCGGCGGTCAGAAGACCCGCATTGCGTTGGGGCGTCTTCTTCTTACCAATCCGGATTTAATTATGCTTGACGAGCCTACCAACCATTTGGACATGGCTTCTATTGCCTGGTTGGAAACTTATCTTATCAACTATCCGGGTGCGGTACTTATTGTGGCCCACGACCGGTACTTTTTGGACCGTGTGGTAACAAAGGTTGTGGAACTGGATGCAGGAAAAGCACAAACCTTTACCGGAAACTACTCGGACTATGCCGTTAAGAAAGAACAGCAACGGGAGATTTTGCTTCAGCACTACTTAAATCAACAAAGAGAAATTAAGCATCAGGAAGAAGTCATCGAAAAACTCCGTTCCTTTAACCGTGAAAAATCCATCAAACGCGCAGAAAGCCGTGAAAAGATGCTGGATAAAATCGAACGCATCGACAAGCCGACAGAAGTCCGCAGCAAGATGAAGATTCGTCTCACGCCCCACATTATGAGCGGAAACGATGTTCTTACCGTCACCGGATTATCCAAGTCCTTTGGCAGTCAGAAGCTGTTTTCGGATTTAAGCTTTGATATTAAGCGTGGCGAAAAGGTGGCCATCATCGGCAAAAACGGCACCGGAAAAACCACTATTTTAAAGATTATTAACGGCCTTTTGCCGGCAGATGCGGGCGAAATCAAACCGGGTGCCAAAGTACATGTGGCTTATTACGATCAGGAACATCAAGTGCTTCATCCGGAAAAGACCTTGTTTGATGAGTTGCAGGACACCTATCCCTACATGGATAACACGGAAGTGCGCAATGTTCTTGCTGCATTTCTCTTTACCGGAGATGACGTATTTAAGCGAATCAGTGAAATCAGCGGTGGCGAACGAGGCCGTGTTTCTCTGGCAAAGCTTATGCTCTCCGACGCCAACTTACTTATCCTCGACGAGCCGACGAACCATTTAGACATTGTGTCCAAAGAAATCTTAGAGGATGCCATTAACGCTTACGAAGGCACGGTATTGTATGTATCCCACGACCGTTATTTTATCAATAAAACCGCAACAAGAATCCTTGATTTAACGGAGCAAACGCTCCTTAACTATCCGGGTAATTATGACTATTATCTGGAGAAAAAAGAGCTGACGGAACGCTTGTATTTAGACGGGATCGGGTACGGTATGGAAGGAAAAGGAAAGGCCGGCGGTGCTTCCGCAAACGGCGCCTCTTCTGTTTCCGGCAAAACTTCGACCTCCGGTTTAAACACAGCCTCCGGTTCATCCGGTCAGAGTGCCACTGCTTCTTCCGGTACTGTCACTGAAACGAAGCTTGACTGGCAGCAGCAAAAAGAAGAACAAGCCCGTCAGAGAAAGCGCCAGAATGACCTTAAGAAAACCGAGGAAGAGATTGAGCGCGTCGAAACCCGCATGGCAGAGTTAGACACTGCTTTAGCAGACCCTACCTTTGCTTCCGACCACACGAAGCTCACGGAGCTGAGTCGTGAGCGTGACGAGCTTGAAGAGAAGCTTGAAAAGCTTATGGAGCAGTGGGAAGAGCTGGCGGAGTAGATATCATTAATTTGCAAATAAGAATAATTCCCTAACTCTCTACATAGTACATGCAGAGAGTTAGGGAAAATTCATTCGTCAACTTCCACAAATTCTTTCTCAGAAATTGGATACTTTTCACAAAGTTTTCTCATCTTTGTTTTCCGCCCAAACGATTGATTTTACTGGATTTTACCCCGTTTTCTCACCCTGTAAAACATTGTCTTGTAGCGTTCGGAACGGTTGCGAAATCACCTATCTTTTGCTATACTATCCTTACGTAACTCTTCCCACAAGTGTAATTTTCTTTGGATATTCCAAAATTTTTCCCGATACCATAACAAAAATTCATTCTTTGATAACTATCAATTTACATATGCATAAAATATTTCTTGACGTAGTGATAGCTTTCATGCTATCATTGTATCAGAATATGATAAGTACAGAACGGAGAATCTATTTGATGTATAATGTCATATTCTATGAAAAAAAGAATGGGGAATCCGAACTATGGAATTTCCTTGAAAAACTACGAAACAAATCCACATCCGATAAAGATGCACGTATTCAATATAAACAAATTACTCTTTATATTGAACTCTTACAGAACAACGGAACACATCTTCCGAATACTATAACAAAACATCTTGAAGAAGACATTTGGGAACTACGTCCCGGGAACAATCGTGTTTTCTATTTTTATCATGACAACGGTTGTTTTGTTCTTCTTCACAGCTTTCGTAAAAAGACAAAAAAGACTCCGCGTCACGAAATCAGCAAAGCAAATGCGGAACGTGATGACTATATAGCCAGAAAGGAGCATATCTCATGAGAAGTTGGAATGACTACAAAGCATATGTTAAAAAAATCGATCCGCAAGGTGAGCGAGATCTTACTGACATCGAAACACAGGCTGCTATCATCAGCGCCATGATAAAACAACGCAATGAACTGGGATTAAGTCAACGCGAACTAGCGTCCCTCTGCAATATTCCGCAATCTTCTGTAGCAAGAATCGAGTCTTTTCAAACGACACCGAATCTTTCCACGTTGTTAAAGTTATTCCGGGTACTGGGACTAAAAATCTCTATCACTAAATAACACAAGGCAGGGGGGCCTGCCTTGTCGTTTACTATTACCATTTCAAATCCGAGCCTAAACTTTCTCATAAAACTCCAACGGATTTATCTCTAACTTTTTACAGATTTTGACAACTGCATCAAAGGAAGCTCCTCCCAAATCACGAGACAAGATCGTCATAAGTGTACTATAAGGAATGTCTGCTTCCAGCGCAAACTGTCTGAGACTTTTGTAACGGTCTAAAATCAGATTTCGAAGCTTTTGTTCTCTCGTCATTTTCCTTCCTCTACAATCGTAACTGTGACACCTTTTTCCTCCAGGGCTGTTACCTGTTCTTCCACACAATCCCAATCCGTGATAATCTCGTCAAACACATCTATGTCACACACCTTTACAAAGGAATCCACTCCGATTTTTGCACTCGGGAGTACCATGTACTTTTTACGACTGTTCTTGATTACCGTACGCTGGAAGGTTGCGGTCTCATCGGTGCCGTTGGACAGGCCGAAGTTTGCGGTCACACCGCCTCCGGTAATAAAGCACACATCAAAATGTAATCGACTGACAAAGTCATTTGCAAAACTGTCCACAACAGAACCGCTCTGTCTCATTTTTCCGCCCACCATATACACATCAATGTTATCAAAGGCTCGAAGTTCCTTCGCAATATCCACCGAATTCACCACCACCGTGTAACGTATGTCTTTCGGCAAAAAAGATACCATAATGTGTCCGAAGGAACCTCCGGTCAGATAGACAATGTCGTTTTCATTAATCTTTGTAACTGCCACTCGTGAAATTTCCCGATAATTATCAAAGATAGGCATTTTTTCAAAGTCCCTGTCTATCGGCGGTCTTACACTGACCTGCTGTAATAAAATGGCTCCTCCGTGGGTTCTCTTACAAAGCCCCTTCTGTTCCAACAGACGCAAATCTCTTCTGGCGGATTCATCCGATATGCCGTACTTTGCTGTAATTTCTGCAATGGTAACTTTACCGTTTGTTTGGATTATTTCTACTATCTCCTGCTGTCGTTCTTCCATGAACATAATAATACCTCCGTTTTATCTAATTCCCACACAGAAGCTTTCTTCTTCTGTGATTTCAAATGGTTCCCTTAGAAATCCAAAGCAATGAACTGTATCATTTCCCGATAACATATGTTCCAACCTTTTCTTTGTCAACGGAAACGTTACCATCTCCAATGCGTCTTGTTTTTTCACCCGCCGAACCTCCGAGCTTTCCTCACTGCTTGCCAGTTCTCCCTTGATATACTTACAAAAAAAATCAATATTTACAACATTCTTTTCCACATTCTTACATACTCCGATAAACCCTGTAATTTCCACCTCTACTCCTGTTTCTTCTTTTATCTCTCGGAGTAATGCCTGCTGAAGTGTTTCTCCCGGCTCTACCATTCCACCGGGATATTCCCATCCACGCCACGGACAATTGATTAGCAATATCTCCCCATTCTCATTCGTCACCAATCCGGCTACAGAAACAAAATGCGTATAATTCATCATTCTATACCTCCATGCGTTTATAATACAACATAATCGGTCATCAGTCAACATTTTCGGTAATCGGATTTGCGTATATTTTCCTTGTAACCTAATTACGCATACCATGAGTTTTCCCCTCCTTAACATCCTCATGGTACACCTTTTACTTCACTTTTTCCTTTTACCATGAGATCTTCTTTTTCTATTCTTCATCATGGTAAGTAATTTGTACATTTCTTTTTTCTTACCATGATCAGACTTCATATCATCATTTCTCATGGTACAAAAACAGCTTTTTCTGCACGATTCATGGTAATCGTTCAAATACTTTTCTATTTTGTACCATGAACACCCACTTTGTTCTCCTGTATCATGGTAATTTTTCAAACGCACTTCTCTTTTGTACCATGAGCATCTACCTTGTTCTCCTGTATCATGGTAATTTCTCAAACGCACTTCTCTTTTGTACCATGAACACCTACTTAGTCCTATTGCATCATGGTAATTTCTTAAACACACTTCTTCTTTGTACCATGAAAAATTCCTTCACTTTTCATTTCATGGTAATCCCCGTAATAGAACCGGAATGTTACCGCCACAGTATTCCCCTCCCGGCCTCTCTTCCCCCTCTGACCAATCCCATATACAGGTTCCACTCCCCTAATATGGCCATTTGACCAACAGAATTCAAGCAAGCAAAAAGACGGGACCTTGCAGCTATCGCAAGGTCCCGTCACTGTTCTATCTTATTTTCATATCTTACTTAAAGTACTTCACACCGGAAGCAAAGATTCTCTGATCCTGGTCACCGTAGATGTTTACAGCTACGGAGTTACCGCGACGCTCGGAGTGAGCCATCTTACCAAGAACACGACCGTCCGGGCTGGTGATACCTTCGATTGCAAAGTAGGAGCCGTTCGGGTTGAAGTCTTCGTCCATGGTCGGGTTGCCGGCAAGATCTACATACTGGGTTGCAATCTGTCCGTTTGCGGCAAGCTTTTCGATCCATTCCTTGCTTGCTACGAAACGACCTTCACCGTGGGAAGCCGGGATTGCGTAAACGCCGCCAAGCTCTGCCTCCATGAGCCACGGGGACTTGTTGGTAACAACCTTGGTGTATACAGACTTGGAAATGTGACGTCCGATGCTATTCATGGTAAGAGTCGGGGAATCCTCCTTCTGCGGAGTTACTTCGCCGTACGGTACAAGTCCAAGCTTAATAATTGCCTGGAAACCGTTACAAATACCGAGAACCAAACCGTCACGCTGCTTTAACATATCATTTACCGCATCGGTAATCTTTGCGTTACGGAACGCGGTTGCGATGAACTTACCGGAACCATCCGGTTCGTCACCTGCGGAGAAGCCGCCCGGGAACATGAGAATCTGTGCATTACGGATTTCCTTCTCGAATGCGTCAACGGACTCTCTGATGTCCTGCTCGTTACGGTTACGGAATACTACAGTGCTTACTTCTGCACCTGCGTCACGGAAGGAGCGCATGGTGTCGTACTCACAGTTGGTACCCGGGAATACCGGAATAAATACACGCGGCTTAGCCACCTTATTCTTAGCTACATAAACAGTCTTTGCATCAAACAACGGATGATTAATCTTCTCTTCCTTTACATTGGATCTGGTCGGGAATACCTTTTCTAACGTATTGGTCCAAGCATCCAGTGCTTCTTCCATGGTAACGGTCTCACCACCGTATACAAACATCGGTGCTTCGGTTACGGTACCTACAGTCTTGTAAACAACACCGCTTTCGTTTAATGCATTCAGGCAATCCTTGGAAACTTCCGCAAGGATTTCACCGTAAGCCGGAGCAAATAACTCATGAGAGCTTACTGCATCAGAGATTACTGCACCAAGGCGATTACCGAATGCCATCTTGGAAACAGCCTCAGCGATACCCTTTGCACCAAGAGCGTACATGGAAGCAATCTTTCCGCTCTGAGCCAGCTTCGTAATCTTGCTCATCTGTTCTGCAAATGCAGCGTAATCCGGAAGGTCATAAGAATCCTTCTTCATTGCGAACTTTACAAGTACATTACCGGACTTCTTAAACTCACCGGTTACCACATCAGAGGTCTTTGCCATATCTACAGCAAAGGATACCAGTGTCGGCGGAACATCAATATCCTGGAAAGAACCGGACATACTGTCCTTACCGCCGATGGACGGAAGGCCAAGCTGAACCTGTGCCTCAAATGCACCGAGAAGTGCCGCCAGCGGTTCACCCCAACGCTTCGGATCGGTACCTAAGCGACGGAAAAATTCCTGGAAGGTGAAACGAATCTTTGTATGATCACCACCTGCTGCTACAATCTTAGCAACAGAGGAAATTACTGCATAAACTGCACCGTGGTACGGGCTCCAGGAAGAAAGGTACGGATCGAAGCCGTAACTCATCATGGAAACTGCCTCACTGTCACCGTCAAGTACCGGCACCTTTGCAATCATGGTCTGTACCGGAGTCATCTGATACTTACCACCGTACGGCATGGTTACGGTATTTGCACCGATGGAGCTATCGAACATCTCCACTAAGCCCTTCTTGGAACAAGTATTTAAATCTGCAAGCATGGAAAGCCACTCGCCCTTAATGCCGGTCTTACCGGAAAGTACGGTTTCTCCCTTTGCAGTCTTTCTGGTAATACGGGAAGCGGTATAGGAAGCACCCTTCTTAAAGTAGCTGTCTTCCTTCTTCGGCATGGTAACCTCAGCAGTTGCCTCCTGATGTGCGCCGTTGGTATCAAGGAAGGAACGCTTCAGATTAACGATTTCCTTACCTCTCCAAACAAGTACAAGACGCGGGTCCTCGGTAACTACTGCCACCGGAACTGCTTCTAAGTTCTCTTCTGCTGCAAAATCAAGCATCTTGTCCACGTCCTTAGCGTCAACTACGATAGCCATACGCTCCTGGGACTCGGAGATTGCAAGTTCGGTGCCGTCAAGACCTGCATACTTCTTCGGAACCTTGTCAAGTTCTACACGAAGACCGTCTGCAAGCTCACCGATTGCTACGGATACACCGCCTGCACCGAAGTCATTACACTTCTTAATGATGCTTGCCACTTCTTCTCTACGGAACAATCTCTGAAGCTTACGCTCCGTCGGAGCATTACCCTTCTGAACCTCTGCGCCGCAGGTGTGAATGGACTCAGCGGTATGTGCCTTGGAAGAACCGGTTGCACCGCCGCAACCGTCACGTCCGGTTCTGCCACCCATAAGGATGATTACATCGCCCGGATCGGAATTTTCACGGATAACGTTCTTTCTCGGAGCTGCACCCATAACTGCACCGATTTCAAGACGCTTTGCCACATAATTCGGATGATAAATTTCATCTACAAGACCGGTTGCAAGACCAATCTGGTTACCGTAGGAGCTGTAGCCGGAAGCTGCACCGGTTACAATCTTGCGCTGTGCAAGCTTACCCTCTAAGGTCTCCGCAATCGGAAGAGTCGGGTCAGCAGCACCGGTCACACGCATTGCATGATATACATAACCACGGCCGGACAACGGGTCACGGATTGCACCGCCAAGACAGGTTGCCGCACCACCGAACGGCTCGATTTCCGTCGGGTGATTGTGGGTTTCGTTCTTAAAGAAAATTAACCATTCTTCGGTTTCCTTCTTACCGTCCGGTCTGGTAATCTCAATCGGAACGATAATGGAACAAGCATTGATTTCATCGGACACTTCCATATCATCAAGCTTACCGTCTGCACGAAGTTTCTTCATACCGACTAAAGCAAGGTCCATAAGAGAAATGAACTTATCATCTCTGCCCTTATATAAAATCTCACGCTCTGCTACATACTTATCATAGGAAGCACGAATCGGAGCAGTATAATCTCCCTCTTCAAAGGTTACATCCGTAAGCTCGGTAAGGAAGGTGGTGTGACGGCAATGGTCGGACCAATAGGTATCCAATACACGGATTTCAGTCATGGACGGGTCACGCTTCTCATCGTCACGGAAATAGTTCTGAATGTGTAAAAAGTCACGGAACGTCATAGCAAGGTTAAGGGAATTGTAAAGCTCCTTTAACTGTGCCTCCGGCATGGTTGCAAAACCGTCAAAGATAATAACATCTGCCGGATCTTCGAATACTGCCTCTAAAGTCTCAGGCTTTGCTTCTGCTGCTTCTCTGGAGTCTACCGGGTTGATACAGTAAGACTTAATTGCCTCTACTTCTTCCTTGGTCAATACACCGGATAATACATAGGTGGTAGCGGAACGAATCACCGGTTCTTCCGTCTCGTTTAAAAGCTTCACACACTGCTCTGCAGAGTCTGCTCTCTGATCAAACTGACCCGGCAAATACTCTACGGAGAAAACGGTATCTTCCGGACAAATCGGGAAGGTCTCTTCGTATACAAAATCTACCGGCGGCTCGGAAAATACGGTACCGAGTGCACGGGATACAGTCTCGTCACTTACATTTTCAACATCATAACGGATTAAAACACGTACTGCGGTTACATTCTGAATGTTCAAATATTCTTTGATTTCATTCATCAACTCGCCGGCCTTTACAGCATACTCCGGCTTCTTTTCGGAATAAATTCTTCTAACCTTACTCATTCTTAACCATTCCTTTCTGATGTATAAAACATCCGCTGCCTCATTGTTGCTTTCAGTATACCATTTCTTCGTTTATAAATAAAATTAATATATATTAAATGTTTTATTAGGATTTCTTATGAAAACAGTTGAAGTTCCGCCAAATATCTGTTATACTGTCATTATACAGCGGAAAGGAGTTTCTATGGACGTAAATTACGAATTATACAAAGTTTTTTATTATGTAGCAAAAACCCTCAGCTTCTCTGAAGCAGCTTCCTCTCTGTTTATTTCCCAGTCAGCGGTCAGTCAGTCCGTTAAGGTACTGGAACGCCGTCTCGGACAGGTTCTGTTTACCAGAAGTACCAAACGTGTCACCCTGACAAAGGAAGGAGAGATGTTATTTAAGCACATCGAACCGGCCATTAACCTGATTACAAAAGGCGAAAACCAGCTTGTTAACTCCAAAGCCTCCGGTGGTATGCAGCTGCGTATTGCTGCCAGCGATACCATCTGCCGTTATTATCTTGTACCGTATTTGAATCAGTTCCATCAGACCTTTCCTGAGGTTCACCTTCGGGTAATGAACGCCACCTCCCTCCAATGTGCAGAGTTGCTTGCGGAAAATGCGGTGGATTTTATTGTTGCCAATTCTCCGAATCCGGCACTGAATAACTCCATGCAAATCGAAACACTGCGGGAGTTCTCGGATGTGTTTATTGCGAACAAATCCTCCTATGATTACTCCGAAGAATCCCTTTCCTTTGCGGAACTTTCCGCTCTTCCGATTTTAATGTTATCTAAGCGTTCCACTACCAGTGAGTTTTTACACGAACAGTTTTTATCCCATTCCGTAGAACTGGCACCGGCAGTTGAGCTGAGCAGTAACGATTTATTAATCGACCTGGCAAAAATCGGTCTCGGAATTGCATTTGTTCCGGATTTCTGTGTAGAAGGAAAGACCGACGACGAGCTCTATATTATTAAAACAAAAGAGGTGCTTCCGAAGCGTAAGCTTGTTCTTGCTTATGACAACTCCCTTCCTGTTTCGGAACCGACGGAATACTTTATGAAATTGTTAAAAGGGCTTATCTAACGCCGTAACATATGTTATTCATACCGGACCCTATGTACACCAAACCGAAAAGACTGCCGTTTCGCAAGACATCCTGCGACGACAGTCTTTTCTTTACTCCAATATACTTACAGTGGCACCAAACACGATCTCGTCCCACACCGCATCGTTTACCTCCACCTTATACTCATCAAGTAATACTTTATAGGCTGCTGCAAAGGCATCGCTGCATTGAAGCTCGTATTCCGCTTCCACTGCCGCATCATAAGACTTCGTACACTCATCATCCAACATTCGAATCAAATATACACCGTACTCTGTCTGTACCGGTCCCCCCACTTCTCCTTCTTCCAACCGTAACGCCATTTTTCTGAATTCCTCTTCCGCACCGTCTCCTTTTTCCAAAAAAGTCCGGGTATTGTATACCAGTTCCTCTTCTCGTTCCGCCAATTCCTTAAAATCGGCACCCTCCGTCACCTGTAAATAGTAATCCCACATCTGTGCCCAACAGGACTCTTTCACCTTATCACTTTCTTCACAAATATTATACTCCTCATCATAATAAGTAGTAGCCAGATACAAGTACTCCGTTTCATATTCCTTATACTCATCTTTGTTTATAGTCTCTTGTACTGCTTCTTTGGTAATCCCCAAATCCTCCGTCATCTCCGTGTAATACTTTTCAGCCAACATCATAAACTCACAAACCCTTTGCAAACCTTCCGTGGTGAATCCGCCACGCTCCGTTTCCTCTGCTGACAAAACGCTTTTCAGCTCTTCCACAAATGCAGTACACGCTTTTTTCTCATCCTCGGTTAGTTCAATGCCTTTCTTCACGGCACAATCCTGCATGACAGCATACTGAATCAGCATATCCATGGTATCTTCCTTAAACACATCCCTTGTGAGGCGACCATCTTCATCATAAGGCATGGCCCAGTAATCTTCCCCGTACTGGGTCTGATAAAAGGACGCATAGCTGTTTCCCTGAACTTCCATGGTATAAATAAAAAACATTGCCGTATCCATTGTAATTTTCATATCTCCTACGGATACCGCTATCTGTTCCGCATATTCTTTTGCATGCTTTGCCACCAGCTCCGGATTGGCTTTGTCAAACCCTTCCCTGGTCACTGCGCCAGTCGGTGCGGCATCGTTTCCTGTTTGCTCCTTTTTTTTACATGCCGACATGCCACATAGAAGCCCGCAAAGCAATACACAACTGCAGCATTTTATTAAAAAGTGCTTTCTTCCGTTTTTCCTTCTGCTGTATTTTTTCATCCCGCTCTCCTTTCCGTTCCCTATTTTCACCGTTCAAAGTTCATATAACGGTAATAAAGTTCTTCAAACTCCGGCTGCTCTGCCAAATTTATCATTTCTCCGGTTGCATGTATCTCCGGCTCTCTATCCTTCCAATATTGTAAAAGACCTCCTATACAACTGTTTCCCACAAAAGAAACCTTTCCGGCAAACTCCCGCGGTAAAAGTCCCGTATCAAACAAGTCATTTACCTCACAAAAACGTCCCACTCCGCCGGCAATATAGATTCTTGAGATTTCCGACAACGGAACCTCCGCCTTTTTGCTCAATAATTCGATTCCGGCCCGAAGTGCTCCCTTTGCCAACTGAAACTCCCGTATATCTTCCTGTAACACCCCTTCATATCCTTCTAAAAAATACGATTCGGATAATAATCCCGTTTCATCCACCGCTTCCTGCCGTATCCCCTGCGCAATCAACCGAAACAGCTCCGATGCATAGGCAAAGCGTCCGCCTTCAAAGGCACTTCCCATAGCTGCCGCCGTTCCGAATAAGCTCTTACCGTTCCACAAAAGAAGCTCTCCGTTAGTTCCCAAATCAAGGAGTAAACAAGGAAATTGCCCCCGCATGTCCTGCTGTTTTTCCCCTGCCGAGACCTCCGTTTCCTCCCCCTTCCTTACTTGTATCGCCCACGGGAATACCGAATACGCTCCCGCCGTCACATCCCCGCCCACAAAGGCAGCAAAGCATGGGAACACCGTAACCCCTGCCTGTTTCAACCATTTCGGAAACTCTGCGTACTGATCACACTCTGCAAACAACCCGGCACAGGAAATCTCGTTTTTTTCTGTTGTGTAAGCCCGAAAAGGAGCTTTTGCAAATCCATCCACCGGATAACCTAACAATAAATGTTGCATGACTGTATTTCCTGCCACGACAATCCGGACCTTTTCCGGGCGCCACTCTTCCATCTTTCTGTTTCTTTCCTCACACAGCTTTTCAAGTACAAAAAGGAAGCCTTTTGCCAAGGCTTCCCTTATCATTTTTTGTAATTGCTCCCGCTTCCCCTGCATGGCCGCATCCACTCTGCCGATAACATCCGCTGCAATGATTCTCTGCGGATTCTCTGTTCCGTAAGACACCGTCCCGCTCGCATCCGCACAAACAAACGCCAACGTAGTGGTTCCCAAATCCACCGCCAAAACTAATGTTGCTTCCTTATCCCCCGGAGCTGTCTCTCCACGGAATTCTGCCGTTCCATCAGTATGAACTATTTCCTTCGGCGTAAAAAACTCCGTCAGTCCCGTGTACACCGCTGTCTTAGCTGCTTTTTTGCACTCCGGACAACCTCGTTCTCCGTGACATGCGCCACAATACGTTTTATTCATATATCCTCCGGACTTAATGACATCCGCAAGAGCAGTCGCCGCCACAGCCACAGCCTTCATCTCCGGACTCATGGGAATGACAATTCGGCTCCGTACTGGTTCCGAGACTTCCGTCCAGATATCCTGCCACTGCCACTTCAATATCACCGGTCAGTCCCGGTACAACCAAAATATCAGATGCCATCAATGCCTGCATTGCTCCAAGACCGATACCTCCGCAAAGAAGTACCTTTACTCCCTTATCCGCAAGCACACCGGCCATTGCCTCATGTCCGTTTCCATCCGTTTCAAGGAATGTCTTTGCCATCAAAATACCGTCACTGAAGGTATATAATGCAAACTTTTTACAATGTCCGAAATGCTGGAATACATTGTTATCGTCATCTGCGGTTACCGCAAGAGTATAATTTCCCTGTTCAGCCGCGGTAGCCTGTGCCGGAAGAAGCTCCTTTAATACAAGCGTTACATCCTCAAGCCAGTCACCTTCTAAGCCCTCAATATTACCTGCATCTACTGCCTTTGCAATATTCGGGTTAAGCGGAAGTCTTCCGAGTACCGGAAGGTTAAACTTACGTGCTGTATCTTCAATATGGCTTTCGCCGAAGACATACATCTTTTCTCCACAACATCCGCACTCTACATAACTGTAGTTTTCCACAAGACCAAGCACCGGAATATCCATCTCACGAGCCATATTCACAGCCTTTGCCACTACCATGGAAACCAAATCCTGCGGACTGGTTACGATTACAATACCGTCTACCGGAAGAGACTGGAACACCGTAAGCGGAACATCACCGGTTCCCGGCGGCATATCAACAAACATATAATCTACATCGCCCCAAACCACCTGAGACCAAAACTGCTTAACGGTACCTGCAATAACCGGACCTCTCCAGACCACCGGTACTTCTTCGTTTTCCAACAAAAGATTTACGGACATAATTGCCGTACCGTTCTTTGTATACTCCGGCAAAATACCAAGTTCATTGCCCTGTGCCTTTTTGTGTACACCGAATGCCATCGGAATGGACGGTCCCGTCACATCGGCATCGAGAACTGCGGTCTTATATCCCATACGCTGCATCATAACAGCCAGATAAGATGTTACAAAAGACTTACCGACTCCGCCTTTCCCGCTGACAACACCAATTACTTTCTTCACATTACTATACTGATTCATCGGTTCTGCAAACTGGGACTTGTCCGGCTTTCTTGAACTGCAGTTGGAAGAACAGCTGCTGCAATCATGGGAACAATTTAACTCCTGCTCGTAAATTTCTTCACTCATTTCAAAAACCTCTCTTTATTCCATATGTTAAAATCCTAACGCTATCCATCATTATACGCCTTTGAATTATTTTGTCAAGTAATCCATGCAAAGACGCACTTCTGTATACGGGCGCACGTAGGTGTTTGCCACTGCCACATGGTCCGGGTGGGACTGATATCCTTTTAATGCTTCTTCGTTCTCTAAGGTGCTGTCAAGCATCACATCCGCATTGGAAGAAGCTAACGGCGTAATCACAATCTTAAGTTCCGTAAGCCCCGGCACTTTTCCTACCAATGCCTCTAAGTTTTCCTTCATCTCCCGCAGAACTCTCTCTTTCATCTCTCCGGCAACTTCTTCTTTTAATTTCCATAAAATCACATGTTTCACCATTACATTTCCTCCTGAAATTGATAAAATACTTTTTCGACCTTGTCTCTGATTCGTAAAAATGCTTTCGCAATTAACGGGTCAAACTGTGTACCCGCACCTTGCTCAATGATAGCAAAGGACTCGTCAAGAGACATCGCTCCTCTGTAGCAGCGTTCCTGAGACACCGCATCAAAGACATCCGCTATAGCCACTACCCGTGCACAAAGCGGAATTTTCGTTCCGGATAATCCTTCCGGATAACCGGAACCATCCCACCGCTCATGATGGTATCTTGCCACCTGCCAGGCCATGGTAATATACCCCGGTTCCTCCAGTGTGGCCAAACTGGCTTTTATCATATCTGCTCCCTTTACGGTATGCGTTTTCATGATTTCATATTCGTCCGTTGTCAAACGCCCCGGCTTTTGCAACACAGTATCCGTCACGGCAATCTTTCCGAAAGCATGCATCGGTGCCGCTTTTATCAGATAGTCTGTGTACTCATTGTCCAATTCATCCGCATAGATTCCGTTGGTTTTCAATGCATCCACAATCAACCGTACATATTCGACTGTTCTCTTTACATGCTCTCCCGTACTTCCGTCTCTTCCTTCAATGACATCCGAAAACGCAAAAATCACCTCTTCATGATACTGAATCAGGGCACTGTTTGCTGCATTCTCCATGGCACAATATGCCACCAGAATCAGTGTGGTAATCGCTAATGATGTCACCAAAGCATCCGGCACAAACATCTGCCAGAGAACAGCACCTAAGAACACCGGAACGCAAATCAGGAAATTGACTCTGGATTGTTTCGGTAAATTATCTCTGTACTTTTTCCATACATAATAAGCAAGTCCCAGATAATACAGTACCAAAACATAGCAGACAATCACAGATACACCCATGGAATAATTGGACATGGTTCCCACTTTATATTCAATGGATGAAATTCCGAGGAGCATTATTAAACTTCCCGCATAATGCGGCAAAAACACAATCCGCTTCCATTTGTTGGAGGACAGAGGCATTTCCAGTATCGCGGCCACATACAAAAACACATCCAGAAGGCACCGGTCAATCACCCACAAATAAAGCAAATGCAGAATATTATTCACAATTACCGGCACGGTATCCAAATGATTCACCGTATATACCGTAACAATATCCAACACAAAATACAATAAGGAAAAAAACAACAATCGCTCAAAGCTGGTCATACGTTTCAGATTCTTCTGTTTTTGACGACCTCTGAAGTACAACACAAAAATCAACAGCACAATCACCATACAGCCGATTTGAAGCTTATAATGGAGCATAGGCATTCACCTCCGATTATGTATAGTATACCATAAAGCAACGATTTTTTCCATATAATCTGCATTTTAACAAACTTCCTAAAACACCAACTGCACCAGCAACATATAGCAGACTGTACCGCCACCGATGGAGAGAAGCATATTTCGTTTCCATAAATGCAGCATCACAACAAGAAGAATCGCCAAACCTTCAGGAAATCCGTGACTTCCCGACAGCACATTTACATTTTTCAGACAATACACTACCAACATTCCGAATATGGCCGCAGGCAACGCTTTCCCCAAATACCGGATATACTTCGGTGTCGGTTTATCTGAACGAAAGATAAGAAACGGTAAAAAGCGGGTACACATGGTCGCCAGCGCACAAAGTGCAATTGTAATAATCTCCTGCGTCAGTGTCATGATAAACCTCCTGCCTTTTCAACCGGCTTCCGAAACACCGTAAGAAAACATAAAATGCAAACCATAGTAGGAATCAGGAACGAATCCGCCCCGAACAAAAGGAGGCAACCCGCCGATGCCGCCACACCAATCAATGCTGTATAATGCTTCTTTTCCTTTAACCACTGTTCAATGAATATCACTACAAACATGGCCGTCATTACAAAGTCAAGACCTTCCGTATTAAATGTAATGAAGCTGCCTAATATACCTCCTGCGGTTGCTCCGATAACCCAATAGGACTGATTTAATACGGTGACAAAGAAGTAAGACCATCCTTTGTCCGTACCTTCCGGTACTTCCGTGGCACAATTTATGGAAAAGCTTTCATCGCACATGCCAAAAATCAAATAGGGCTTTTTCCATCCGGTCCCTTTATATTTTTCAAGCAGAGCTATCCCGTAAAACAAATGTCTTGCCTGTATCATCAATGCCATCAAAAAAGTTTGCATAGGTGCAAAACTACCCAACAACATCGTCACCGCCACAAATTCCAAAGAGCCCCCGAAAATCACCATGCTCATACAAAGGGGATACACAAAAGAAAAACCTGATACCTTCATATAAATTCCGTAGGACATTCCTAAAAACAAAAACCCCATCATAATCGGAATTGTTTTCGGAAAGGCCGCCAAAAACGACCTCTTTACAACACCCCTTTTACTTTCTCTTCCAGACATGCTGTCCTCCTCTGACAAAAAACTGCCACCGTACCGCGTAACGTACAGTGGCAGATATCTCTTTTTATAACCACCCGGTTCTGTACTTTGAAGAAGTACACAAACCGACATTTTTTCTAGTTACGAAGCTTTGCTTTGGCTTCTTCCTGTACTTCTATCACCTTATCACACCATGCATCAAACTCCGGGTCTTCTGTCTGAAGTTCCGGATGTGCCAATACATGTTCGATTACCCTGCGTACTCCTTCTTCAAACCGCACTGTCGGTACAAAGCCCGGAACCGCACGTTTCACCTTGGTATTGTCAAACACCACGGAGCATGCCTTATCTCCCAACAGACTTCCCGTAAAATCATACGGTCCTGCTTCCGCTAAAAATGCGGAAGACACATAATAAGGCTGAAACGGAACTCCCAGTACATCTGCGATTGCCTGATAAATCTGATTCCATGTAAGAGTCTCATCTGAGGTAATCGGGAACACTTCCCCCACAGCATGGGCATTTCCCATAAGACCGATAAATGCCTTGGCAAAATCGCTGTTGTGGGTCATGGTCCAAAGAGAGGTTCCGTCTCCGTGAATAATAACAGGCTTTCCCGCCAGCATACGTTTCACCACCTGCCAACTCCCCTTATCGCCGTGTACTCCAAGCGGTATGGACCGTTCATCATAGGTATGACTCGGTCTGATAATGGTCACCGGGAAGCCGTTTTCACGGTACATTTGCATCAAATACTCCTCACAAACAATCTTATTTCTGGAATACTCCCAGTACGGATTTGCAAGTGCCGTCCCCTCGGTAATAATATGAGACTTACAAGGCTTATGATAGGCCGATGCGGAACTGATGTACATATACTGCTTTGTCTTTCCTGCAAACAGTCTGTAATCCCGTTCTACCTGGCCCTTTCCGAAGCCGATAAAATCACATACCACATCAAAAGAATACTCTTTTAACAGCTCTGCAGCTTCCGCTTCATTGTTAATATCGCCCTTAATTATCTTAATATTATTCGGTAATCCCTCATTTCTGGAACCACGGTTAAACAAATATACCTCCCAATCCGTCTCTGCCAACATCTTCGTGATTGCCATACTGATTGTGCCTGTTCCGCCAATAAAAAGTGCTTTCATAACCTTCCTCCCTCTGCATCCTGATTCTGCCGTATCACTTTGGCCTCACAAGTTCATATTTCTATGATACTCTATTTTCTTCCGCTTGTCGATACCGGATTCCGGCTTACATATATCTTTTTATAAAAACATTTTCACCCGTTATAACTTTTTTACCGTCTTTCCTTCATATACCCCGCCTCCGATGATTACCTGCTCGATAATGGTTGTCTTCGGACGTTCAATTAGAGCAATCAGTTTTTTAGCCGCTTCTTCCCCGATGGCATCCGTATTCTGCCAAAATGTGGTGAGCTTCGGCTCAATATGTCTGCCGATACGGAGGCCGTCATATCCTGCCACCGAAATATCTTCCGGAATCGATAGTCCCCGTTCTCTGATGATGTTCATTCCGCCGAAACAGGAAAAGTCGTCCGGATATAAAATACAGGTAGGAGGTTCCGGCAGCTCCAAAAGCTCCTTTGTTGCTTCTCCCGCTGCCTTTGTGTTTCGGTAGGCTGCTTCTTTAATATAAGTATCCGGTACTGTAATCCCCAATTCTTCTGCTGTTTTAAAAAAAGAAGACAACCGATTTTTGGTTACTGCCGAATCCGCCCCGTGAATATATGCTATTTTTTTATGACCTTGCTTTACAATGTAACTAAGAAGTTCTTTCATTCCGGTAACATTATCGGAAATCACAGCAGCCCTACCGTAAAAGGAATGGTCGATGGTAACCAGCGGTATGTCGCTCTTTACCAATTCCTCCACTTCCGGATTATCAAAATCCACGCAGGCAATCACCACGCCGTCAAAGCCCCGATAGCGACATCGTTCCAGGTAGGACATACGATTTTCCCCTTCTTTTCCCGTGCTGATAAACGTAATATCATAGCCCTGCTCTTCCGCCACCTTTTTAAAGCTATTCAATACATTAGCAAAATAATCGTGAGTCAGACCGCTTTGTGCTTCATCTACAAAAAGCACCCCAAGATTATAGGTACGTTTTGTTTTTAAGGCTCTGGCCGATGCATTCGGAAAATACCCTAATTCCTTTGCCACCTGCTTTATGCGTTCTTTCGTTTCTTCTCCGACATCGCTTTGATCGTTCAATGCTTTACTCACCGTCGCAATACTGACTCCGCAGATTGCTGAAATATCTTTCATGGATGCCATAAATGTCTGTTCTCCTTACACACTGTAAATAAAGTTCTGTTATGCCGAATTCCTGTAATTCTCACAATTCAAACAACTCCGTCTGTAAACTTAAACGTTTTCGTAATAGTACTATACTCCATTTCCCCTTATTTTTCAAGCATGTTTTTTCGCTTTTTGCAATGCTTTTGTTATTTTTGTCACTTTTTTGTCCCTTATTTTTATTGGAGGTTGCATTTTTTGTTTGCATCTTGTATAATGCAAGTAAAGAGATGCAAGAGAACGTGATTTTACAAGCACTTAAACGTTTAACTCCGCATCATCTCATTATAAAAATCAAAGGAGAGACTCACTATGAAATTCGGTTTTTTTGATGATGCAAACAAAGAATATGTAATCACCACCCCGAAAACTCCGCTTCCGTGGATTAACTACTTGGGATGCAATGACTTTTTCAGTCTGATTTCCAATACTTGCGGTGGATATACCTTCTATAAGGATGCAAAGCTCCTTCGTCTCACCAGATATCGTTACAACGATATTCCGGCTGACACCAACGGCAAATACCTTTACATAAAGGATGGCGATACCGTTTGGAATCCGGGCTGGCAGCCGACCAAGACCGAGCTTGATGCTTACGAATGCAGACACGGTATCGGATACAGCCGTTTCACCGGTAAGAAAAACGATGTAGAAGCTTCCGTTCTTACCTTTGTTCCGATGAACGATACCTGTGAAGTAAGTCAGCTTACTCTTACCAATACTTCCGCAGCAAAGAAAGAATTACAGCTCTTCTCTTACGTAGAATGGTGTCTGTGGAATGCGGATGACGATATGAAGAACTTCCAGAGAAACTTAAGTACCGGTGAAGTTGAAGTAGTTGGTTCTACCATTTTCCACAAGACCGAGTACAGAGAACGTCGTAACCACTATGCCGTTTACTCCGTAAACACCGCAGTAGACGCATTCGATACAAGCCGCGATGCATTCCTGGGCGCATATCGCTCCGCTGCAAATCCGGAAGCCATCGAAAACGGTGCCTGCACCAATTCCATGGCCAGCGGTTGGTCTCCGATTGCTTCTCACCAGATTAACGTTTCTCTTAATCCGGGTGAGACCAAGACCTTCATCTTTGTATTGGGTTACATTGAGAATCCGCAGGAGGAAAAGTGGGAATCCCACAACATTATCAACAAAAAGCCGGCAAATGCTATGCTTGCCCGCTATCAGACCGATGCAGATGTAGAAAAGGCATTTGCAGAGCTTAAGGCATACTGGGAGAAGCTGCTTTCCAAGTATACCGTAGCATCCGACAACGATAAAGTAAACCGCATGGTAAATATTTGGAACCAGTATCAGTGTATGGTTACCTTTAATATGTCCCGTTCCGCTTCTTACTACGAATCCGGTATCGGCAGAGGTATGGGCTTCCGTGACTCCTGTCAGGACCTTCTCGGCTTCGTACACTTGATTCCGGACCGTGCAAGAGAGCGTATCATCGATATTGCTTCCACCCAGTTCCAAGACGGTAGCGCATACCATCAGTATCAGCCGTTGACCAAGAAGGGTAACGCTGATATCGGTAGCGGTTTCAACGATGACCCGTTATGGCTCATTGCAGGTACTTCTGCTTATGTCAGAGAGACCGGCGACCTCTCCATTTTAAAGGAGACTGTACCGTACGACAACGACATGTCCGTAGCAACGTCCTTAATGGAACACTTAAAGCGTTCCTTAGACTATATTATCAATCACAAGGGTCCGCACAACTTACCGTTAATCGGTCGTGCAGACTGGAATGACTGCCTCAACTTAAACTGCTTCTCCGAGCATCCGGGTGAGTCCTTCCAGACCTTCGGCCCGAGTGAAGGCCCGGTAGCTGAATCCGTCTTCATCGCAGGTATGTTTGTAAAGTATGGCGAAGAGTACGCACAGCTTGCAGAGCTTTTAGGTGATACCGCAGAGGCAGAACGTGCCCGTAAGGAAGTAAAGGTTATGTATGATGCCATCCTTGCTGACGGTTGGGACGGCGAGTGGTTCGTACGTGCTTACGATGCTTACAGCAACAAGGTAGGTTCCAAAGAGTGTGAAGAAGGCCAGATTTTCATCGAGCCGCAGGGCTTCTGTGTTCTTGCAGGCGTAGGTGTAGAGGAAGGTCTTGCAAAGAAGGCTCTTGATTCCGTCAAGGAACGTCTCGATACCAAGTACGGTGTTATGATTTTACAGCCGGCTTATACCAAGTATCACTTAGAGCTTGGTGAAATCACCTCCTATCCGCCGGGATACAAGGAAAACGCAGGTATTTTCTGTCACAACAATCCTTGGGTATCCATTGCAGAAACCGTAATCGGCAGAGGTGATCGTGCATTTGAGATTTACCAGAAGACTTGTCCGGCTTATGTAGAAGAAATCAGTGAAATTCACCGCACCGAGCCGTATGTATACTCCCAGATGGTAGCAGGTCGCGACGCAAAGTTCCACGGCGAAGCTAAGAACAGCTGGCTTACCGGAACCGCAGCATGGACCTTCGTAAACATCTCCCAGTACATTTTAGGTGTTTACCCGACTCACACCGGTCTTTCCATTAATCCGTGTGTACCGAAGGGCTTTGGTGATTTCACGTTAACAAGAGCATTCCGTGAGGGTGTTTACAACATTACGGTTAAGAACCCGCAGAATGTAGAAAAGGGTGTTGTTTCCCTTGAAGTAGACGGTGTAAAGGTAGACGGTCACATTATCCCGTATGTACAGGGCAAGACCGAATACAACGTCACCGTAACCATGGGCTAATCCCCATCCCAATTACGCAATTATCAATTTTTTGTTCAATCATTCCTTTCTTTCTCTAAAAGAGCCTCCGAGAATCCGGAGGCTCTTTTACTTATCTTTCCCGCTCTTGCGCGACTTTCCTTACACACCTACAATACACAACCTTTTTGAAGAATCACGTTCGCGTACTGGCTTGTTTCCGTGGTAGCAATGACTGCATAGGCTTTTTTTGCTTCTTCGTAGAAGGCAAATCGTTCCAGCTTCTGAATCACATCCGAACCTCTCTCTTCCGCTTTCGTAATCATTTCTTCATAAGTCTTCCAAATGGATACATCCGCATTGTCTCCCGGTACCCGTTCCATCAGGCTTACCGGCTTTTCAATGTACTGATCCAAAGGAAATACTTCTAAAATTGCTTCTAAGATTTCCGGTACACCATGTCCGTCCATCCGAATTACGATACCGTTCTTTCCCATGGTTTCTGCCGGGAAATTTCCGTCGGCAATCACTATGGTATCACTGTGTCCCATCTCGCAAAGTACTTTTAATAGCATTGGGGACAAAATCGGGGATATTCCTTTTAACATACGCTTCTCTCCTTTTTCGCGTTTTCTATGTCCTGCATGAAACAACGTTTTCCCAGACACCTTCTGCTTACAACATGTTCGGAATTTCTTCCATCACAGACAGGTTCTCAAAGCCGTAAAAACGCACCGCATTTTCACCCAAAAAGGCTTTCTTTTCTTCTTCTGTCAGCTTTTTTGATTCCATAATAAATCGCACTGCCATAGGGTAGGTAATATCCGTCATAGTGCGCGGATAGTCGCTTCCCCACATAAGCTTCTCCATACCGCAAATATCTCTTGCTTCCAAAATCGCATCCACAGCAGAAGGATACGGATAAAATTCCTGATGGAACAGCCAGGTAAGACCACCGCTCTCAATATACACATTTTTATGTTTCGCCAGCGCAATCTGCTTTTGCCACCCTTTTGTGGTTACCATTCCGAAATGACCGACGGCAATTTTTAAATCAGGACACCGTTCAATCAAATACTCCATTCCTTCTACCTGTGCATCTCCGTCTGCCAAATCGATGGAGATAAACTTCCCTGCCCGCTCCACTTTCCGAAACACAGGAAGAAGCTTCGTCACATCTTGGTCAGCCAGACGTCCTGCACATATCTTTACACCGTCCACGCCATCCAAAAGAAATTCTTCATTTTCCTCGTACAAGGAACAGATTTTGATTCTGTCAGGATACTTTTTCTTTGCTTCAAGTAAGTAGGCATCCTGATTGCCGTCAATATACTCCTGGGTTACTACGCATCCTGCCACACAGGCATAATCCATATTGGCAATAAGGCGCTCCACCGTATTTTTATCATCTTCCATATAAGGCGGCATCATCTGGCGCACTTCCCCGCCGAAATTGCTTTTTCCGTTCCCTACACCGTAAACCGGTTTTCCGTTTACTCTGCCGTTTTGTTTTTCCCAAAGATGCAAATGGGCATCCACCATTGTATAGCTACTCACAGCGTCACTCCATCCTTAAAAATCGCAATTTCCCGATAACCGTTCCGTTCATTGGCGGTCTCTTCACCGTTTGCCACACAGATTACATACTGCATAAACGCTTCCGTAAGATTCTTTCCTTCTAACATCGGCCCTGCATTAAAATCAATCCAGTTTTTCTTTTCCGTTGCAAGTCTGTCATTGGTAGCTATCTTAACTGTCGGCACCGGACTACCAAGGGGCGTTCCGCGGCCTGTGGAAAACAACACCATATGACATCCTGCCGCCACCAGATTCGTCACTGCCACCATATCATTTCCCGGACCGTTCAGAAGATTAAGCCCGTTTCTCGTCACCCGGTCTCCGTAGGTCAGCACATCCACTACCGGGGCTCTGCCTCCCTTTTGGGTACAACCAAGAGACTTTTCTTCCAAAGTGGTAATTCCGCCGGCTTTATTTCCCGGAGAAGGATTCTCATAAATCTCCTGATTATGACGAATAAAATAATCCTTAAAATCATTGATTAAGTGTACTGTTTTTTCAAACACTTCTTCATTTATGCAACGGTCCATAAGAATCGTTTCCGCACCGAACATTTCCGGCACTTCCGTTAGCACCGTACTGCCTCCTGCAGAAATCAGCGCGTCGGAAAACTGGCCGATTAACGGATTTGCCGTAATACCGGAAAAACCGTCGGAACCACCGCACTTTAAACCTACCTTTAATTTGGAAATACTCACCGTCTGACGGGTAAAGGTCTTTGCGTAGGCCTTTAACTCCTCAATCAGTCGTACCCCTTCCGCAATTTCATCCTCCGCATCCTGGGCATTCAAAAACTTCACGCGACGCTCATCCACTTCTCCCAACACTTCTTTAAAGGAGGCAATGTTATTGTTCTCACAACCGAGCCCCAGCACCAACACACCACCGGCATTAGGATGCTCCACCAGTCCCTTTAAAATGTGTTGCGTAACCCCGTGGTCCTCCCCCAACTGGGAGCAACCGTACGGATGAGGGAAAGAATAGGCTCCCGTCAAGGTACTGAGTTTTTCCGCAATCTTGTTCACACAGCCAACCGTGTTCACAATCCAAATATCATTCCGAATACCGATTTCGCCGTTTTCCCGCACATAAGCGTCAATAGTATACTCCGGCACCTGAGGTAACTCAAAGGTCTTCGGACAATACTCATAGGTCAGCTTTTCTTTCAGGTTTGTCTTTACATTGTCGGTATGTACCCGCTCGCCTTCCCGGATGGCCTTTGTAGCATGTCCGATAGGGAACCCGTACTTAACGATATTCTCCCCGGCAGCAATATCACAAAGGGCTGCTTTATGCCCTGTTGCAATGTCCACTGCCACATTGTCGGACCCATGGATTTTTAACTGCTTCATGCAAGCACCTCCGCATAAGCCTTCTTCATTCCCTGCAGCGTCATAATCTCATAATAGCGTTCTACTTCGGAAAGCATAAAGGACAAATCTCTGCCCCAATACTGTTCTTTCTTCAAAATATCAGCAACAGTTGCCGACTTCATAAACTCCATAATCTCTTCTCCGTCATTTGCCTCGTCCGTACGATAAAAGGCAATCAAGGCCGCCAGAGAAAAGGTCATACACTTCGGAAGCTTCTTGTTCTCTTCATAATACTCCAACAGCGTCGGAAGAACTCTTGCCTTAAATTTGCTGACGGAATTAAGCGCAATACTTAACAGCTGATGCTTTACAAACGGATTGGCAAAACGATCCAGCACTGCCTTTCCGAAGGTAATGTCTTCTTCCGTACTTCCCAGGGTCGGTATAATCTCTTCCGATAAAGTCTTATCAAGAAACGCTCTTACCGTGGTATCCTCCAGACATTCCTTAACAGTGGAAAGTCCATACAATCTGGCAGCCAATACCATGGAAGTATGCGCTCCGTTTAAGATACGTACCTTTCTTTTCTTATAGGGCTTTACATCCGGAGTCCAGATTACATTTACCCCGGCTTTTTGAAGCGGGAATTCCTCTTCAAAGTCTCCTTCAATGACCCAAAGATGGAAAATCTCCGCCGTGTTCATAAGCTTATCTTCTTCTCCCAAAAACTTGGTCAATTCCTCTACTTCATCCTTCGGATAACCGGTGCAAATGCGATCTACCAAAGTGTTACAGAAATGATTTTCCTTTTGAATCCACTGTACAAACGCATCCGACAACTTCCAAAGCTTTGCGTACTTTAAAACGCAATCCAGCAGTTCCTTTCCGTTATTATCAATTAGTTCGCAAGAAAGAATGATAAATCCGGAAAGACCCGCATCAAATCGCTCGTACAACAGTCTTGTCAGCTTCGCCGGAAAGGATTTCGGCGGTGCATCATCGAAAGTTTCCGTTCCCAAATACTCAATTCCGGCTTCCGTGGTGTTGGAAATAATCACCCGCATATCCGGATTATGCGCCAACTTCAAATACTCTGCATAGTCCGCGTACGGGTCCACACCTCTGGAAATAGAGGTGACTTTAATACACTCATTTACCACCTGACCGTTTTCGATTCCGCGAAGGAACTGATGATACACTCCCTTCTGTTCATTAATCACCGGAATCAATCCCTTGGCAATCGGCTGTACCACAACCACCTTGCCGTCATACAGGCCCTGTTCGTTCATTTTGTGCACAAACACATCGGCAAAGCTTCTTAAAAAGCCCCCCTCACCAAACTGAATAATTGTTTCCTTCATACTTTCATCCCTTTCTGATTTCTTTACATTTCAATCAATACCTTGGATAAGCTGCCGTCATTCTCCGCAAGGGCCTTAAACGCTTCATCCGCACGGTCCATGGGATACACTGCACTTACCATATCAAGTACATTTACTTCTCCGCTTGCAATCAGGTCGATTACAGCCTTAAAATCAGCGGCATAAGAATTTCTGCTGCCGAACACATTTAACTCTTTCTTTAACAAAACGGAATGCAGGAATGTGGTTTCTTTCTTGCCGTTTCCGATTAAAATGATATTGGCCGCAAATGCCGCACATTCGATACAGGAAAGGAAGGTAACAGATAGTCCGCAAGCTTCTACGCATACATCAAACCCGTTGCCCTTTGTAATCTTCATGGCCTCTTCCTTGATATCACTTGTAGCAGAGTTGATTACTCCGGCAGCACCAAACTGCATTGCCTTTTCCAGTCTTCCCTCCAGTACGTCCGCCACGTAGACTTCCGCTCCCTGCGCCTTTGCAGCAATAAGAGCAAATAATCCGATTGGTCCTGCACCTACTACCAGCACTTTATCCCCCGGCTTTACCGGTGCTCTGTGAAGCGCATGATAGCTGATGGTAAACGGCTCTACCAAAGCCAGTTCTTTTGCGGATAATCCCTTTCCATCGTAAATACGTTCCACCGGCATTACAATATATTCGCGGAAACTTCCGTCTCTCTGAACTCCCATGGTCTGGTTGTCGGTACAGCAGTTTACATACCCTCTCTGACAAGAATAACAGGTTCCGCAATTAAAATACGGATTGGCTGTCACAATATCTCCCGGCTTTAATCCCTTGTCATTTTCCGGTATGGATACGATCTCTGCACTAAACTCATGTCCCGGAATACGCGGGTAAGTCGTAAAAGGCTGATTTCCGGTATAGCTTGCCACATCAGCTCCGCATACACCGCAGTACAATACCTTTAACAGTGCTTCCCCTTCCTTTACTACCGGCATCTCTGTATCCGTTACCGCGATTTCATAAGGTTTTTCTATCATTACAGTCTTCATTTTGTTGGTCTCCTTTTTGTGATGTTTTCTCGATTTCCTATACATTCCGTCGTTTTTTCAAATTTTACTTGTTTTACCCGATTTCTACATAATTCGGATTCCAAATCACCGCTGTTTTCATCGGAGCATTTTTACTGTAAATCTTATCCTTATATGCTCCCATCGGATTTTGGATAAACTCCTCTTTGTCAATCAGTTCCACAATTTCATCATAGCGACTTTTCGCCAAAAGCTTAATCGCCTGTTCCATGTGATCCTGACGGAAATTAATGGACCCGAAAATCAGATGATTTTCAAATCCAAACGGCATAGTATCGAAGGTCACCTTCGGTCCCAATGAAAAACTGTTGTAAATTCCGTTACAACCAAGTACCTTATGTTCAAATGCCACTCTGTGCTCTACATTGCTTCCGCTAACTCCGATAAAGGTAGTGGCACGTCCTCCCATTTTCTCTATAATAGCTTTCGCAAGTTCTTCCTCGCTGTCATAGGTATTCTGCAAATACTCCGCTTTCGCCTGTTTCAACGCAAACTGCACCTTCGGGGAATCCTGGGAGCTTCTTGCCACAAACAATACTTTCGCATCCTTATGATTCTGCATAATCAGGTCCCCGATAAACATACCGGTGGTACCCAGTCCAAAAATCACGGTGCGCTCAAAAATCTCTTCTTTTGCAATCTTACGGGCCTCTTCTTCCCCGCATTTATACTTTTTCATTGCCACGCGGAAGTTGTGGGCACTTCCCAAATCCTCCATACGCTCCAGCTGAAACAACATACAGGCAAAGGGATCCGGAAATACCATCTTTTTTGCAAAGGACAACTTTAACTTTCCGTTCTCCACATACCCGTCCGGAATCGGCAGAAGCATATCCGGGTGGAAGTACTGCTTATCACAGAACAAACCGTCCGCCTGGTCGCAACCATATTCAAAATAGGTTTCTTCCTCCGTATACCGGGTTGGGTCGTAGCTGTTCCCTCCGCGAATGAGTACAATGGCAAAACGCTTCTGAGACGGCACCCATACAATGCCCTCATGCCCGTTAATAAGTCGGTTCGTTCCTACCGGAAATTTCGGACTAAGCTTTCCTTCACTTCCCATATGCATCAGTTCATTATCTGTCCCGCAAAAGCCTACCATAACCGGCTCACAAAGCACAGCTTCCTTTTCCTCTTCTCCCCGAAGTCTTCTGCGTTTTGTATTAAAAATCTCCACATCACCGTATACCAACGGTTTCTCTGCATCATTTTGAAAATAGGTTCCTTTTACTACCATAACCTGTCCTCCTGTCGGATTATTCCCAAACATCTTTTACCTATGATGTTTGGTTTCATTATACTAAAACCATTCTAAGATTTCAGTCATATATCCGACTTAATTTCAGGCCTAATGGCACATTTTCGCAGATTCTTACTATACATGTCATCCGTCTATAAGCTGCACCTGCATATTCTCGCAAGGTTTCCGGTGAAAGATCATTTCCCATTCCACTGTTTCTGCCGGTTCAAAACGAAACGCGGAACAGGCCACCTGGGCCATCTCTGTTGTTCCTTTCTCTGCGATAAACACCGCCGTAGGACCGCACCCTCCGCCGATGATTCCAATGGAGGACGCCCCGGAATAAGACGAGGACACCTTTTGTTTCGGTGTATCATTGTCGCATACATCCTTTACGGTATACTCCTTCGTCGGGATATCCGGTTGAATCGTATAAATCATTTGGTAATAATTCTCCGGAAATTCATACCCCTCTTCCGAAAGACGTTCGCTTGGGAAACGCGCCCTTTGAAACTCATGTACCGTCAGGGTATGCGTCGATCCCTTGATAGGATGTAAAAAGGAAATGCTTTCTCCTACCTTCGGTGTAACAAACTTAGGTCCCGGCACCGGCACCCGCCTCGGCTCCAAAAGCAGTGAAAGTGTCCGAAGCGTCGGCTTTGTCTTTGTTCCCCAAGGGATGGAAAATCGATGAAATGCCCAGCCCTTCGTCTTATCTAAACCGTAATACTCCACAACCTCCACTGCTTCTTCCGTATTTTCCGTTTCGCCGAACAAACAACGTTCCGGAACCCAATTCGTTCCGCTTCCGGACCAATTCTCCTGTAATCTGCTGTTTATTTGGAGTTTTAACTGAAACTCCACGTCCAAAGGATTCTCCCTCCACGCCAGTCTCTGTTCTTCTTTACTAAGCGTCTCAAGCCTTCCCTCCGCCAAGCCCCATTTCTCGTAATATGCAGAAATCACTTCCGGTTCTACTTTAATGCAAACATCCATCACAAGACCTTTCCCACACACATAAAGGGCCGGAACATACCAATCATGTCCGTTCCAGGAAAAGTCTTTTTTCACTTTCACTTCCGTTCCGGCTCGGCCGGTGCCCCGGCGGTCATAAAAGCTTCCTTCAAAATATACCTTCCACTCACAAGGCTTGTTATTCATTTCATTTCCTCCCCTGTAACATCCCGTAATCAAACTCTGTCTTTTACATTACATATCCGTTATGAAACAAACAAATTATAGAAACTTTCCGTAGATCTTATGTTTCTCCGGCTCAACACCGTTTTGCTTCGCAAGTTCCGATACCGTCACAAAACGATACCCCTTCTCAACCAAAGTCGGAAGCAGATACTCCACTGCCGCTGCCGTGGTAGCATACTGTTCGTGCATCAAAACGATGGCATTTTCCAGTTCACCGGACTTCTCCGCATCCATAATTCTCTGAATAATTTCCTCTGTAGATACGCCTGCCCAGTCCTTACTGTCTACACTGCAATTAATCATCGGATAGTCCACCGTAGCCGTCACCGTCTCGTTTGCCGCCAGGTACGGCAGACGCATCAGTTTCGGAGCCACACCAAGAACCTTTTCTTCTGCCTCGGCCGTCTTACTAAGCTCTTCTTTCATTTCCTCCACCGTCTTTTCCGTTAAGAAACAGTGAGTGAAGGTATGATTTCCCGCTTCGCAACCGATACTCTGTGCGAACTTCATCTCCGGAGCACTCTCCTCATTTATTTTCTGACCCACATAAAAGAAAGTGGCCTGCTGTCCGTACTTCTCATAGGTCTTTAAAATACGCATAGCGGTACTGTCCTCGGCATACGCTACCGGGCCGTCATCAAAGGTAAGTGCTACTAATTTTTCTTTTTCCATTGTACAAATCCTCCGTTATTCTAAATCATGTTCTTACATGCTTCATTTATTGTTTTATCATGTCCAAAACGGCTTCTGATCCTTATGGGTATATCCCTTCATTTCTTCCTGATATACCGCAAGTTTTCCGTCATAATACTTCTTTTGACGTTCGGAAAGGCTTCCTGCTGCCGATAGCTTTTCAAAGCAGTCCATAAGCTCTTTCAAATCCTGTTGTGCCGCATCCTTGTAGTTATTCTCTTTATTGGACTCCATACGGGAAATAATCATTTCCAGATGGATATGTTTTTTTGAGATTTTAAATAAACCCACTGTTTCGCTTCCTTTCTGACTGATAGACCATTCGGGTTCTCTTCCGATCCTGTCTGATTAACTCTTCCACCATTCTTCCGGAATCACATCCCGGTCTATGACACAATTTTCTTCAATGGAAAATAGTTTTTCACACACTTCAAATATCTTTTTCGCCTCACATAAAATGCAATCCGCATCCCCGAATTTCACCGGTTTCGCTGCCCCTAAATCATAAAATGCCTGCTTCATCTTATCGAACTCTTCCGAAAAGTTACCGGTACCGAGAGTTCTGTTAAAATGGCGGTACATCGGCACATCTTTTAACTTTCCGTCCGGCATCACCACCTGCATGGGAGTAGGGGCATCCGTCAGACGATCCTTAATGTGTAATACCTCATCCACACTGTGAATGTACGTATTTCTCGTGTGAGTTACGCCAAGCAATAAAATTTTTGCATCAATCTCCCTGAGTCGGTCCCAACAACCTCCCGGCGGGCATGGAGATGTGGCGTTTTCTTCTCCTTTTATGTACTCTGCCGCACCTTTTCCGTAAATGGCAATGCTGTGAGTAGGATGGAGGGAACGAAGCACCCCTTCTCTTTGTCTGAAAATATTGGGGATAATGCCTACACAGGCCGGTTCCGTCACCGGATCAAATACCGAATACTCATGACTCATCTGCGCCCAGGTATGGGTCGGTGTCATAAACAAACCGTCCTTTAAATACTCCATAAATGCGTCTACCACCGTATCCGCACCGCCTTCCACCGGTCCGATGGATTTCATGGAAGAATGCACCATCAAGGCATCCGTCGTTTTAAGGCCCATGTCCTTTAAACACTTTATCAAATCTTCTTTGGTATACATTATGTCATTGCCTCCTGTCATTTACACCTCTTCCAGTATACCGCATACCGTTATTTTGTTCAACGAAAAAAAGAAAAAAAGACATGCAATCACACCATTGCACGCCTTTTTACATTTTACAAATGAATTACTGTTACATAATACTACTTGACACTTATTCTTCTCTTCCGGCTCCGGAAATAACTCGTCCCCTATATTGAGCTGTTTTGCGTGAGTCCGCAAATGTTTGTAATATGTATTCTTGGCGATCTGGCAAAGCCATGACTTTATTTCACATTCTCCCCGAAAACGACCTAAGGAAACAAACGCCTGATAGAAACTTTCCTGGGTCAGTTCTTCCGCTAAATCATCCCGATATCCAGTCAGCTTTAATATAAAATAATAAATGTCCTTATAGTATTTCAAGTATAACTCTTCAAATTCGACCATGTCACACCTCCTTTCATATTTCGTCAATTAGTACCGCAAAAAAGAAAAAGGTAACAAAAAATTTTTGAGAATTCGCCAACAGAGGAACAAAATTTGAGCCACAGGAAAATTTCCCTCTTCCATTCTCCTACACCTCCATAGACATTTCATCCATGCGGTTTTATAATAAACTTGTACATGTACAAACTCAATTATAACACTTCTTACCAAAAACGGAGGATTCTTATGATAGAAAACTTAGTAATACTCGGAAAACGAATTTTAGAACTGAGAAAACGTCACTCCATGACCCAGGAAAGACTGGCCAATGAAATGGGTGTGACCATCGGTGCCGTATCAAAATGGGAAACCGGTGCATCCATCCCGGATCTTACCATGCTCTGTGCCCTCGCCGATTTTTTCCATGTGTCCACCGACTATTTGTTGGGCAGAAACCTGCCGAATCATTTCCTCATTTGTGACGATTCCACCTTTATGGGCGGTATGATGACTGACATGATACGACATTTGGGCTATTCCGCAAAATCGGTAGAATCCGGTGCCCAATTGTTTCAGGCACTGGAAACAAGTCTGCCTTACGGTATCTTCTTGGATGTACACTTTCCGGATGAAAATGGGCTGGATATCCTAAAACGTCTCAAAACAGACTACCCGAATATCCATGTAATCATGCTCACTGCAGACACTTCGGAAGAGGTCCACGCCATGGCAACAGAATACGGTGCGGAATACTTTATTTACAAACCCTTTTCTTTCGAACATTTGCAGGCAGCAATAAAACAAATCCTATAAGTTTTACACACCTCTGTTTTCTTTGCTATAATGAATCATAACGCAAAGGAGAGTTTATATGGGCAATCACCGAACCGTTTCGGTATTGCATCAAACGGGACGCCACTTACATCCAACCTGTTTGTACCCACAAAGCCCGGAAACATTCCACCAGGTATTACGCCCTGCAATGCCGTATTCCGGTGGGAAACCATATCCGGCAACTAAAATCCGAAGACTGGTATACGCTTTCGCAGATTGAAAAAAATATATACCTAATACTACGCTCACCGTATGGGTACACACAAAAAAAGCAAGAACGCTTCTTAATTCGTCTTTTTTTCGGAATAGATTCCAATCTTTGCCTTCTCCTTCCAGGAATCGGCTTTTTAACAATCGGAATCGGCCTGTTGATTGATATGATAACATAACCTTATTTCATTTATAGCGTATACCAAAACAGAGTGTGAATCTCTCCACACTCTGTTTTCTTTCGCTTCTCTTTCCATTACTTACACAATTTCTCAAACTCCTCTTTGGTAACTTCTTTATAATACGCTTCCATACTTCCGTCACTCGGATACAACGTAATGTAATTCCCTTCATCCTCCGTAGTTACATAATACGTAACCTCAAAAGTTCCCCAGTCATATGTATACACCATACGATTATCCTTTACCGTATATGGTTGGGTACTCTTCTCTCCCGCGTATATTGTAATATGATTCGACCCATCAAAGAAATGTCCCATAGCTTTTTCGTTCGGTAAAGATTCCACCCAATATTTTCCTTCAAACTTATGGGTAAAGTTTTTACCTTCCGTGGACGGTATTTCTACAGTGGTTTCTTCTTCGTCAGGTTCTTCCCCCGGCTCTTCCTCAGATTCTTCTTCCGGAAGCTCTTCTCCTCGAAGCAATCGGTCAAATTCTTCTTTGTCCACCTTGGAGCAGTGCCTCGGCATACTTCCGTCATTCGGCGTTAATATTAACGAATCTCCTGCCACCATATAGTAATACGCCAGATAAAAATCATCCTCCATGAACACAATATCGTTGCCCATCACAGAATAGGGACGTGTAGAAGATTCTTCTCCGCGATAGATGGTTTCATTGGTTCCGTCATAGTAATAACCGATCACTTCACCGTCTTGGTCATATTCCACCCAATAGGTTTCTTCAAATTCATAGACAACGCCTACCGGTCTGTCGCCGACGAATTCATCCTCTGCAGGCTGGTCTTCTATTACATTTTTACTGAGAACATCTGCAATTTCTGCTTCAGCAAGCAGTACCATATGTCGCACCCAACCGCCATCCGTAGCAGACAACGTCATACTATTGCCTTCTATGGAATAATAAAAGCTCTCTCCATAATCATACACAATGCAATCATTCACCACGGAATATGGATGCTTGTAATATTCATTCGTTTTATAAAACCCGTTTTCAGCCGTTCCGTCATAGAAATTAACAACAGAACTATACCGGACACCATCATACGTCATATAATCAACTTCTTCATACCAGTACTTACCTTCAAATGCATATTGGTAGGTTTTTACTGCCGGCTTGTTTTCTTCTGTTGCCGGCTTATTTTCTTCTGTTACCGGCTTTTCTGTGACAGATTCTTTCTCCTCCGTTGCCGGCTTATCGGTCACAGGCTCCTTTTCTTCAGTCTTAGCTTCTTCTTTCTCTGGTTCCTTTTCCTCTACCTTAGGTTCTTCTTTTTCCGGTTCCTTTTCCTCTTCCTTCGGCTCTTCTGTTCCAGGTTCTTTTTCCTCTGCTATAGGATCTTCGGTAGCAGGCTCCTTCTCCTCCGGTGTCGGTTCCTCTGCAACAGGAGTGTCTTCCTCTTCTGCAGGTTCCTCTGCAACAGACTCCTTTTCCTCTGGTGTCGCCTCCTCGGAAACAGGCTCTTTTTCCCCTGTTACCGGCTCTGTTTCCTGCTCCTTGTCCGGTTCCGTGGTTTCATCTGTTTCCGGTTCTGTAACTTTGTCTGTTGTGTCTTCCACCTTATTCGGAGAATCCGTCTCCTTCTCCGCCTCCGTATTTGTACCGCATCCGAACAACAGAAGTGATAGAGAAATCGTCATAAAAGCAAATAAAACTTTTTTCTTCATTTGTCTGCCCCTTTCCGGAGTGTTATATGCATACTATTATAACATACATTGTATTTTCTCGCAATTATTTTCTGATAATAACTCCTCTTATTCATTAAATTCGTGAATTAACATATAGTTTGCAGAAGTTATCACATGTTTTTCCATAAAACAAAGTGCACCTTCAACAGAATTCTCTCCATTGAGGGTGCACATGACACATCAACCATTATTTTAGTAGTACATATTAAATCCTGTTTCAAGGGTTTTGGCATAGTTTTCTCCCGCTGTTTCCAGTGCCGGCAACATGTACTCTTTGTTGTATCTGACAACCGGAATCCGGTCATAGGCCCTCATACCCATATGAGTAAGTCCCCGCTCCAGTTGCATCAAACATTCCAGCGTTCCCCGTCCGGTTCCACCGGCACATGCCATAAGAATACAACGTTTCTCTGCCAATGCGTGATTTACTGTAGCATCACACCGGCGCAATCGGTCAAAGAATGCCTTCATGCATTCCGTCATATCAGACCAATACACCGCACTAATCCATGCAATTCCGTCTGCCTCCGAAAGAGATTTATATATATCTGCAAAATCATCCTTAATCAAACAAGTTCCGTTCTTATTACAGGTTCCCCAACCGTTACCACAGGCTTTGCAATGTTCCAGCTTTCTTTTATTTAAATGAATCTCTTCCACTTCAGCCCCTGCACGTTTCAATCCTTTCATGAACTGATCTTTGGCAGATGCTGTCAAGCCGTCCGCATTCGGACTTGACCATAAAACAACAACCTTACTCATGTCCTATTCTCCTTTCATCTTTCGTATTCAAACATATTTTATCATAACAAACGTGTAAACTCAACGCATTGTTACTCCGGCACCGTTTACCTACTGTTTATCTTCCCAAAGTCCGTAATAGTTACACAAACGAACTACGGCATCAAGACTGTCTTCCGGTTCTACCCATAAATCGGGGAAGTATCCGATGCCATCTGTTTTATCTGGACTTTGAGTAAGGGTACAGCCTGCTCCGAACCGAAGCATGATACCGCTGTTTGGCAAATACAGTTTGTTTATGTCACCGAAATTCAGGCATCCCATAGTGTTGGTGCCTATCAAAACAACCCGTTTTCCCATGGACAGCATGTTGGTAAAAATTTCTCCGGCAGAGGCGGTGTTATCGTCAATCAGAACGAAAAGGAGATTGTCGGTTTCCCAAGGGGTTCCGTCAGAGGAACCGGAACGCCATCCGCCGCCGTAAGAATTTACAAAACCTCCGTATTTAGCAGTGTACACGGTGCTTATTTTCATTCCCCAAAGGTTTTTCTCGGAAACAGATTTGCCCGAGAAATTATAGAGCCATGAGCGGGCATAAGATGCATTTCCGCCGCCATGTCCTCTTAAATCCAATACAAATAACGGCTTTTCTTTATAGGCGGTGCCGGTAGAGGAAAAATTGGTAAGCTTCTTTTCAGACCCGTCAAAGGAATAATTTTGTAACACCGGAAGCTTTCCATCTGCAACAGTGGTTTCCGAGAAAATTTTCATGTATTTTAAAAAAGAATGTGAAATCGGCTGCGCCAAGTGCCAGCTTAACGTACGCTCTGCTCCCTCAATAATCATCGTGGTCGGAAGAGTTTCCGGGTTCTGACAAACTGCTGCCAGACAGTAGGTAAGAGCTCCGTCCGGACCGATGGTACGTTTCACATACTCTGCATCCACACCGGCAGGGTCATTAAAATACAAGTCCCGTACAAAATAAGTAGATTGGGAATACTCCCTGTCTTCTATAAAAGTGTCCGATTGATTTGTAGTAATAAAAAAGTGCAGATCCTCCACAACCGGAGATACCGACTCCCACAAAAGTCTCCACAAATCATCGGTTTTAATTTTATCCATTGTTTTTACTTCTTCTAAAATTTTATCCCGAATCGGCAAAAATACCTCATCCCCACCGAAGTAATAATATCCGCCGTAACCATAGGACAGTAGTTCAAATGCCAAATTAACATCCTCTGCAGCTTGTTGTGCGGTGACGGTTTTTGGATTCTTTTTGCGTTTTGCAAGTTCTTGTATCTCTTCTTCACTGAATATATGCTCAAATCCCTTCGGCTGCAGGTAGGATTCAAAGGTTTGCAGCTCTTCTTCGGTCCAAGGTTCTTCCTGCGGTTCCAGTTCTGTCAAAAACTGCTCAAATTCTTTTTTATCCCCTTGTGCATAGAACTGCTGTCCTGTTTCTTTTGAGCCGCATGCTGCAAAAGAACACAACAGTACACTGAGTACTCCTAAAATAAGACGTTTCATATATATTAATTCCTTCCCAATTAAAACTATATTGTTTCTTAACCCTTCCCCGGGTTGGAGCAATCATTATGTCAATTTTTCTCCGATGGTGTATACTCCAAAATGTCCCCCGGCTGACAATCCAACACTTCACAGATTGCTTCCAACGTAGAAAAACGAATTGCACTGATTTTTCCGGTTTTTATCTTGGATAAATTCACATTTGAAACTCCGACACGCTCTGACAGTTCATTTAAAGACATTTTCCGGTCTGCCATCACCCGGTCTAAACGTAAAATAATCGGCATGGTTATCCCTCCTATAATGTTTCATCTGCCTGCACTTGTAATTCTTCTCCGTACCGGAATACCAAAGAAAGAACAAATGTCATTATCCCGATAAAAAGATATCCCAGACTAACACCGAAGTTAACCTCAATTCCCGTCAAGGTCACCGGCATAAATATCCGTCTGATTTCACTGAGAATATGGGAGGATCTCGCAGCTTGTAAGTATGCTATTACATTTCCCGCAACACAAATCAAAATACACCCAACACCTAATGTTCTTAAGGTTTTACTGGCTGTTCCGTTATAAGGCTGCCCTTTTGTCATCGGTTTTAGAAGTTTTTCCGAAGTACAAACCAGGAATACCAGCCCCACAAGATTAAATACGGCTTCCACAAACTCGAGAACAATTCCTTTAATAAAGTACGACGTCTCTATTTTCTGACCGTTTAAAAAATGCCACCCGCAGTTTCCCAAGGTGTAATCAGATATCTTAATAAATTCTGCGCCCTGATTCTCCTTAAGCACCGCAATACCGTTTGTCCAAAGGTCAACAAGACATCTTCCAAACTGTATCACCGCAATCAGCAAAACAAGCTTAAAAACAACATTCATCACCTTCGATAACTTCTTTAACTTTTCCATACTCCTAATCTCCTTGTATTGATTGTTTTCCTTGCAAGAAACCAAAACGATAAATATTTAATGTTTATCGTTAAATCCACTATATACCAGATTGGAATGTTTGTCAATAATTTTTTAATGATAAACATTAAATTTTATTTTGTATTCTGTCAATACATAATTTGATTCTGTATTATGTAATGCCGTAATACCTTGTTCTGCAAATGCATGCGGTAATGCCCTCCCATCTTTTGTCTTCCATTAGATGTCAAAAAATTTAGCATCATCCACCATGCTGTACCCGTACGGAGCAAAACCGCCGACAAGATGGAGATTATCAGCTTTTCCCGCATCCTTCGAGATAGGTGGTCCTTTCTTTAAAGTCTCAAATTGCGACTCTGAATATTATGTAAGTGTAAGCTTTGGATTTTCAGCAGCACATCAATCAAAGCCTTATACTTTCCGGTTCCGAAATCTTCTACAATGCTTGTCACTCTCGCACCGGCGTCTTTAGAAGATGCTCCACATAAGAAAACCCTTTCATCCGCCGTATTATAATCAAGCACAATAAATCTGGAATGTAATCTTTCATCATCAAATTTTTCAATATTGTTTTTTACTTGTTCATTAAAGCGAGTAGTTGTATATCCATATATTTCAGCAAGTTCAAAGTCTAACATCACCTTCTGCTCACGAATCGTATATATCTTATCCTGTAATGATTGTTCTGTTATATACTTGAGGTGCAATTTTTCACCTTAAATTACTCCATCTCCTCCAACTTCTCCAACTGCTTCAAAGCCTCCACATAGGCTAGCAGTCTTCTTTTTTGTGCTTCCTGCAATCCGTGATAATCCTCGATAATCTGCCAATCTAACGGCGTAATCACATTTTTATGCGAAGTATCCAAACCTTCCTCTTTATCAAGTCCACGCCCCGACAAAAGCTGCTCCGGTGTCACTTCCAATGCTGCACAAATATCCATAATCTTCTCCGCAGAAGGATTGGTCCGTTTCGATTTCCACTCACTAATGGTCCTGAAAGGGATTCCGGTGCGATTGGAAAATTCCGTTTGTGTCATCTTCTTTTCTTTAAGTATCTTAAAAATTCTTTCACTGATTAACATCTATCTTCTCCTTTCATTATTACGAATTCTATATTCCGTATTTACGCATATTTCATCATAGCATGCGTAGCATTTCAATATTTTAGATAAAAAAATAAGCACACCCCGAACGGTGTGCTTATAAGAAGACAAATGTTTTTTATCAACCATGATTTTCGACTGATAGATAAATTGGAATTTGTTTATCTCATATTTCCTTTTTTACTAAAACAAATTCGCTGGTTCGTAGCACTTCCGCAAACCCACATTTCAGGAATAATGAAACAGAAGAATTGTCAATGGCAATATCGTCATAGAGTTCCTTTATGC
>JAFTWC010000014.1 GCA_017465475.1 Lachnospiraceae bacterium
GAACCCGCGACCCTCGCCTTGGCAAGGCGATACTCCACCACTGAGCCACTCGTGCATGGTGTGTTGCTTTCTTCAAGCAAGGAGTATTATACCCTATGAAAATGATTCTGTCAACTACTTTTTTAAAAAAAATCTGTCTTCCCACTTTTTTACATAAAAAAGCAGAAAGACAGAAAGAGGAGGTATGATTATGCTGCGTGTCGTCTTGCGGTTCGAGCTGTATAGATACGGTTGCGAAAAGAAATCTTTCCACGCTTCTTTTGATGAAATAAGAAGATGCGGAACCATATCAATGTACGGTGCAGAGCCGGACGAATGGCAGCAGCCAATGTAATGAGCAGAATGACACACCCTACAAGAAAATATCCGGCGGCATTTAGCTGTGAATACAATGCAACAGTATTTAAGGAACTGCAAAACATAATTTCACTTGCAGCTTGTCGGACAGAAGAGGAACTGTCGCTTAGCAAGTAGTCGCCGTATATGGAGGAAAAGCTGTAAGAGCCTTCTGCACCCAATAATAACTGTCCGGAAACATCGGTGAGAACGTTGCCGGCTGCATCTTTCGGACAAATATGAAGCAATCCGAAGGTGCGGGAGGAAAGATAGTGAAACATACCAAAAGCAGCTTCGGTACTTACCACATAGTATAAATTGTCATCGGTTAACAGACTGTGTGTACCGTTTTCCGAAAACAAGGTAATGTCAGTAGCACGGTTATATGGCAAACGCTTTGGATTGTAGGAATAGGAAAGTCCTCCTACATAAGGTGTGCCTCCCGGAAAAGCATCGGCAAAGGAGGTGTAAAGCTCCGGTAAATAGGAGATTTCTTTGCCGGATAAATAAAATCCGTAAAGAGGAGAATTCAAAAAAGAGGTAAAAGCCTCGGAATCTTCGGTATCCGGAAGCAAAAATAAGGTGACGTCCGCATCCAGTTCTGCACGATGATTCTTCTGTGCATCATGACGAAGGGCATGAGTTAGTTCGCTTCCGAATACGGTAGGAACAGTAGCGCTTTCTTGTATGGTTTCGGTTCGGAAAAAGAATCCCACACACAAAAACAACAGAAAGAGAGCACAAACAATATAGAATAGAGAAAATCTGATTTCGCCTTCATGTATGGCAACTAAAAAGTTGTAAATCTTCTGTTTTATCTTTCGTCGAAGTCGTTTCTTAAACGTCCGAAAAAAACGTGTCAGTTTTTTTGTCATTAGTGAAGATCTCCTTTGTTAAAATCTATAAAACGTTTTACGGAATCGGTCTGAGCCGCTATTTTGTTATAGGCGAAGCCTACGGTGCGAGGGTTCGGGGAAGGAAGGAGGGAAAGCTCTGTTAAGGATCCTTCTTTCAGTTCCTGTTCCACAAACTCCCGGATAACACATCCGACTCCGAGACCGACCTTGGAAAACTCAATCAGCAGATCCATGTTATTCACATCCATAAGTTGTCCCGTCGGAATGTTATAGCCGGAAAAATAGTCTTCCCAATATTGCCTGGTAATGTGATCTCTGTCCAACATCAGCAGAGTGGAATGACGAAAAAATGCGTCAATATGCTCCGTAACGGATGGCTCACGCTCTTTTAAATGTTCTAAATACGTGGGACTGGCAACGAATGTATCCTGAATGGTTTTGAAAGGGAAAAATTCGATGCCTCTGGAACGAGACGGCTTACCCAGTAAACCGATGTCCAGTTTCCCTTCTTCTAACAGTTCCAGTGTTTCTGAGGTGGAGTGGCACTCCACTGTTACTTTAATGTGTGGGTAGATTCCCATAAATGTCTGAATATAAGGGAGCAGCATGTATTTGCATAATGTGGTGCTGACTCCGATTTTGATGTGTCCCATGCCGAGGGTATGTATTTTACGTATACTTTCTTCTCCCTGCCGCAGAGATTCAAATGCGGAGCAAGTGTACTCGTACAACAGGGCACCCTCCTCCGTTAATTTGACGCCTCTGGAATTACGGGTGAAAAGTTTGACGGACAGACTCTGTTCCAGCTTGCTGACGGCTTTACTGATGGCCGGCTGACTGATAAAGAGTTCTTTCGCGGCTTTTGAAAGATTTCCCGATTCTGCAACTGCGTTAAAGATACGGTAGGAGGACAAGGTAGATTCGACTTCCATGTTCCCTCCTTTGTATGATGTCTCACAGATTTCTTACAACAAGAACAAGAGACATCATCTATCATTTGCGATATAACTATTTGTTATGATAGTATGACATAATATGCATTTTAATTATATCAAATGCAAGAGAATATTACAAGGGGAAAATGAAAATTTTGTAAACCATTTTCCTTTGAATGGTAAAATGAGGGGATAATAAAAGTTAAAGTTGGATTTGATATAACTTTAGATTATAATAAAATGAGAAAAACAGAAAAATTACCTTGCGTAAGGTATTGCTTATAACGCTGCGTCATGATGTAAAATGAGCTGCGAAAGGAGGAAAAGGCTATGTCAAAATACACGACGGGAGAAATCGCAAAGCTCTGTAACGTATCAGTGAGGACGGTACAATATTATGATTCCAGAGATATTTTGGTTCCCAGTGAACTGAGTGAGGGCGGTAGACGCTTGTATTCGGAAGAAGATGTCAAACGGTTACAGGTCATCTGTTTCCTTCGGGATGCGGGAATCGGAATCAACAGTATCAGTGAATTGTTTTCGGAGGAGCATCCGGAGCAGGTTATTTCTGTATTATTGGAACAACAGGAACAGACACTGCGAGAAGAACTTAGCGACCGACAGGAGAAATTAAATAAAGTAGAAGAAATGAAAAAGATGATGAAACGGATAGAAATTTTCTCCGTCGACTCCATCGGTGATATAGCATATCATATGGAAAATAAGTTGAAAATGAGAAAACTCCATGCAATGTTATTATTGACAGGAATTCCGTTAGAGCTGGCGGAATGGGGAGCTGTTGCGATTTGGATAGCAAAAGGAATTTGGTGGCCGTTTGCAACGGTGATGCTGTTGATGGTGGTGTACAGCGTTTGGGTAACTTGCTATTATTTTAAGAGAGTAGAGTATATCTGCCCGCAGTGTCATGCAATATTCCGACCGAAGATGAAAGAAGCTTTTTGGGCGAGACATACACCGACTTTAAGAAAGGTGACCTGTACCTGTTGCGGACATAAAGGATTTTGTGTGGAGACTTACGGAAAGGAGACAAAGGAAAATGGATAAGTTAATGGAATTTTTGCCGTTTTTGATACCGCTTGTAGTGGTGCAGTTTGGCTTGTTCGGCTACACGTTATATCATATTTTTACACATGAAAGATATAAAAGAGGGAATCGGACGTTGTGGATTGTGGTGACCATTGTGGGAATGAATTTTGTAGGACCGGTTTTGTATTTCCTGTTGGGAAAGGAGGAAGCATAAGTGGAGATGCTTCAAATTACAAATCTGAAGAAGCGGTTCGGCGATAAAGAAGTATTAAAGGGGGTTACACTGGCTGTACCGGAAGGGGGAGTGTTCGGTTTTATCGGGAAAAACGGTGCCGGAAAAACCACCACCATGAAGACCGTACTGGGCTTGTTAAAGCCGGATGAGGGAACAATCCTTGTGGCGGATGAACCGGTGGTGTACGGGCAAACCGCAACCAATCGCTATATCGGATATTTGCCGGATGTGCCGGAGTTTTACGATTTTATGACTCCGTCGGAGTACCTTACCTTTTGCGGAGAGATTACCGGTATGGACAAAAAAGACATTGTGACCCGCAGAGAGGAGCTTCTGGAGCTGGTAGGACTGTCGGGGGAAAAGCACCGCATCAAAGGATTTTCCAGAGGAATGAAGCAACGGCTTGGTATTGCACAGGCACTTTTAGGGCGCCCGAAACTTTTAATTTGTGATGAACCTACTTCGGCACTGGATCCGGTGGGCAGAAAAGAGATTTTAGATATTTTGCAGGCAGTAAAGGAACAGACGACGGTACTGTTTTCAACCCACATTCTTTCGGATGTGGAGCGGATTTGTACGGATATTGCGTTTTTACATGACGGTGTTGTCTGTATGCAGGGAAAGCTTTCCGAGATAAAAAGCGGGAAGCGTACTGAAGAATACCGGATTGAGACGGAACGGGAGGCTGATGCAAGAACTCTGGCGGAAAAGTTTTCGGAATGTGCATTGTCAGGAGAACGGCAATTGTTATTCCGGGAAGGCAAGGCAACCATATTTGAGCTAATGCGCTTTTTGGCGGATAAGGAAATTGAAATTGCCGGGGTGGAACGTATGGAACCGTCGTTGGAATCTTTGTTTATGGAGGTGGTAAAGAAATGAAATCTTTGATTGCCTTTACAAAAAAAGAATGGATGGAACAGCTTCGGTCCGGACGTCTGTTGCTTCTGTTGATTATTTTTACCTTGTTCGGAATTATGAATCCTGCCATTGCAAAGCTGACTCCGTGGATATTTGAACTGATGGCGGATTCCTTGGAAGAAAGCGGTATGGTTGTTACCACGGTGACGGTGGATGCCATGACTTCCTGGACCCAGTTTTTTAAAAACATTCCTATGGCGCTTATTGTATTTGTACTGATGGAAAGCAGTATTTTTACAAGAGAGTATCAATCGGGCACGTTAGTACTTGCCCTTACAAAAGGGTTGGAGCGATATAAGGTAGTATTGGCAAAGTCTTTTGTACTGATTGTACTTTGGTCGGCGGGGTATTGGCTTTGCTTCGGAATTACTTATGGATATAATTCTTATTTCTGGGACAATGGGATTGTACAGAATCTTTTGTTCTCCGTTACCTGCTGGTGGTTGTTCGGTTTGTTTGTAGTGATGCTGATGGTGTTGTTTTCTGTAATGACGGATGCCAATACCGGTGTGCTGCTCGGAACAGGCGGAGTGACTTTGGCGGTATACCTGATTACCTTGTTACCGAAAGCTGCGCCGTTTTCACCGGCAAAGTTGATGGGAAGCGTTGCGTTGCTTACCGGGGCGGAAGAGAAGGGAGATTACTATAAGGCACTACCGATTACGGTGGTGCTGTGCGTAGTAGGTGTTATGGCGAGTATTCCGATTCAGAATAATAGGAGATTATAAGAATCATGGGAAAGAGAGATTTTTACCATGATAAGCGTGATTTCCTTGTTTATCATGGTAAGAAAAAGTGCTTGTTTATTTTGAATGCCATGATAAAACTTCATTTCCTTGTTTGTCATGGTAAGAAAAAGTGCTTGTTTATTTTGAATGCCATGATATAGCTTCATTTTCTTCTTTTTCATGGTACAAAATGGAATGTTTCGCACATGTGAGTAGTTGATTTACTTAAAAAGAAGGGAAAATGGTCAAGTTCGTACCATGAAATGTAAAAAAAGTAAGGAACTTCATGGTAATATTATAAAAAGAGTTTGATTTTGTACCATGAGAATTTGGTTTGAGTAATCATCTCATGGTATTCTGCTGATGTGAAAATATTTTCGTACCATGACAAGTTAAAAATACTAATTGTTCATGGTAATTTTCCCAACGAGTCGCTGATAAAAATGAAAAGGACTGCACCGGGCTGAGTCTAACGGTTACTGCGTACCCGTTAGTCCGCGGCAGTCGCCGCGATAAGAAAGCAAGAGGACTGCACCGGGCTGAGTCTAACGGTTACTTCGTACCCGTTAGCCCGCGGCAGTCGCCGCGATAAGAAACATAAAAGAACTGACTGAGAACATAAAGTTCCCGTCAGTTCTTTTACATTTCTTATTCTTAGCTCGTTGCATCGCGAGTCTTTTTTGTTTATGCGTAGTAGGAAGCCTGTGCGTTCCAAAGTTCGTAGTATTTACCCTTTTCGTTCTGAAGAAGCTCTTCGTGGGTTCCCACCTGTACAATACGGCCCTGATCAAATACAGCAATCTTGTCGCAGAAGCGGCAGGAGGAGAGACGGTGGCTGATGTAGATGGCGGTTTTGTCTCCTACGATTTCATCGAACTTCCCGTAAATCTCTGCTTCGGCAATGGGGTCTAAGGCTGCGGTAGGCTCATCAAGGATGATAAACGGAGCGTCCTTATAAAGTGCTCTTGCTAAAGCGATTTTCTGTGCTTCACCACCGGAAACGTTAACGCCTTCTTCGTCAAAGTTCTTGTAGAGAGAAGTCTCCAGCTTCTTTGGCATTTCTTCATAGCGTTCCCCGAAGCCCACCTCGTATAACATCTGCTCGGCCTTTACTGCGTCCCAGTTGGCTGCGGAGGCTACGTTGTTACCAAGCGGCATGGCAAGGAGGTTATAGTCTTGGAATACCACGGAGAACAAGTCCAGATACTGTCTGTAATCGTATTTGCGGACATTGAAATCATTCATGTGGATTTCACCCTCTGTCGGGTCGTAGAGACGGCAGAGAAGCTTGATAAATGTGGTCTTACCGCTACCGTTTTGTCCTACCACTGCAAGGCGTTCGCCCACTTTTAAGTTCAGGTTAATGTCTTTTAAGGCATAGTCTTCGGAACCTGAGTAGCGGAAGCTGACATTTTTAAATTCAATGTCAAACTGCTTGTCGCTGCGCTTTTCCACGGAAAGGCTGCCCTGGTACATGTCGTTTTGGATATCGAAGTACTCTAAGTAAGTTTCAAGAAACTGCTCGTTGGTTTTCAGAGAACCCAAAGTATAGAATAAACCGGCGATGTTGTTGGTCAGGATGCCGAGATATCCTACATACTTAATGACACTGCCTACCGGGAAAGCCCCCAAGGTACAGTACAAACCGATGATGAGATAGGAGCACAACTCAGAGGCTTTTGTGGAAAGAAAAATCGGGATACGCAGTAAAAAGTCGATATGATTGATTTTGCTGTAAAGTGCTTTATGTTCCTTCGCAAGACTTTTGTCGATTTCTTCTACAATGGCCTGTTGTTTGTAAAAACGGCTGTCCATGCCGGACTGGCTGTAGCCGCCGGCAAGGCGGTTTTCCCGGAGCATTAAGTCTCCGCCGAGATTCCAGGTTTCTGCCTGCTTTTTGCCACAACGAGACTGTATCACTACCGTAAGAATGACACAGACTACCATGGCAACAAGGAGCAGAATGCCTCGGATATCAAAGGAAAGTTTTAGAATTAAGGATACCATCTCTGCAAATAAAACAATACAATACAGAATGTTAATAAAATAGGTTGCAATGTTTTCTAAACACATACTCATGTTTTTGACACCGTAGCAGTTAATCCAGGAATTTTCTATGATTTTTCGGCGTAGATGACGGATTTCCGGATTTTCCAGTTTGTCATAATCTAAGGAAAGTGTCTTTTTATTGAATGCGGCTGCTTCGTTGTGATCCAACTGTTTTTGTGCGTTTTCCACGGCTCTGCTGAGGAGCGCACCCATGATGTGAATGAACAGGGTTCCGCATAAGGTGATAGCCACCAAAAGGAACAGTTCTTCCTTTGTTTTCTTTTCGTATAATGCGGTTACGATTTCTGCAGACATCCACAAGGTAAAAAATGGTGTCAGATTGGAAAAAAGTATTTGAAACAGGCGAAGCGGAAAGTAGTGTGGATTATAGGAATGGTACAACTTAAACGCCCGTCTGGTGGTTTTGTAATTATGCATGGACTTCACCCTCCTTATAGTATTTGCTTTGTACTTCGAACATTTCTGCGTATTTGCCTCCCGTAGCCATCAGTTCCTCATGGGAACCGGATTCCGCAATGACACCGTCTTCTAATAAGATGATGCGGTCACAGAAGCGGGTGGAGGCAAAACGGTGAGAAATATAGATGGAAGTTTTTCCTTCGGTTAATTCTCTGTAACGTAAATATAAGTTGTTTTCCGCAATGGGGTCCAGGGCTGCGGTCGGTTCGTCAAGGATTAAAATAGAACCGTTTTTATAGATGGCTCTTGCCAACACCAGCTTTTGCATCTCGCCGCCGGATAAGTCTACGCTGTCGTCGTGGATTCCCTTCATTAAGTGAGTGTCGATGCCGTTTGGAAGCTTTTCGATTTTATCATAAATTCCGGCAAGCTTCATGGCGGCGATAGCATCTTCTCTTGCGGTAGGGCGCTCAAGGTCTACACTTGCCACAAACTCAAACATAGAAAAGGCAATGGTCTTGATGTCCTGGAAGACTGCGGAAATCATGGAGTAGTACTCCTCAATGTTATACTCGTGAATGTGTTTTCCGTTTACTAAGATTTCGCCGGAGGTCGGAGAATATAAGCCACAAATCAGCTTGATTAAGGTGGTCTTGCCGGCCCCGTTCATACCAACAAGTGCAAGGCTTTCGCCGGCAGAGATTGTCAGGTTTAATCCGTTTATGGTATCTTTCTCTGCGCCGTCGTAGCGGTAATGAACATCCTTTAATTCAATGGTCACCGGACCGGTCGGAAGAGGACAGCCTTCCCCGTGGTTGAAGGTGTTCGGATAGTTGTAGAAGTCGCGATAGTAAGCAATCTTCTCGGCTCTGGTATTTAATTTTGCCACACTGCCGATGATGCCCTGCAAAAAGCCTGCGATACTGCCGGTAAGACCAAAATAAAATACAAATTCACCTACGGTGATTTTTCCTGCAAGAAGCAGTCCGATTAACACGATGTATGCCACACCGTTTTGTACAAAGGTCATAAGTCCCGCAAGAACGGAAGCAAACAGTCCCCTGAGAGTACAACGCTTATTCCACATGAGAAGGTAGCTTTGGTAATCCCGCATCATTTTGTCGAGCCAGCCCTCTAAATTGTACAGTTTAATATCCTTTGCCATGGAGAAGTTTTCGGAAAGACTTTGTAAGTAATTTCTCTTCCGGACTTCTTTTTCCCAGTTGTGTTTATTCTTCTCAAAGTAGGTCGGTTGCCAACGGGTGGTAAAGTAGGAAAGGACGGATACTATCGCAACCACGGCGAAGATAATCGGGTTCAGTACAATCAGAAGTGAAGCATAGGTGAAAATACCGAGGAAGTTAATCAAGGCTTCGCTTATATCACGCCAAAGGTATTCCAGTGCACAGTCTCCCTGACAGGAGTCACTGCTTGCGTATTCATGTACTTTTCGGTAGTCCTGCTTTTCTGTGTTTTCAAAGTCGGTTTCGTAATGGTAGATGCGTCCCATCTCCATTTGGTAAATGCCGGTAGGATAATACTGCCTTGCCTTGCAACGGGAATTGATAAAGCCCCGCAGCAACTCCAAAAGAACCAGTGGAAGTAAAAAGCTGATTGTGAACCGGCATAACGTTGAAAAGGAAGCACCGCTACCGATGCGGTCAATCAGTTCCTTTGAAAAGAAGGAAGATAACAGCGGAAGAATGACGGCAATCGGTACCACCGCAAATATAAAGAATACAAACATTTTGTCCAGCCCCCAGAGCTTTTTCAGTGCCCAGGCAAGACTTCCGATTTTGGAATACTTTTTCTTTTCTTTTTTTACTGTTTTGTTCTTTTGTTTCATAATTCCCCTCCATTATGCCGACGGATGTGTTGGTTTCATCTGTCGGAGTGTATTTGTTTTGGGCTGTTTGCCCTTTGCTTGACTTTACTATATCAAATAAAAAAAGAAAAAGTGCAATTTGTTGTCAAATGCAAAAATTTGATGTCAAATGCACTTGGAAAGTGTTTGTGCGCTAAAAATGCCATATTAAAGTGAAATCGGCAACATGTCTATTGATAAAACCGCAAACGACTGCAACGCGCTTGCAAACTAACATGTAACTTCGACTATTTTGCCGTTTCGGTAGCGTCCTCACGGCAAAGTCTGCGTAACATGTGGATTTCGCAAGTCGCTAAAAGCGCAGTTTAAATTGTTTGCTTATTTTATCAATAGACATGTTGCCGTGATACCGTGAAACAATGCATTTTTAGCGCACAAACTTCTACTGCGGTAACAGTACTTCGGTGGAAAAGGCTCCGTCCTCGGAAGCTCGTGTAATATATCCTCCGTACTTTTTGGCAATCATATCGATGCGCTTGAGGCCGAAGCCATGCCCCTCACCCTTGGTGGTGTGATAGCTTGTTTTTTTCTTGCCGCCCGCGGTATTGATAACGGAGATGTAGAGGTAGTGTCCTTTCATTTCCATATAGATACGAATCAGGCGTTCTTCCACCGGTAGCTCCATGCAGGCATCCATGGCATTATCAAGGAGATTACCGATGACAGTACAAAGATCCAGCTCTGACACCGTTAATGCCACCGGAATATTAGCTTCCGCTTTTACTTTAATTTCTTTTTGGGAGGCAAGGGAAAGCTTGCTGTTTAAAATGGCATCCGCCATGCGGTTTCCGGTTTTGATGACGGTTTCCACATTGGTTAAGTCATCGTCCAACATGTCCAAATAGGCGCCGATTTCATTAATCTCGCCGTTTGCCATATGTACTTTCATGGTTTGGATGTGGTGGCGGTAGTCGTGTCGCCAACCCCGCATCTTCTGATACATGTTTTCCACTTCTAAATAATATTTTTGAATCAATTCATTTTCAAAGGCCGCAACCTTTTTTGCAATCAGTTTTTCAAATAACATAAGATCCTCTTTATAAATATTTTACCAAAGCCGCATGGATGTCGTGATAAATGCCGCGACTTAAGGGGACGATGGCACCGTTTGTCATGGTGACGTCGGTACGGGTAATCAGTTTGATGTATTTTAGATTTACAAGGAAGGAACGGTGAGCTTTAAAAAAGGTATCGTCCAGTTCCTCAAAAAGCTTCCCTAAAGTCATACGGGTACGATATTCACCATGGATGGTATGGATATTTAAATATACATTTTCGGCTTCTATGTAAATAATATCCGCAAGAGAAAGCTTTACATCTCCGTCTGAGGTGGAGATGAGTATGGAACGCATGCGGTTGGTAAGATTTCCGATGGCTTTATCTAATACCGGGGTGAGTTTGCCTGCATCCACAGGTTTGATTAAGTAATGTAAGGCGGATACATCAAAGCCGTCACTGAAGTATTCGTAAAAGCCCGTAATAAAAATCAGTTGTACTGCCTGATTCTCTTTTCGAACCTCTTTTGCCAGTTCGATACCGCTGCGTCCCGGCATTTCAACATCCAAAAGCAGAATGTCGAAGTCCTTTTCTTCCTCGTAATCAAAAAGGAAGGAATCTGCGCTGATATATTGTTTTAACTCGATGAGATGTCTGTTTTTCTTTCCCCAGGCGGTGACAATTTCGGTGAGATAGTCCCGCTGTTTTGCATCGTCATCACAGATGGCCAGTTTTAATTTCATGAAAATACTCCTTCCCTAAGACAAATCCGATATAATAAAGAAAATATCGCGATTAATGCAAAAATCTGAATTAATCTCTGCCGTAAATCTGCTTCAGATGCTCCAGTTTGCTTCCTAAGTTACTAAGGAGTGCATCTGCAGCGGTCAGGGCGGCCATGCATTCTACCACTACAACGGCACGGGAAACAATAATGGGGTCGTGACGTCCGGTAATCTGACAAGTGTAGGCGGAGCCGTCCTTTTTTACGGTTTCCTGTGGTGTATAGACAGATGGGGTCGGCTTTACCGCTACACGGAACAGCACATCCGAACCGTCGGTCATGCCGCCGAGAACACCGCCTGCACGGTTGGTACGTTTCTTTATGGTGCCGGCATCATCGGCGTAAAACGGATCGTTTTGTTCCGTGCCGGTAAGAAGTGCTGCGTCAAAGCCGGAACCCAGCTCAAAGCCTTTCACGGCACCGATGGACATCATGGCGTGGGCCAGTCTTGCATCAAACTTTTCAAATACCGGGTCGCCCAGGCCTGCCGGAAGTCCGGTGAGAACGCATTCGATGGTGCCCCCGGCAGAATTATGTTCTTCGCGTAGGCTCTGTAAAAATGCTTCTGCCTTTGCGGAAACATCGGAATCCGGCATATTAAGGGGACTTTGATCACGAAGGGAAACCAGTTCTTCCGGGGAGTAACGCTCTGTCAAATATTCGTTTGTGTCAAAACAGATGTATTTATTTACGGATTTTGTGTAAGCGCAAACCTTGATGCCCAGTTCCTGAAGAAGGGCACAAGCAACGGCACCGGCTGCCACTCTTGCCGCAGTTTCGCGTCCTGAGGAACGTCCGCCGCCCCGGTAATCCCGAAAACCGTATTTTGCATCAAAGGTGAAATCCGCATGTCCCGGACGATAGTAAGAAGCAATCTCTGAATAATCGGCGGAACGTTGGGATTCGTTGCGAATGAGAAGGGCAATGGAGGTGCCGGTGGTCCTGCCTTCGAACACTCCGGATAAAATTTCTACCAAATCGCTTTCCTTTCGCGGGGTGGAATACATGTTTTGGCCCGGTTTTCTTCTGTCTAAAAATGTCTGAATATATTCTGCGGAAAGAGGAATTCCTGCCGGGCAACCGTCAATGATAACGCCGAGGGCTGCACCGTGGGATTCTCCGAATGTTGTAATTTTAAAATAGGTTCCGAAAGATGATCCGTTCATAAAAATACCTCCGAAATGCATACTAAAAACATTGTAGTCCAATCGTTTCTAAAATGCAAGTGTAAAGTAAGAGGGAAAAGGAAAGGTAAAATAATGTCCGGGTTGTGAAAATTATTCCTATAGAAGAAAAAATCATCTTTGGATTATGTCGGAATTAAATGGGAAAAGATATAATAATGAAGAAAAAAGAGATTCGGTTCAGAAAGGAGCGGCGGATGGCAAAAGAATTAAATGAAGCAATAGGCGGAAGAATCCGCGCGTACAGAGAAAGTCTGGGAATGAACAGAGAATCCTTTTCGGAGCAGGTAGGATTGTCTCCGCAGTTCTTGGCAGAAGTAGAAAATGGGAAAAAGGGGCTTTCGGCAGAAAGTATCTATAAAATTTGCAGTAGCAGTGAACTGTCAGCTGATTATCTGGTAATGGGAACAATAAAAAGAGATAAGTTAAAAAATCCGTTGGATAATGTGATACAGGATATGCCGGGAGATTATTCGGTGCAATGTGCAAAAGTGTTGCAAGCGGTGAATGATATTATTACCGAAGCACAGCGGGACGGAATGGAATTGTATAAGAAATTTAATAAATAAGCCGATTCCGGACAGAAAAGAGCAAAGGATGTAAAAGACAAGAAAGCGTAAAAAAAGAACGTTGACTTGTCTTTTTTTGTATAAGAATTGTATTAAATCTTGAAATTATCTAAAAATTATGATACTATATATGATAGAGAAAAATTGAATATTATAAATGATATGGTTTGATTCTAATAGAGAAAAGGCGCAATGCGATGGCGTGTCGAAACAGAGGTTGCAAATATGGGTAGAAATCATAACAAAGGAAAACAGGTTAAAAAACAAAGGCACATAAAGGGTCTTTTGTTATTGTGCCTGTTTTTGTTTCTTTTGAGCGGCGCTGTTTTTTTCGGTTTGAATAAGACACGTAAGGATCTGATTTCAGAATGCGAAACTAATCTTCTTTGGGATGTACAGTTGACGGCAAAAGAGGTTTCGGAAGATATTGAGAACAAACTTGCTGCAATGGAAACCGTACAGGAACTTATCGTTCGTTCGTATGGTATTGGTCCGGATGCAATAGAGGGTCTTCAGGCATCGAAAAATCGGTATAAAATGAGCTATCTGGGACTCATTGACAGAGATTATGTGTATTATGACAGTGAAGGTGATGTTATACCGGACAAACGCTCGGATTATATTGAGACAGCGATGAGCGGCAAAAAGTTGATTTTTCGGGCAGAAGATGATGTGACCGGAGACGGTGTGGTATTTATGGTGCCGTGTAAGGAAGAGGAAAAAGTGGTAGGCGTGTTGGTTGCAAAGGCGGGCAGAGAAGAGCTTTTAAATAAGCTGAGTGTAAAGGCTCAGGAGGGAACCGAACTGGTGGTGGATGTAGCCGGAAACGTTGTTCTGATGTCGGAAGATGTGGGAAATTATTTGGAAGGAATGTCATGGGAGGAGTTTTCGAAAAACGGCGCTTTTTGGAAGGATAAGCCGGCCTTTGATAAAGAAATGCAGTTAGTAGGTTGTTCTGTGGCTTCCGCAACAAGGAAATCCGGAAAAGAGATTTATTTTGCGGCAGCAACCATAGAGGGATATGAGGACTTTTTTGCGGTTCGTCTTACAAGCTCAGAAGTAGTGGAAGCAGAAATCAACGGAGCTATGTTCTGGGTATATGTTATGATGGTATTTATGGCATTCTTTATGATGAGTGTTTTTGTGGCGGCATTGATTGTATATACGAGGAACCGGAGAGCAGTGTATAATGCGGCCTATGTGGACCCGTTGACCGGGATTCCGTCTAAAACCAAACATAAAATGGATGCCCAGGAGCTGATTGATAAGCAGGAAAGAAAGTACGCATATGTCACATTTGATGTGGATAATTTTAAGTACATTAATGAGATGTTTGATTATGAATACGGTAATCAAATATTGATACATATAGCCAAAACGTTAAAAATATTTGCAAAGCCGGGAGAGTTGTATGCTCGTGTATCGTCGGACAATTTTGCATTGCTGTTAATTGATACAGGGACAAAACAGGAGCTGACGGACCGAATCAGAGAGCTGTTTGCTTTGATTCCGGAGTACAGAGAGCCGGAAGAAGATTTGGAGGTTTGTGCATTAAGTTTTTCCTGCGGCGTATATCAAATCGAAGGGAAGATGGATATCAATACGGTGCGTGCAAATGCAAATTTGGCTCGTACGGAAAGTAAGAAGAACGTGGTGGATGATATTACGTTTTATGATGAAAATCTGAAAAATCGCCGCGTGGAAGAGAAAGAGTTGGAGTACGAAGCGGAAAATGCTTTGGAAAATAAAGAGTTTTTAGTGTATTTCCAGCCGAAGTATGATGTGGACAGCGAGAAAATTATCGGTGCGGAGGCATTGATACGATGGAATCATCCGATTCGCGGAATGTTATCTCCGAATCTGTTTGTTCCGTTGTTCGAAACCAACGGATTTATTATCAAGTTAGATTTATTTGTGCTGGATCAGGTATGTGTATTAATAAAATCTTGGATTGATGCGGGAATTCCGCCGATTTGCATTTCCGTAAATTTGTCCAGAATTCACTTGTACGAGAGAGATATCGTCAGCGGATTGGTGGAGGTTGTGAAAAAGCATGATGTTCCGCCGGAGTATATTGAATTTGAATTGACAGAGTCTGCTTTTTATGATGAGACGGATAGTCTGCTCCGGGTGATGTCCGAGATAAAGGAAGCGGGATTCCGTTTGTCCATGGATGATTTCGGTTCCGGGTATTCTTCTTTGAATCTTCTCCGACGGCTTCCGGTGGATGTTTTAAAACTGGATCGCGTTTTTTTGGAGGATTGTGATGAAGAAGACGACGGTCTTCGCGGAAAACGAATTGTAATGCATGTAATATCCATGGCAAAAGATTTGCGGATGGAAGTATTGGCAGAAGGTGTGGAAACCGCAGATCAGAAAGATTTTTTAAAGGATGCCAGGTGTGATATGATTCAGGGATATTATTATGCACGACCAATGCCGATTAAAGAGTTTGAACTTTTGTATAAAGGTCAGAACTGTTTAAAGGGTGCCGTTCATGAGCCTGTGGTGAAAACAGAAGAACAAGATGCGACTGAGGATAGTGCTCAAAGCGAGGCATAAGGCCAAAAAAAGGAGCGGAAGGGAAACTCCAAAAAACAAAATCGGTGTTGTCAGGGTTTTATGCCAAATAAGTAATAACAACATACAAATAAATAAAGTAATACGATATGCTGTATAGTTTGAAAGGGAATAGTGATATCGCCGGAACAGGAATGATAAGGGCCGGTCACTGTTCTCTTTTTTTGTTTCTGACGCGGAGGAACCGTTGAGAAAAGATGGCAATACTAAGCAGAACACCGCAATGCCGAAAGGGGCAAATTGCGTTTTGTTCAGTAAAACGAGAAGGATTCCGGTACCGGATAAGAGGAAAAGCATGAGACGGCAGGTTGCGGTAACGCCCAGAAAACGGCACAGAAGCAGTAATTGACGTTTGTTATCCTTATGGTCGGTTTTGGTCTTATGAACGCTCATGGTATTACCTCCGTATTCCTTATGTGAAATCAGTGTAGCACAGGTGCATTTTTTTGTCAAAAGAGGGGAAATGACAGTGAAGAAATGAGGTGATTTTACCGATATAAAAAATAGTAGAAAAAAATATCATATTATTGAAAAAATGCTTTGAAAAATCTCCCAAATATGTATATAATAGATACGGAGGCTTATATGGCACTCATGAAAGGAGAAATGGGAAGATGTTGAGTAGTGATATCGGTATCGATCTTGGAACCGCAAGTGTTCTTGTATATATAAAAGGCAAGGGTGTGGTATTGAAGGAGCCGTCTGTAGTAGCGTTTGACAGAGACTTAAATAAGATTAAGGCCATCGGAGAAGAGGCAAGACTGATGCTTGGTCGTACGCCGGGGAATATTGTTGCGGTACGTCCGCTTCGTGCAGGTGTTATTTCCGATTATACCGTTACGGAAAAAATGTTGAAGTATTTCCTGCAGAAGGCAGTGGGGAAGCGTCGTTTCCGCGGCAGACGTGTCAGTGTATGTGTGCCGAGCGGTGTAACGGAAGTAGAGAAAAAGGCAGTAGAAGATGCAACCCTGCAGGCAGGCGCCAAGGAAGTTGCGATTATTGAGGAGCCGATTGCGGCAGCCATCGGTGCAGGCATTGATATTGCAAGACCGTGCGGAAATATGGTGGTGGACATCGGCGGCGGCACCACGGATATTGCGGTGATTTCATTGGGTGGTACGGTAGTAAGTACTTCCATTAAGATTGCAGGCGATGATTTCGATGAAGCCATCGTTCGTTACATGAAAAAGAAAAACAGTCTTTTAATCGGTGAAAGAACCGCGGAAGATATTAAGATTCGTATCGGTTCTGCATATCGTCGTCCGGAGTCTGTTTCCATCGACGTAAAGGGACGTAACCTGGTTTCCGGTCTTCCGAAGACCATTTCCGTAACCTCTGAGGAAACGGAAGAAGCACTTCGCGAGACAACATCCCAGATTGTGGAAGCGGTGCATTCCGTTCTTGAGAAGACTCCGCCGGAACTTGCAGCAGACATTGCGGAGCGCGGTATCGTGTTAACCGGTGGCGGAAGTTTATTGTACGGCTTGGAAGAGTTGATTGAAGAAAAGACCGGTATTCCGACCATGACGGCGGAAGACCCGATGACGGCAGTAGCCATCGGTACCGGAAAGTATGTAGAATTTTTAAGCGGAAAGCGTGACTAAGGACAGCACAGATGTTGTCTTGTAACCTGCATGGAGGCGAGATATAGCTTAGGCAAGAAAGGAGAAAAAAGTGGTTCGAGGATTATATACAGCATGGACAGGTATGGCAAACGAACAAAAGCGTCTGGATGTTATCTCGAATAACTTGGCGAACTCGGCAACAGTAGGCTACAAAAAGGAAGGTGTAACCTCTCAGTCTTTTGACGAGCAGCTGACCATTAAAATTAAAGACAGGTCCGAACCGATTACGGGAGACCGTATTATCGGAAGTATGAGTCTTGGTGTGAAAATCGGTGAAGTGTATACGGATTACTCCGGAGGTTCCTTAAGAGAAACCGGAAATACCTTTGACCTGGCACTGGACGGCACCGGCTTTTTCGGCGTTGCGGTGACAGACAGGAACGGAGAAACCCATATGCGGTATACCCGTGCGGGAGGCTTTCATATGACCAGTGACGGTTATGTGGTGAATTCCGAAGGAAATCATTTGCAGGGAGAGTCCGGTGATGTGTTGGTACCGACGGACGCCGGTGAGATTTTAGTGGATATCGACGGTAGTATTTATGCGGACGGCGAGTATGTGGATAAGATTAATCTGTATGATTTTGAAGATTATGATTATCTGAAAAAATACGGCGATGTGATGTACGAGCCGGTGGACGGTGCGACGGAAAAGGATGCAACGGGACTGATTCGCCAAGGCTATACGGAACAGTCTAATGTAAATGTGGTAAGTGAAATGGTGAATATGATTGCGATTACCAGAGCTTATGAAGCAAATCAGAAGGTAATCCAGTCTGTAGACCAAACTTTGGAGAATTCCGCAAATACCATCGGTCGCGTATAGCATAAGAAAGAGGTGACGGTATGTTAAGATCATTGTGGACCGGTGCATCGGGAATGATTGCACAGCAGACCAATGTAGATACAATTTCAAATAACCTTGCCAATGTAAATACCGTTGGCTATAAAAAAGAAACCGTAGAGTTCCGTTCTCTTTTGTATCAGAAGTTACAGACGGAAACAACGGATAATAACGGTGATCCGAAGCCGGTGATCGGTCAGGTGGGTTCCGGTGTGCGTACAGGAGCGATTACCTCCAGATTTACCCAGGGAAATATGACGGCTACGGAAAATCCCTTTGATTTGGCTTTAGATGGAGAAGGGTTCTTTGCATTACAGACACCGAGCGGAGAGACCGCTTATACCCGCAACGGGTCTTTGGTGTTTGCTATTGCTTCCGACGGTCTGGCACTTACCAATTCCGAGGGGTATCCGCTTTTGGATAAGAACGGTTCTCCTATTGTACTTCCTGCGACTACAGATGTTTCCAAATTATCTGTAGATGTGGACGGTCGCATTATCGAAGAAATTCAGGTGCCGATAAAGGAGCCGGAGAAAGTCGAAGGCGAAGAAAATGTTGATGATGAAGAAAATGTTGATGGTGAAGAAAACGTCGAAGACGAAGAGAACGTAGAAGGGGAAGAAAACGTCGAGGGCGAAGAAAAGAAGGAAGAAATTAAGTACAAAACCGAACATGTGACGGTTGCACAGCTTGGAATTGTACAGTTTAATAATCCGTCCGGCCTTGAGAAAGTTTCCGGAAGTCTGTATCAGGTAACTGCAGCATCCGGTGAACCTCGTATGGAGTTGGAAGATACGGCGTTAAAGCGTAGTGCGGTGCGTTCCGGTTACTTGGAAGCATCCAATGTACAGACAGTGGACGAGATTGTAAATTTGATTGTTGCACAGCGTGCCTACGAAATGAATTCCAAAGTAATTACGGCATCGGACCAGATGTTGCAGCAGGCGAATAACTTGAGAGGCTAGTGAATCAATCGGATAAATGGATAAGACGATAACAGTCTTTTGACAGGAGGCAGTTATGAGTATCGGATTAAGCAGTGAGCTTTTGTATTCCCAAATGCAGAAGAGCAAAAATGATACTAAAGCGATAGGCTTGCAGAATAAGCTTTCCGGGATAAACGGAGAATCTGCTACAGACGAGGAAATCATGGAAGTCTGTAAGGAGTTTGAGGCGTATCTTGTGGAAAAAGTGTTTGACCAAATGAAAGATGCACTTACGGATAGCGAAGAAGAAGAGGGAGATTATCTTACTTATTTCGGGGATATGTTGTATCAGGAGTATGCAAAGCAGATTGCGGAAAACGGTGAGTTGGGCTTGGCACAGCAATTGTACGAGTCCATGAAACGGAATACCGTGACGCCGATACAGGAAGCTTTACAAAATGTGACGGAAGCAGCAGAGGCAGTTGCAGGTGCTGCTGAACCGGAAAAAGAGAGCAACAAATAAGATGGGTATTACGGGCGTTACGGGCAAAAGCCTGTAACGCCCTTTTGCGTGAAGGCAAAGTGAGCATTGAATGATGCTACAAGTAAAAAGTAAGCAGTAAGGAGCCGGAATGGAAAAGGAAAGTTTAAAAGGCTATGTGACACATATCAAGTATCGGAATGAGAAGAACGGATACACCATATTGGAATTGGAAACCGACGAAGACGACGTGGTCTGTGTCGGCAGTTTTTCTGCAATCAGTGAAGGGGATTGTCTTTCCGTGAACGGTTCCTATACAGTACATAATGTTTACGGGGAACAGTTTCTTGTGGAAACTTATGAGATTCATGAGCCGGAGAATGCTGTAGCAATGGAACGCTACTTGGCATCCGGTGCCATAAAAGGGGTAGGAGCAAAACTGGCAGCCAGAATCGTTCGCCGGTTTAAGGAGGATACCTTTCGCGTTATGGAGGAAGAACCGGAGCGCCTTTCTGAGGTATCCGGTATCAGTGAAAAATCAGCCCATGCCATTTATGAGCAGTTTGTGGAAAAGAGAGAGATGCGTCATGCCATGTTGTTTTTACAGCAATACGGCATATCCAATGCGTTGGCGGTGAAAATTTATGAGCGGTACAAAGGGCAGATGGAACAGGTTTTGGCACAGAATCCTTACCGTTTGGCGGAAGACATTGATGGTGTCGGTTTCCGAATTGCAGATGAAATAGCGACAAAAGTGGGACTTCGCAGTGATTCGGAGTACAGGGTCCGGGCTGCTATATTTTATGTTTTGACCCAGGCGGGAAGCAACGGCCATGTGTACTTGCCGGAAGAAGAATTGCTGGAAGGAACCTGTGAACTTTTGGAATTGGGAAGAGAAACAGTAAAACGGCAAATTGAATTTTTACAGATTGAAAAAAAGATTATTGTAAAGGAAACGGAAGGAGACCGTTTGATTTACGGAACGGTTGCATATTATACAGAGCTTAACACTGCCCGTATGTTACTGGATTTGAATGTGAGTTATGATTTACCTGATTCGGTGTTGGAAACAAAGCTGGTATCTTTGGAACGTGAAGAAGAAATTGAACTGGATGAACTTCAGAGAAAAGCGGTATTAGAGACGGCGAAGCACGGCGTGTTTATTCTGACGGGTGGTCCCGGAACCGGAAAGACAACAACCATACGTACCATGTTACAATATTTTGAAAAGGAAGGACTGGATATTTTGCTTGCGGCACCTACCGGTCGCGCTGCAAAGCGTATGACGGAGACTACGGGCAGGGAGGCAAGGACGATACATCGCTTATTGGAATTAAAGGTTTCGGAAGCTACGGGGAACCGGATGCAATTTGAAAGAAACGAAGAAAATCCGTTGGAATGTGATTTGATTATTATTGACGAGATGTCGATGGTGGATATTTATCTGATGCACGCGCTGTTAAAGGCAATTTCCATCGGAACCAGATTGGTGTTGGTGGGGGATGTGAATCAGTTGCCGTCGGTGGGACCGGGAAATGTGTTACGGGATATTATTACGTCCGGATGTTTTTCGGTGGTAACCTTAGATAAAATTTTCAGACAGGCTCAAGAAAGCGACATTATTACCAATGCCCACAAGATTCATGGGGGAGAGGAAATCAGACTGGACAATAAGAGTACAGACTTTTTCTTTTTACAGAGGGAAGATATAACGGTGATACAACAGTCCATTTTGTATCTTGTAAAGGAGAAACTTTCCCGACATTTGAAGGTAAAACCACAAGAAATACAAGTGTTAACTCCTATGCGAAAAGGAGAACTGGGCGTGGAACGACTGAATGAGTTGCTACAGGCCCATGTAAATCCGCCGGACGCGTCTAAAAAGGAGAAAGAACACAGTAAAGGTGTTTTTCGTGAAGGCGATAAAGTAATGCAAATAAAAAACAATTACCAAATGGAATGGGAAATTCGCAGTCGATACGGAATTCCGACGGAATCGGGAAGCGGTGTGTTTAACGGAGACTGCGGAACCATTACGGAGATAAATTTCTTTTCAGAGAGAGTGAGTGTCATGTTTGATGAAGGAAAGGTTGCGGAGTATCCGTTTGCACAGCTGGATGAGTTGGAATTGGCCTATGCAGCCACTATTCATAAATCCCAGGGAAGTGAGTATCCGGCGGTGGTGTTACCGCTCTTAACGGGACCTCGACTTTTGATGAATCGTAATCTCCTCTATACTGCAGTGACCAGAGCAAAACAATGTGTTACCATAGTGGGAAGTGCAGCTACGGTAAATGCTATGATAGACAATACGGATGAAATGAAACGATATTCCGGTTTGTGGAGTCGCCTTGATGAGATGGCAGAAGGAAAATAAGAAATCTTTCTGAAAACTCTTGTATTTAGTAGTGAAATATTGTAAAATAAACAAAAGGCGATAAGGGGGTTAGGTTTTACTGATAAGAAAAGGGAGTAACTTGTTTATTTCATGTCTGTTTCCGCCACGTTGTCCTGTTTGCGGGGAACTGCGAATCCCTTGGGAAAGTATGACTTGTGCAGAGTGTTCCGGAAAGCTTCGGAAGCTTAAAGAACCGCTTTGTATGTGTTGCGGACGGGAAATTTCGGATGAACGGGCAGAATACTGTGACAGTTGTAAAACACAGCATAGATTTCTGATAAGAAATTATGCTGTTTGGCAGTATGACAGGCAGATGAAAAGCTCCATTGCCGGATTTAAGTATAAGGGCAGAACGGAGTACGCGGATTTTTATGTGTACCACATGGCACATACCTTTGGAAAACAATTGTTACGACACGGGGTGACAGTGTTGGTTCCTGTGCCGGTTTCCGGTAAACGACGACGATTTCGAGGGTTTAATCAAGCGGAGTTGTTAGCGGAAGGGTTGGCAAAGACCTTGGGGATGCGTGTGGCTCATTTAGTAAAGAGAGTGCAGAACACTGTACCTCAAAGTAAATTAACCAAAAAAGAAAGAAAGAGAAATTTGCTCCAATCCATGGCATGGAATGAGGCGGAAGCAAAGCAATTTTCCGAATTACCGCAATGTGTGGCAATTGTGGACGATATTTATACCACGGGAGCTACATTAGAGGCTTGTGCGGGAGTATTGGCAGAACATGGAATATCCGGGATATACGGAGCATGTATTTGTCTCGGAAGTACATCAGAATAGAAGAGGTTTTGAGGAGGAAGAGAAAATGGATGTTAGAAACTGTAAAGGATGTAGCCGTTTGTTTAACTATATCGGAGGACAGCCTCTTTGTCCGGAGTGTGCGAAAGCACTGGATTTAAAGTTTGATGAAGTACGTGATTATGTGTATGACCATCCGCGGGCAGGTATGCAGGAGGTTGCAGAGGAAAATGATGTGACCATTGCTCAGATTAAACGTTGGATTCGTGAAGAACGTCTGGCATTCAGCGAAGATGCGCAGGTGGGGTTGGAATGCGAAGGCTGTGGTAAGATGATTCGTACCGGTCGCTTTTGTGAAACCTGTAAGGCAAAATACATTAATGATTTCTCATCCTATATTAAGCCGAGGGAAGAGCCGAAGATGACAAGTATAAAGGGGCAGGGGCCTCAGATGCGTTTCCTGGACAGAAAGTAAGTTGGATTGATATAGCATATAGAAGAAAGCGGAACCGAGTTAGGGCTCCGCTTTCTTTTTGGGTGCAGACAAAACTTGTATTGAGGTATTGCTGCAAGATTGGTTTAAAAGGTTAGTTTAATCGGATGCCGTCTTCTTCCAGAGTAAGAATACTATCCTTGTAAAGACGTCCGATGGCCCGCTTAAAGGCATTTTTACTAAGGCCGAATTTTGCCTTGATGGCTTCCGGATTGGATTTGTCGTGATACGGAAGATAGCCGCCGGCTTCTTTTAAAAGTCGTAACACGATTTCTGCGTCGTCATCCATCTGAAGATATGCTTTTTCACGGATGGAAAGTTCCAACCGTCCGTCCGGCTGAACCTTGGTGACACGGGCCTGTATTACGGTACCCGGACGAAGGGGAGTGATGACTTCACGACGAGGAATCAGTGCGGAGTAAAGTTCATCTACAGCCACATAGGTACCGAATTCATCGATGTGTTCATATACAATACCGGTAACTCTGTCGTCCTTTTTGTACGGTGCATTGCCGGATAAATAGTCATAGACGTGCATGGTAGCACATAAACGACCGCTTTTGTCGATGTAAAGGGCAACGATAACTTTTTCCCCTTCTTTTACTTTTGCGGTCTGTTCTTTAAAAGGAAGAAGCAGATCCTTTGCCAGTCCCCAGTCTAAGAAAGCACCGATGGCAGAGGTCTGTTTCACCGTAAGAACAGCAGTTTCTCCTAATGTGAGGGGAGGAACCGTAGTGGTGGCAATGGCACGGTCCTCGGAGTCACGGTAAACGAAGACACGAATGGAGTCACCGTGTTTGATGCCTTCCGGCACTTGGTTTCGCGGAAGTAAAATCCGAGATTCCGGAATGGCTGCAGTGTCTGCGGAAAGGGATGGTGTGCCATCGGTTTTACTTTCCAGATAAACACCGTTTTCTGTAGAGCGGCAGACGGTAAGTGTCTGCATTTGTCCAAGCATAATCATAGCTGTAAGTCCTCTCTGTGAGATATAATTTCATAGGTATTTATTTTTTGAATTCAGCAACCGCATAAGGGGTGCCGTCTTTGGCAGCAAGTACAACGGTACAGATTTCATCCCGCATTGAAATGCGTGGATAAATCGTGTCTCCCAATTGTGCGGCTTTTTTGTATTCTACCCGTAAATTCCTGTAATCAGCATGAGGAAGAAACGCAGAAGCCATTGCAACATATTGGCCGTTATTTACATGTTGATTGGAATCCAGATGGGATACCGTAACCGGAATGGGAGCTCCTTCGATATAATCGGCAGGAATGTCGATTTTTCTCGGAGCAGTGTCCATTGGTAGCGGCGGGTCCAAAGGATAGCGGGAGGCGTAATCCGGATCCGGTTTTACGGGACGACCGGTATCCGTGTCCGCAAAGACCCATATGGAGTTGGCGGACACTAAAATGTTGTTTTCTTTGTCCGTCAGAGTGAAATTGCGGTAACCAAACATGGATTTGAAATCATAAGGCCAAGTATTCACGTTTAATTCGTCGTTAAACTGCGGAAAACGGTGAATTTTGATTTGCCAGGAATTCAATAACCAGACACGATGTGCATCCTTTAAATAATCGATACCGATACCTAAATCTTCCGAGTGGAAAATGCTGCAGTCCTGGAAATAATTAATAATAGACGGATAGGATAGCTGTAGAGAAGCATCCACTTCACTGTATCGGATTTTTGTTGAAAACGAATACATAGTAACTCCTTTGGCGCCGGTTTTTCTTGGCCGGCAAATCATTTGTTTTTGTATGCACACAAGTATAGCATAAAATCAAAAAAAAAGCTAGAAATAGTGAGGAAAAAATTGTATACTGGTAGAGGGAAGAAACTGTGTGGAGGAAAGAGCATGAAACGGATATATGCCATAGAGGCGAATCGGGTGTTTTTATTCAGTATTGCGGTGTCCCAGGGAATGGTATTTCTACTGGCAGGAGCCGGTATGGGAAATGCGATGGTACAGCAGTTTCTGATAGAAGTGTTTTTGGCACTTCCCGGTGTGTATTACCTTTTACAAAGAAGACTGCCGTTTCGGGAAGCACTGGGGATTTCAAAGTTGGATGCGCTTCAATGGCTGTTGTTAATTCCCTTTGCCTTTTGTATTGAAACCATTGGTGAGTTTGTAAATCTGCTATCCCAGTTGTTTGCCACCAATGTGGTGGGAGAGCATATGATGGAACTGATTTTGGCATATCCGCTTCCACTGACATTATTAGTCATTGCGGTTATGCCGGCACTGTGTGAAGAATTCATTTTTCGTGGAATATTGTACCAAGGATATAAAAAGTGCAGTGTATCGGGAGCGGTGATACTGACAGCAGTGTTGTTCGGTTTGATGCACATGAATATGAATCAGCTGTCCTATGCAGTAGTAATCGGGATTTTATTCGCGGCAGTCAATGAAGTGACCGGTTCGATTTTGCCTTCGATGTTGTTGCATTTGTACATTAACGGTAAATCCACCCTATTGTTGTATCTGACGGCGGATGAAGTTGCGGCTGCCGAAGAACAGTACAATGTGGCAGAACTGTTACCGCAGTTGATTCCGGGAGTTGTGACTGCTATTCTCGTTCTTGCAGCGATTTTTCGTGTTTTGGTAAAACACAGAAAGAAAGTATCGGATTCAGCAGAAGTATCGGAAGTGGCTGAAGCAAAGAAAAAAGGACTTGCGGGATGGATAGAATTAGGTTCCTGGTCCTTGTTATTCGGTGTTTTGATTTGCATTTATTTTATGATTTGGTAGGAGAGAAAATAAGTAATAACACGGAGAAAAGCAAAAAGCCCATGCAGTGGCATGAGCTTTACACGCGAAGGTCAATGTTCTGACCGAGATTCGGTTGAACCGACTGCTCCATCATTTTAATCATGTTTTCTCCGGAGCCTTCGATGGTTTCAAGTGTTTTCTTGAATACCGCAACACTGACCATGTCGGAAGCTTTTAATGCAGAAGCCTGCATAGAAAGAGCGGCAATATCCATAAGGCATCCTCCTTTCGTAATAAATAACAGAAAATGGACAAACAATGTTTCTAAAGTAAGTATAACACAAAGTTTATAAAAAAGCAAGAAAAGAGCGCAATAAGGCGCAGAAAGAGGTTTTTATGTTAGATACGGTAATTATCGGAGCAGGTCCTGCGGGAATGGCAGCAGGGATTTATGCAGCGAGAGCAGAGTTGTCCCACTTGGTGTTGGAAAGCGGCTTGATGAGCGGAGGACAGATTGTAAATACATCGGAAGTGGACAACTATCCGGGATTAAAAGGAATCGGTGGTTTTGAGCTTGCCATGAAGTTCAGGGAACACTGCGATGCCTGTGGTGTGACCTTCCGGGATGGAAAAGTAACGGAAGTAAAGAAGCAAGAAAACGGATTTTTAGTTGTATTGGAGGATGGCGAAAGTTATACCGCTAAGACGGTTTTGTTTGCTACCGGCGCAAAACACAGAATGCTTTCCGTGCCGGGGGAAACGGAGTTTGCCGGAAGCGGAGTTTCCTATTGCGCCACCTGCGACGGGGCTTTTTTTAGAGGAAAGGAAGTGGCAGTAGTAGGCGGCGGGGACGTGGCCATTGAAGATGCTCTGTTTTTGGCCCGTATTTGTAAAAAAGTTTATTTGGTACATCGCAGAGACGGATTCCGTGCTGCAAAGACTCTGGTAAATCGTTTACGCAGTTGTGAAAATGTGGAGTTTGTATTAAAGGCCACGCCGGCAAGAATCGAAGGAAACGGAAAAGTGGAAACCCTTACGGTAGTTACGGAAGCAGGAGAGAGAGCACTTCCGGTTTCCGGCGTGTTTGTTGCGGTAGGTATGCTTCCGAATACGGAGCTTTTAAAAGGATTAGTTTCTTTAAATGAAGCAGGGTATGTGATGGCCGGAGAGGATTGTAAAACGGATGTGCCGGGTATTTTTGCAGCAGGTGATTTACGTACAAAGCAGTTAAGGCAGGTGGTGACGGCGGCAGCAGATGGTGCAACGGCAATTTATGGCATAGAAACGTATTTGAATGAACAGTAATCGGAAGAAACAGATCTGTTCTGTGCTGACAGAAGTCGACAGAATATATGTTTAAATTACAATAGGAAGAAATTGGATGCCCTCGGTGTGTTGACATTGCACCGGGGGCTTGTTATAATTATGTTACAAGTTTGTAATAAATTTGTAACATTTAAAAGGGAGGGTTCCATTTGAGTTGTTTTAAGTATAATAAGATGTTGTTGTGCCTGGGAGTGGCAGCGTTAGCCGGAATGATAAACAGTAAAGATGCAGTTGCGGCTAATGTGTTAGTAAATCCAATTGAAACGGAAATCGTGACGGTGATGCAAAATACGTTAACGGATGTTAAATATATTTGGAGGGCAGTCGGTGCAGAGTATCAATACATAGAGGGCCTGGAAGGACTGGAAAAATGTGTATTGCGGGGAGAGTTTGTTGGAAACGGGAATGAACCGGAGGGGGAGATTGCGTTATTTTCAAGAACACGCGGGCTTGAAGGCACAAGAGTGTACGCGAATGTAACCAATTTTGTGAATGTCAGACAAAAGCCTACCACATCTTCCGGGGTGGTGGGAAAGTTGTACGGCGGCTGTGTAGCTACTGTCATGGAAGATTGCGGGAACTGGGTCTATATCTCTTCCGGTAATGTGACGGGATATGTAGTAAAAGAATATTTGTTACTGGAAGATGAGGCAGAAGAAGCCATTAATGAAAGATATGCTCCGAAGGTGCAGGTGACGGCAAATACATTGAATATCCGCTCCGGAGCGGGAACAAACTATGATATTTTAAAAACGGTCTCCAAGGGAACCGAGGCAGAACTTCTGAAGGAGGGAGCTAAGTGGATGAAAATCCGCTTTTGGGACGGTAATACAATGAAAACCGGATATATGTCTGCAAACTATGTAAAAGTGACCGGACAACCGCCGGTGGGCGAAACCCTTTCCGAAGAAAAGGAGAGAATCGCTGCAGAGAAAAAAGCGGCGGCTGAGGCTGCGGCAAAAGCGGAGGCAGAGAAAAAGGTGGCAGCGGAGCAGTCAAAGCGCAGTAAAGCCAGACAGGTGGCGGATTATGCGAAAACGGCGGTGGGAACTGCTTATGTCTGGGGCGGAACTAATATGAACACAGGGGTGGATTGTTCCGGTTTGTGTTATGCGGCCTATAAGAAGTACGGCTATACCCTGCCTCGGGTATCCAGAGATATGGCAGCCAGTAGTTCTTTGCTGTCTGTTACACCAAATACCACCTATTTAAAAGCAGGAGATTTGGTATTTTATGCCTCGGGCGGAAGAGTGGATCATGTGGCTATGTATATCGGAGACGGAAAAGTAGTACACGCTTCGGATTATAACACCGGTGTCATTATTTCAAGATACAACTATCGTACACCTCACAGCGCAAAGAGAGTTATTTATTAGTCTTTTTCTTTCAACTTCGTGCGGGAGGCTCTGTATACGGAAGGAGAAACGCCGGTATGCTTGTGAAACAGGCGGCTGAAGTACAGCGGATTGTCGTATCCCACCGCTTCGGCGATTTCTGTTATGTTTAAGGTGGTATTTTCTAAAAGGTTCTGGGCATTCATCATGCGCAGAGAGACAATATACTGCATAGGAGTAACTTTTACAATTTCCTTAAAATTCCGGATAAACCAGCAAGGACTCAGGTGCCTTGATATGGCGTATTCTTTAATGCTGAGAACGGAATGATAATTTTCGTTAAAATAATGGGTAGCGCGTTCGATTTCATCCCGGATGTCGCTGCCCGTTTTTTGTCCTTCTGTTCTGTGGCGGTGGGAAAGCAAAAAGATTTGCTGTAAAAGAAGGGATAAGAGTTCTTCGTAACCGGGACGGCATAACCGGAGTTCTTCGATGATTTGTCCGTATAACTTTGGATAATCCGGGGAGGTGCCGGTGTAAAAGACCGGTTCTGCGGCGGATATGCCGAAAGCGGACAGAAAACGGTCTACTTCCGAACCGGTAAAGTGAATCCAGTATACTTCGGTTTTATCGGAAGCATGGTAAAAATATTTTTGAGCATCTCCCGGATAGTAAAGAACCATGGTTCCTGCAGTCAAAAGATGTTCTTTTTCCTGAACATAAAAATGTGCTTTTCCGGAAGCAACATATAAAAGCTGATAGTCCTTTCTTCCCTGGGGACGTTCAGTGAGAAAGGTTGACATGGTATGAATCCGGTAATAGCCGCAGCAGGTTATAATGAGCGGTTTACTTAAATCCATGACATCGGAAAATGAATTGTGCAGATAGGCAGCATTGATATACATAGTATTCCTCCTAGAGTATTCTATTTTTATTATGTATCGGTTTGACGGAAAAAGCAAGTGCGTTTGTATCATTTTGTGCATGTTTTGTTGTATTGTGTTTATGGCGCTTTTACGGATGTGGTGGTAAAATAAGAGTAAAGTCAGACAAGCGATAAAGAAAAGTTTGTGAATCAACGTTATGCAATGAAAATCAAGGAGGTATGGTATGGAACCGAGAATGGAATGGCTCATAAATCCGGAGGTGGTGGCGGTAAACCGCAGGGAAGCGCATTCGGATCATAAATTTTTTAAGGATGGCGACACGCTTTTCCGGTTATTAAACGGAACATGGAAATTTTCTTATGCGAAAAATCCGGAATCCAGAAAAAAGAACTTTTTTTGTACCGATTGTACAGAGGAAGGGTTTGATGAAATACAGGTGCCGGGTCATATACAGCTTCAGGGATACGGACGTTGTCAGTATGTGAATGTAATGTATCCGTGGGACGGAGTGGAAACCGTTGTGCAACCTAAGGTGCCGGAAAAAGAAAATCCGGTGGGAAGTTATGTGACCTATTTTGATTTGGACGAAGAATGGAAAGGAAAGGATGTGGTTTTATCCTTTCAAGGGGTGGAGTCGGCTTTCTATGTGTGGGTAAACGGAGAGTTTGTAGGATACAGTGAGGATACCTTTACCCCTTCCGAGTTTTTGATTACTCCGTTTTTAAAGGAGAAAAACAATAAGCTGGCAGTGGAGGTATATCGTTTTTGCAGCGGCAGCTGGTTGGAAGACCAGGATTTCTGGAGATTTTCCGGCATTTTCCGGGACGTTATTTTATACGGAATACCGAAACTTCACGTAAAGGATATGAAACTGACGGCGGATTATATAGTTACGGACGGCAGCGGTGTGTTTGAGGCGGAACTTTCCTTAGAGGGAGATGTGAGTGAAGCCGGCTCGGTAAAGGTATGGTTAAAGGATAGGGATGGGAAGGAAGTATACTCTGATGCAGCGGAGGTAAAAGATGCCAAGACTGTATTTCGGACAACCGTGGAAGGTGTGAAGGCCTGGAGTGCGGAAGTACCTTATTTGTATACCTTTGAGGCAGAACTTACGGATAAGGACGGTGTAGTATGTGAAAGAGCAACATCTAAAGTGGGATTTCGCACCTTTGAGCTGAAAGACGGTTTGATGTGCCTGAACGGGAAGCGGATTGTGTTTAAAGGAGTGGACCGGCATGAGTTTTCTGCAGATAGAGGGCGTGCCATTAATGAAGAGGATATGTTAGCAGATATTCTTATGATGAAGCGTAACAATATCAATGCGGTACGAACCAGTCATTATCCGAATCAGACCGGATGGTACGAGCTTTGTGACGAATACGGCATTTATGTCATTGACGAAACGAATCTGGAAACCCACGGGACATGGCAGATTGACAGAGGACCTGCCCGGAACCTTCCGGGAGATTATCCGGAGTGGAGGAATGCGGTGCTGGATCGTGCAAGGTCCATGTATGAAAGGGATAAAAATCATCCGTGTGTTCTCATCTGGTCCTGCGGAAATGAGTCTTTCTGCGGAGAAAATATAGCTGCCATGGCGGAGTATTTTCATAAAAAGGATACAAGAAGATTAGTGCATTACGAAGGTGTGGCATGGAACCGGAAGTATGATTTCATTACCGATATGGAGTCGCGGATGTATGCAAAGCCGGCGGATATTGAAACGTATCTGCAAAATAATCCGAAGAAGCCTTATATCAGCTGTGAATATATGCATGCTATGGGAAATTCCGTGGGTGGGATGAAACTGTATACGGATTTGGAAGAAAAGTACCCGGGATATCAGGGAGGCTTTATTTGGGATTTTATCGATCAGGCATTGTACAGAACGTTAGAGAACGGAGAACGGGTACTGGCTTACGGCGGTGACTTTGAAGAACGTCCGGCAGACTGGGGATTTTGTACCGACGGTATCGTGTATGCGGATCGGAAGGCATCTCCGAAAATGCAGGAAGTAAAAGCATTGTATTCCAATCTTAAGATGTCGGTGGAAGACGGTGTGCTGACGGTGAAAAACCGTAATTTGTTTGTGGATACCACCGGTTACCGTTTTATTGCTTGTTTGGAGAAGGAAGGCCGCGTATTGAGCCGGGAGGAACACACGCTTTGTATTCCGGCGGGGAAAGAGGCCTCTGTAACGCTGGGACTTGTACTCCCAAAAGAATCCGGTGAGTATGTGTACACTGTATCCGCCGTATTGGCACAGGATACGAACTATGCCGATGCAGGCTATGAGGTGTGCTTTGCACAGGAGACGGTAACGGTAGGAAAAAACGTAATCGCGGCCTGCGGAAGTTATAAGAAAAAACCGGATATCATATACGGTGATTTTTGTATCGGTGTAAAAGGCGATGATTTCTATGTACAGTTTGATAAGGGCCAGGGAGGTATTACATCTCTGGTGTACGGTGGAGAAGAGTTTATTACCAGAGTGCCTCAGGTAAGCTTTTGGCGTGCTTTTACGGATAATGACAGAGGGGCAGGATATCAGATTTTTGCATCCCGTTGGGAAATTGCGGGAAAGTATGCAAGATATCGTCGCGATTTGATTTCCTGGGAGGAGAAAGAAGATTCTCTGGAACTGGTATTTCCGTACGACGCAACCATGACTCCGTCCTTTACCTATCGTGTGATTTATACGGTATACTTTGACGGAAGGGTTAAGGTTCGGGCGGAATATCCGGGGGTGGATACGGAAGTGGATTTCCCGGTGTTTGCTATGGACTTTAAGATGAAAAAGCAGTACAATAGATTCCGGTATTACGGATTGGGACCGGAAGAAAATTACTGTGACCGGAGGTTTGGCGGAAAGCTCGGTGTGTACGAATCCACCGCAAAGGAAAATCTGTCCGGCTATGTGAATCCCCAGGAGTGCGGAAACCGGACGGAAGTGCGATATGTACAGGTGACAGATGAATCCGGCGTCGGATTACGATTTACGAGAAGCGAAGAGCCGTTTGAAATGAGCGTGTTACCTTATAGCGCGGCAGAACTGGAAACCGCCATGCATCTGGAAGAGTTAAAGGAGCCGTCTTATACCTGGGTACGTCTTGCGGCAAAGCAGATGGGGGTAGGCGGAGATGACAGCTGGGGAGCTCCGGTACATAAAGAGTTTAAAATCAATCCGAAGGAGCCGATGACGTTGGCGTTTGTAATTAGTCCGGTGACGGGAAAATAGAAAAGAGGAAATGTATGAAACTGGAAGAAGTAAAGAAGAAATTGGAGCAGGGTGCGTTTTTACCTACATTAAAAATGTTGTACGGCGGAGCCGAAGAAGTCATTGCAAAACAAAAAGAACGCTATGAAAAGGCGATAGAGCGGTTTGCAGAGATTTATCCGGAGAGAGAGGAAATCTCTCTGTTCTCCGCGCAGGGCAGAACCGAAATCGGAGGGAATCATACGGACCATCAACACGGCTGTGTGTTGGCCGCAGCAGTACAGTTAGATGCCATTGCGGTGGTTTCTTTCCATAGAGAAGGAGTAATCCGGGTATATTCGGAAGGATACGGAAGTTTTTCTGTAGATCTGTCCGACTTGTCGGTGCAGCAGGGAGAAAAGGGCTCCAAGGCCATTGTAAGAGGTATTGTATCCCGGTTTGCAAAAATGGGAGTACAGGTGGGCGGTTTTGATGTCTACAGCACCTCTGATGTACTTGCAGGCAGTGGAATTTCTTCTTCCGCCGCATTTGAAACCTTAATCGGCACCATTATCGATAGCTATTATAATGAAGGAAAGGCCGGCGCGGTAGAAATTGCGAAAATCGGTCAGTATGCGGAAAATGTATACTTTGGAAAGAAGTGCGGATTGATGGATCAAATGGCAAGTTCTTTAGGCGGTCTGGTGTCCATTGATTTTGCGGATACGGAACATCCGTTGGTAGAGCGTTTTTCCTTTGATTTTGAAAAGGAAGGATATTGTATCTGTGTTACGGATACCGGCGGAAATCATGTGAATCTTACACCGGATTATGTGGCGGTACGCTCCGAAATGGAAAAAGTAGCGGCGCAGTTCGGAAAAGAGTATTTACGACAGGTGGAGGAAGAAGACTTTTACAGAGAAATTCCGAAGCTTCGTAACACTTGTTCCGACCGAGCGATTTTGCGTGCAATGCATTTCTTCTCTGACAATCGTCGGGCAAAGGAAGAGGCAGAGGCATTAAAGAGTGGAGATGCGAAGAAATTCTTATCCCTTGTGCAGGCGTCCGGTGACTCCTCGGCAAATCAATTGCAAAATCTGTATTCCAACTCTGCACCGACGGAACAAGCCATTCCGTTAGGAATTATGATCAGTAAGCTTGTTCTTGACGGAACCGGTGCGGTACGTGTTCATGGTGGCGGTTTTGCAGGAACCATACAGGCATTTGTGCCTTTGGAGAAGTCAGATGCCTATGTAAGGGAATTGGAGCGCGTGTTTGGGGAAGGAACCTGTTATGTATTCCGCATCCGTCCGGTAGGTGGTGTAGAGGTGAGACCGGAATAAGAGAGAACGCTGTATTGCCGGACGAAAGAAGTAAAATGAAAAAGGTTGAGTGAAAATGTAAATTCCTCATGTAAACTTAAATTCCATACTGAAGACTAAATTCAGCATTTTGGGGGTTGACGAATCGCGTCAGCCCCTTTAAAGTGGAATTTAGACCAGACAATAAATGAGATTTGCCAA
>JAFTWC010000015.1 GCA_017465475.1 Lachnospiraceae bacterium
GGGATAAGGGCTTACTCTATAAGGGCTTTAAGATTGTGCCGTATTGTCCGCGTTGCGGAACCCCGCTTTCTTCCGCGGAAGTGGCACAGGGTTATAAGGACGTAAAGGAACGTTCCGCAGTGGCACGCTTTAAGGTGGTAGGCGAGGATGCTTACATCTTAGCATGGACCACCACTCCGTGGACCCTGCCGAGTAACGTGGCTCTCTGTGTAAACCCGGAGGAACGTTACGCAAAGGTGGCAGCAGCTGACGGATACACCTACTACATGGCAGAGGCTCTTCTGGATACCGTTCTCGGTAAGCTTGCCAAGGAAGATGCACCGGCATACACCGTGCTTGAAACCTATGTAGGTAAGGATTTGGAATACAAGGAATACGAGCCGCTGTTTGACTGCGCGGTAGACATTTGTGCAAAGCAGGGCAAGAAGGCTCACTATGTGGTATGTGACAATTACGTTACCTTAACCGATGGTACCGGCGTGGTACACATTGCTCCGGCTTTCGGTGAAGACGATGCCAACGTGGGCAGAAAGTATGACCTGCCGTTTGTACAGCTGGTTGACGGTAAGGGTGAAATGACCGCAGAGACCCCGTATGCAGGTGTGTTTGTTAAGAAGGCAGATCCGCTTGTATTAACGGATTTGGATAAGAAGGGACTTCTCTTTGATGCACCGAAGTTTGAGCACAGCTATCCGCATTGTTGGAGATGTGATACCCCGCTCATCTACTATGCACGTGAGTCCTGGTACATCAAGGAAACCGCGGTAAAGGATGACTTAATCCGCAACAACAACACCATCAACTGGATTCCGGAATCCATCGGTAAGGGCCGTTTCGGTAACTGGCTGGAAAACATTCAGGACTGGGCAATCTCCCGTAACCGTTACTGGGGTACTCCGCTTAATATCTGGGAGTGTGAGTGCGGTCACAGACATTGTGTGGAAGGCCGTGACGAGTTGTATCGTATGAGCGGTATGGAAGAGGCAAAGACCGTAGAGTTCCATCGTCCGTACATCGATGCTATTACTTTAAATTGTCCGGAGTGTGGTAAGAAGATGACCCGTGTACCGGAAGTTTTGGACTGTTGGTTTGACTCCGGAGCGATGCCGTTTGCACAGCATCATTATCCGTTTGAAAATAAGGAATTGTTTGAGAAGCAGTTCCCGGCACAGTTCATTTCCGAGGCTGTGGACCAGACCAGAGGTTGGTTCCATTCTCTCCTTGCAGAGTCTACACTCCTCTTTAACAAGGCTCCGTATGAGAACGTAATCGTGCTTGGTCACGTTCAGGATGAGAACGGTCAGAAGATGAGTAAGAGTAAAGGAAATGCAGTGGATCCGTTTGATGCACTGGAGAAGTTCGGTGCGGATGCTATCCGTTGGTACTTCTACATCAACTCCGCTCCGTGGTTGCCGAACCGTTTCCACGATAAGGCGGTTGTGGAAGGTCAGAGAAAGTTCATGGGTACCCTGTGGAATACCTACGCGTTCTTTGTATTGTATGCAAATATTGACGAATTTGACGCTACCAAGTACACCTTAGACTACGATAAGCTGCCGGTAATGGATAAGTGGCTGCTTTCCAAGTTAAACAGCGTGGTTGGTGCGGTTGATGACAACTTAGACCACTATCGTATCCCGGAAGCTGCAAGAGCATTGCAGGAGTTCGTGGATGAAATGAGTAACTGGTATGTGCGCCGCGGCAGAGAGCGCTTCTGGGCAAAGGGCATGGAGCAGGATAAGATCAACGCTTACATGACACTGTATACCGCTCTTGTGACCATCGCAAAGACTGCAGCTCCGATGATTCCGTTTATGGCAGAGGAAATCTACCGTAACCTGGTTTGCAGTCTGGATAAGACCGCACCGGAGAGCGTACACCTTTGTGACTTCCCGGAAGTAAAGCTTTCCTGGATTGATAAGAACTTAGAGGATAACATGGAGCGCGTACTGAATATCGTTGTGCTTGGCCGCGCGGCAAGAAATACTGCAAATATCAAGCAGCGTCAGCCGATCGGCACCATGTATGTGAAGTCCGAGGAGGGCGAACTGCCGGCATTCTTTAATGAAATCATTGCGGATGAGTTAAACGTAAAGAACGTGGCATTTACCACCGACGTACGCGATTTCACCTCTTATACCTTTAAGCCGCAGTTAAAGACCCTCGGTAAGCGTTTCGGCAGCCGCTTAAATGCACTGCGTACCGTACTGACGGAGCTTGACGGCAATGGGGCAATGGATGAGCTTAACAACACCGGAAAGCTCACCGTAACCGTAGAAGGTGCAGCAGAGGATTTGACCGCAGAAGACCTTTTAATCGAGTCTGCTCAGAAGGAAGGCTATGTATCCGAGGCAGATAACGGTGTCACCGTTGTGCTGGATACAAACCTGACGGCAGAGCTCATCGAAGAGGGTTACGTAAGAGAGCTTATCTCCAAGGTACAGACCATGCGTAAGGAAGCAGGCTTTGAGGTAATGGATCACATCACCTTGTATGTGACCGGAAACGACAAGTTAGCTGACCTCTTCGCAAAGAACGAAGCGGAAGTGAAGTCCGTAGTACTGGCAGACAGCCTGGTATTCGGAAGCACCGACGGCTATACCAAGGATTGGGATTTAAACGGCGAGAATGTAACTCTCGGTGTAAAGAAAAACTAGTTAGTTGAATTTGAGGGCTGCCGTGTGGGGATTACACACGGCGGCTCTTTAAAGTTGGAGGAGTTATGTTAGGTACGTTGGTGAATGCGGCTGCGATTATCGTAGGCGGCGCGATAGGATTGTTACTCAAAAAAGGCCTTCCGAAGAAGATAGCGGATACGTTGATGATCGGTCTGGGGCTTTGTACTCTTTATATCGGTATCAGCGGGTGTCTGGAAGGAGAAAATACGCTGGTGCTGATTATTTCCATGGTAGTGGGTACGATTATCGGCGAGGCTGTGGATTTGGATGACAAGATTAATAAGCTTGGCAATTTTTTGGAGAAAAAGTTTTCCGGGAAGAAGGGGGCTGCAAGCGAAACTACAGGTGCGAAAGCTTCGGAAGGCGGAATTGCCGGCACTTCAAATGCGGCGGTTGCACAGACACAGAAAGTTTCTCTTGCAGAGGGCTTTGTGACCTCAAGTCTCCTGTTTTGCGTAGGAGCTATGGCCATTGTAGGGTCCCTGCAAAGTGGTCTCACGGGAAACCATGACACGCTCTTTGCAAAGTCTTTGCTGGACTTTGTGGCTGCTATTATTTTTGCGTCTACCCTCGGTGCGGGAGTGATGCTTTCTGCAAGTTTGTTGTTTGTGTACCAAGGAAGTATTACGCTGTTGGCACAGTTTATCGAACCCTTTTTAACGGACCCGGTCATTGCGGAAATGAACTGTGTGGGCAATGTAATCATTATCGGACTGGCCATGAATATGCTTGGGATTTCAAAGTTCAAGGTGATGAACTTTGTGCCGGCGATATGTTTGCCGATTCTGTTATGCCCGCTGTTTTCGTAATCAAAGAAAAGTAAAGGATTGATGAAAAGGCAACAAAAGTACTTGAAATATGCTCATAAAGGTGCTATATATGAGGTATAGGGAGTAAAACAGATGAGTAACCGGATGACGATTTCACAGAGGAAAGGATACGCGTATGAAGAAGACGAAAGAAAAGAAACTCCGTAAGGTGAGTGCTATGCCAAAGGAAACAAAAGCCTCCTTTTTACAAAGTATTAAAGGGAAGGTTGTCTTGATGGGAGCAGTTGCGCTGGTTTCAGCATTTATTCTCGGTTATGTGGGAATTTCCGCAGTAAATAAGACCGGTAAGAACAATGAGATTCTGTCCGAGATTAACGAGGTAAATCTTTATCAGTACGAGAATAAAAGTTTAGAGACTTCATTTTTATATTTTCTGCAGGATTCTTATTTGGAGAGTATTGTGACTAATCTGGATGAGATGGCTGCAAACGTGGAAAATGCAAAGAAAATTTCCGGAGCTCAGTATGATGCTGATTTAAAGCAGATGGCTGAGGCAATTACTGCATTTAAAGAAAATTATGTTCAGATCCGTGAGATGGGTCAGACCAGAGGATATACAAGCACGGCCGGAAAGTATGCAACGTACACGGTAAACGACCGTAGAATCAGCGATATTCTGGGGCAGACTACGGATGATACCTGGGTGGATTCCAAGACTATGGATATTCCGGGGACTCTTCCGACGGTTACGATAAACGGAAAAAACTACGGTAAGTTTTCTTATCGTAGTGAGCTTCCGGGAAACGGAAAGCGTGATTTGTTGATTTTACGTGTATCCGGTACCGCAGTGGAATATAAGGGAGATGTTTATGTAAGTAATCTGACCTTTTATAAGGGCGGGGAAGCAGTGCCGTATGACATGACTGCAGTGAGCAGCGGCAGCTTAAACGGTTCCTATGGTGTAATTACAAAGACGGCAGTAGAGAACTTTGACGGAGTAAGAAGTTTTTATGCAGGAGCCAACTTCTCCTCGGCAAACGGTGCGTGGGAAGAAGTTTACCTTGCAATTCCGATTCAGTCCTATGCATGGAATGAGTTTGATACGATTTCCTATGATTTATATGTGGAGACGGATAAGTTAGAAGATTATACCGGCCTTTCCACACGTGTAACACCGTGTCGTTTGTACGATTTTAACGGTGCGACGATACAGTTGGCAGATCAGTTTGCGGCATATACCAAGAAGGTAGTGGAAGGAAAGGACGCAAATGCAGAGGCCACCAGACTGACGACGTTGTTTAAGGAAATCATTTCCAATGCGGGAACTTATATCAATGATGAAGCAAAGAAGAAGCAGTTGGTGGACTACTTGAATGCCAAGAAAGATACCTTTACAGAGATTATGGAAATTGATAACAGCGTTGTTGCCTTAAAGACAGAAAACATTGCACTTTCGGAGAAGGTAACGGGCTTGTCCGATTCCATCCGTACTAAGATTGCGGAAAACACAGAGGCGGAAAAAACAAAGCTGTACTCTACAATTCTTCTCATTGGTATCGGTTGTGCGGCATTGCTTGTTGCGATTACCCTGATTATCAGCCGAAGCATGAGTAAGAGTGTAAAGAAGTTTAAGAATACGCTTGTTGCCGTAACGGGCGGACAGTTAACTGTGCGTGCGGATATTTCCGGTAAGGATGAGTTTTCTGCCTTTGGTCTTTATTTGAACGGTTTCCTCGATAAATTGGCCGGAATTATTGAAACGTTAAAGAACATGTCTGTGGTAATGAAGGATTGCGGTACGAACTTAGACCGCATGGCAAGTGACAGTAAAAATACTTCCATTGAAATTGAAAAAGCAGTAGAGGATGTTTCAAAGAGTGCAACGGCGCAGGCCGGTGAAGTGGATACGGCTTCCGTAAAGATGAACGATATGGGAAATGCGTTTGCGGCTATGCTTGACAATGTAGGCCAGTTAGAGGCAGCAGTTGAGGAAATGAGTCGTGTGAGCAGAGAATCCGCTGTGTTTATGGAAGAGTTAAATACAACGAATGTAAAGACGGTAGATGCGTTTGCGCAGGTATCTCAGCAGATTCATAAAACAAATGAGTCCGTAAAGAGAATCAGTGAGGCAACGGAGTTGATTAATTCCATTGCAGAGCAGACGAATTTGCTTTCCTTAAATGCAAGTATTGAGGCGGCAAGAGCCGGCGAGGCAGGTAAGGGTTTTGCGGTAGTCGCAACGGAGATTAAGAAGCTTGCGGAACAGTCGGCGTCTTCTACGGAGATTATTCAGGGAATCATTCGCGACGTAACACAGGAAGCAGGTATGACGGTAGCGATTGTGGATGAAGTAACGGCAATTATGGAAACCCAGAAGGAAAAGTTAAAGCAGACACAGGAGCAGTTTGCAGTGCTCGAGGATGATGTACAGAAGTCGAATGCGGCAACCAGAGAGTTCAGCAGTCATACGACGGAATGTAATACCTCAAAGGGCGAGGTGGAGCATGTGATTGTGAATCTTGCGGAGATTTCGGAGGGAAATGCGGCTTCCACAGAGGAAACCATGGCATCAATGTCCGAACTTACGGAGACAATCCAGGCGTTGGCCGGCGTATCCCAGCAGCTTAGTGCCCTTGCAAATGATTTGGATGAAAATCTTAACTTCTTCCGCGTGTAACGGAAATGCTGTATATCGCCTCAAACAAGAGTGGCAAAATACGGAGGAACGGTGACATACCGTTGTGAGAATGCATATTTTACGGCAGAAATCTGTATATGATTTCTGCCGTGTTTTCTTGTGGTTTTTGTCGTTTGTGGGAAAAAAGTGTCGTTCATGGAATTGGTGTTGTATGAATGAGAAGGTAATGCTACAATTGAATTGCGCGCAAAAGCAGAGGGAAGGAGGAAGGAACTGCATTTGCATCAGGTGAAGTGGTGTATACGTGGATAATGTCTATTGCGAAGTAAAATAGACTGTAAAGAAAGAATTTTAACAAGAAGGGGATGAAATTTTGAAAAAAAAGAAATGTTTGGTGTTAACGTTCATTTTGGGTTTCTTGTTTGGGACTGTGGATTGTGGGAAGGATGAAGTTATATTCAAAGAGAATAATGCAATTTTTACGGAAAGTTTCTATGAAGAAGTGACGGAAATCGAAGTTTGGAATGGAGATACGAAATATGTCATTGATGATGAAGAAAAGTGCAGAAAAGTAATCGCTCTTTTTTCTGCTTTAACATTGACAGAGAAAACGGTACCTGAACTAAACAATATATTGATTGGCGGTATGAGAGTGGAATTTATAATGAAAGATGGTTCTACAGAGGTTACGGCATCTTCGACAGAGATAAGTATAGACTCTGTACATTATGAGGTGGACGAAGATATCATTGCGCATGTAAGAAAAATTGCAATGGGAAAAGCGTATGAAGAGTAGTAATTGATTTGCTTAGCACAGAATTTCAATAAGAAGGGGATGAAATTTTGAAAAAGAAATGTTTGGTGTTAACGTTCATTTTGGGTTTCTTGTTTGGGACTGTGGCTTGTGGGAAGGATGAAGTTATATTCAAAGAAAATAATGCAATCTTTACGGAAAGTTTCTATGAAGAAGTGACAGAAATTGTATACTGGGTAGGAGATACAAAGCATAGTATAAAGAATGCAGAAGGCGGAGAAGCTTTTGGATTGTTTTCTTCACTGGAACTGACGGAGATTTCAATGGATGAGGAGCAAGAGGTGTTATATGGTTTTACTCGGGTTGATTTTGTGACAGAAAACGAATTGTATAAGGTTTATGTACATCCCGAGTATATCAGTGTGAATTCTGTATATTACAGTGTTGATAAAGATATTATGGACGGCATAAGAGAACTTGCACTCGGTAAGTTAGAACGTTAAAATTAATAGTGGAAATGAAAAAGAGGAGTAGAGAGAAAAAGAGGCAGCGATGCCTCTTTTTTGGTAAACATTTTATGTTTATCTTGTATAAAGTGGGTGCTTGTGGTATAGTATGTGCAGGGGTTTAGTGTCGAAAGTCAATTACTTTTGAAGAACCCAATAGATCTGTACGCGATAGGGGACAAGCATGTTAATCGGAATTTGCGATGATGAGAAAACCGCACGGCAGGAAGTTCGAAAGCTGTGCGAATTGTATTTTATTGGACATAACAAAGAGCATAACTATATCGAATTTGAGTCGGGGGAAGAAGTATTATCTTACTGTAGGAGACAGGATAGAGAACCGGTGGAAGTATTGTTTTTGGATGTGGAGTTGGAAGGAGTGGACGGGATTCACCTGAAGGAGCTGCTTCTAAAACAACGGATGATAGAACGAATTGTGTTTGTTACAAGTCACATGGACAAAATATTTGATGCATTTGGACAAAAAACCATCGGATTTATTTCGAAGCCGCCTACGTATGAGCAGATAGAGAAAAAGCTTACGATTGTAAGAAAAGAAAAACAGGAAAATGTGGAGTTGGTATTTGCCGGGTATCGAGACGAAGAGCATAGTATCCGGTTAGAAGAAATAGCCTTCTTTAAGGCGGCGGGAAGCTATACCGAAATTTATAGTTATGGTTCCGACGGCAAAGGGATGGAGTGCTTTGTTATCAGTAAGAAAATCGGTGAAGTGGAACTTGAAATGCGGGATTATTGCGTGTTGCGTGTACATAAATCCTTCTTAATCAATTTGGCAAACGTAATAGGGATAGGAGAAGATGTGACACTAAGAAATCTTGAAGAAAAAATACCGATAGGACGTAAGTATAGGGAGCAGGTGAAAACAGTACATGCTGCCTATGTCAGTGATAAGGTGAGAAAACGGATATGATGGAAAACAGACTGATTTTGCTGTTGCATCTGGCAACGGAGTTTATCAATATGACAATGGTATATATGACTATTTTCGGTGCATCTCTTGTAAAAAAGAAGTGGAAGATGGTGCTTGCCATAGCGATAGTGACTTGCGGGCATTTATTGTTGTTGGAATATGTTGGCTTGCGGGATGCGGAGGGTATGAGCTTTTTTACTATGCTGGCGGTGCCTCTTTTTATGTTGTCCGGGAAGAAAAGAACTTATGTAGCACTGTATCCTTTTGCGGTGATTATGGCATCGGTGGTATCGGTCAGTGTATCTTTTTTTGTGGCATTCTTTTTAGGGGTGTCGGAAAGTGTCATTTTAGAGAATCATTACTTGGGTATTTTATGTCAGTGTGCTCCGATGCTGGTTATGGGACTGTGGAGCATATGGTGTAAGTTCAAAAAAATTGAGCTTTCTCAAATGCATTTGGACATAAAGCAGTATATTTTGCTTTATACGGTGGCGGGATGTGAGTTTTTCATGCTGGGGTCAATACAAAGCATGTCCAAACACCCGGAACTGGGAATAGACGCAACCTATGCGGGAGTGTCGGTTTCTGTGGCATGTATTGCGTTTGCGTTGTTGGCGGTATGGCAAGGAATTGTAGTACATCGTGAAATCAGGTTGCAGGAGCGGAACCGGGCATTGGAAAACTATATGCAGTTACAGAAGGAGTATTATACCGATATTATGGCAAAGGATGAGGAACTACGTCGTTTTCGTCATGATATGGCAGCACATGCCCGGGTGCTACGGGCATATTGTGAAAAGTCAGAGGATGTAGAAATAAAGCACTATGTGGACAGTATGATAAGGGAAACGACACGATATGAGAGGAAGGCGTACACCGGCAATCATGGAGTGGATGCAATTCTTAGCGGAATAGAACAAGAGACAAAGGAAAAAAAGATTGGGTTTACGGTAGAGGGAGTCTTACCGACACAGATAAGAGTGGAAGAGTATGACCTTTGCATTATTTTGTCAAATTTATTGAAAAATGCCATAGAAGCTTGTGAACAGGTGAGCAAAGTGTCGGAGCGTTATATCAAGTTACAAGTGGGAAGCTATGAGGAAAACCTGTACCTTTCGGTGGAAAACTCCGTAGTTAACGAAATAAAAGTAGAAAATAATCGTTTATATACTACAAAAACCGACAAGAAGAGTCACGGAATCGGTAGTGAAAATGTGGCGCGTGCGGTGGAAAAGTATGGAGGAACGGTGACATACCGTTGTGAGAATGCATGTTTTACGGCAGAAATCTGTATATGATTTCTGCCGTGTTTTCTTGTGGTTTTTGTCGTTTGTGGGAAAAAAGTGTCGTTCATGGAATTGGTGTTGTATGAATGAAAAGGTAATGCTACAATTGAATTGCGCAATGTAATTAACTAGGAGGAATTTGACGATATGTTTAAATCAAACAGAGTTTTTGCAAAAATAAAGATGATATTATGTAGCCTTTTGTTTACTGCAATATTACTTGGAGGCTGTAAAAGAGAATTAACCGGTGAAGCTGAATTGATTGAGAAAGCGAGAGAGGAAATCAATTTGGCGGATGCGGATACGATTGATTTGGCTATCATCGGAGAATCTGTAGAGGGTGAGAGTCACCTTGTTTGGTTCATGTCGGGGAATTCCAATCAGGCACATAGTTATTTTCCAATTGAGTTTTTAGAAGTAGAAGCAAATACTTATACATTCGAGAAAGAGTATTTGGCCATAAAGCGTGGAGAGGATATTTATGTGTTGATTTGGGATTACGGATATTCTTTTTGCGTTAACAATCCGAAATGCAAAGAAATTCTTATTACAGATGCAGAGGGAGAGATTCAAAGGATCGCAGTTAATGAAGTTCCTTTTGTATATTACTATAAGGGAACACCGTCGAAGTATATTTTCATTGACAGTGAAGGAAATGAACTGAGATAAAGGTGGAGTTGTATTCGGAGGAGATGCAGAATGTGTAATAAACATAAATGGATTATAGTAGGCTTTGCATGGATGTTTCTGGGAGCGGTGTTAAATATCCTATATGCGATAACAAAGTTTGAGATGTCGGTATTTCAATGTGTGCTTTCCTGGGGCATGTACGGAGGCTTTATCATGATTTTAATCGGAGTGTTTGCTGCTACCGATAAAAAGGATAAGGAGAATAAATAGGATGAAATCCGGAGGCGGCTACGGCTGCCTCCGATTATTTTGAAAAGACTCTTTCTTAACGGTTGTAATTTTTTTAATTTGTGGTATACTATATTAAATAAGTAGGTCCATTGTCCTATTTTTAACAATGTTTTGCAGAGTGGCTGCAAAGTAGAAATAGTAGGGTATGCAAGTGTTACGTTGATTATGAAGGAACGGAGGACAGATTCATGACATTTTGTAAGGAAGAGTTCAAAAAAGAAGTGACGGATAATTTAAAAACATTGTTCCGCAGAAGCATTGAAGATGCATCCCAGGTACAGTTGTTTCAGGCAGTTGCGTACGCGGTGAAGGATTACATCGTGGATATGTGGATGGAGACCCACAAGCAGTACGAAGAGCAGGATGCGAAGACGGTGTATTATCTTTCCATGGAGTTTTTGATGGGTCGTGCTCTCGGCAACTGTATGATTAATTTAAAGGCATATAAAGAGATTCGTGAGGCTCTTACGGAGCTTGGAATCGATCCGGATGCTATTGAGGATACGGAGCCGGATGCAGCGCTTGGTAACGGCGGTCTTGGTCGTTTGGCAGCCTGCTTTTTGGATTCTCTTTCCAGTCTCGGTTATCCGGCGTACGGCTGCGGTATTCGATATAAGTACGGTATGTTTAAGCAAAAGATTGAGAACGGCTTCCAGGTGGAGGCTCCGGATAACTGGTTAAAGCACGGCAATCCGTTCGAGATTAAGCGTGCCGAGTATGCAGTGGAGGTAAAGTTCGGCGGTTATGTAAAGCTGGTGCGTGATGAAGCCACCGGTCGCGATAAATTTATTCAGGAGGGCTGTAATTCCGTTCTTGCGGTTCCGTACGACCTTCCGGTAGTAGGGTACGGCAATAATGTGGTAAATACCCTTCGTATTTGGGATGCGGAGGCTATTAATGATTTCAACCTGGATTCCTTTGATAAGGGTGATTACCAGAAGGCAGTAGAGCAGGAAAATCTTGCAAGAACCATTTGTGAGGTGCTGTACCCGAATGATAATCATATGGCAGGTAAGGAGCTTCGTTTAAAGCAGCAGTACTTCTTCGTTTCTGCAAGTATCCAGAGTGCGGTGGCGAAATACATGCGTACTCATGATGATATTCATAAGCTTCACGAAAAGGTATGTTTCCAGTTGAATGATACCCATCCGACGGTGACTGTGGCGGAGCTCATGCGTATTTTGCTGGATGATTATTTCCTTGAGTGGGATGAGGCATGGGATGTGGTTCGCAAGTGCTGTGCATATACCAACCACACCATTATGGCAGAGGCATTGGAGAAGTGGCCGATTTCCCTGTTTAAGGCGTTGCTTCCGCGTGTGTATCAGATTGTGGAAGAAATCAACCGTCAGTTTGAGGCTATGTTAAAGCAGAAGTATCCGGGAAATGCAGAGAAGATTAAGCAGATGGCGATTCTTTACGATGGACAGGTGCGCATGGCAAATCTTGCCATCGTAGGCGGTTTTTCCGTAAACGGTGTTGCGGCATTGCACACGGATATTTTAAAGAAGCAGCAGCTTCGTGATTTCTACGAGTTGTGGCCGGATAAGTTCAACAATAAGACCAACGGTATTACCCAGCGTCGATTCCTGCTTCACGGAAACCCGCTCCTTGCGGATTGGGTAACGGATAAAGTGGGTGAGGGCTGGATTACGGATTTGCCTGTGATTAAGGGCATTGCACCGTGTGCGGATGATGCGAAGGCAAGAGAAGAGTTTATGCAGATTAAGTATCAGAATAAGCTTCGTCTTACTAAGTATATCAAGGAGCACAACGGCGTGGACGTAGATCCGAATTCCATCTTTGATGTACAGGTAAAGCGTCTCCATGAGTATAAGCGTCAGCTTCTGAATATTTTGCATGTGATGCACTTGTATGAGAAGTTAAAGGAAAATCCGTCTATGGAGTTTTATCCGCGTACCTTTATCTTCGGTGCAAAGGCATCTGCCGGTTACCGCAGGGCAAAAGCAATTATTAAGCTTATCAACTGCGTGGGCGATGTGGTAAATAACGATCCGGTAGTGGCAGGACGCATTAAGGTAGTATTTATCGAAAACTATCGTGTGTCCAATGCAGAGTGGATTTTTGCGGCAGCGGATGTATCCGAGCAGATTTCCACTGCAAGTAAGGAAGCTTCCGGTACCGGTAACATGAAGTTTATGTTAAACGGTGCCATTACCCTTGGCACCATGGATGGTGCAAATGTGGAAATCGTGGAAGAGGTAGGCAGAGAAAATGCAGTCATCTTCGGTCTTAGTGCAGATGAGGTTATTTCCTACGAGAACAACGGCGGCTACCGTCCGAGAACGATTTACGAAAGTGACGGAGAAATTCGCCGCGTGTTGGATCGTTTGATTGACGGTACCTATTCCGCGGGTGATCCGCAGCTGTTCCGTGAGCTTTATGATTCTTTGGTAGATGAGGACCAGTACTTTATCTTAAAGGATTTCCGTGCTTACGAAGAGGCGCAGAAGCAGATTGAGGCGAAGTACCGTGACCGTGACGGTTGGGCAAAATCTGCCATCCTGAATGTGGCATGCTGCGGAAAGTTCTCCTCTGACCGTACCATTGAAGAGTATGTAAAGGACATCTGGCACTTGGAAAAAGTGGAAGTGACGATGTAATGGTATAATTTGAAGTTTGAAGATATGGGCTCGCTGCAGTTACGATTGAGAGGTCGTAACTGCGGCGGCCTTTTTTGTCCCGGTAGAAAGCAATGTTTCTCAAAAAGTACATCTGTATAAGATTTGACCCAAAATACATAGTTAAATCGCTGAGGATGAAGTGATTTTGAGGCTTTTGACAGTGGATTTTCTCGGAATCGTTCTTTTAAGCTGTTTGTACCCAAGAAAGAGGCAAAAGGTTTCTTGAATTTTACTTTTTTTAAGAATTTGAGAAAAATAGTTCGACTAACGGTTAAAAAACGGTTTTTACGGTTTTTTTTATAAAAAAGAAAAAAGGAAACTCCTTTTTTTTGTCGTATTATATTTATACGGGGGCAAAATCCGTCGAAGTGCAGGGCAGAATGTAAAGGAGGATGACATGACGATTCGTGAAAGAATGGAGCAAAGAGAACATGAGTATCTCAGTCCCAAGGCAGCCTTTAGTGATGAAACAAAAGGCCGTGATGTGCCGGAGGAAATGTGTGACCTTCGCCCGGAGTACCAAAGAGACCGGGATCGTATTCTGCATTGTAAAGCATTTCGTCGTTTGAAAGGAAAAACCCAGGTGTTTTTAGCTCCGGAAGGAGATCATTACCGGAATCGTCTGACTCACACGTTAGAGGTTTCACAAAATGCCAGAACCATTGCAAAGGCGCTGCGTTTGAATGAAGATTTAACCGAGGCCATTGCGTTGGGGCATGATTTGGGGCATACCCCTTTCGGACACGCGGGGGAGCGGGCGTTAAACCGGGTTTGTGAAGGCGGATTCGAGCACCACGAGCAAAGCATCCGTGTGGTGGAGCGTTTGGAAAAGCAGGGACAAGGACTGAATCTGACCAAAGAAGTCCGGGATGGTATTTTAAATCACCAGACCGAAGGAAAGCCTTCCACCATGGAAGGGAAGATTGTACGTCTTTCGGATAAGATTGCGTATATTAATCATGATATTGATGATGCCATACGCGGTCAGATTATCAGAGAAGAGGATATTCCCACCATGTGTACCAGTGTGTTGGGACATTCTCCGAGGGAACGGTTAAATACCCTGATTCATGATATTATTATCAGAAGTGAAGAGGCAGGGGATATTTGTATGTCACCTGCGGTGGAAGAAGCCATGTTGAATCTTCGCCTGTATATGTTTGAGAGTGTGTATACGAACCCGAAGGCAAAGGGCGAGGAGAAGAAAGCGGAGAAGATGATTGAACAGCTCTATGAGTATTATATGGAGCATACGGAAATTTTACCGGGGAAGTTTCTCCGGATGATAGAAGGCGGAGAAACGGTGTCCCGTGTGGTGTGTGACTACATAGCCGGGATGTCGGATCGTTTTGCTACAGTGACCTATACGGAGATTATGATTCCGGATGCCTGGAGTGTGTACTAGGATAGAATAGAGAGGTAGTTATGTTTTTTTCGGATGAAGTGGTGGAAGAGGTAAGAGCCGGCAGTGATATCGTGGATGTCATCGGTTCGTACATCAAGCTTCAAAAAAAAGGTTCGAATTATATGGGGCTTTGTCCGTTTCACGGAGAGAAGACCCCAAGCTTTTCCGTAAGCGGGTCGAGACAGATGTATCATTGTTTCGGTTGTGGCGTGGGAGGCAATGTATTCACCTTTTTAATGGAGTATGAAAATTTTACGTTTCCGGAGGCAATACGTCATTTGGCGGAGCGGGCCGGAATTAAGCTGCCGGAGGAGGAGAATACCCCGGAGGCGAAAAAGCGGGCGGACAAGCGTATGCGCTTGTTTGACATAAATAAAGAGGCTGCGAAGTTTTATTATGTCCAGATGAAAAAGGACGCGGGACAGACGGCTTACGGATATTTTAAGAGAAGAGGACTGTCTGACGAGACCATTACAAAGTTCGGTCTCGGGTATTCCGATAAGGGAGGCCGGGAGCTGTACCGGTATTTGAAAACCAAGGGCTTTGAAGATGACATTTTAAAGGAAAGCGGTTTGTTTACCTTCGATGAAAAGCGCGGCGTGTATGATAAGTTCTGGAATCGTGCCATGTTTCCGATTATGGACGGAAACAGCAAGGTTATCGGTTTTGGCGGACGAGTAATGGGAGACGGTGAGCCTAAGTATCTAAACTCTCCGGAAACCATGATCTTTGATAAGAGCCGGAATTTATATGCGCTGAATTATGCCAGACAGTCAAGGAAAAGCTACTTTCTTTTATGTGAAGGATATATGGATGTCATATCACTGCATCAGGCAGGGTTTACCAATGCAGTGGCATCTCTCGGCACGGCATTTACAGGGTTGCAGGCCAATTTGATTTCCCGGTATGTAAAGGAAGTGTATATTACCTACGACAGTGACGGCGCGGGACAAAAGGCGGCACTTCGTGCCATTCCGATCCTACGGGCTGCAGGAATTTCCGCGAAGGTCATTGATATGAAGCCCTATAAGGACCCGGATGAGTTTATTAAAGCACTGGGGGCGGAAGAATACGAGAAGCGGATTCAAACTGCAAGGAACAGTTTCTATTTTGAAATTGATGTGTTAAAGAATGAGTTTGATTTTTCGGACCCGGAGCAAAAGACCAAGTTTTTCAGAGAGACTGCAAAGAAGCTTCTGCAGTTTACGGACGAATTGGAGCGGAGAACTTACACAGAGGCTATTGCCAAGGAGTATCAAATCGGGTTTGATATGTTGAATCGTCTGGTAAATCAGTACGGAAGTGCGGAGATGCCGGGAGAAGAAAGAAAGGAAACCGTATACCGGGAGAAGAAAAGCAAGAAACCGGAGAACGGACTTTATACATCACAAAAGTTGCTGTTGACATGGTTTGCCACGGAGCCTGCGCTGCTTGCAAAAGTGAAGGGGATTGTAACGGCGGAGGACTTTACCGATGAGTTTTACTATGGTGCGGCAAAAGAGTTATTTGATCAATTTGAGAAGGAGGGGACGGTAACACCGGCGCGGATTCTGAACCGCTACGAAACGAAGGAGGAACAGGCAAAGGCTGCGGAGTTATTCCAGACCACATTGCTGGGGGAATTGGATGAGATGCAAAAATCCAAGGCATTTGCGGAAACAGTACAGAAGGTAAAACAAAGCAGTATCGAAATGCGAATGGGACGCGCTGCGGAAGAAGGGGATTTGGAAGCAATGCAAAAGGCTATTGCGGAACAAGCATCCTTAAAAGTTACATTAAGTAAGGCAGGATTGTAGGCTGAGGTATATTTTTCCGGGATGTCGGAAAGAATGTGCAATATGGAGGAAGCATATGGAAGGAAATATGGATCGTTTTCAGACAAAGTTAAAGGAACTGCTTGCCTATGCGGCAAAGAAGAAAAATGTATTGGAGTTTCAGGAAATTGCGGATTTTATGGCGGATGTGGAGATGGACGAGGCTGCCACGGAGAAGGTGTATGAGTTTTTGGAAGCCAATAATGTGGACGTGCTCCGTATCAGCGACATCAATTTAGACGAGGACGAGGAACCGGATGACGCGCTTTTGTTGGAAGATGACAGCGAGGCAGAGGAACTGGAAAACCTTGACTTGTCCGTGCCGGAGGGCGTCAGCCTGGAAGACCCGGTACGTATGTATTTAAAGGAAATCGGTAAGGTGCCGCTGTTGTCTGCGGAGGAAGAGATGCAGTTGGCGATTCGGATGGAAGAAGGAGACGAAGCGGCAAAGAAGCGCTTGTCCGAAGCAAATCTTCGTCTTGTAGTCAGCATTGCGAAGCGCTATGTAGGAAGAGGAATGCAGTTTTTGGATTTGATTCAGGAAGGCAACTTAGGCCTTATTAAAGCGGTAGAAAAGTTCGATTACCGCAAGGGATATAAGTTTTCTACCTATGCGACCTGGTGGATTCGTCAGGCAATTACGAGAGCAATTGCTGACCAGGCAAGAACCATTCGTATTCCGGTGCATATGGTGGAAACCATCAATAAATTGATTCGCGTACAGCGTCAGCTTCTTCAGGAGTACGGCAGAGAGCCGCTTCCGGAGGAGATTGCAAAGGAAATGCACATGTCCTTAGAGCGTGTGAGGGAAATTCAGAAGATTGCCCAGGAGCCGGTGTCCTTAGAGACTCCGATTGGTGAGGAAGAGGACAGCCATTTGGGTGACTTTATTCAGGATGACCATATTCCGGTACCGGCAGAACAGGCGGCATTTACATTGCTTCGTGAGCAAATCAGCGAGGTGCTGGATACGTTGACGGAGCGTGAACGAAATGTGCTTCGTTTGCGTTTCGGACTGGACGACGGAAGAGGCAGAACCTTGGAGGAAGTGGGCAGATAGTTCAACGTGACGAGAGAACGTATTCGTCAGATAGAAGCAAAGGCACTTCGTAAACTCCGCCATCCGAGTCGTTCGAAAAAATTAAGGGATTATTTGGAGTAAGGAGAATACAATGGAAGAAAGAGTGGGAAAACGCGGCCGAGTGGCAGCATTTTTGTCGGAGCGGATGCTTCGCACCGCTGCAATGGTAAGCCGCGGGAACCGCACGGCGGATGTGGGATGTGATCATGCCTACACGTCAATTTATTTGATAGAACAGGAAATTGCCCCTACTGTGGTGGCTATGGATGTAAATGCCGGTCCGCTGGAACGGGCAAAGGAAAATGTGAAGCGATTTGGCAAAGAGGAACAAATTAGCCTTCGTTTATCCGATGGTTTGGAAGCTCTTTTGCCGGGAGAGACGGATACGGTGCTGATTGCCGGTATGGGAGGACCGTTAATGGAACGGATTTTGTCTGCATATCCGGCCACGGTGAAGTCTGTGAAAGAACTGGTGTTGCAGCCTCAGTCGGAAGTGGCTTCCTTAAGACGTTTTCTCCATGAAAACGGATTTCGGATTACCGAAGAAGATATGTTATGCGAGGACGGAAAATATTACGTTATTATGCGGGCGGAACACGGAACGGATGAACCATGGACAGAGGAAGAGTATGTCTATGGAAAACGCCTGAAAGAGGAAGCTGTTCCGGTACTTTTGGAGTTTCTTAGGAAAGAACGGGAAAAGACCAAAGCGGTTCTTGCGGACCTTGAGACGGCAGGTACCCATAAGGCGGAGAACCGGAAAGAAGAAATGCTTGCACTGTTACAGAAAAATGTAGAAATGGAACGAAGACTTACGGAGTAGTTTTAGTACGTTTGCCGGTCAGGCGGATGTCAGAAAGGCGGTTATATATGGAACCTATGGTAACTATTACGATGAAGGACGGAGTACATAAAGTTACACGAGGAACGAAGCTGTCCGAGTTTGCAAAGCAGTTTGAAAAGGAGTACATTCACGATGTTATACTGGCCCGGAAAGACGGTGAGCTTTGCGAACTTAGTAAAACATTGGATTATGACTGTGAGTTGGAATTTTTGACCACAGCGGATAAGGACGGAAACCGTACCTATGTCCGCGGTATGTTTTTTATGATGATCTGTGCCATTTATAAGGTGTTCGGGAAGGACAAAATCAACAAAGTGCGGATTGAACATGCCATCGGAAACGGTTATTACGGTGAAATCGACGGAAATGTGGAGTTAAACGAAGACACGGCTCGTTTGGTGAAAAAGGAGATGCGTCGTCTTGTATCCGAGAAGGTTCCGTTTCATAAACGTACCATCCGGACTTCGGATGCCATCGCAATGTTCCGCCGTCATAAGATGTACGATAAGGAAAAATTGTTCCGGTTCCGCAGAGTATCAAAGACCAATATTTATAATTTGGGCGGTTTCGAGGACTATTTTTACGGGTATATGCCGGAGTCCACGGAAGTACTTCGGTACTTTGACTTCTTTCCGTATAAGGATGGCTTTTTGTTGTTACTTCCGGATATTAAAATGCCGAATTGTATGACCGGCTTTATTCAGAGAGAAAAGTTGTTTGCTACGTTTCAGGAATCCAATCTGTGGGGAAAACGGATGGGAATCGGAACGGTAGGAGATTTAAATGAGGCGATTACCAAAGGCGAGTTTAATGATATTGTGTTAATTCAGGAGGCTCTGCAGGAAAAGAAAATCGCGGATGTGGCCCGGGAGATTTGTGAAAGGGAGAATGTAAAGTTTGTCATGATTGCCGGACCGTCTTCCTCCGGAAAGACCACATTTTCTCATCGCCTGTCCATTCAGCTCCGGGCTGCAGGCTTGCATCCTCATCCGATTGCGGTGGATGATTACTTTGTGGATAGAGAAAAAACACCGTTGGATGCTGAGGGAAACTATGATTTTGAGTGTCTCGGAGCCATTGATGTGGAGCAGTTTAATGCAGATATGACAGCACTTCTAAAAGGAGAGGAAGTGGAACTTCCGAGCTTTAACTTTAAAACAGGGAAGCGGGAATATAAGGGAAATAAAAAGAAGCTGGGGAAGGATGATATTCTTGTAATTGAAGGAATTCACGGTTTGAATGACTTGTTATCCCATTCTCTGCCGCGTCAGAATAAGTTCAAAATTTACATCAGTGCGTTGACTCAGTTGAATATTGATGAACATAATCGTATTCCTACCACGGACGGCAGATTAATCCGCCGTATCGTACGGGATGCCAGAACCAGGGGGGCATCGGCGGAGCGTACTATTTTGATGTGGCCGTCGGTACGCAGGGGGGAGCAGGATAATATCTTCCCGTATCAGGAAGACTGTGATGTGATGTTTAATTCAGCCCTATTGTATGAACTGGCGGTATTAAAACAGTATGCGGAACCGCTTCTGTTCAGTGTTCCGATAGATTCGCCGGCTTATACGGAAGCAAAGCGCCTTTTGAAGTTTTTGGACTATTTCCTGGGGGCCGGTAGCGATGATATCCCGCACAATTCCATTCTCAGAGAGTTTGTGGGTGGAAGTTGCTTTAAGGTGTGAAGATAATTACACATTGTGTGGAAAATGATATGAGACGGTTAAAAGAAAAAGTAGGAATTGCATAAGAAATGAAAAAGATACCGCGCATGTGTATGAGTGGTATCTTTTTTATAGTTTTCTATAAATTTCAGAAGGAAGAGTAGCACTGTAAGCCGGGTTCTGTATCAGATGATCATCTATCTTGACTGTACGTTACCGCACAGCTCCTTTGTGCCAAAGGCACAAAACGCGACATACCCGAAAGCACGACGGGCCGCCGTATTACTTTCTGTTTTGTCTTGCTCCGAGTGGGGTTTACACAGCCTCTTACGTTACCGCAAGAGCGGTGGTCTCTTACACCGCCATTCCACCCTTACCGGTAAAAACCGGCGGTTTCTTTTCTGTTGCACTGGCCTTCGGGTCACCCCGACCGGACGTTATCCGGCACCCTGCCCTATGGAGCCCGGACTTTCCTCACCCATAACGGGCGCGATCATCTGTGCTACTCTGTGCTTTATCCTAGCATAAAAACCGAGTTCTGTAAAGGGGCGAATTTACTTCGTTACATGACGGATGTTGGGAGGAAGTTGAATGTGGTCATAAATAGATTGGTATTCCGCATCCGAAAGACCGTCCACATAGTTCCGTGTGTAGTTTTTGTTTAATCCCTTCTTATTTAAGTAGTCTGCAGCCTTATTGTAGGCAATGGCGGCTTCTTCTTCTGTGGAGTATCTTCCTATTATAAAATCTCCGTTAATATGAATTTTGGAAAGGAAAAACGGTTTGCCGTCTTTTTCGTCTGATGTAACACCGGTGTAGCGGTTAATGAGTTCCAAATTGCCGTACCGGAAGTCGGTAGAGTCTCCGTTTACAAAACGATAGTCCCGTCCTTCTACGGCGTGGGGCTTGATGCCGTAGCGTGAGGTTAGTGTAACCTGCATACCATAGTCGGCCACAAATAAGTGTCCGCCCCGTTTCATGATTTTGTGATTGGAGTAGTAAAACAAATCGTCCGCGTCAAATTTGAGATGTGTTTCTTCATTATAATGGTATACAAAATAACGTCGATATAAGTAGATTGGTGTCTTAAAATAAATACCGTTGTCCCGCAGATTGATCAAAATAACCCACTTGTCATAGGAAAGAGGTTTGCCGGCAGCGGAATAATCCGACAAAGAGAGTTGCGCGCCTTCCGGAGAACGCAACAAAAGTTCCGCGGTCAAATAGGCACGGTGGGCACCTTCCGCGGTAGGAAAACTTCCTAAACTGATATGCTTCCCTTTATAGGTGAAGGAGGCACGGTAGGAAGGTGTTCCGTCTTTTTTTGTCGTTTCATATACACCGGCTTTCATGAAAACCTCCTCATTTGTGCAACATCATGGATTCTACTGTTCTAAGTATAACGCATTTTTTTCGGGGTGACAAGAGAAAACAGATACGACAGCATAAGAATAAAAAAGTTGTCATATTAGTTTTTGGTGAAAAAGCACAAAAAAGAAGTGGTAAAACTATGCAATTTGTACAGCGGTGGAAGGGGGATTGTGAAAAAAAGAACAGTCTTATGAGCGGAATTCACGAAAAGGAAGGAAACTTCTTGACATCGCAAAAAACGATGATAAAATCAAACCCGAATTGCTTTTTTGCAAATATCGTAAAATCAAGATTAGGTTAGAATAGGAGCTTTGCATGAAAAACAAGGTAAGAATGTCGATTCTTGTTACGGCGACATTGCTTATGGTTGTGGGAACGGCTGTAGGCTTTGGCAGACAAATGTGGAAGGGACAAGTTTCCGGAACACAGGCGCTTGCTGCAGAGGAAACCGTAGAGAGAGAACCGGCAGAGGAAACAAAGAATGCGGTAGAGTTTCGAACGATGGATGCAAATAGGGTATTTGAGGAGACAGAGTGCGGCAGTTTATTACAACTGGCAGCATATAAGATTGAAATCGGGAAGTTCGAAACAGGGGAAGTTACCGAAGAAGATGTGTATGAAGAAATATCTACCCGGGCGCTTGCACAGGAAGCACTGGATACGTTGGAACAGGAAACGTTGCAGTTGATGTCCTTGCCGGCAGGTGCGGTATGGGGCGGACGCATGAAAGTATATGCGGGACAAACTCCGCTCATTATTACGGAAGAAGATAAAGAAGTTCTGCTTCGCATTGTGGAGGCAGAGGCTACCAGTGAAGATATCAAAGGACGTATGCTTGTGGCGAACGTGGTGTTGAATCGTGTGGTATCCGATCGATTCCCGGACAGCATTCCGGAAGTGGTGTTCCAGAACAACGGAGAAACCTATCAGTTTGCACCGATTAAGGATGGGCGTTACTGGAGTGTGACGGTATCCGAGGAAACGATTGAAGCGGTTGACCGGGTATTGGCCGGAGAGGATTTGTCCCAAGGGGCGTTGTTCTTTGCGGCAAGAAGTATGGCAAGAAAAAGTGCCATGCGCTGGTTTGACACCTCTTTACAGTATTTGTTCCGTCACGGAGTACACGAATTTTTTACGTATAAATAAAAATCATCGTATATTTTTCTTGCAACACTGCTTTTTATATGCTACAATGAGCGGAGAAAAATGCGGTAAGATACCGTTGTCCCCGAACCGGGGAAGGATTAGGAGGAAGTATGGAGATTCTTTATAAAAGTACGAGAAACGAAAAAGAAACCGTAACCGCGTCCCAGGCTGTATTGCAGGGTCTTGCGAAAGACGGCGGTCTGTTTGTGCCGACTGCCATCCCGAAGCTTGACGTAAGCCTTGAGAAGCTTGCAACCATGTCTTATCAGGAAGTGGCATATGAGGTATTGAAGCTGTTTTTGACCGACTATACCGAGGCAGAACTGAAGCATTGTATCAACAGTGCATATGACGAAAAGTTTGATGTGAAGGAAATCGCACCGATTAAGAAGGCAGACGGTGCTTACTATTTAGAGTTGTTCCACGGTGCTACCATTGCGTTTAAGGATATGGCGCTTTCCATTTTGCCGCACCTTTTGACCACGGCAGCAAAGAAGAATAACAACGAAGGTGAGATTGTCATTCTGACCGCTACCTCCGGCGACACCGGTAAGGCTGCTTTGGCAGGATTTGCAGATGTGCCGGGTACTCGTATTATCGTATTCTATCCGAAGAACGGTGTCAGCCGTATTCAGGAAAAGCAGATGGTAACCCAGAAGGGTGCCAATACCCATGTAATCGGTATTACCGGTAATTTTGACGATGCCCAGACCGGCGTTAAGATGATGTTTGGTAACGAAGAGTTAAAGGATCGTATGGCAAAAGCAGGATTCTGCTTCTCTTCCGCAAACTCCATTAATATCGGCCGTTTGGTTCCGCAGGTAGCATATTATGTATATGCATACACCCGCCTTTTGGCAGACGATACCTTGAAAGTAGGCGAGGAAATGAACGTTACGGTTCCGACCGGTAACTTCGGTAACATCCTTGCGGCTTACTATGCGAAGTTAATGGGTACTCCGATCGGAAAGCTTGTATGTGCATCCAACGACAACAAGGTATTGTACGACTTTTTCCGGACCGGTACCTATGACAAGAACCGTGAGTTTATTTTGACGACTTCTCCGTCTATGGACATTTTAATTTCCAGTAACTTAGAGCGTCTTATCTACATGATTGCAGGATGTGACGCAAATAAGACCACGGAGCTTATGGATTCCTTAAAGAAGACCGGTAAGTATACCATTACCGATGAGATGAAGGCACGTCTTCTTGATTTCACCGGCGGTTATGCTACCGAAGCACAGACTGCAGCAGTAATTAAGGATCTTTATGAGAAGACCGGTTATGTAATGGATACCCATACCGCAGTAGCGGCTCATGTATACAATGAGTACAAGAAGGCAACCGGAGACGACAAGGTAACTGTAATTGCGTCCACCGCAAGCCCGTATAAGTTTACCAGAAGCGTAATGGGAGCAATTGATGAGAAGTATGACAGCTGGTCTGATTTTGACTTGGTAGATGAGTTGTCCCGTATTGCAAAGGTAAAGGTTCCGAATGCCATCGAAGAGATTCGTACCGCGCCGGTACTTCACGATACCGTATGCGAGACGGAAAAGATGCAGGAAGAAGTAGAAAAGTTCTTAGGATTGTAAGAAATACAAGAAAGATTGAATGGCTGTGCCGAAAGGTGCAGCCTTTCGTTTTTTCGTGTAGCCCCGATGCTGACGCATCGCCCCAACTTCGTGTTCTTGCGAACACTCAGTCGTGGACGCGCTCGCATTCGATTTTTTTCTTGAAAAGCTTGCGCTTTTCGAAAAAAATCGAATATTCGCTTTATCTGCACGAAAATGAACTAAATATGACAAAAGCATGACATAAAATTGACACAAACAAATTGCATTATAGATACGAACGAATGTACAAGGTACACCTTGACAGTCATCTTGGGAACCGCGTGTCACATCCTAATTAGATATTGCGATATCTGAGAAACCGACTGCCTCGGGTACATAACTACATTTGCATTAACTCTAGGGTTCCGGTACAAGATATAGCGGAAACGGGGGAGGGGCAAAAGTACCATTTTTTGTTACGAAAGTGACTGAAAGTACTTGACCTTTGAAACGTTTGTTGTTATAATCATCTTGTTATTGGAACGGTTATGTCTTCGAGACAGAAGAAGCGAGGTTTGAGCCTAGTAGCCAGGGGAGAACGGAGCGACTTTTTTACCGGGACATAACACACCATATTTTTTAAGGAGGAAGATAAAAGATGAGAAGTTTCTCTAAGAAGCTTGCTTTTGTTTTAGCTGCAGCTATGGTTGTTACCGCAATCGCTCCGGCAGCTAGCGCAAAGGCTGCTGACGACATGGCCATCAACAAGTCCAGTCAGATTCTCTACGTTAACGAGGGAATCAATCACAAGGGCGCTGCTGGTGTGGCTGAAGGAAAAGGCAATGTTTCTGAATACGATTTCTACGTAAAGAACAAGCCGGAAGATTGGAAGAAGACCCTCAAGTTTGAGTGGACTTCCAGCGACGAAGACGTTGCAACTGTTAACAAGAGTGGTTTAACCACTGCTGTAGGTGTTGGTAAGGCTACTATCAGCTGTAAGATTACTAAGGACGGTGAAGTTGTTACCACCGCTAAGACCAAGGTTACCGTTAAGGCTAACGCTGCTGAAGTTGAAATCAGCAACGCTGCTACCGTATCCGGTCAGGCTTACGAAGTTGGTAAGACTGTTGACCTCAACAGAACCATGTATGATGAAGAGGGCAACAAGACCACCAAGAGAGGTACCTATGTAACCGACTATACCGAGTGGCTTTGCGACAAGGAAGAGGGCGTAGAGATTACCCAGAGCAATGGTAAGTACACCTTCACTAAGCCGGGCGAGTACACCTTATGGTGTAGAACTTATCAGTCCAGCAAGTATACCAAGACTACTGCTGAGTCTGACAAGATCACTGTAACCGTAGTTGATACCAACTTTGATATCAAGCAGGAAACCAGCAAGAAGTTCACTGTATTCTTCGGTCAGAAGTCTGACGTTAAGTTGGCTGACGTAACCGTTGAGCAGAAGGTTGCTACCGAGCTTGGTGGTGTTGAGAATGTTAACTACATGGTAAGAAACGTAGTTATGGCATCTGACGGTCTCAGCGCAAGCATTGATACTTTCGTTGATTTCGTTCACAATGCTGAGTACGTTGTAAAGATTAAGGGCTTCACTACTCAGACCTTCACCGCTTCCGTTGGTGATCCGGAGTCTATGGTAGTTTACGTTGGTAATGCAGTGGCTAACCGTCAGGTTACCGTTGGTGCTACCGAGAACCTTAAGTACAAGTTATACGATGCAAAGAACGTAGACGTTACTGATAAGGCTAACAGCAACCTCAGCAGCGTAGACTACGAGATTGTTTACTCTGATGGCTACACCTTAACTGATAACTTCTTATACTTCGATGAAGTTGGTGATTACGCTACCGTAGTTGCTACCTATCATCCGGGTGAGAAGTACGACTCCAACGGTGTAGAAGTTGGCGTATTCAAGTCCGCAGAGACTAAGTTCGTTGCTACCGCTCAGAACCAGGCTTCCATCGTTGCTATCGAGGACTGGGGCGTAAACGCTTGGAGTGCAAAGGACGTTAAGCTTGATAACGACAACAATGCAGATGGACAGCTTTGGGTTAAGCTTAAGCTTTCCGATGGTTCTACTCAGACCGTTGATTACTATGACGAGCCGATTTATGTTGGTGAGACCTTCATTGGTTATGCAAACTTCACCGCATTGAATCCGGATATCGTAGAAGTATACGAGAGCGGTACCGTTGATGTATACGGCCGTGCAGTAGGCTTCGCTCCGGTTATGTTCAGTTACGTAACCAACATCGCTGGTGAGGACATCGAAGTTCCGGTTAAGTCCCTTACCATCGAAGTTAAGGCTAAGCGCGCAATGAAGACTGTAGGATATGGTTCCACTTCCTTAGTTCTTTCCGCTAGCCCGGCACAGAACGATAACTCCACTAAGATTGAGAATCCGACTGTTAGCCTTTCCGTAAAGGACCAGTATGGTGACGCTTATGGCGATTACACTGTACTTGGTTGGGAGCCGGTAAGTAAGCTCGCTGAGCGTGCTACCATGAGCGAGACCGTTGTAGATGATGCTAACACTCCGACCTTTGACGAGAGCTTAATCACTCACGGCATCGCTGTTGATTTAGATTCCAGCATGGTTAATGTTCCGATTTACAACGCTGAGTTCCAGCCGCTTCTTTGGGACGTAAACAATGACCTTCATGCTGATGGTACTCAGCCGGCAGGTAATGCATCTGTAGGTTACAGAGTACGTGTTAAGGACAACCAGACCGGTACTATTCTTACCGCTCAGTTCTCCATTAACTTCAGAGGTCATATCGGTGATACCGACCACGGTAACCAGAATGGTCATGCTCTTGAGTTAGTAATGAACAAGACCTGGTTAGATAAGAACAATGGTAATGCAGCTAGACACGAAGTTGTTGCTAACAACCCGCACATCGCTGGTGAGAAGACTCTCGTATTCGACGTATTCGAGAAGTGTAATCAGGCTTACTACGATGAAGTTGCATTCGAGGCTTGGGAAGGAACCACCGTTCCGGCTTCCACCGGTCTGTACTACAAGATGTACAGAAATGGTAAGGATGTAACCGCTACCGCTAAGGCTGGCGCAATCCTTGCTGATGTTCTTAACTCCGGTGCTGCAGGTTCCGGTACTACCGTTACCTACAGACTCTCTGATGTTGGAACCAGCCAGTATGATGGTAGAGACATTGTAATCTACACCAACAATGACGAGACCATCGGTGCAGGTACCTATAAGTTCCAGTTGTTCGAGGTTAAGACTGTTAATGGTCAGAATCGTGCTACCAGCGTAAGCGGTGGTATGAAGACTGCTAATGTACAGGTTAACACCGGCAGCTACAAGCTTACCTTCAGAGATAAGGCTAAGGCTCCGACCACTGCTCCGGAAGACTTAATGAAGTGCTTCTTAATCGCAGACAGAAATGGTACTACCTATAGCCATGCTGCACACGAAGTAACTGCTTCTACCGTTAAGTTTGGTAACTCCACCAGAGATTACATGATCGTTCGTAACTACGACAGAGAGGCTCAGAGAGCTGGTGAAACTGCATTCGTAGAGAAGATCGTATTCTGGGAGAACCTTGGCGATGGTACTTGTGCAGAGTTCGTTGTAAATGTTAACATGTTCGTAGAAATCGGACAGTAATATAAGCAACGGTGCCTAATTAGTTAAATAACTTTTTAGCATAAAAGAAGCCCACACGGCGAAAGTCGTGTGGGCTTTTTGTTGGCATATGTCACGAAAACGTTCTGGAAAATGAAAGATGTTAACTTTAGTTAGAATCCATTTCCTGTACCACCTGCTCATACAGAGGGCGGATAACCTCGACGGTCTCTTCCAGTTCATCTGCTATTTGATCTAAGGATTTGCCTTTGGCAAGTTTCTTTTGGATTTGTGTAAGAAGACGAAGGCGGTCGCCCTGTTCAATGCCTTGCTCAATACCCTTCGCAATACCTCTTTCTTCTATTAAGTCACTTAAGTTGCACATTTCCCGTAAACCTCCTTCCAGTTCAACTGTGGTTTCAATTCCGTAGTCATTATAGAGTATAGTTTCTTTTTCCTGTGGTGTCAAATCGGGTGACAGCAGGGTGTCCAGTAACCCGTGCAGTTCATTTCCCTCGTTCCTGGACTTTGGAGTTCCCAGACAAACTCGGTATCTTTTTGTGCCGAAAGCATGCGTGCACAGTAGAAAATGCCACGGGTTACGATATCATAACCGGGATCGAATTTTTTCTGTCCTTCCACGTTGATAATCAGCTTGATACGCTCTTTATCTTCCCGATGTATAAAAAGTGTGAAAAGCCGGCCGAATCTGCCGCAAGAAATAAGTCCGTCTGCCTCCGGTACCCGCGCTGTACCGGGAAGGGCAATTTGCCACATTAAAAGCTTTAAATTAGCTTCTGGAACTATCATACCATGCCGGGGGAGAAAAACAACTTGGCATATGTTACGAAAGTTTCACGGAAATTTGTGGAAGATGCACAAAGAAAAGATTCGTAAAACCGTCAAAAAATCTAGTAAAATCAAGGGGTTCAGAGGAGACTAGAAAGTGCAAAAGAGATTAGTAATAGAAAAGAAAAAAAGAGGAATACTGTTTGTAGAAAAGATAGTAAATGTTATAGGCAAGATAAAATTCGACAAAAACTTCCCAGTCCAGTAAGTACACTAAGACTACTGCTGAGTCTGAGAAGATTAAGGTAA
>JAFTWC010000053.1 GCA_017465475.1 Lachnospiraceae bacterium
CTTGACTTATCCAATAGAGAAGTGGTAGATTATCTCATTGAGAGTATGAGCAACGTGTTTGAACAGTCGGCGGCAGATTATGTGAAGTGGGACATGAACCGTAATTTTACGGATTTATTTTCCCAGACGCTTCCTAAGGAACGGCAGGGCGAATTTTTGTACCGTTATATGCAGGGATTATACCGCTTGATGGGAACTTTGGTAAAGAAATTTCCATACATCCTGTTTGAGGGCTGTGCTTCCGGCGGCAACCGGTTTGACCTGGGAATTTTAAGTTATTTTCCGCAGATTTGGGCCAGTGATGATTCGGATGCTGTTGCAAGAATTGGTATCCAAAACGGTTACAGCTACGGTTATCCGCAATCGGTAATCGGTGCCCATGTGTCCGGATGCCCGAATCATCAGACCCTCAGAAACACACCGTTATCCACCCGTTATGCGGTGGCTTCCGTTGGTGTGCTCGGATATGAAACCAATATCAGTGATGCAGCATCGGCCGAGTTAGAAGAAATGAAGGCGCAGATTGCCCTTTATAAGCAGTGGAGAAAAACATTGCAGTTTGGCCGGTGGTATCGTCTTGGGGGAAGCGTTTTGGAACGGGGCGCAGCGTATCACAAGAGTTTTGACAAGGATTTGGTAAAGTGGATGGCTGTCTCCGAAGACGGAGAACAGGCAGTGGCAGTTACGGTGCAGGGTCAGGTAACGCCCCATTCCGGTCATCATGTACTTAAAACCCGAGGATTAAAGGACGAGGCGACTTACCATTTTTATAATATTCCGGTGAAGCATGATTTGCACCGGTTTGGTGAGCTCATCAACATGATTGCGCCGATTCATATTAAGCAGGACTCTCTGCTTCATGATACGATAGCAAAGTTTGTGAAGATGGACGGAGCCAAAGAAGACGTTACCGTCAGCGGAGCTTTGTTAAACAAGGCAGGCATTCATCTGGCACAGACCTTTGCAGGAACCGGATATAATGCGGGAACGGAAGTATATCAGGATTATGATGCGGCAATTTATTATATAGAAGAAATAAAACAGTAATTGATACAAGGTGATGAGAAAGACGTGAAAAACAAGAGAAAAACTTTAGGTTTATTAGGAATTATATTTGGTGTTCTGCTTGGTCTTGCGGCATGTAATGAAAACCCGTCGCAGATGCAGGAAATCAGACCGACTATAGTTGCGGCCTCTACTCCTACACCGATTGTTGTACCAACCAATACGGAAACACCGTCCCCGACGGAAGAACCTGCGCAGGCAACACCGACATCTGCGGCTACATTGACTCCGACAGAAAGTCCGACACCTACGCTGACACCAACCCCGACCAATACTCCGACACCTACGCCGTCCCCTACACCTGCGTGGAGAGGAACAAAGGGTGAGGTTACTTTTTCGGAAGCGGGATATTTCTTTGCTGAAAATCTTTTGGTTGAGCTTGAAATAGCAGACGGAAAAGAAGGGTATATCACTTACACCATGGATGGCAGTGAACCTGTGGAAGAGGGAACCCGGTATGAAACGGCGTTGTTACTGGAAGGAACGGAGGAGGTTTCGCCAAAGGTGTATACCATCCGGGCAAAGGCATGGTATGCGGATGGCAGCAGTTCTGAAACTTATGTGCACACTTATTTTGTCGGAGCCCATGTGGAAGAACGGTATTCTACGGTTATCTTTTCCATTAACGGTAATCCGGCAGAATTGACGGAGGAACCGGACGGTATTTTATACGGAGAAAATTATAAACAAAGAGGCAGAAGTTCGGAACGGATGGTTTCGGTGGAAGCTATTTCTGCCAACGGCGAAGGCATTTTTGCACAGTATGCCGGAGTCCGGGTATTTGGTAACGCATCCAGGGAATTTCCGGTAAAATCCTTAAAGTTCTATGCTCGCAAAGAATACCAGCCGGACAAGGGCACCTTTTCCATCAGTGTATTCGGCTCTACCAATGTGGCCGGAACCAAGCTGATAAAAAAATATGATAAGCTGGTGCTCAGAAACAGCGGTGATGATTTCCAGAGAGGATTTCTACGTGATGAGCTGGCACAGCGCCTGGCAGGAAAAGCAGGCTTTGCCGCTTACGAAGCGGTTGTTCCTGCGATTGCATACTTGAACGGTGAATATTATGGTCTGTTCTGGCTGCATGAATCTTATTGTGACAAGTATTTTCAGAAGCGTAATGGTGACAGCGCAGGCGAATATATTGTGCTGGAGGGTTCTGATAGCCATAAATCATTGAAAGATGATGATGAAGAGTATGCGGCGGCAAAAGAATATAACCGTGCCTATATGAAGTATTCCAAGGCTGACTTGACTGATGATGAAATTTATGCTGAGGTTTGCGACTGGATTGATGTGGAAAATTACTTGGACTATATGTCTTTTAATATGTACATTTCCAATTATGACTGGCCGGGAGGAAATTACCGGTGCTTCCGCTACTATGCGGCAGAAGGGGAAGAATACGGTACCGGTGAAAAAGACGGACGCTGGCGGTTCCTGATGCACGATGCGGATACAGGCTTTGCTACTTATGCAAAGGCAGAGGATGCGGCTGACAGAAATGATATTTATCAGGTGTTATCTCCATCCGGTAAGCGTTATTCCGCTTTGCTGGGCGGTTTGTTAAAGAGGGAAGACTGCAGAACCTACTTTATTAACAAAATGCTGGAATACAGGGACGGAGCCCTTTCCTATGAAAGCGTATGCGAAACTCTGGATATCATGTGTGAAGAACGTGACACGGAGTTCCCGTATTTTCTGGAGCATCTGCGGGAACTGAAAAAAGAGGGTGCAGAAATTTGGGCCAGCACAGGTAATACCGATGCCAGCATCAAAAAAATAAAGGAATTTGCGAAAATCCGCGGTGATTATGTTACCAGGTATATGGAAGATTTTTTTGGAATTGAATTAGAGTAATGAAAAGCAGAAAAGCAGGAAGTTGTTTTTTCTGCTTTTTTTCTTAAAACTTTTGCTTGACACTTGCATTACTTCACGATATAATATACTTTGCGTGTGTTTGGCGTGTTCTTTTTGTGCGCCCAAATATGATACGCACCAGTGACTAGTTTAATAGTTGCGCGGCCTATTTATGTAACCATAAAGCCGTATAATATGCGGCAGAAGGGAAATAATTCAGGAGGTGAAGATTAATGCCTACATTTAACCAGTTAGTTAGAAAAGGTAGACAGACCATCGAGAAGAAGTCCACAGCACCTGCTTTATTAAAGGGTTATAACTCCTTAAATAAGAAGGCAACTGAAACATCTTCTCCACAGAAGAGAGGAGTTTGTACTGCAGTTAGAACAGCAACTCCTAAGAAGCCAAACTCTGCGTTAAGAAAGATTGCCAGAGTTCGTCTTTCCAATGGTATCGAAGTAACAAGTTATATCCCAGGTGAGGGACATAACCTTCAGGAGCACAGCGTTGTACTTATCCGTGGTGGTAGAGTAAAGGACCTTCCAGGTACCAGATACCACATCGTAAGAGGTACACTTGATACAGCAGGCGTAGCTAAGAGACGTCAGGCTCGTTCCAAGTACGGTGCTAAGAGACCGAAGGACGCTAAGTAATTTAAATTAAGTAACTAAGAAATAAATTCCATTACTAAATATAGTGCAGGTATTAATTTCCCTATTTCAGACC
>JAFTWC010000016.1 GCA_017465475.1 Lachnospiraceae bacterium
CACCAAGACTAGGCATATCTATACCAGCTACATTAATTGCGATTGCTTGCCATTGATGTCGAGATGCATTGTATTGGTATATAGGTGCTCCACATAGTAAAATATTTTGTACGCATATTTCCCTTATCTCCCGGATACCCAGAAACACGTTTACCCTTTCCCAGTAGATGACTCGAATTACTTGGTACATATAATCCAAACCACATCTGCGATATATTCGATGAAAATCGTAAAATAGCATAATCATCTCCACTCCGCATCTTCCTCAAAAAGCGGTAATCAAGCCAGCGGTAATGCCTCTTTCAAAAAGAAGTTGTTATTTTTTACAACAAATGTAGAAAACGTTCATATTTCTTCTTTTTTTCTCATGCTCCGACCGTTTCCTTCTTGGCCTGCATTTCAAGCTGAGCGGTTACGAGACCATAATAGATGCCCTTGCTTGCCATAAGCTCGTCATGGGTACCAATTTCCGCAATGCGATGCTTATCAATTACCACCAGGCGGTCTGCGTTTTTCAACGTAGACAGACGGTGCGCGATAGCAAAGGTGGTCTTACCGGTGGTAAGACGCTCCAGAGCGGTCTGAATCAGGTATTCGCTCTCTGTGTCAAGACTTGCCGTTGCTTCATCAAGAATCAAAATCTTCGGATTATTTAAAATAGCTCTCGCAATGGCAATACGCTGACGTTCTCCACCGGAGAGACGGCTTCCTTTTTCACCCACGTAGGTGTTGTAACCATCCGGCATGCGGGTAATAAAGTCATGGGCATTGGCCATTTTAGCTGCCATGATGACTTCCTCTTCCGTAGCATCCGGCTTTGCATAGCGGATGTTGTTAAATATCGTACCGGAGAATAAGAAGGTCTCCTGCAATACCACACCGATTTTTGAATGGTAGTAGTCAATGTCGATGTCCTTAATATTCTCTCCGTCTACCAATAATTCTCCTCCATCCACATCATACAGATGCATGATAAGGTTGATGAGAGTGGACTTTCCGGCACCGGAAGCACCTACAAAACCAATCATCTCTCCCGATTTCACCTTTAAGTTAATGCCTTCTACTACCGGCTCATAGGAATGATACCCGAAAGACGCATTCTTAAACTCGATGGCACCGGTAATCTCCGGCTTGCATGCCTTCTCCGTGTTCCGAATCTTCGGCTCCTGGGTCATAATGTCGTTGATACGCTCCATACTGGTCACCAAATCCATGAGCTGACGCGGCAGGTTGTTAATCCATCCGAGATACATATAAAGCATGGACGTGTAGCTGACAAACTGCATTACTTCACCGGCCGTCATGGTCTCACCAAGCACACTTCTTCCGCCGTAGAAAATAACCAAATACACACCGGCTCCCATTAAAAAGTTAAGAAGCGGGAAAAACATCGCCCAGAACACTTCATTTTTCTTCTGTACCGTTGCAAACACATCGGAAAACTCGTTAAACTTATCGGACTCTGCCTGCTCTTTACCGTAGCCCTTTACCACGTTCATACCGGAAATAACGTCCTGCAATGCACTGTGTACATCATCGGACTTCTTTCCCTGCAAACGGAACCGGCGATGAATGTTCTTTCTCCAAAGCATGGATACCACAGCAGCAATCGGTACAAAGATAAAGGATACCAGTGCCAGCTTCCAATTTAACACCAACATGTAAATTACAACTGCTACAAACATGATAACAACCGTAAACAGGTTACAGAATACATGCTCCATAAACATACGAATGCGGTTTGTATCGTGCATAATACGGTTCATCAGTGCGCCCGGACGCTTTTCATGAATATAGGACAGGGACAACATTTGGATTTTATTGTACAATTTGGAACGTAAATCCCTGCCGATGGTGGAACCGAGCTTTGCACAACCATAGCTCTTTCCGATATCCACCACTGCAATTCCGATACCCACCAAAAACATGGCAACCAATACTAACATTGCTGTCAAGTAGTTCTTTTCCCCGCTGTATAATACATCGTCCACCAGGTATTTTTGCAACTCCGGGCTGAACAAACCGATAATCGCACGGGTTACCATCAGGGCTATAATCGGAATCAACTGCTTCTTATAGGAGCCCAACAGTTGTACAATCTGATAAAACACACCTCTGCTCTTTCTGTTACAATGCGGACAGTCCTTTGTACCCGGCAATGCTCTTCCGCAAACAAAGCAGCTTTTCTCATACTCTTCACTTACGGCACGCTCCGTACTTCCGGAAAGCAACAGCGCAATTCCTCGTGCCACATACGCGTATCGTGCCAGATGCTTGGAAGAGTACCGTACCATCAAAAAATCCTGACCGTCCTTCACTGCATACAGCACGCCGCAGTTAATCCGCGGCTCCGCCTTTACCGCATCGTAAGCGGAAAGGTCGTATTCCTTTTCCTTTACGGCATTATGAATGAGTACCAGACGCTTATTCGTCACCACCGTGAACGCGTTCTTCACATACTTGCCGGAAAGGTCACAATCGTAAGGAACTGCGTACAACACCTCTTCCCCTTCGGAAAGGGAAAGTGCCGCAAGCTCCTTTTGATTTAAGTCAAATTTTAATATCATATCGATTTCCTCTCTCGCTGTTCTGCAGAATATCTGTTATACTCCGCCTAAAACCTCTCCTTACAGGAACAAGTCTAACTTCTTCTGCTCCTTGACGGTAAGCTTCGATACATCCGGGATTTCAAATCGGTTTTCATCAATATCCGAAATAATAATTCTCGTATCGGAAAGATGTACCACCGCATTTCCACCCATACGAATGACAAAACGACAACGCCCCCTGTCGGTTTCCACGTCAAAATAAGCAAAACCGTACTGGTCTTTAATCTGATAAACCTTTGTAATAATCGGCGTAAAGTAACGAAGACCCAATTGTTCCAAAAGCATCTCCCCTACTTCCTGCGGAAAAGTATCCATACTTTCGATCACTCCGATTTCCTTGGAAGTCTCTTCTGCAGTACGAATGGAAATATACTTTCCCGGCTCGGAAAACGGAAACATACGCACTACCTGTACACGGGAATACTCTTCTCCCTCTACCTTAAGGCTTACAAACCCGCCTTCCGTACGGGAAAAGGTCGCCGTTTCCGGAGTCAGATAGCGCAGACGAAGCATTGCCTCCGTCTCCTGTTCCATCTGTTCTAAACTGAATTCTTCTTCAAAATGATCTCTCACAATATCCTCCTATTCCAGCCCCTTAAGTGCAAGTGCCTTTGTCTGCAATTCCATCAATTTGTAGTAGGTTCCCTTCAGTTCTTCCAACTCCTTCTGGGTTCCCTCCTCGGTAATCCGTCCGTGATCCAGTACAATCAAACGATCCGCATCACGCAAGGTCGACAAACGATGTGCAATGGAAAGTGTGGTACGGTTCTTTACCAGATACTGCATGGATGTCTGGATTGCCTTCTCTGTCTCTGTATCCACAGATGCCGTAGCCTCATCTAAAATCAAAATCTTCGGATTTGCTAAAATCGCACGGGCAATGGAAATTCGCTGTCTCTCACCGCCGGAAAGCTGACGGCCCGAGGAGCCGATTACCGTATCATATCCGTCCGGCATACGCAAAATAAACTCATGAGCACTGGCCAGTACCGCAGCACGGATAATCTCTTCCTTTGTAGCTGTCGGATTTGCGTAAGCAATGTTCTGTTCCACCGTACCCATAAAGATATAGGTCTCCTGGGACACCATGGCAACATTACGACGCAGGTCATAAAACGCCATATCCCGCACATTGACACCATCGATTAAAATCTGTCCTTCCTGCGGATCGTACATACGGGAAATCAAGTTTACAAGCGTCGTCTTTCCCGCACCGGAACGACCTACGATACCAAGCATCTCGCCCGGCTTAATATGTAAGGAAATATCCTTTAAAATCGGCTTACTGAGCTCATAACCGAAGGTCACGTGATCTAACACAATCTCTCCGTCCGGCTCCGTCAGGCGCACTGCCTGCTCCTTTTCCGTTACTTCCGGAATGGAATCTAAGATTTCAAACATACGCTGCGCACTGTTCATACTGTCAGACCAGTTATTAAAGAATCTGGAAAAGAAATCCATCGGACCGGAAAGCTGACCCACATAACCGGTGAAGGTCAGTAACATACCGACTTCAAAATAGGTGGTCTTTAACACAAACCAAACACCCAGCGCCCAAACAATAAGGTTAATTAACTCTCTTACACCGGAAAAGACAATCGTAAACTTGTTGTTATAACGCACAATATCCAATTCCGCATCAGCAAGCTTTTTGTTGCCCTTTTCAAAACGGGAAATTTCATTTTCCTGCTGGCCAAAAGCCTTTACCACACGGGCACCGGTTAAGTTATCGTTTACATTACTGTTTACGGTACGCTCTTTTCTGTGACGACGTCCGTATAAGCCCCAAAGCTTCGGACGAAGCTTCATACTGATTAAAATCGTAATCGGCATCAATACCACTGCCACAATGGCCAACTGCCAGCGCATGGTAAACATAACCACCAAGGTTGCAATAATGGTAAAACCGTGTACAAACACATACGGAAGCACGTCTACGAAAAATCCGGTCACACGGTCTGCATCACTTAAGACACGAGTCATCAGGCTACCGGTCTGTCTGCTCTTAAAGAACTGAATGGACAGCTTCCCCATCTGCTTGAAGACATCCTTTTTCATATCGCGTACTACATTTACCACTACCTTTGCAGTAATTACGCCGTGAATAATCTGGAAAATCTGCAATACCAGCTTTGTTAAGAACATTACTACCACAAGAATGGTCAATGCGGTAAATGCCTCTACCTTTTCCAAACCAAACGGTGCAAGGAAGGTAAGATTCTTTCGCAGTACATAGTCATATAACATAGTACCGCTTAAATACGGCCAGACAAGATTTAAAAGCGCCGTAATGACAATACTGGTAAGTAACAAAATAATGGCACCGGTATAAGGCTTAAAGTAAGAAAACGTACGTACAAAGACGGACTTTCTGTCCATACACTTCGGGCAGATTTTCCGGTTCATATCCGGATACATGGTTCCGCACTTCGGACAAAATTCCTCTTCCTCCGGACCACCGTGCATTCTCGGACCGCCGTGTTTTCCGTGTCTGCCGTGTCCGCCCGGGTGTTCCCCGTCTTCTTCACTGCTCATGTGATCAAACCCACGAACCAACTCATATGCATTTTTCATACATAAATTGGAAAATGCGGCAAGAATACGTTCCGTACCGTTTACTTTTGCGGTTAAGATTGCGCATGCCACCTGACGTTCAATCCGAACTTCGGAAAGGTCTTTTACGGAATAAGTAACAAGATTCCATTCCCGTAATTCCTTCGGCTCATCCGATACCGGATATCCCTTAAAGATATGCACTTCCGACGTGACTGCCGGAGAAGTGGCTACCGCCAGCTTCTCCTTTGTCAGTACCAAATATCCGTCCGCATATTCGCAGGCGGTATTCATATCGGTGCGTGCACCAAATAAAATCTGATCTTCTTCTATTTCCTGCCGTTTTAACAGTTCCCACACCTGTTGCGGCATTTTTGGTAATCGCATATTGTTCTCCTTTTCATTTTAAAACAACCCGGTTGTTTCAAATATATCAAGTCTTTTCCCGACTTACTACGGAGTACAGCTTCTACATCCTTTATGTGTGATTCTTATTCCTCAGACTGGGCAGTAATGGCAAGTGCAAGCTCGGTAAGCTGCTTGTCGTCTACCACATTCGGAGCATCCGTCATGAGACAGGACGCATCCTTTACCTTCGGGAATGCGATAACGTCACGGATGGAATCCTCGCCCGCCATCAGCATCACAAGACGGTCCAGACCGTACGCAAGACCTGCATGCGGCGGAACACCGTACTTAAATGCATTCAGTAAGAAACCGAATCTTTCATAAGCTGCTTCTTTCGTAAATCCTAACTTCTCAAACATCTTTTCCTGTACATCGTTCTGGAAGATACGTACGGAACCGCCACCGATTTCGGTGCCGTTTAATACGATATCGTATGCCTTTGCGCGTACCTTGCCCGGATCGGTATCAAGAAGTTCCAAATCTTCATCCATCGGCATGGTGAACGGGTGGTGCATTGCTACGTAACGCTTCTCCTCTTCATCATACTCAAGAAGCGGGAACTCGGTTACCCACAGGAAGTTAAACTGCTTCTTATCCAGTAACTCCATCTGCTTTGCAAGCTCCAGACGAAGTGCACCAAGTACATCGTAAACCACTTTATTTTTATCTGCCGCAAATAAGAGCAAGTCGCCCGGTTCGCCGCCCATAGCTGCTACCAGCGCCTTAAGCTCTTCTTCCTTCATAAACTTTGCAAAGGAAGACTTGATGTTGCCGTCTTCTTCCACTGCAAGATATGCAAGACCCTTTGCGCCGTATCCCTTTGCAAACTCAACCAAAGCGTCAATCTTCTTACGCGGCATAGCTGCCTGTCCCTTTGCATTGATACCGCGAACGGAACCGCCATTCTCCAGAGCACCGGTAAATACACCGAATCCGCAACCTGCTACCACGTCGGATACGTTGGTAAGTTCCATACCGAAACGGGTGTCCGGCTTATCGGAACCAAAACGATCCATAGCTTCCTGCCAGGTCATTCTCTGAATCGGAAGTGTCACATCCACATCCAATACTTCCTTAAATAACTTCCGGAGCAAACGCTCATTTACATCCAAAACATCCTCTACATCCACAAAGGAAAGTTCCATATCGATCTGGGTGAACTCCGGCTGACGGTCAGCACGTAAATCCTCGTCACGGAAACACTTTACAATCTGGAAATAACGATCGTAACCGGAACACATTAAAAGCTGCTTAAACAGCTGCGGAGACTGCGGCAATGCATAGAAATTGCCCGGATGCACACGGCTCGGTACAAGGTAGTCTCTTGCACCTTCCGGCGTACTCTTAGTAAGCATCGGAGTCTCGATTTCAAGGAATCCCTCATCCGCAAGAAACTGTCTGGTAAGCGTAGCCACCTTGCTTCTCATCATGAGGTTTCTCTGTAAATCCGGACGACGAAGGTCAAGATAACGATACTTCAGACGAAGCTCTTCCTTAGTCTTGGAATCTTCTTCTACCGGGAACGGAGGAACCTCCGCCTCGGACAAAATACGAAGCTCCTTTGCACGTACTTCGATATCACCGGTAATCATGGTCTCGTTCACAGCACCGGAACGCTTTACCACTTCACCTACCACTGCAATAACAAATTCACTGCGAAGTTTTTCCGCTTTTTCAAAATTTTCACATCCGCAAGTGTCTTCTTCAAAAATAATCTGAAGCAATCCGGAACGGTCACGTAAATCCAAAAAAATGATACCGCCCTTATTACGACTTTTCTGTACCCAGCCCATAACTGTCACGGTTTCGCCGATATTTGCGTTACTTACTTCGGTACATCTGTGGCTTCTCTTCAAGCCTCTCATTGATTCTGCCATTTTAATCTCCTCCTTCGTTTCTTTTTTGTCAATCAAAAAAATATCAAAAAAGAAACTTGACTCAGTTATTTATATTACACTATTTTAAGCTCCGTGTAAATAGTGTTTTTTACGATTTACAAAAGTTGCACACTCTTTTATTTCATTAAATTCATCGGAATGATATAATTTTAAAAATTCTAAGAATATTCCCATATCCAGGTCCTTGGAATCCTCAATCATCATCTCCAGTGCCGTGTCAAATTCAAAGGCTCTTCGGTACGGTCGTTCCGAAACCAGTGCACAAAAGGTATCGCATACTTTCAAAATCCGTGCCGAAAACGGGATTTTACTTCCCGCCAGATTGTGCGGATACCCGGAACCGTCAAAATTTTCATGATGGTGATATACTGCTTTCACAATTGCCTCGGGATACCCGCATTCCTCTAACATTTTTTTCGCATTCTCCGCATGCATTCGCATGTAACGCATTTCTTCAATCTTCATGGCACTTTTGTCTCGACCGTACAGCACCTGACCAAGCTGCAGCTTTCCGATATCATGTAGGCCGGCAGCCGTCAGCATCATATCTTTAAATTCTTCCGAGAAACCGGAAAATTCACAAAGCAAACGAACCGTTTTTGTTACCAGCACACCATGGTCGATGGCATCCGCCAAGTCCTCCTGCAGCATACTGCCGCTTCCGGTACGTTCTATTATTTCTCTGATATTAAAATAGGTCCGTTCAAAATCATCATTTCCCTGATACATCATTATCCTCGCTTTCCTTTTTCCAAACGTTAATACAAACCCTTGTATTGTTCAAAAAAAGCATGCTTTCGTGCAATCATTTCGTCGGTACGTTCCAGATAATCCTTTAAACTTTTTACATTTTCCGAACGTTCAATACGCTCTCCTCCGGAAAGTACCAATTTTGTAGCTCCCCCTGCTCCCAATGCGAGAATGGAATGTTTCTCTTCCATAATCAGTATATTATACAGACCCTCTTTCCCCGGTCTGGCATACCCTACATTCTCCAGGTTTTCCTCCATATTTTTCTGACGATACAAATAATACGGCAGATACCCGTGCTCTTTTGCAAACCGCACCGACGCCGTCAACATATCGCCCACCTGCACAGCCTCTTTTCCTTCGTACTGTTCCTTTTCAATGGTAAGACGAGCCGCCCGCTTTAATGCCAGGGTATGTACGGTGACACTATCCGGTGACATCTGCCCGATTTGCCGCAGGGTTTCTTCCACATCCTCTGCATTCTCCCCTGTCAAACCGATAATCAAATCCATATTGATATTGTCAAAACCAATCCGCCTTGCTTCCTCATATGCACGGCAAATATCCTCGGTGGTATGCATACGTCCGATGACATCCAGTGTTTTCTGATTCATTGTCTGAGGATTGATGGAAATGCGGCTGATGCCTTCGTCGTAAAGCATCTGCAGCTTTTCCGTCGTAATGGTGTCCGGTCGACCTGCCTCCACCGTCCATTCCTCGATTTGTTCCACCGGGAAATACGCTTTCACGGTACGAATCACATCCCGAAGTTCTTCCGCAGATAGTGCCGTAGGAGTCCCTCCTCCGAAATAAACCGTTGCCAGGCGCTTATCCCGCAACAAACCGGCACTTGCCTGTATTTCTTTTTTCAACGCTTCCACATAAGCTCCCGTCTGGTGTCCAAACCTTGATAACGGGTAGGAGGTAAAGGAGCAGTACAGGCATGTCGTCGGGCAAAACGGAATGCCCACATACAAACTGTAACTGTTCTTATAATCAATCTTTGTTAAAAGTTCGTTTTCCTTCTTGGCAACAGCCAGACTTAACGCCCTTTTTTCTTCGGAACAGTAGTACTCTTCTTTTAAAAATGCGTCAATGGTCTCAGCGGACTCTCCCGCCTCAATCCGTTCCAGCACCTGCTTTACCGGACGGACACCCGTCAGCGTCCCCCAAGGTAATTCCCTGCCGGTTTCCGCGGTAAGCATCCGGTAAACGGCACGTTTTACTTCATCCCGATATCGTTTCCGTTCGGCAAGCTCCACCGTTTTCTCTTCCGACTGTACCGGTGTCTCCGACTCCCCGTCTTTATATAAGAACAACAAAAAGCCGTCCTCTTTCCAAATCCCCCGAAGAAGATAGGTCCAATCCTTCTCCGGTTCATTCTCCCCGAAGCTTACGGATACCTCCGTTCTCGGAAAGAAGGATTTTAAAAGAGGCCGGATATCCTGTTCAAATGCCTCGTTTGTAAGATGTAATCGAATCATTGCAGTTTCCTTCTTTACTTCTCATTTCCTAAACTTCTGTGGCAGGCACAAAAGGATTCTCTCTTTTTTCCGTACCGATGGTGGTCTCTTCTCCGTGTCCCGCGTACACCACCGTTTCCTCCGGAAGGGTGTATAACTTTTCTCTGATGGAACGGGACAAGGTCCCCATACTGCCTCCCGGGAACTCCGTATTGCCGATACTATGATAAAACAGAGTATCTCCGGAAAACAACACACCGTTCTCCGGGAGATAATAACAACAACCGCCCGGCGTATGCCCCGGAGTATGGAGTAGCTTCACCGACACCCCTGCCGCCGTAAACCCGGCCCCATCCTTTAATCCTTCCGCAGCAGTAAACACATAGCCTTCCCGCATAAAACGAGAAGTTAAATTCTGCACCGGGTCCGCAAGTACCGACAGCTCTGTCTCATGACAATACACCGGCACCTTATACTCCGCCTTTATCCGCTCTGCCGCCATCATATGATCCAAATGACCGTGGGTCAGATAAATTGCTGTAAGCTTTACCTCTTTTTCTCTTAAAAACTCTAAAATCTTTTCCTCATAATCCCCCGGATCAAGTATAAATCCCTCTTTGGTCTCTGTGTTCTGCACCACATAACAGTTGGTAGAGAACACGCTGACTCTGATACTGTATATTTTTATCATGTGATTGATTCCCTTTCCGTTTCCGGTATCAGCCTGTGGTACGGGTAACATCCAAAATACTCTCCACCGCACCCAGCTTTGCAATCAGATACTGTAACTGCTCTTTTCCCTTTACGTTAAACCCTACCGTAATCGTTGCGGTTCCCTGCTTGCTGGTACGGGAATTCAAGGACAAAATATCGATTTTGTTTTCCGTAAAGATTCTGGAAATATCCAAAAGCACACCGCTGCGATTGTTAGCATACATAATAAGCTCTGCGTAATAACTTTCGGAAGCCTTTTCTCCCTCCGGCATACTCCATTCCGCCGTAATCATGCGGTGACGATCTTCCTCCGACGCATTGATGATATTGATACAATCCGTACGATGTACGGAAACACCTCTGCCTCTTGTTACAAAACCGATAATTTCATCACCCGGCACCGGTGAACAGCACTTGGACAAATGTACCGCCACATCATCCAGTCCCTGCACAATGATGCCCGCTTTTGCTTTTGTAACCATCGGCTTCGCGGTTTTATTATTACCGATATTTTCCAGAAGCGTTTCATCGGTTACTTCTTTCTTTGCTTTTTTATTGTACTCTTCCTGCAAACGGTTTATGATTTGACCTTCCTTTAAGGCACCGTGGCCGATGGCCGCCAATACCGAATCCCAATCTTTAAAACCGTACTTTCTCATGCAGACATCCAAAAACTCCGGCTTGGACAAATCCGAGAACTGAACTCCTTTTGCTTTACAGTAAGCAAGCAAAAGCTCCTTCCCCCGGACGATATTGTCCTCCTTAAGTTCTGTCTTAAACCACTGGTTAATCTTATTCTTTGCCTGGGTACTCTTTACAATGGAAAGCCAGTCTCTGCTCGGTCCCTTCGTATTCTGAGATGTAATAATCTCGATGCGGTCACCGTTTTGCAGCTGATACTCAATAGGAACAAGCTTGCCGTTGACTCTGGCTCCTACCATCTTATTTCCTACCGCACTGTGAATCGCATAGGCAAAATCCACCGGACAGGACCCTGCCGGAAGATTCTTCACGTCACCGGTCGGAGTAAAACAGTAAATTCGGTCAGAGAACAAATCAAGGTCATCTTTAATGGAACTTAAAAACTCCTTACTGTCCGACATATCCTGCTGCCACTCCAAAATCTGACGAAGCCAGGCAAGCTTTTCTTCTTCCGTATCGGTACTTTTCGCTCCTCCCTGCACTTCTTTGTACTTCCAATGTGCGGCAATACCGTATTCTGCGGTTCGATGCATGTCAAAGGTACGAATCTGAATTTCAAACGGCGTACCGTTAGGTCCGATAAGTGTCGTATGCAACGACTGATACATGTTTGCCTTCGGCATGGCAATATAATCTTTAAACCGACCCGGAATCGGCTTGTACATTTCATGAATCACACCCAATGCCGCATAGCAGTCCTTGACTGAATTCACAATGATACGCACCGCAAATAAATCATAAATCTGATCCAGGGTCTTGTTTTGATTCACCATTTTCTTATAGATACTGAACAAGTGCTTTACACGTCCGCTGATTTCAGCCTGAATGCCGACTTTTCGAATGTGTTCTCCCACTTCTTCAATAATGTCGTTAATAAACTTGGTTCGTTCATCCTTACGAAGCTCTATCTTTTCTTCCAGTTCCTCGCAAACCTCCGGTTCCAGATACCGTAAAGACAAATCGTCCAATTCTACTTTAATCTTAGAAATACCGAGACGGGATGCTAACGGTGCATAGATATCCATGGTTTCACGGGCTTTTTCTATCTGCTTTTCCGGCTTCTGATACTGAAGGGTGCGCAGATTGTGCAGACGGTCTGCCAGCTTAATCAAGATAACGCGGATATCCTTCGCCATGGCAAGAAACATCTTACGAAGGTTCTCTGCCTGCAGTTCCACCTTATCCATCGGATAATTGAGCTGAGTCAGCTTCGTTACCCCATCCACCAAGAGTGCCACTTCACTGCCGAACATCTCGGATATCTCATCTAACGTATATGCCGTATCCTCCACCACATCATGTAAGATTCCGGCAATGATGGTCTCCTTATCAAGCTCCAGCTTTGCCAGTATGATGGCAACACAAATCGGGTGCATAATGTACGGCTCTCCCGACTTTCTGAGCTGGCCCTTATGCGCCTCGTCTGCAATCCGATAAGCTTTTTCAATTAAAGATAAATCCGTAGACGGGTGATACGCGCGTACCGCTTCCACCAAACGCTCATACAACACCTCCGGACTGGTAAAATCCTCCGGTGTACTTAATTTCTGATCATCCACACGTTTAATCTGGGTACTTCCCGGATTGTCTGTTACATTTGTTTCCATACTTTCTGTACTTCCCGTTTTTTCTGTTAAATTCGTATCCATGTTGCCCCCTACTCCGGCAAATAGCCTTTTGTGCAAAATTCACGGAGCATCCGGTCTATTTCCCCGGATACGTTACCACGGTTTCTACTTCATACTTAGACAGCTTCTGTCTTCCGTCCAATCCTGCCAGTTCCAGCAAAAATACAATTTTAACAACTTCGCCGCCAAGCTCCTCCACAAGCTTCGCCGCTGCCTCTATGGTTCCTCCTGTCGCAATCAGGTCATCCACAATAACAACCTTCTGTCCCGGCTTAATGGAATCCTTATGCATCTCGATGGTAGCAGTACCGTACTCTAACTCATAGGTCGCTTCTATCGTCTCGCAAGGAAGCTTTCCCTTTTTGCGTACCGGCACGAATGCCTTTCCCATGTTATATGCCAACGGAGCACCAAAAATAAATCCTCTGGATTCCGCTCCCACAATCACATCAAACTCTGTATCCGCAAGTTTTTTTTGCATCTCATCGATTGCCAAACGAAACCCGTCCGCATCCTGTAACACCGTAGTCACATCACGGAACATAATTCCTTCCTCCGGGAAATCCGGTATGGTTCTGATATAGTCTTCTACCTTTTTCATAAGTGTCTCCTTTCAAGGCCGGCCACCGAAGTAACATTTTTACTTTTCCTTCCCCACACTTACCGGACTTTTCTCTGCCGGATTTTTCATAGGCGAAAAGATGTTACACCATTTTTGGGTACACTTTCTCATTTTTAAGTATATTTAAGATAGTATACCACTTTTTTCATAGAATGAAAAGGCTTTTTTCAATAAAGTTCAAGGTTGGGTTGGGGGTACAACGATATTTATTCCTTCCGGCGTCATTCCTCTCTTTTATCTTTTCTACTTTCTTGTCTTTCCTTCTTATCCCTTGTCTGATTTCTTCCCGAATCCAACGATTCTTAACTTTTTTCTCGATTCGTTGGGTTCTTTCGCTTTCAGGCACCCAACAAATCTTGATTTTTTCTCTTTTCGTTGGGCTATTTCGCTTCTTGGCACCCAACGATTCTTGATTTTTCCTCTTTTC
>JAFTWC010000002.1 GCA_017465475.1 Lachnospiraceae bacterium
ATTCCGTCGCTCAGTCGTGGGCGCGTTCGCATTTCGCAAACTTTTCCGTGCAGGCGGTGCTCCGCACCAACCCACACTTCGCGATTCCGTCGCTCAGTCGTGGGCGCGTTCGCATTTCGCAAACTTTTCCGTGCAGGCGGTGCTCCGCACCAACCCACACTTCGCGACTCCGTCGCTCAGTCGTGGGCGCGTTCGCATGACTACGCAACTGCTTGTGAGCAAGCTCACGCAGTTTGCTCGTATGCTCACTTTGCCTGCACGGACATTGTCTGCACGAAAAATGGGCTATCGCATATGCGACAGCCCATTGTCTTTCTTCCTATTACTGTGCATCCTTGGCTCCGACTTCGGTCAGTGCCTTTACCATGCCGGCCATCCCCTGAATCTCGGACGGAATAATAATCTTGGTCGCCTTACCGTCTGCTGCCTTAGCAAAAGCCTCCAAGCTCTTTAACTGGATTACCTGAGTATTCGGTGCTGCCTCGTTTAAGAAACGGATACCGTCTGCATTTGCCTGCTGTACGCGAAGAATAGCTTCTGCCTGACCTTCTGCCTCACGAATCATAGCTTCCTTCTTCGCCTCTGCACGAAGGATTGCTGCTGCCTTTTCTGCTTCTGCTTCAAGGATTGCGGATTCCTTCTTACCTTCTGCCACAAGGACAGTAGACTTCTTCTCACCTTCTGCGATAAGGATAGCCTCACGGCGTTCACGCTCTGCCTTCATCTGCTTCTCCATGGCATCCTGAATTGCTGCCGGCGGAATAATATTCTTTAACTCCACACGATTTACCTTAATACCCCACGGGTCTGTTGCCACATCAAGAGATGCTCTCATCTTGGTATTGATGGTCTCACGGGAAGTAAGGGTTTCGTCAAGTTCCAAATCACCGATGATGTTACGAAGGGTGGTGGCAGTCAAATTCTCGATTGCCATAATCGGATTTTCCACACCGTATGCAAACAGCTTCGGATCCGTAATCTGATAGAACACGACGGTATCAATACGCATGGTAACGTTATCCTTGGTGATAACCGGCTGCGGTGCAAAATCCACAACCTGTTCCTTTAAAATCACACGTTTCGCAATACGATCAATTAACGGTAGCTTTAAGTGAATACCAACAGACCACGTCGCCTGATACCCTCCAAGACGTTCCACAACGTAGGCCTGTGCCTGCGGTACGATTTTTACACAGGACGCAACAATAATTAAAAATACGACAAGCAATGCAATGATTGCAACAATGGTTTCAGAACCCATAAAATCCTCCTTTTTGCCTTTTAGGCACCCTCATTTTATTCTGTTACTTTTTCTACTACTACTTTGACGCCGTCTACCGCACATACCTGTACGCGGGCACCGGCCTCAATCACTTCTTCCTTCTTACTCCGTGCAGTCCACTCCAAACCGTTTAACAGCACCGTTCCGGTTCCGTTAAAGTTGTCAATGGATTCCGTCACTTTACACTGTTCCCCGATGAGACTGTCCACATTCGTCTTTGTACGTTTGTTGTTATAAAACTTTTTCGCAATAGGTCTTGTAACAAACAAAAGCAAAAACGAAACTGCCAAAAATACGATTAGCTGAATGACAATACTATCCGTTGCCATGGCAACAAAAAATGTCACAAGCGCTCCCCCGGCAAACCAAATGGTGACCAAGCCTAAGGTGGCAATCTCCACCACAAGACAAAGAGCAAGAATAATCAACCATACAAACTCCGGCATAAGCTCCTCCTTTCCCATATCACAAGCATAAGCTTTCTACCGATTAGTATAGCGTATTTTTCCTGCTCTTGCAAGTTATCTCTTATATTTTCTTCATTTTATCTTATAACTTCTCTATGCCCTGCTCCTTTGTACAGAAAATAATCTTCAGGTTTCCGTTTCTGCAACGAATCTCATCCAGGAACTTTTTCTCATCCGCGTCAGCTCTCATCTGTACATCATAAGTCAGTTCGAACAAAGTGCCCATATTAGTGGTCTTCACTTTTTGAAGCTTTGCTCCCTTGGTATACTCTTTAAACAAATCATCAAAGGCACCGGAATAATTCATATCTTCCGGAATCAAAATGCGAAGCTGCTTTGTGGTATCCTTAAAACACACTGCCACCACTTTAAAGCACACAACCACAATAACACCCAGTACTGCCAGCACGGAAAACGCCAGCGTAATGTACCCCAACCCGCAAGCAAGACCGGCCGCCATTGCCATAAATACGAGAGAAATATCTTTAGACTCTCCCGGTACGCTGCGGAACTTAACAAGTGCAAACACACCTGCAATGGAAAACGCCCTGGCCACATTACTTCCTACCAACGTAATTACAAGTGCAACTACTGCCGGAAGAATCAGCATACTTACAATAAAGCTGAACGAGCGTCTGCTTTTTTCCGTAATAAAAATATAAACTGCCGCAATAATCATTCCCACAACCACCGCTGCCAACATATAGGACAACGTATTCGATATACTGATTACTTCTGTTTGTTCTGTAACCCCAAATAATTTTTCTAACATAATCTTTCCATCCTTATTTTCTTTTTGTTTTTCCTGCTTTTATTACATCCGGACCACTTATTCCGGTATCTTTTGCATTTATGCGGTTTCTTCGCCTGACTCATTTGTCACCGCAGCTTCCGCAAGGCCTGCCTCTCTCCGTGCAGTCACATAATTGGTATATTCCGTCCCATATTTTGAAAAAGATGCCGGATAAATCTGAAATTCCGAAAGTATCTTTGTCATCCAGAGAGGCATGGCATTTTCTATCTTAACTTCCATTATCCACTCGTCTTCCGGCAACAGCTTCTCACCGTACACTCCGTAATGGAGCCCCAAGTCATACCGTCTGGTAGTAATATTCCGATCAAAGGTCACACGAAAATCCTTATTGTCCTTTCCGAACATTGCCACGCGATCATAAGACAAAAACAGTGCCGGACGCAGTTCCATATCCATCCGTTTTAAGAAATACTGCAATTCCCGTAGCACCTGGGCGTTCATATAAGACTGATGAACCGGTAACTCTCCGCTTTCCACAAAAGCATATGCCTCTGCCAGCTTTAACTTTGTACGCCGCTTGTTAACTAACCCTTTATACTTTTTCTTAATTTCCAAAAAAACCTTATCCTCTGGTGTCACTACACCGTAACTCCGAAGACGTAACTTTTCTTTATAAACAGGCTTTTCCTGGGAACGTCTGATCAAGTCATTATGTACTGTATCATAATAGATGTTACAAATCGTATAAAACTCGCCGTCTCTGCTGTGAGCATCCGGCTCCATATACTCTAACAATCGTTCTCTGAGTTTTTTGTAACATTCATCTGTAATCCGATACTTTTTTTCATACCGGTTAAAGACCTCGATTGCCATGTCTGTCCTCCCTTCTTTCATACTCTATCATACTTTTCTTTTGTGTACAATCTGTGACAAAAGGAAGAACAAATTAGGGATACTTCCTTTTTTAAAATAATTTATTTTTGCTCTGCAAAAACAAAAAGCATCTTCATAGACAAAAAGGCGGTCGACTGGTCCGACAAAGCTCTGTGCTTCTATCGACCGGCCTTACCGCCTTCTTCATTTTAATTACTCTTTAAAACCATATTTCCCGTTAGACGTATTCAGTCCTTTCAAAACAAATTACAGTCTCTTTAATAACTCTTCTCTTTCCTTTTCAAAGCCCGGCTTACCAAGAAGCGCAAACATGTTCTTCTTATAGCTTTCTACACCCGGCTGATCAAACGGATTTACACCGAGAAGGTAACCGCTGACACCACAAGCAAACTCGAAGAAGTAGAATAACTCACCAAGAGAATACTCGTCACGGTTTGCCACCTTAATCACAAGATTCGGTACTCCGCCGTCGGTGTGCGCAAGCTTGGTTCCCTTCATGGCACTCTTATTGATGAAATCAATGCTCTTACCGGTCAGGTAATTCAGACCATCCAAATCCACCGGCTCTTCCTCAATGAGAAGCTCATGGGTCGGAGTCTCAAGCTCCATAACCGTCTCAAACATGGTGCGCTGACCATCCTGAATAAACTGTCCCATGGAGTGAAGATCTGTGGTAAGATCCACGGATGCCGGGAAAATACCCTTCTGATCCTTACCTTCACTCTCTCCGTAAAGCTGCTTCCACCACTCTGCCACATAATGGAAATTCGGCTCATAGTTTGCTAAAATCTCGATGCTCTTTCCCTTTCTTAAAAGCACATTTCTTACTGCTGCATACTGAAGAGACGGGTTTTCTGCATACGGCGCATTAAGACAAACCTGACGCATCGCCGCTGCACCTTCCATCAACGCATCAATATCCGCACCGCTGGCTGCAATCGGTAACAAACCAACTGCGGTCAGTACAGAGAAACGTCCTCCTACATCATCCGGAACAACAAAGCTCTCATAACCTTCCTCGGTTGCAAGCTTCTTTAACGCTCCTCTTGCCTTGTCGGTAGTAGCATAAATTCTCTTTGCAGCCTCTGCCTTTCCATACTTTTTCTCAAGAACCTTCTTAAAAATACGGAATGCAATCGCCGGCTCCGTAGTGGTACCGGACTTACTGATAATATTTACAGAGAAATCACGGTCTCCGATTACTTCCAAAAGATGTGCCAAATAGGTACTGCTGATATTATTACCCGCAAAATAAATCTCCGGGGTCTTTCTGATTTCTTTGGACACGGAATTGTAGAAGCTGTGTCTTAAAAACTCAATGGCAGCGCGTGCTCCCAAATAGGAACCACCGATACCGATAACTACCAACACCTCGGAATCGGAACAAATCTTTTCTGCTGCTTTCTTAATCCGTGCAAATTCATCCTTATCATACTCCACCGGTAAATCAATCCATCCAAGGAAATCATTTCCTGCTCCGGACTTTTCAAGCAAACTCTTCTTTGCCGCCAATACCGGCTGCTCCATCATTTCTACTTCATTCCCGCGCACGAATACATTTGCCGCGGAGGCATCAAACGTAACTCTACTCATCTGTAACATCCTTTCTCTTCGGTAAATGCATTACCGAAGCAGCAATCACATTAATACTTTGATTACCATGATTATACTATATTCTTTTCCAATTTTCAATAATAGAAATCATGTCCGTTCTTTCCTTGTTTATGCCAAATACTCGGCAATCACTTCACTTAAAAGCATCTCATAGGTCATCTCGATGTTTTCTGTTGTTGCAGCAGCTTCTTCTCTTACAGGTTCCTCTTCTTTCATAATTTCTCCCGGAATCTCCTTGTTCCTTTGTTGCGCAAGCTGTCTGGCTTCTAATTGTCTGCGTTCCCTAAGCAACTCTTCCGTCAGTCTTCGTTTCTCTTCCTGGGCTTTCCCGTTTTTTCTTCCTCTCACATGCTTACTGCTTACCTGTCTTTCTTTTACCCTTCTCACTTTTTGGGCCTTTTTACACGTTTTTTCTTCCGTCCGATGCAGCTTTTTATTTGCTTTCTCTTCCTTACGCTCTGCTTTTTTCTGACGTCTAATTTCTTTCGTCGAAGGTTCTTCTGACAGATCTAAACAAACCGCTCCGGATGCCCATCTGTTTTCTATGTAATCTCTTATAGAGAGTCGTACCCGTCTGCGCTTCTCTTTTAAGCCCATAATCAAATCCGCTGCTATCATTAAAAAAATAAGTACACCACTAAAAAAAAGAGGTTGAAAAACGGTCTTGTTTTCACACCCCGATAATACACAGGAAAACGCCACTAAAACACCGCACAGCAAAACAAGAAGCAGGGATTGGTCCGCTAAAATCTCTAAAGCCCCCAGACGAATTCCCAGTACTCTTCTCTCTGCCAAACGACATTCCGTATAAATCATGGCACTCTTGATGCCCACTTCCTCGTTTTTCCTTTTTTCCAAATCAGTTCTTATAAAAGCAATCGTTTTATTCTTTGTTTCCGCAAAAGCTTTACAGGCCTGTCCTATCCCGGCATAATAAAAAAGTAAGCACCACTTGCACAATACTCCCACTCCGGCCACAGCTCCGATTAAAATAATCCCGTACCCTTGTTCCAAAAACGTTTTCATACATACTCCTTTCTTCGTTGCCTTCTTTTCTCCGGCTCCGCTGATAGCAGTATACAATATTTTACATTTTTTGGAAATTGGTTTTTACAACATTTTACAAGAACCGGTTTCATAATTCGACATCTTATTTTCTATTTCGCCTTTTCCGGTAAGCCTCGTATACAAATAATGAGGTAGCCACTGCCGCATTTAATGACTCACTCTTTCCTTCCATCGGTATTTTCACAAGGCAATTCGCTGCCTTCGCCGCATCCTCCGTCAAACCGTTTGCCTCATTTCCGATTAAAATAACAGTCCTTCCGTTATACTCCGGTTCATCATAATACCTGGTACCGGAAAGATGTGCGGCATAAATACACGCTCCCTTTTGCTTTAATTCTTCCAAGGTCCCCAAAAAGTCCTCCGTATACATGTGAGGCACACGAAAAATAGCTCCCATAGTGGCACGTACCACCTTCGGATTATACATATCCACGGAATTCCCGCTTAAAATCACGCCGGTAACTCCGGCCGCCTCCGCAGTACGAAGTATGGTTCCCAAGTTCCCCGGATCACGCAAATCCTCCAATGCGATCCATGTTGCCTCCTCCTTTTTTAACAATGCATCAAAATCATATCGGGGAATCTGTACTGTAGCCACTACTCCCTGAGGCTCCATGGTTTCAGCCATGGCTTTCATCACGTTTTCGGACACCACTTCGTAGGTCACATCCTCCAGGACCTCTTTTTGAGCCGGAACGCTTAAATACTCTTCCGTAACAAACACCTCACGAATCGCCTCCGGTGCATCCCGAAGTACTTCTTGAAGCAACTTTCGTCCTTCTATTACAAACAATCCCTGATTTTTTCTTTCCTTCCCCTTTTTTTGCAATAGCGTTATATTTTTTACCCGCGGGTTTGCCGTACTGCTTATCATATCCCATTCCTCCTAATTCTCTTTTATTCGCATTTTTAGCATGTTCAACAAATAGTCTGTCATGCTCACACTTCTACACGTAAGGAAGGGGCCCGCTCATGCCGGCCCCTCATTTTTATTGTTCTGCATAACTTTTTCGATTTTTACGATTCCGCTTCTTCACTTCATACATAAGTTCATCCGCTTCTTTTACGTAATCATCCAACTCTAACTTGCTCTTTGAATCGGTCAACACATAACCGATACTTGCTTCTATCAGATACGGAAGACCTGAGTTATCATTTACCTGCTTAAGTTCATCTTCCAACACCTTCTTAAAGGCTTCCGCGCCTTCTTTTCCGTCTACCGTACCGATAATAAGGAACTCATCACCACCGTAACGAACGGCAATTTTATCATCTGCGGCACATTTTTTCAACACACCGGAGAACAAAATCAGCGCATTATCTCCTTGAGAATGACCGTAAATATCGTTAATTTCCTTCAAACGGTCCATGTCCATAAACATAACCATAAGCGGCTTACCGTATACTTTACTCTTTTCATACATGGTGTAGCCGTCACGCATATAGCCAAACCGGTTATACATATCCGTAAGGGCGTCCTTCACATAAACACTATCCAGACGCTTGTTCATCTTACGAAGATTTTCTAAATTTCGAAGATTACTGTAAGCATTTGCAATAGCCGAAGCTGTATATAATAACATCCTACGCCCCAGCATCCCGCTACCGTCTACTACACACATATAGCCTAAGTTTGCACCGTTCTTCTGCAACGGAACAAACAAATACTCATAACATTTTTCCTCTTCCTGCAACAAGTAATCCGGCACTAAATCTTTGCTACGAATCAACTGTGCTTCCGGTTGTTCTACATTATGCTTCATTCCGCTCAGCACATATACTTCGTCGTTATAGCCTCGTTCCCATTTGAACTCAATCGGCTCCGTACCGTAATAAACCTCCTGATTAATACACATGCAATAGCCGTAAATATCGTTTTTCCGCATGCTGTCAAGGAGATAATAGTTGAATAATCCTTCTCCGTCTGAAAGAGCGAGAAATTGACGAATTTCATTCAGTCTCTCGTAATAATTACTTTCCTCTTTTACTCTGAAATAAATCTGACGTTGCAGCTGACGGGTATCAAACTGTACTAATTCTTCCGGTGCATAACATCCACAGCTGCCGTGCAACACCAGCTTTTGTTCATAATTTACGATATCTTCCACTTTTTCACCGGCCATAATACGGAGTAAAACATCACAACTGGAGTAGCCCATTTCAAAACCGTTTTTATCTACAGTGGTAATCATCGGTGTGAATGCTTTCGAACTCTCACTGTGGTCGTAACCGGTAATCAAGAATGCCTCCGGCGGATACAGTCCGTCTTCTTCCGCCGCCTGACAATACCCCAATGCCATAGCATCATTGGCACACACCACAGCATCCGGCGTCGCAATTCCTAGTTCTTTAAACTCTGCATATGCCTTGTGCCCATCGGAATCAAGGAAACTGTAATCCCGAATTCTTCGCTCCTCTATCGGAATGCCATGGGCTATAAGAGCATCCTTAAATGCCTTCTTACGTATCGCATTGTCCGGATGTAAGGTAGAACCTCCTACATAATTCAAGGTGCGACACCCATGCTCCACAATCAGATGCTCCACCATTTGGTACTGCGCTTTATAACCGTCCGGTAAAACGGATATAATTCCGTCCATTTCACAATCCAGAGAAACCATCGGTTTTCCGCAATGTAACAACTCAGAATGGTATCTCTTAATCATCTCATAGCCTTCCACCACATTGGCCGAGAAAATAAAGCCTTCAAAATCATTATAATCCGGTAACGCAAAAATATTAAAGTTGCCGAAATTCTCCGGGGAATCTATGCCGAAACCGGGAAAACACAAAAATACGTATAAATCCAAACCGCAACCGTTAAGACGTGCCTTAATACCGCTAATGGTATCCTCCAAAAGCTCTCCGTCCCAGGTTGCCGCAATCAAAGCAATTTTTCGCTTTCCCATTGGTTTCCCCCTTTCAAACACAAACTGTGTACAGGTAGATATTCTTATACTTATTTTACTCCTTATTCCGCTTTTCGTCAAACACTTTTTTTATCTATCTGTCTTCTTGCACTTTCTGTTTGTATATTGTATAATACCACTTGTGATTCCGTTTAATTTCAACAGTTTTTTCTACAAAAGGAGTAACTATGGTTACCGCAAACGATTATTACAAATCCCGCTTCGGCGGAAAAGTTTATCGCATTTCCTTAAACGGAGGGATGTCTTGCCCTAATCGTGACGGTACATTGGATACCCGGGGATGTATTTTTTGCAGCAAGGGAGGTTCCGGCGATTTTGCTTCTTCCGCGACATTAAGCATCTCCGAACAACTAGCCGACGCCAAAGCACGTATATGCGCAAAACTCCCGAAGGAGAAGGGAGGTTTTGCCGGATATTTAGCCTATTTCCAGGCATTTACCAATACCTATGCGCCGATTTCTTATTTGGAACGCATTTATTGCGAGGCACTTTCCGACCCGGAAGTTGTGGGGCTTTCCATTGCTACTCGTCCGGATTGCCTGTCATCGGAATGTATTGCTCTGTTAGAAAAACTGAAGCAACAAAAACCGATTTATATAGAGCTGGGATTACAAACCATCCACGAGGAATCTGCCCGTTTTATCCGGCGGGGATATCCCCTTGCCACCTATGACGATGCCGTAGCCCGTTTGCAGGCTGCCGGTATCCCTGTTATTACCCATGTAATCCTTGGCCTGCCGAAAGAAACGCACGAAGATATGCTTGCCACCGTGTCCCATGTAGTCAAAGCCAATGTACACGGTATCAAGTTGCAATTACTACACATATTGAAAGACACCGATTTGGCGGACTACTATGCTACTGCAGATACTTCCGAGTTTGCCTGCATGACATTGGATTCCTATCTCGCTGTCCTTACGCGCATTCTTCCGCTTATCCCGGAGGATACCGTCATCTACCGGCTTACGGGAGACGGTCCGAAACGAACACTTCTTGCCCCTTTATGGAGCGGTGACAAAAAAATTGTATTGAATACCATACGACAACACTTAGAAAGGAGCTTCCCATGCAATCCGAAATGCTGATGCTTTACAAGCTTATGATTCTTTATATTCTGGACCGCATAGATTTTCCCATGACCGATTCCCAGCTTACGGACTTCTTCATCGGAAAAAACTACACGGACTACTTTACCTTACACGAAACCATTAACGACATGACGGAAGACGGTTTCATTGCCAAGGAAGTAGTACGGAATAAAACCCTGTATCACATCACAGAGTCGGGAGGAGAAGCACTTTCTTTCTTTTTTAAAGATATTTCTCCGGCAGCCAGAGCGGATATCGACGAATATCTTTCCGCACAACGCTACCAACTGAAAGAAGAACAGTCCACACCGGCCGACTATTACGAGATTAAACATTCCGAGTATCTGACGGAATGCAAAATTTTAGACAGGGATTCTGTATTGTTGGATTTGCAGATTACCGTCTCCAACGAAGCCGAGGCAGAGCGCCTTTGCAATAATTGGAAAGAGAACAGCACGGACATTTATACTTATATCATTACCAAGCTTCTTGCAAGCGGCAGTAAAGATTCCGGCGAACAATAAGATACGGTAAAAGGTGCCGTCCCGGTTTTCCCGGGATGACACCTTTCTTTTTACGCTTCTGCCGACTCTGCCTTCGGAAGCAATTCTTCGATTTTTTGCCAGATTTCCTCTCTTCCCTGCTTCGTCTCCGCGGAAAAAGGAATCAGGACGCCCTCCTTCGGCATTTTAAGACAAGTCTTTATCAGCTTCGTCTGCTTCGCTATCTGACTTCTGTTAATTTTATCCAGCTTTGTGGCAATGACAATGGGCTGAAATCCGTTGTGTACAATCCAGTCATACATATCCCTGTCATTTTCCGATGGTTCATGGCGAATATCCACCAAAAGGAAAATCAATTTCAACTGTTCCGACTTCTTCAGATACCGCTCAATCATCTTTCCCCATTTTGCACGAAGCTCCATGGAAACCTTTGCATAGCCGTAGCCCGGAAGGTCCACGAAATAAAGCTGTTCATTAATATTATAAAAGTTAATGGTCTGGGTCTTTCCCGGCTGCGAAGATGTTCTTGCATAAGACTTCCGGTTCATCAAACCGTTAATCAGGGAAGACTTCCCCACATTTGATTTTCCGGCAAAGGCAAACTCCGGCAACAAATTCTCCGGTAATTTACTGGTAATACCGCATACCGTTTCCAGATTTACTTTTGTTACATTCATGGTTCTCTCCTTTTCCTTCCCTGCAAAAGAAACTCCCTGTTCCTTCTGTTTTCCTATACAAGAGCCTCAGCCAGCACTTCTTCCATATGGTCCACAAAAACCACCGTGAGCCCCTTTGTAATCTCTTCTTCAAACTCAGCCACATCCGCCTCGTTCTTTACCGGTACCAACACCTTCTTCACACCGGCCTTTTTCGCCGCCAGAAGCTTTTCTTTCAATCCGCCGATTGGAAGCACTCTGCCCCGAAGGGTTACTTCACCGGTCATGGCAACATCCCAACGTACCTTCTTCCCGGTCACTGCAGAATAGATGGCAGTAGCCATAGTAATACCTGCAGACGGACCGTCCTTCGGTACGGCACCTTCCGGAACGTGTATATGCAACTGGTGCTTTTCAAAATAATCCTTTGCCAGTGTCTTTCCGCATACGGAACGTACATAGGTTAAGGCAATCTGGGCCGATTCCTTCATGACATCTCCCAGCTTACCGGTTAATGTAATACCTCCCTTGCCCGGCATTACATTCACTTCGATTTCAAGGGTGTCCCCGCCTACGCTGGTCCAGGCAAGTCCACGGACGATACCGACTTGAGCTTTCTTTGCCACGGAATCCTTGCGGTATTTTTGTTTGCCCAAATACGCAAACAAGTCTTTGTCAGTAATTTTCACCGGAAGCTCCGGTTTTTCTTCCGCAGCATCCAGATTCCATACGGCTTTTCTGCAAAGCTCACCGATTCTTTGTTCCAGCCTACGCACACCGGCTTCCTTCGTGTAACCGCTGATTACCCCGCGAAGAGCGCTATCCGTCACCTTCAGTTCCTTCGTACTCAGGCCGTTTTTCGTCAGTTGCTTCTTTAGCAAGTGTTTCTTCGCAATAAAGAACTTCTCACTTTCCGTGTAGCTGGAAAGCTCAATCACTTCCATACGGTCTAACAGCGGACGCGGAATGGTCTCCAATGTATTTGCGGTAGCAATAAATAACACTTCCGACAAATCCAGCGGTAAATCCAGGTAATGATCCATAAACCGTGCATTCTGCTCCGGATCAAGAACCTCTAATAACGCAGCACTTGGGTCCCCCTTGTAATCGTTTGCCACTTTATCGATTTCATCCAACAGCATAAGCGGATTTTTAACTCCGGCCTGCTTGATTCCGGCTGCAATTCTTCCCGGCATTGCACCGATATAGGTACGTCTGTGCCCTCTGATTTCCGCTTCGTCGCGAACACCGCCGAGACAAACTCTGACATACTTCTTTCCTAACGCCTCTGCCACGGAATGCGCCACAGATGTTTTACCGGTTCCCGGCGGTCCCACAAGACACAAAATCGTTCCGCTTGCCGTCCCGGTCCGTCTCCGTACCGCAAGATACTGTAAAATTCGTTCCTTCACTTTTTCCATTCCGTAATGGTCACGTTCCAGAATCTTTTTCGCATCCGAAAGCTCAAATTCTTCCTTTGTGGCCTTATCCCACGGCATGGAAAGTAAGGTTTCGATATACGTCCGGGCTACCGCACCCTCGGATGCCGCCCCTCCCAGTCTCTTATATCGCTCGATTTCTTTCAAAATCGCTTCTTTTATTTCAACAGAAGCTTCCAGCTCTTCTGCTTTTCTCGCAAACTCATCCGCTTCGTTACTGTCCCCCAGTTCTTCACGGATTACTTTCATCTGCTCTCTGAGAACATATTCCTTCTGGTTTTTATCCACTTTTGCCTTGACCTTCGTCTGCAATTCCTTGCGAATCCGAAGTTCTTCAATTTCATTGGCAAGAATCTGTGCCAGCAATTCAAATCTCGGAAAAAACTCCGCCTCTTCCAATAATGTCTGTCTCTGGGTGGTAGTAAACGGAAGCATTGCAATAATTTGTTCCATCAAACGATCCAAATCCGTTGCCCCGAACAGCTGCTCCGATACGTCTTTTCCTATTTTCGTATTCACAGAAAAATAAACATCCAGTAAATCATGGAGAGTTCCCAGCATTGCACGCTTTTCCACCGTTGCGTAGCGTTCCGATGTTTCCATCTCCGCCACCGTTATTTGAGCGGAAAAATAAGGGGAGACACTTACCAAATAGTCAAGCTCTCCTCGCTTCTCACCTGTAATCAGCACCCGGACCAGATTTCCCGGAAGCTTAATAATTTGCTTTATTCTGGCGATACATCCCACCTGATACAAATCATCGATGGTAGGCTCATCTACCGATGCATCCTTTTGCATCACCGCAAAAATCATCTGATCCGACTTCATAGCCTGTTCAATGGCTTGAATACTGATCTTACGATTCACATCAAAATGAAGTAACATGCCCGGTAGCACTGCGACATTCCGCAGTGCTACAAGCGGCATTACCTTAATCTCATTACTCATCATATCACCTTTACTTTATCCGTTACGCACTCTCATCAGCGCTTCTCTGACCGGACTTTTTAGAAGTTTTCCTTCTCTGTTCTGCTATTTCAAGTGCAGGTCCCTCGGAACCTTCCGCTGCTTCCTTGGTAACGATACATTTTAAGATGCTTTCATCCGAAGGTACACGATACATGGTATCCATCATAATGTTTTCCATGATGGCACGCAAACCTCTTGCCCCGGTTTTCTGCTCCACCGCACGTCTTGCGATGACACGGAGTGCATCCTCTTCAAACTCCAACTCCACACCATCCAGCTCCAAAATACGCTGATACTGTTTTGTCAAAGCATTCTTCGGCTCCTGCAAAATACGAACCAATGCATCTTCATCCAGAATATCCAGTGCAACCGTCACCGGCACACGACCGATAAACTCCGGTATCATACCGAACTTCACCAAATCCTGCGGCATTACCTGACGGAACATATCACCGATTTTCAGTTCTAAACCGTCACCGATTTCCGCATTGAATCCCATGGACTTATGTCCGGTACGAGCCTCCACGATTTTCTCCAAACCGTCAAACGCACCGCCGCAAATAAACAAAATATTTGTAGTGTTAATTTGCAGTAACTCCTGGTGCGGGTGCTTTCTTCCGCCCTGCGGCGGCACGGAAGCAACCGTTCCTTCCAAAATCTTAAGCAATGCCTGCTGTACGCCTTCACCGGAAACATCACGGGTGATGGATACATTTTCGGACTTACGGGTAATTTTGTCAATCTCATCGATATAAATAATACCGTGCTCGGCACGCTCAATATCAAAATCCGCTGCCTGAATCAGCTTAAGTAAGATGTTCTCCACATCTTCACCCACATAGCCGGCCTCCGTAAGTGCTGTGGCGTCCGCAATGGCAAACGGCACATTCAAAAGCTTTGCCAGAGTCTGGGCAAGATATGTCTTACCGCTACCGGTAGGTCCAATCATCAAAATATTGGACTTTTGAAGTTCCACATCCATGCTCGGCTGCATTAACACACGCTTATAATGATTGTATACCGATACAGCAAGTACCTTCTTGGCATCTTCCTGTCCGATCACATATTCATCCAAAAACGCCTTGATTTCCATCGGCTTTAACAAATTAATGCCGCCTACGGTATCCTCCTGAAAGGAGTCGTCTTTTTCGAATTCTTCCTCTACCAGTTCTGCACAAAGTTCAATACATTCATCACAGATAAATACTCCGGAAGGACCGGAAATCATCTTTCTGACCTGCTTTTGCGCTTTTCCGCAGAAGGAACAACAAACCTGTCTGTCATCTGTCTTATTTGCCACTTTGTTTCACCTCAACTATTCACGTCTCATATTAACGGCTGGTGATAACACTGTCGATTAACCCATATGCCACAGCCTCTTCCGCAGTCATATAGTTATCACGTTCCGTATCTACCGCAATCACCTCAATCGGCTTTCCGGTATTTGCCGCAAGAATCTCATTCAACTTCTGTCTGGTTCTCAAAATATTCTTCGCAGCAATCTCAATTTCCGTCGCCTGGCCTCTTGCTCCGCCGGACGGCTGATGAATCATCACTTCCGCATTCGGGAGTGCAAATCTCTTTCCTTTCGTTCCGCCTGCAAGTAAAAATGCACCCATGCTGGCAGCCATACCGATACAAATCGTAGAAACATCGCACTTAATGTACTGCATGGTATCATAAATGGCCATACCTGCAGTTACAGAACCACCCGGACTGTTAATATAGAGACTGATGTCTCTCTTCGGGTCTTCACTCTCTAAAAATAAAAGCTGGGCAACCACAAGGCTCGCCGTTACATCATTCACTTCTTCACCCAGAAAAATAATACGATCTTTTAACAATCTGGAATAGATATCGTAAGTCCGCTCACCCTTCGCGGTTTGTTCCAGTACATAAGGTACTAAACTCATATGATAAAACTCCTTTCTGTCAACGAAGGGATGCCCATACGGAACATCCCTTATGTGAGTTATTTCTTACTTTCTTTTGCAGCGTCGCGTACAAAGTCAACTGCCTTCTGTACTGCAACATCCATCTTAATCTGTTCTTTTTCCTTCTCGCCTACAAGCTCAACAAGCTTATCCTTTTCCATACGATAGCTCTGTGCCATGGTCTCGAATTCCTTATCAAGCTCTTCCTCGGAAACTTCGATGTTCTCAGCCTTTACAATTGCCTCAAGAACAAGTCTGCACTGAATTCTCTTTAATGCCTGCGGCTTTAAGTTCTCCATAAAGCTGTTTGCGGTCATGCCGGTAAACTTGAAGTACTGCTCTAAGTTAAGTCCCTGCATCTGTAATCTCTGTGCATACTCCTCAGCCATCTGACGGGTCTGGGTATCAATCATTGCCTCCGGAATCTCCATGGTTGCTTCCTCAATAATCTTATCAACCACTGCATCTTCCTTTGCAAACTTTGCTTCCTTTTCCTTCTTCTCAAGAAGATTCTTCTTAATATCTTCCTTGTACTCAGCAAGAGTATCAAACTCGGAAACATCTACAGCAAACTCATCATCTAACTCCGGAAGTTCCTTCGCGGTAATCGCCTTAATATTTACCTTAAACATTGCCGGCTTACCTGCAAGCTCTGCTGCATGGTACTCGGTCGGGAATGTAACATTTACTTCAACTTCATCACCGATGTTCTTACCGATTAACTGCTCCTCAAAGGTATCGATGAAGGAGTGGGAACCGATTACAAGCTTATAATCCTCACCCTTTCCGCCTGCAAACGGGGTACCGTCTACAAAACCTTCGAAATCAATCACAGCCTCATCACCATCTGCTACCGGTCTGTCTTCCACGGTGATAATTCTTGCATTCTGCTCTCTTACGCGGTTAAGCTCTGCATCCACCTCTTCGTCTGCAACGGTAAGATCTGCCTTCGGAACGGTAACACCCTTATACTTACCAAGGGTTACTTCCGGCTTCACTGCTACTTCTGCGGTAAAGATAAACTCCTTACCCTTTTCTACCTGAACAAGGTCGATTTCCGGTCTGGAAACAATATCAAGACCGCTTTCAACAGCTGCCTGCTCGTAAGCACCCGGAATCACTTCGTTTGCTGCATCTTCATAGAAGATACTTGCACCGTACATCTTCTCAATCATTGCTCTCGGTGCCTTACCCTTACGAAAACCCTGTACGGACAATTTATTCTTATTCTTCTGATATGCCGTCTCCATTGCCTTCTCAAACTCTTCTGCTGCAACCTCGATGGTAAGCTTTACCATGCTCTTGCCTAATTCTTCAACTTTGAAACTCATTTCAAAATGTCCTCCTTAAAATCGTATCGTTTTATTATAACACAAAGCCCCGGTTCTGTAAAGTCTCAACTACCGCGTCTGTGTATTTGATGCATAATTCATCTGTTTTTGCTTCCACCATTACACGTACCAAAGGTTCCGTTCCGCTTTCTCTTACTAAAATACGGCCTTCGTTTCCGAGAAGCTTTGCAACCTCTTCAACCTTCGCCCGTACCTCTGCGTCTGCCTGTGCTTCCTTTTTATCTGTCACTCGCACATTCACAAGACGCTGCGGATATATGGTCAAACCGGATACCAAATCGGAAAGGCCCTTTCCCGATTCCGTCATTACTTCCATCACCTTTAGAGATGTCAGTACCCCGTCGCCGGTGGTAGCATGTTTCATAAAAATGATATGACCGGAATTTTCTCCGCCGATGACATGACCGTTTTGCATCATATTCTCATGTACATATTTATCGCCCACCGCTGTTTTTTCATAACGGATTCCCAGCTCATCAAATGCAAGGTATAATCCGATATTTGACATGACCGTAGTCACCACCGTATTGTTCGAAAGCTCTCCGCGCTCTTTCATGTGCTTTCCGCACAAATACATAATGTGGTCACCTTCCACCAGATTACCGTTTCCGTCTACCGCAAGGCAACGGTCCGCATCTCCGTCATACGCAAAGCCCACATCCAGTTTCTTCTCAACAACAAGCTTTTGTAAACCTTCGATATGAGTAGAACCACAATTTGTATTAATATTTAATCCATCCGGTTCGGAATTGATGACATAGGTTTCCGCTCCCAATGCTTCAAACACTTCTTTTGCCACCGTAGTTGCGGAACCGTTTGCCAAATCAAGACCCACCTTCATTCCTTTATAAGAACCGGTGGTCAAGGAAGCAAGATAATCAATATAACGATCTCTTCCCGCCGTAAAGTCAACCGTCTTTCCGATGGCATCTCTTCTCGCATAAGGAACTTCTTCCGTTTTACCGTCGATGTAGTCTTCAATCAACTGTTCGATATCTGCTTCCAGCTTATAGCCCTGACCGTTAATCACCTTAATACCGTTGTCATAAAACGGATTATGACTGGCTGTAATCATAATACCGCAGTCAAAGCCTTCTTTTCTGACCACATAAGATACGGCAGGCGTCGGAATCACGTGAAGCAAATAAACATCTGCTCCGCTTGCTGTCAACCCTGCCACCAAAGAATATTCAAACATGGAACCGGAACGTCTTGTGTCCTTTCCGATTACAATCCGCGCTTTATGTTCTTTCCCGTAATAATATCCGAGAAAACGCCCTACGCGAAAGGCATGCTCTACCGTCAGGTTCACATTGGCTTCGCCACGAAACCCGTCTGTACCAAAATATTTACCCATAGTGCCTCCGTAGCTTTCGTTCATTCACATATGCAATACTCTAACATACTTGAAAATGAAATGCAAGCAACAAAATGAGGTTTTTCCATATTTCTTTAACGTCCGCTTACTCTGCGCTCCGAATATGTCGAAAAATCACTGCGGCGGAATCCCACACGGTTTCTTCCGGAATTTTTAGCCCTGTACAACTCCTTGTCTGCCCGACGATACATTCCTCCGAAACTGATTTCACCGCTGCATCGATCCGTTGCCACACCAATACTTACCGTAACATTACGATACTTGGCATCCTCCGCATGAGGCATTCCTGCCGCCTCCACATTATGTCGTATCTGCTCTGCCAAAGCATATGCATCCTGCTCTCCAAGCCCGTGAACAAACACTAAAAACTCCTCTCCTCCGATTCTGGATACAAATGCATGCTCCCCTTTTATAGTACGACGAACAATATCGGCAACTCTGCAAAGACAGGCGTCTCCTGCCGGATGTCCAAAGCAGTCATTATACTTTTTAAAATGATCCACATCAATCACCATAACAGCGACCGCGCGGTTCACCTCCTCCAAAGCAGGCCATACGGACATAATTCTCCGCATCATTCCTCTCCGGTTCGTTATCTTAGTAAGCGGATCCATCTCAGCCGCTTTCACTTCCTGAATATACTTTCTACGGTATTCTTCTGCCTGTCGGTGTCCCTTCTGTACTTCGTATGCTACAACACCGGCTATCATATGTACCGCTGCAAACACAACCGCATGATGCGGAGCCAGTGCTTTTTCACACAACAATGCCACCGGCATCAGACATTCGATTCCGGCACACAATGCGTACTCTCCTTTATTATACAATAACACACAGGAATTTAACAGAACCACAAGAGCATACATCAAAAAAGACCCTGTACTCTTCCACAAAGAATAAGAAATATATGTAAGAAAACCGGTATTGGCTATCATATACAACATTTGAAACAGCCATAATTCACTCTTTTTGCTTTTTCTCTTTAATAAATGGAACGCAAAACAGGAAAAAGCCACAGAACCAACCGCATATAACGTTACTGCAACAAAACTCTTCTCCGGTAACGCAAAGGTATTGTCTTTATGCAGTACAATAACTCCGGTACAGGACAATGCCGCCAATAAAAGGGTAACGAAAAAAATACGCTGCACATTTTTCCGTTCCAGCGTGCACTTTTGTCTGTCTGTTCCGTTTTTGGAAAAGACGTGCCCCATTGCGTACCCTCCATTTACACCAATACATTGTAGCCACATTTCATTGCAAACCACTACATATAGATTATACCATTCTTTCTTTTAAATATGCAACCCCTTTTTTTACAATTTTCTTTCATTTTCTTATATTTTTTACCTTTTTGGAATGGGTTTTTGGCATTTCACATAGAATAAATAAAAAAAGGCATTGCCATGTCCGTTTTCTATCACATTCTTTCCACCCTGAACCAGTTTTTATGGAACGGCCCGATTCTTATTCTTTTACTGTTCACTCACTGTTTTTTTACCGTTCGTCTCGGTTTCATTCAGCGTCATCTGCCTTCTGCACTTATGCTGTCAGGGGACGGAGAAAAAAAACAGGGATTTCGTTCTCTCACCACTGCGTTGGCTGCCACACTGGGTACCGGAAATATTGTGGGAGTTTCTTCTGCCATTGCTCTGGGTGGACCGGGAGCCGTGTTTTGGTGTTGGCTCACCGGTCTTTTGGGCATGGCCACTTCCTACGCAGAATGCTATCTTTGTATGAGCCATCGTAAAGCAGATTCCACCGGCACCTTTCGGGGAGGTATCATGTATGTGTTGGAACACGGCATAAAAAGTAAAACCGCAGGGTGTGTGTTTGCCTTTCTTTTACTCATTGCTTCTTTTGGCATCGGCTGTTCCACCCAGGCAGGAACCGTTACAGAGACGGTTGCTTCCCTCACCGGTCTTTCTCCGTACATTACCGGAATCCTTCTCGTATTCTGTGTAGGCTATGTTATTTTGCATGGTTCCGCTGCCGTCACCAAGCTTTGCAGCCGGTTGGTTCCTGCCATGGCCCTTCTTTACTTAGCGGCATGCGTGCTTATTTTATGTCTGAACCACGAATATCTGCTTCCGGCCCTTCGTAAAATTATTTCTTCGGCTTTTACCCCTACCGCCGCACTGGGAGGAATTACCGGCGGTTCCTTTCTTTTGTCGGCCCGTTACGGAATCGCCAGAGGACTTTTCACCAACGAAGCAGGCATCGGAACTGCTCCTCTTGCTTTTGTGGAAGACAAAGAAAGCAGCCCTCAAAAGGCTGCTTTACTATCCATGTCCGCTGTGTTTTGGGACACTGTTATTCTTTGTGCATTGACCGGCATCGTCATTGTCAGTACGTTACTGCGCAATCCCTCTCTGGTGCATTCCTATACACCTACAACACTGACTTCTGCCGCATTTTCTTTATTGCCTTGCGGGGAACTGCTTCTCGGCATTTCTTTAATTGCATTTGCCTACGCCACACTCATCGGTTGGTCCTACTTCGGCGCCCAGGCGATACATTATCTGTTCGGAGAAAAGTCCCTGACTACCTACCGCCTCTGTTACCTGGGCATGATTTTTCTCGGTTCGGTTCTTTCTCTTCCTCTTATTTGGGAGCTCACCGATTTTTTAAATGCCTGTATGGTCCTTCCCAATGTATTTGCCCTTCTTTTTCTGCATAAAACAATTTCACCGCCAAAAAAATAACCCTGTCAAACACAATTAATATTGAATGGCTTTCAGCAACTCTTCTGCCGTTTCTTCCCCAACCAGCACGGATACCAATGCTGCGCCGAAAGAAATGGCAGTTCCCATTCCGCGACTGGTAATAATGGTGCCATCCATAACTACCGCATCCGGCAGTGCCTTGGCACCCACTAATTTTTCTTCAAATCCCGGATAACAGGTGGCATGTCTTCCCTCCAACAAGCCATTCATTCCCAACACACTCGGTGCCGCACAAATGGCCGCCAAATATTTCTTCTGTTCCTGATAGGAAAGCAATACCTTTTTTAATCCTTCATGCGCCATTAAATGATTCGTTCCCGGCATACCGCCCGGAAGCACTGCCATAGCACCGTCTTCATAGGAAAACTCCGAAAACAGACCGTCTGTCACCACCGGAATGTTATGTGCACCGTTCACAATCTTGTCCGTTCCCACAGACACCATCACTGTGTCCACATTTACACGACGAAGCATATCCACTACCGTTAATGCTTCGATTTCTTCAAATCCTTCCGCAAAAAACACATATACCTTACTCATTTCTTACACCTCTTCGTTTTGTAATTCTGCAATTTTGTTATAAATCATCTCCGCGGTTGCCCTATGACCTAAAACCCCCGGATGCGATCTTGCTCCGATTTGCTCATCCTTTATTTCATTCAACGTTATGTAGTGTATCTTCTTATCGTTACTTTCTTTCACATACGCTGTAATACCTTCTTTAATGGCCGACTCCACAACAGTCCCCATCATTCCGTACGCCCATATAATTTGTGCAGTTCCGTTATTCTTTCGAACCATCCGCAAAAAGTCCGTTACCGCACCCTGCACTTTTAACAAGCATTCTTTTGCCGGTGCCCCTGTCTCATCCGCTACCATTTTATTCTTTCTTCCGGTGGCCTCATCCTGCCATTCCGGATTATGAAATGCTCCTCCGTCATTGGTACCCAGATTGATTACAATATAATCCGGCTGCCAGGATGAAAAATCATGGGCTTCCTGCGCTCCCGATTCTACGTTTCGTTTACCGGTAAGCACTCCGCAAACCTGTTCATAATACATCGGAATCACATGATCTAAGTTGTTGTCATAGGCACAATACACTCCGTATCCGCTTTGGGAAAAAACGCGACAGTCCGCGTTCAAACGCTCCGCCACCATATGCGGATATGCCTGTGTTGCAGAAAACCACATAGCAACCCAATCCTGCTCTTCTGTACTTCCGTAACTTCCTTCACCGGACGTAATACTGTCCCCGATAAACTCGATCCGGCACTTCGGCTCCGGCACCTTGCAAAACGTACCGTCTCCGTAAAATGCATGAATTGCCAAATAGGCCTCTTCATCTCCCGGCATGGCTTGTACTTCTTTCACCACTTTTACATGATTGACTTTCTTCATCTGTAAATTACGGAACAGACATACCTTCTGTCTTCCTTTTTGTAACATCTGTCTGGTTAACAACGCTCCGTTTACATATACCGCAATCCACTGCTCATAGCAGGAATAGTCCGACTCAAACTCACACCACAGCTCCGTTCCTTCATAGCAAAGCTCCACCCCGGACCCGGTCCAAAACAATACCAACGGATTTCTGCTCTTTCCGGTTCTTCCCAACACCCGAAATTCTTCAATTTCACCCGGTAAGTATTTTATTTCCTTTTCCACACCAATACCTCCTTTTGATTCCTTAATCATGTTGTCCCCGCGCCCTGCGTACCAAAATCCGTTCCAATACCGCACGATAGGTTTCGATAATTCTTGCATCTGCGTACGCACACCGGTTTGCTATAAACTGATAAGTTTTAAAACCAAAGCACACCGTAATACCTAAAATCCCGATTAACAATAGTTCCGTCTGCAACTCCAGACTCATTAATGCAAACCACGCACCCAAATATACAAAAAACGCAAGAGAATACGTTCTTCCCACCTGGAATGCCTGATACATAACTTCGTTTAACCGCATCTGCATCCCCACTATCTTATCCGAATCCAACCGATTGCAATACTCATAAATCTCCTCATACAATTCTTTACTGTTTTTCACTTCCGGTCCGCAGTATTGTTTTACAAAATCCACCAACCCTTTGTATCTTGTGTCACCCAATTCCTTCCGAAGAAGTTTTTTAAAAATATTCATACTAATCTATATTCACTCCTGTCATATTACAAAGTCTGCTACGAGAGTATATGCAATTAAAGCTCCATACTCTCAAACAATAACTTCCACCATATCCATTTTAAATCTTTTTCGACAGAATTACAATACGCATCTTCTCAGTTTTCCTATTTTTCCCTCTTCGTAGACAAATTAACAAATTGTTCATAAACTATCCACACCAAAAACATATATGACCAATATACTAACATCATAAGATAAAACAACATTTACATTGCTTACAAGTTACTACTTTTTCATATTTAAGCCCGGCATAACCCCTCCCCATTTCGGGCTTCTCCTCTGAATACCTCCGTGCGCATGCGGAGGTATATTTTTTGCGTGCAGGCAAAGTGAGCATGCGAGCAAACTGCGGAAGCTTGCTTCCAAGCAGTTGCGCAGTCATGCGAACGCGCCCACGACTGAGCGGCTATGCCGCGAAGTGAGGGCTGATGCGAAGCATCGCCTGCACGCAATCATTTTGCACAACATGCGAACGCGTCCACGACGTAGTGGCGAAGCAAAAGCGAAGCCACGGAGTTGGGGGCTGCACGAAGTGCATCGCCTGCACGAAAACTACATGCGAGCAAACTGCGGAAGCTTGCTTCCAAGCAGTTGCACAACATGCGAACGCGCCCACGACGTAGTGGCGAAGCAAAAGCGAAGCCACGGAGTTGGGGGCTGTACGAAGTGCATCGCCTGCACGCAATCATTTTGCACAGTCAACTTTTTCTTCCCTTTCTCGACCAAATCTGCTATACTGTTATCAGTGATAATTTCATTTTCGAAAGGAGCGTTTCTATGTCAACAGTTACCATTATGGACCACCCGTTAATCCAGCACAAAATCGGCATTATGCGGGACAAGCATACCTCTACCAAAGAGTTTCGCGCCTTAGTTGCCGAAATTGCCATGTTAATCTATTATGAAGCAAGCCGTAACCTCCCACTGGCGGACAAAGAAATCGAAACTCCGTTAGTAAAAACCACAGTAAAAGAAATCGCAGGAAAGAAGCTTTGTGTGGTTCCGATTTTGCGTGCAGGACTTCATATGGCAGACGGCATCTTAAATCTGACTCCGAATGCAAAAGTGGGTCACATCGGTCTTTACCGCAATGAAGAAACCTTAGAGCCGGTAGAATATTTCTGTAAGCTTCCGTCGGATGCCGCAGATCGTGAAATCTTTGTGGTAGACCCGATGCTTGCCACCGGCGGTTCCGCTATTGCTGCCATCGATTTATTAAAGAAGCGCGGCATCAAAAAAATTCGTTTCCTTTGCCTGATTGCCGCACCGGAGGGGATTGAAAAGTTACAGGAAGCTCACCCGGACGTCAACATTTTTGTCGGTGCAAAGGATGAGCGTCTCAACGATAAGGGCTACATCTTACCGGGTCTCGGCGATGCCGGTGACCGTATCTACGGTACGAAATAACCATAGGTAACACTCCCTACAAAAGAAAGAAGAGATCCTGCACAGATCTCTTCTTTTTCTTATAATTCTTCTAACCTAACGTTTCTTTCATTTTTTGTTACTTTTCCACCGTAAACTTATATACGGTCATGGATTCTACTTCTTCGTATGCCTTTACCACCGGAGACTTGAAGCTGTCGATGTTCATGGCATTCGGGAAGTACTGGGTCTCAAAGCAGACACCGTGACGCTTTCCGTAGGTGCAACCGCCCTTCCCCTTTAAGCCGTCGCGGATAAAGTTACCGGAGTAGAGCTGCATACCCGGAAGATCCGTAAACACTTCCATCACACGACCGCTCTTCTTATCGTAAAGTTCTGCTACATATTCCGCTTCTTCCCCGGTATTATTTAATGCGAAGTTGTGGTCATAGCCGCCGCCAAGGCGAATTGCTTCACAAGAGGTATCGTTGATGCCGTCAGAAAGCGGCTTTCTTACTCTGAAATCTAACGGGGTACCGGTTACATCCGCAAGTTCGCCGGTCGGAATGAGTTTTGCATCCGTAGCCGTAAACGCATCTGCATCAATGTATACTTCCTGGTCCGTTACAAGACCTGTGTTATGTCCTGCCAAGTTAAAGTAGGAATGATTGGTTAAGTTTACGATGGTTGCCTTATCGGATACCGTCAAGTACTCAATGGCAAGCTCATTCTCATCCGTTAAGGTATATGTCACTGTAATGTCAAGATTTCCCGGGAATCCCTGCTCCATATCCGGGCTGAGACGGGAAAATTCAATACTTAAGCCGCCCTCTTCCACAAAGGTCTCTGCCTCATACATATACTTATCATAGCTGACAGATCCGCCGTGTAAGCAGTTTCCGCTGTCATTATCTTCTACTTCATATTGTTTTCCGTCAATTGTAAACTTCGCACCGCCGATACGGTTACCGCATCTGCCGATAAAGGAACCGAAATAGGTCGGATTTTCCTCATACTCCGCAAGGGTATCAAAGCCTAACACTACGTCTTCCAACTTACCGTTCTTATCCGGCACCCAAAGTTCCACAAGCACCGCACCGAAATCGGAAAATACCGCCTTCATACCGTTCTTATTTTCCAAAATATAAAGCTTTGCTTCTTCGCCCTTCTTTGTCTTACCGAAACTCTTGGTTGTAATTCCCATACAATCTCCTTTCCGGGAGCCGGACTGCCGCCGTTCTCCGCATAAAAATATGATACTCCAAGCAGGGACCGATGTCAAGAATTTCGCATAAGCAAATCTCTCTTTCGGTCCCTGTCTCATTTCATTTTCACTTGTTCGCTACTTCTTAAAAAGTCCTAACAAACCTTTCTTTCCATACGGTTCTCTGGAAATTCCGGTCAGTTCGTAGCCTGCACTTGCTACTGCCTCCTTCAACTTCTCATCCTCAATATCCTCCTTGGAAAGAATCACGGTTTCTTTGTTCTCATGGGAAGAAGTCACCTTTTCCACGGAAAACATCTTACGAACCACATCATCCATATGAGCTTCACACTTTACACATTTCATTCCTTCTACACCAAGGGTAATTTTCATCATAATTGTATCCTCCGTTTGTTATTTTATTGCAAGGACCTTATAATCCTCGTTTTCAATTGTTTTTTTAATTATACCGTTTTCTACGGCTGACTTTAATACTACATCCACGGTTCCGGTCTTATGGTCTGCCTCTGCGGATTCCACCTGCGGAAGTGTCTCCAAAGCTTTCTTAACTCTGGCCTCGCAATGTTCACACATCATCCCTTTCACCTTCACGGTTCTCCGCAGCTCATCCGGCAGGTTTCTTTGTTTTTTCTCCCGCCGTTTGTGGTCTCTTTTGGTACTGTATAATTTAAAAAGATTTAAACGCAACGCATTGGACACCACACAAAAGCTGGATAAACTCATGGCCGCCGCACCAAACATCGGATTTAACTGCCAGCCCAACACCGGAATAAATACACCGGCCGCCAACGGAATACCAATGGCATTGTAAATAAAGGCCCAAAACAGATTTTCATGAATATTGCGTAACGTTGCCCGACTCAGACGTATTGCCGCCGGCACATCCGAAAGCCTGTTTTTCATAAGCACAATATCTGCCGCATCCACCGCCACGTCCGCCCCCGCTCCGATGGCAATTCCGATATCCGCTCTGGTAAGGGCAGGGGCATCATTGATTCCGTCACCCACCATTGCCACTTTACCGCTTTGTTTCAGTTTCCGAATAACACTTTCCTTCCCCTCCGGCAATACCCCTGCAATCACTTCGTCCACACCTGCCTGTGCACCGATTGCCTTTGCCGTTTGTTCATTATCTCCGGTCAACATTACCACATGGATGCCCATGTTCTGCAGCTCTTTGATTGCCCGTGGACTATCTTCTTTTATTACATCCGCCACCGCAATTATTCCCGCAAACCGCTTCCCTTCTGCAAAATACAGCGGGGTTTTTCCCATGGTTGCCAGGCTCTCTGCCTGTTCTTTCATTTCTTGCCCAACCGGAATCCACTGAGAGAGATATCCTGTATTTCCTCCGCGCAGTGTAACATCACCGCGCTTGGCCGCAAGGCCGTTTCCCGGAAAAACCTGAAACTCCGTCACTTCATTGGCTGTCAGTCCGTTTTCTCCTGCCTTTACAAGAATGGCACGGGCCAAAGGATGTTCACTTTTACATTCCAAATCCAATGCCAACTGTAACAACTCTTTTTCGCTATATCCTTCCGCCGGTAAAAGATCCGTTACCCGAGGTTCTCCCGCCGTAATGGTGCCTGTTTTATCCAATGCCACAGCTGCCACTTTTCCGGCTTCTTCCAACGACACCGCCGTTTTAAACAAAATTCCGTTTTTCGCTCCCTTACCGCTGCCTACCATAATAGCCACCGGCGTAGCAAGACCAAGTGCGCAAGGGCAGCTGATTACCAACACCGAAATTCCCCGGGCCAAAGAAAATCCGAAGGACTGCCCCGCAAGTAACCACACCACCATGGTTACCAGTGCAATTCCGATTACCACAGGCACAAACACTCCGGATACTTTGTCCGCCACCTTTGCAATCGGTGCTTTTGTGGCTGCCGCATCACTTACCATTTTTATAATTTGAGACAGCGTGGTATCTTCTCCCACTCTTGTGGCAATACACCGAATGTATCCTGATTGATTTATGGTTGCTGCCGAAACCAAATCTCCTTCTTTCTTGTCTGCAGGAATACTTTCTCCGGTTAGTGCCGCTTCATTTATCGCACAATTGCCGTAAATGATTTCTCCGTCCACAGGAACCGCCTCCCCCGGACGAACCACAAAGATGTCTCCCTTTTTTACCTGTTCTACAGAAACGGTCTGCTCTTTATCCTCTATCCACAATGTAGCCGTTTTCGGGGTCAAACGCATCAAGCCCTTTAATGCATCTGTTGTTTTCCCTTTGGAACGGGCTTCTAACATCTTACCCACCGTAATCAAGGCAAGAATCATGGCTGCCGATTCGAAATAAAACTCGTGAATGTAACTGTGAGCCCTTTCAAACTCTCCGGCCGCCTGAGCCCCGGTCATGGCAAACAGAGCAACCACACTATATCCGAAGGATGCCGCAGAACCCAATGCCACCAATGTATCCATATTCGGTGCCCGATGTAGGATTCCCTTCACACCGTTTTCAAAAAACTTTTTATTGATTATCATGACGATTGCCGCCAAAATCATCTGTACCAATCCGATTGCAACCGGATTGTGTTCAAAAAAGCCGGGAACCGGCCAGCCCCACATGCAATGTCCCATGGACACATACATAAGCACCAGCAAAAAGCCCACCGAAGCAATCAGTCTCCTACGAAGTACCGGTGTTTCACGATCCGCCAATGCGTCCTCCGATTTCGACGCTGCATTTCTTTCCAGAGATTCCTTTCCTTTTACCTCTGCATGATATCCGGCCTTTTCCACTGCTGAAATAACAGCTTCCTCGGATGCCGACCCTTCTACGCCCATAGAATTGGTAAGCAGACTTACCGAACATGCACTGACACCATCTACGGCAGAAACCGCTTTTTCTACCCGGGCACTGCAAGCCGCACAACTCATTCCTGTTACTGTATACTGCTGCATTTCATTCCTCCATGAATAAAGAATACCTATGGTTAGCACTTACTAACCATAGGTATTATACCTCTGTCAGCCTATTTTGTCAACGAAGTCAACATTCCTCAAACAAGGCAGCCACATCCGTCTGTCACTACCTGGTGCTTTGTCCCACTCTTTCTCTGACATATGCTTCAATTCCGGCATGATCCGAAACCATCCGGCATCCTACATAATATGTACCATCGTTATCCGAGGAACGAATAATCACACCGTGCAGGGATTCCTCTTTCAACAGTTCAAAATTCTCTACCTCCAGTTCTACTTTTTCTCCGATGGCATCCGCTAATTCTGCTGCCTTGCAGGCAAATGCAAAGCCTCCGGCACTGATGTTAATCATCTTACCGAACAAAGGAATCTCTTTGGAAGACAATTTAATTTCGCAAGAGTTTTCTATGGACAATCTCGGATACTTTCTACGATTCATAACCTTCGGGCTCACACCTTCAGTCAATACTCTTACTCCTTTTCCGTTTCCCTTCTTATCCTTTACAAGCTTCACATCGTTCCATACATATACCGTATTATTCACAACAACCCGGACTTCATATCCCACCTTAGAAGAGAACTGTTCCGCAAAGGACTCTGTCTCCTTCCCTCCGGCTATCCGGAATTCCTGTTCCAGAACTTCTGCTATCTCCGCTGCATATTCCCTCTTACTTTGTTTATCAACTACCAATACACTCATGCCCACGGCCATATCATCTACACTCATAAAGCCGCCTTCACCCAGCTCTTCTACAAGCTTGCCTACAACCGTTTCTATCTTCACCACATTCCGTGCAGTTTCTTCATACTTACTTAACATGGTTTCCGTAGTCAATTCGGACTCACGAACGCTGACCTTCATTCCTTCCATGATATCCCGAACTTCTTTCATGTTATCCACCATGTTCTTATTTGCGTTTTCCACCTGTTTCATGGCGGTATCCACTACTTGAATTTCTTCGCCCAGTTTTTTGGAATCCTCTTCAATTATTTCCACACTGGAATTGACCCCCTTCATTACGGAAAGGGTTTCAGAAATCAATTGTAATATTGTGGTAACAGACTCCGTCATCTTATCCGAAGTTTCTTCCAATAACTGCAATGCCTCCATAATACCGGCAGAAGAATTCTGGGTTCCCATACTCAGATTACGAATTTCATCCGCAACAACAGAAAAACCTCTTCCTGCTTCGCCTGCTCTTGCCGCCTCGATGGATGCATTTAATGCCAGCAAATTGGTCTGACTGGAAATTTTTTCAATAGTACCGGTTTCTGCCTTTACCCGTTCAAACTGAGTTCTGAATTCCTGTAACACTCCCTCTACTTCCGAAGACAACCGTGCCATAGTGTTGGTAGATTCTACTGCATTTCCCAACTCAGCAGAGCTGGCACTTGCCTGTTTTACCGACTTCTCACTTAACTCTACAATATGAGTAATCAAATCGGCCACATTTCCCACCTGCTCATTAATATCCTCTGTCATCTCCATGGAAGAATCGATTCTTTGGCTGAGGCGATCACTTTCCGCAGACAAGTCCTCCATACTGTTCACTACTATACCGGCACTCTCTTTATTCTCCTCCGACAATTCCCGTACTACCGTAACTCCTTCTACCACATGATTGCTGGCGTCTTTCACCTGCTCTACGGTAGCCACTACTCGGGACAAATTTGCCTTCACAGAACCGAGAAGCGCGTTATCTGAGGTAGTCATGTGTTTAATCGCAACAACATAACTAATATAACAGAACACAATAACCCCCAACTGAATTTCAAAATTGGAAATATCGCTTGGCGTATTCATACCGTTTAAATAATTTCGCACAATAGCATACACAAGCACTATAATATTCGCAACACCGCATCGAAGAAGTAAATCCTTGTTCTTATAAACAATTAACATACCGGTCACCGGCAACACATAAGTAAACGCAAGTGTTCCCGGCGCTGTTGCCATAATATACAAGTAAAATAGTCCGTAGCCGGCACCTACAATATTCTGATAAATTTTCGTATGCCAACCTTTTACCTTAAGTACAACCAGACCGACGATAAACGGAATCCAGCAAATCAGCTCCATTATAACGTAAAAGGTTGGCGTTTTTAACCCTTTGACTACCTCCAGTGCATAGGTTCCCGAAAACACAATCAGCACCACAAGCCACATTGCCAGTGCTTTTTTATTCGCACTTTTTGCAAACTGCTTTTCATTATACTCCATAGGATTTCCTCCTTTGTATCGGAAAGCTTTCGTTCCTTTTTTCTGCTTATTTGCTTTATTATAACACACAACGTGCAAATTGTCATTACTTTTCTCTCTTTTCTGCGTAGTTTTTTGTTTATTCGTATAAAAATGTTTACAAAAGTAAAGAAACAGACGAGTACCCTTTCGTCTGTTTCTTTTTTATCATATTTCTTTACATCTCCACAAACAAAACACCTAAAGTTCCCGGTCCGCAATGACTGGAAACCACTCCTCCTGCTCTTGTTATGTAAATCGTTTCAAAATGTTGTAACGATTCCAAATACGTTTTTACTTCCTCCACAATCTCACCCGAAATACCGGAATGGGTAATAAACACTCGCTTCTTCTCTGCTTTTCGCAAAGCATCCTCCATATCCTTCACATAAGCCATTACTGTCTTTTTGCTGGCTCCGCGATACTTTTGTCCCACACCCATTTTCCCGTTTTCCACCTCAATACGCGGTTTAAGTTTTAACGTATTTCCGAGAAGTGCCGTCACCGCACTGCAGCGTCCCCCTCTTTGCAGATACGTCAGTGTATCCACAATAAAGCTCGCTCTGACACGTTCCCGGTACCGCTTCATCTCAGCTTCCAGTTCCCTTAAAGATATTCCGCCTTTTACCAATTTCGCCGCATACAAAACCTGCAAACCGATTCCGGTAGAAAGATTCATGGAATCCATGATACACGTATGTTCTTCGTACTCCAATTCCTCTGCCGCCAAACGCATCACCTGACAGGTGGAACTCATCTGTTCACTGATTCCGAAAAAAATAATATCTTCTCCCGCCTCAGCAAAAGGACGCAAAAACTCAATGGCTGCCTCCGGTCCCGGTGCCGCTGTTTTTGGTGTTGTTTTATTTGCATCCGCCCATTCGTAAATTGCATCCGGTGTCGTCTCCACGCCGTCCAGATAACAAGTATCCTCCATAACAATATTTAACGGAAGAACCGTAATTCCATATTCCTGTATCAACTCTTGTGACAAATCGCAAGTACTGTCTGCCAAAATCCGAATCTGTCTCATTTGTTCGCTCCTTTCAAGTGATTCTTCACCAAAGAATAATTTTACACGAAGAACAAACAAAATGCAATGCAAACAAACCACCTGTGATAAATTTTACATAATTTTAATAAAGGAGCGTCACATTCCTGTAACGCTCCAAAAAATTATAACGTATATTGTTTCCGATATTCCATATATCTCTGATGGAACGGTGTATTCTCACCCTTAGCCAGCTTATGAATATACTTATGCATCTCAAAATCATGCTCTCCGGTCTGAATAAGACATGCCGCAATATTGGAACAATGGTCTGCCACTCGTTCAAAATTCGTTGTCAAATCCGAAAGTACAAAACCGAGTTCAATGGTACACTTTCCTTCTCTCAAACGGTTCACATGGCGCATTTTCAACTCATCCTTCAAGTCATCCACCACTTCTTCCAGCGGCTCAACCAAAACAGCTTCCTTTAAGTCCTCCTTGACAAAGCTATCCATGGAAAGTCGAAGGATCTCACGAACTGCGTCCGCAAAGGTATTGATTTCCTTTTCAGCATCAGCCGAGAATGCCATATTTTTCTGTTGCATTTCCTCCGCACCTTCCACAATATTCACCGCATGGTCGGAAATACGTTCCATATCTCCGATACTGTGAAGTAACATGGAAAGAGTCGCACTGTCCTTTACGGAAAGATCTCTGCTGCTAAGCTTCACAAGGTATTGTCCCAGATGATCTTCAAACTGGTCCACTTCTCCTTCCAGTTCGTACACTCTTGCTGCTTCTTTTTCGTCAAAATTCTTAAGCAAGTTCAAGGAACTATCCAATGCCTCCTTAGAAAGCTCCGCCATATGATTGGCAACCACCTTACAATGTTCAACAGCCAATGCCGGAGTATCAAGGAAACGCTCGTCCAATAACTGTAACTGTTGCTCGAACTTTTCCTTTGCTTTGTCTTTCTTTTCCTTTACTGTCAGAACTGCAAGTCTCTCCAAAAGTTTAGAGAACGGCAGCAATACTAAGGTTGCAAAAATATTAAAGCAAGTGTGGATGATTGCAATTCCTGCCGGATCTGCTGCCGCATCCAGAAACGCAAAATCCAAAAAGGCATTCAAACCATAAAATGCAACCATAAACACCGTAGTACCGATTAAATTAAAATACAGGTGTACCAATGCCGCACGCTTTGCATTGGTCTTTGCACCGATTGCGGAAATGAGTGCCGTTACGCAAGTACCGATGTTCTGTCCCATGATAATCGGAAGTGCCGTAGCAAACGGGACCTGACCGGTAACACAAAGAGCCTGTAAAATACCCACAGATGCGGAGGAGCTCTGAATAATTGCCGTCAGAATCGCGCCTGCAACCATACCCAAAAGCGGATTAGAGAACACTAAGAGAATATTGGTAAATTCCGGAACATCACGAAGCGGTTTTACAGCTTCGCTCATATTGTCCATTCCAACCATCAATACCGCAAATCCCACTAATATCATACCAATATTCTTTTTCTTCTCATCCTTAAGAAACATAATAAAAACAACACCGATAAGAGCAAGTATCGTTGTAAAATTCGTAGGCTTTAACAACTGCATAAAAATACTGTCGCCTTCGATGCTGGTAAGGCTTAAAATCCAGGAAGTAATAGTAGTACCGATATTGGCACCCATGATAATACTAATTGCCTGACCAAGCTTCATAATACCGGAGTTTACAAATCCAACCACCATAACCGTAGTCGCAGAAGATGATTGAATTACTGCTGTTACCGCTGCGCCTAACAGCACACCCTTTAACGGATTGGAAGTCAGCTTCTCCAAAATCCGTTCCAGACGTCCGCCGGACATCTTTTCCAAACCTTCGCCAAGCAAATGCATTCCGTAAAGAAACAGCGCAAGGCCGCCAATCATCAATAACACATCAAAAATATCCATCGCATGTTACGAACCGCGTCATACACGGTCTTTCTCCTTCATAAATATTTTATTACTCTTTCATTCTAACAATAGGATGTCAAAAAAGAATGTGGCTTATGTAAAATCGGTGTAAAATTTTTGAACGGGGCTGTCGCATTTCACACATGCGACAGCCCCGTTCTCTTTAAAGACCTAACTTTTCAATATTCTCAATTGTTCGAATAATATGCTCATGAGCAAGTTTTTCCGCCAATTCCTTGTCTCTGGAACGGATTGCATTTAAGATAGCCGTATGTTCCGCAGTGGAACGCTTTGCGCGTTCTTCCATGGACAGGGTAATCTTTCTGACACGCTCCACATAATGGTGAAACACGGAGAGCTCATGCTCCAAAATCTTACTTCCGCAAGCACCGTAAATCAACTTATGGAACTTACTGTCCAGTTCTACCACCTGTTCAAAATGGCCTTTACTCGTGTGGAACTCGGAAAGATAAATCACCTCTTCGATGGCATCCAATTGTTCCTCCGTCACATATTCGCAGGCCCAACGGGCACACAAGCCCTCCAAATAGGAACGAATGGTGTAAATATCATGAATATCCTTTTCGGAAATACCGGTCACATAGGCACCCTTATTCGGAATAATATGCACCAAACCTTCCAGCTCCAACTGACGAAGCGCTTCACGTACCGGAGTTCTGCTGACACCCAATTCCGTTCCGATGGTATTCTCTTTTAATTCCTCATTCTCTTCGTATCTGCCCGACAAAATTGCCTCACGGATGTGATTAAATACACGTCCCCGCAAGGAATACTTATCATCCTTGTCGTTTTGCAGCTTGGCATCGCTCATAGGGCGACCTCCTCTTCTATTACATCTTCTCGATGGTTTCCATGATGTAATCCGCAAACTGCGCACCGGTTGCTCCGGTATCACGTCCGGTCATTACAAGCTTCTTCTCGGTAATCGTACAAATATCAAGCGCTGCATAAAGCTTATCTGCCTTATCATTGAAGCCGATATGTGCAAGAAGCATAGCAGCTGCACGAATTACGCTACACGGATCGGCATAAATATCTCTGCCTTCCTTTACCATACGCGGTGCAGAACCGTGAATTGCCTCAAACATTGCATACTTCTTACCGATATTGGCACTACCTGCGGTACCTACGCCGCCCTGGAACTCTGCTGCCTCGTCGGTAATAATATCGCCGTACAGGTTCGGAAGTACTACAACCTGGAAATCTCTTCTTCTCTTCTCATCCACAAGCTTTGCGGTCATAATGTCGATGTACCACTCATCTGCGGTAATATCCGGATAATCCTTTGCAATTTCACGGAAGGTCTCTAAGAACTTACCGTCGGTGGTCTTAATGATATTTGCCTTGGTAACCGCACTGACTCTGGTCTTGCCGTTTGCCTTTGCAAATTCAAATGCTGCACGGATAATTCTCTCACATCCCTGAGAGGTAACTACGGTAAAGTCTACACCAAGATCTTCTGTTACATGAACACCCTTACTGCCTACTGCGTAAGCGCCCTCGGTATTCTCACGATAGAAGGTCCAGTCAATCCCCTGCTCCGGAATACGAACCGGTCTTACATTTGCAAACAAATCAAGTGCCTTACGCATTGCAACGTTTGCGCTCTCTACGTTCGGCCACGGATCACCCTTCTGCGGAGTGGTGGTCGGTCCCTTCAAGATAACATCACAAGTCTTTAACTCTTCCAAAACTTCAGCCGGGATTGCAGCATTTTCTGCCACACGACGCTCAATGGTAAGCCCTTCGATATTCTTAATGAGTACCTTACCGGATGCGATTTCGTCCTTTAATAAGTACTCCATAATTCTCTGTGCCTGACCGGTAATTGCCGGGCCGATGCCGTCACCGCCGCAAACACCGATGGTAATCTGATCTAAAGACTTGTAATCTACAAAGTCTCCCTGCTTCTTCATTTCCTCAACTCTTGCTAACTGCTCGGTTAAAAGCTTTCCGAATGCTTCCTTTGCTGCTTCAATCTTAGCCTGCATGTTATTATCCTCCTTACGTAACACTTCTGTCATTTTTCTATCTTTCTGTCCGAAATACCGTATCCACCGTTCCTTACAGCTCTACGGTAACTTCCGGCAATTCCACACCGAATTCAGCCTTGTTGGCATCAATCATTCCTACCAACTCTGCATCGGTCATAACCGTAATACGTCCGTCTTCATATTCCTTATCTACCAATTCCTTAATTCTTACTACCAGCGGATTGGACTTATCCAGTGCAGCATCGCCCTTTAAACGGTAGAATGTATTCATCCAGTGTGCGATACCCGCAAGACCGGAAGTATTGGATACAGAAACCAGAACCGGACGATTTAAAAACTTCTCCGTATCGAAAATATTGTAAATCTCTTCGTTCTTAAGTAAACCGTCTGCATGAATTCCTGCACGGGTAACATTGAAATTCTTACCGACAAACGGTGTTCTGTGCGGAATCTTATAACCGATTTCTTTCTTATAATACTCCGCAAGTTCGGTAATCACGGTAGTATCCATACCATCTAAGGTACCCTTTAACTGTGCATACTCAAATACCATTGCCTCAAGCGGTGTATTACCGGTACGTTCCCCGATACCGAACAAGGAACAGTTAATACCGGATGCGCCGTACAGCCATGCGGTAGTAGAGTTGGAAACAGCCTTGTAGAAATCGTTGTGACCATGCCACTCCAAAAGCTCTGAAGGTACACCTGCGTGAGTCATCAAGCCGTAGATAATGCCCTGTACGGAACGCGGAATCACCGCACCCGGGAAGTTTACACCGTAGCCCATGGTGTCACAGGCACGAATCTTTACCGGAATGTTGTACTCAAAGCCCAGCTTCATCAGTTCAAAACAGAACGGAATAACAAAGCCGTAAATATCAGAACGGGTGATGTCTTCCAAATGACAACGCGGTGCCACACCGGTCTCCAGACACTCACGAACTACATTTAAGTAATGTTCCATCGCCTGACTTCTTGTCATCTTCATCTTATAGAAAATATGGTAGTCAGAACAGCTTACTAAGATACCGGTCTCTTTCATACCGATTTCTTTTACCAGTTCAAAATCCTTCTTGCTGGCACGAATCCAGGAAGTAACCTCCGGGAACTGATACCCTCTTTCCATACATTTATAAACCGCATCTCTGTCCTTCTTACTGTAAAGAAAGAACTCACTCTGACGAATAATACCGTTCGGTCCGCCAAGGCGATGCAGGTAATCAAAAATCGTTACAATCTGTTCCGTAGTGTACGGTGCTCTGGACTGCTGTCCGTCTCGGAAGGTAGTATCCGTAATCCAGATTTCCTCCGGGAAGCAGTGCGGAACAATACGATCATTAAATGCAATCTTCGGAACCTCGTTGTACGGGAATAAGTTCCGGAATACGTTCGGTGTTTTCACATCTACAAGCTCATACATATGCTCTTCTAAGGAAAGCAAATTGTTATGAGGATTGCGATATACTTTTCTGTTTTCCATATGTATACACGCTCCTTTATAATCCACTATCGAGTAATTGTATACAATTATACGTTTAATGTCAAGAGGAAAAGCAGAATTTCACTACATTGTAAAACCAAACGCTTACTTTGAAAACTCCTTCAACCGCTCCGCAATGGTTTTATTGTAATTTTCCACTGTTCGTTCATATTCTTCTTCCATATACTTGGAATGAAGTAAAAAGTCTGCGGTTGCCAGATTGTTGGCAATCGGAATGTCATATACCAACGCAATGCGAAGAAGTGCCTTTACGTCCGGGTCATGAGGCTGTGCAGCTAACGGATCCCAGAAGAACACAACAAAATCCACATTTCCTTCTACAATGCGGGAACCGATTTGCTGGTCACCGCCTAACGGGCCGCTGTTGTACCCTTTTACCGGCAGTCCGGTCTTTTCGGCAATGAGACGTGCCGTAGTACCGGTACCGCAAAGGAAATGTCTCTGCAAAATCTCCTTGTTCCGTTCACACCATGCCACCAGTTCCTGCTTCTTCCCGTCATGGGCAATCAGTGCAATTCTCTTCTGCTTTCCGATGGTAAACTTAATAAAATCCGATGCTTCCATATTTAATCTCCTCTTCTTTTTATTTCAAAATTGTACTATGTACTATTCTACTTTCGATTTTTTCTTCCCCTTTTTTCCACTTCTGTTTTCTCCAGTTCTTCCCTTTTCTTGTAGGCAAAGTCCCGGTATTCCATCGGAAGAAGTCCGGAAGTAATGATAGCGGAAAGTGTGGTTTCAAATTCTCCGTAAGGCACATTCGGAGATGCCATAGACGTCAAAATATATTCCACCTCTTCTTTATACTCGTTCAGTGTTAATATGCCGTCTTTCCATAAGAAAGTATTTGTAAACACATCTTTATAATAGGGACTGATATTCTCCCCCTGCAACCTTCTGTCGGAAATTTCAATGCGGAAGGGAAACAGTTTTCTCAACTCATTCACCGAAGCAGACGTAAATTTAATCACTTCATCCAGCACGTACAGATTCTTTAACAGCACGGTGCGACCGCTGATTTCTTTCTTCTGATATCTTGGCAAATAGGGTGTAAACACCTTTTTCATCAAGTCCGTATCCCGCAGCTCCGTGTATTCATTGGAGGCTTTGACCGCAATCCCCCGTTCCACTTCCATGACCTGCAATGCAGAAAGAGGACGCTCTATCATACGAGTTTTATGCTCAATTAACAGTATTTTTAATTTCCCGTCCTCCGTCCAGGCAAACCCCGGTGCCTGCCGCACCCGTTCCGGAATGCACAAATCGATAATAACGGGAACATGCTCCTGTTTTACCTTATAGCGCACCAGCAAACGTTTTAATTTTTCTTCCGTCATAGCCACCAGCGCATTATCTCCGAAGTCTTCCTCATCCTCCCGTTCCCTTTGTAACTGTTCCGCTTTTTCTTTCTCGGCTTTTTTCTTTGTTTTTTTCTTTTTCTTTCCTAATTCCTCAAACTCTTCCAATTCTTCCGGCCGAATTTCGTTTACCCATTTTTCTCCGGGTTCCTCCCTGTTTTCTCCTGAATCTGCTACATCCTTTGCGGCAGTCCGGCTCAACTTTTCGCTGCGTCCGGAAAAACTTCTTCCTTCTTTTCCCCTATTGCGTCCGATGGTCTCATCTTTTTTCACCACCAGTACTGCATTTTTCGCCATAGCTGCCGTAATAATGGTGGTAGCTACCGCCAGCAACCCCGGCAAAGGCAACTGCAAGACCAGTGCCGCCCCAAAAAGCGCCAACGTCACCAGTGCCAGCACTGCCACGGAAATTAAAAAGCCTTTCGTCTTTGCATCCCCGTGACGCAATGTATTCCATAGTTTCCGAAGCATGTGCCGTCCCCCCTCTCCTCGGTTAAGTTCATTGTAATAAACGTCTTACACTTCTAAATCATACAACATAATTTGTCCCGCCGCAAGGGATTCCTGTACCAAAATCGTCCGTTGATTGGCAGACCCCTTAAACCGGAGGTTCAAGCTTTTTTGCTCTTCTATAAACTCTCCGTCCACCAACACATCAATCATGGATAACATCTCTTTCGTGGTCTCCCACTCCCGCATCATCCCATGCAACATATCTTTCTCAAAATCATACCCGGAAAAGGCCCAAATATCCTTTTCCGGCACACGTTCTTTTACCTTCTTTAAAAACGGTACCAAGGCTTTTTGATTATCCCGTTCGAAAGGTTCACCGCCAAGCAGTGTCAATCCTTTTACGTAGGGCTTTTCTAAATAGGAAAGAATCCGTTCTTGTGTCTCCTCCGTAAAAGGAGTCCCGTAGGCAAAATCCCAGGCTTCTTTGTTAAAGCAGTTTTTACAGCGGTGAGTACAACCGCTGACAAACAAAGAAACTCTGACACCGGGACCGTTGGCGATATCATATTGTTTGATGTCGGCATAATTCATAATACAAACGCTCCTTTGCGCTTAGGTCAAATCAAATATGCAATACACGGGAATTGATTTCCTTTGTTTTCCCCACGTTCCAGAAATTTTCACCCAGATAGCCGCAGGTTCTTCTCGCCACATTCATTTTAGAGTGATCTTTGTTTCCGCACTGCGGACACTCCCACTCCAGATTTTCATTGATTACAATTTCTCCGTCAAATCCACATACGTGACAATAATCGGATTTGGTGTTAAACTCCGCATACTGAATATGGTCGTAAATATAACGTACCAATTCCTCCAATGCTTCCAAATTGTGACGCATATTCGGAATCTCCACGTAAGATATCGCACCGCCGGAGGAAATCACCTGGAAGGATGCCTCAAAATCAAACTTAGAGAAAGCATCGATTTTTTCTCTTACGTCCACATGGTAGGAGTTGGTATAATACCCCTTATCCGTGATATCCTTAATTTCGCCGAACCGCTTCTTATCAATATTGGCAAAACGGTAGCACAAGGACTCTGCCGGCGTTCCGTAAAGACCGAAGGCAATCCCTGTGGTTTCTTTCCAGGTATCAGTAGCTTTCCGTAACCGCTTCATGAGCTTCATGGCAAACTCCGTACCGCCTTCTTCCGTGTGACTGACGCCGGTCATCAGCTTCGTCACCTCGTACAAACCGATATATCCGAGAGAAATGGTAGAATATCCGCCGTGAAGAAGCTTATCTATCTTTTCTCCCTTTTTCAAACGGGCAATTGCTCCGTACTGCCAATGTACCGGAGAAACGTCAGACAGGGTTCCCTCTAGCGCACGATGTCTGCACATCAATGCCTCAAAGCAGAGAGCCAGACGTTCTTCCAATAATTGCCAGAAATATTCTTCATCGCCCTTTGCCAAAATACCGATTTGCGGAAGATTTAAACTTACCACACCTTGATTAAAGCGTCCTTCAAATTTATATTCTCCGTTTTCGTCTTTCCACGGGGTCAGAAAGCTTCTGCATCCCATACAGCTGAACACATTGCCTTCGTAGTTTTCTCTCATTTTCTTTGCAGAAATATAGTCCGGATACATCCGCTTTGCAGAACACCGTACTGCCAGTTTCGTAATATAATCATATTCCCCGCCACGGAGACAATTATGCTCATCCAAAACATAAATCAACTTCGGAAACGCCGGTGTCACATAGACACCTTTCTCGTTTTTGATTCCTTCCAGACGCTGACGCAAAATCTCCTCAATAATCATAGCATTTTCTTCGATATAAGGATCATTCTTATCCAGATTCAAAAACAAAGTCACAAACGGAGACTGACCGTTGGTGGTCATCAGAGTATTAATCTGATACTGAATGGTCTGCACACCGGAACGAAGTTCATCGCTCAGACGCTCTGTAATTAACTTTTCCATCATCTCCGACGGCATGGTATCCCCAAACTGCTCCGTATAGCGTCTCTTATACTTTTCCCTGCTGATACGAAGGTATTTTCCCAAGTGTCTCACATCCACCGACTGTCCGCCGTACTGGCTGCTGGCCACCGCTGCAATAATCTGGGTCACCACCGTACAGGCTACCTGGAAGCTTTTCGGACTCTCAATCAGCTTTCCGTTCATTACCGTGCCGTTATCCAACATATCTCCGATATTAATCAGACAACAGTTAAAAATCGGCTGAATGAAGTAATCGGCATCATGGAAATGAAGTACACCGTCCTCGTGGGCTTTGGAAATCACTTCCGGCAACAGAATACGCTTAGTCAAATCCTTCGACACTTCTCCCGCAATCAGATCTCTTTGAGTAGAAGCAATATATGCATTCTTATTGGAATTTTCTTCCATGACATCTTTGTTGCTCTGCTTAATCAGACTCATAATGGAGTCATCCGTTGTATTGGCTTTTCTCACCAATTCTCTGGTATAACGGTAAATAATGTAAGTTTTTGCCAGGACAAACTTTCCTTCCTCCATCAGCTTCTGTTCAATGATGTCCTGGATTTCTTCCACCTGCATCTTACTTTTTCCTAACGCTTCGATTCCCGCAATCATCTGCTCAATCTTTTCTTCGCTGATTGCTTCATCCTTCCCCACCACATGATTTGCCTTACGAATGGCAAGTAAAATCTTATTTCTATCATAGTCCACAGTACGTCCGTCACGCTTAATCACATACATATCAACTCTTTCCTTTCCGGCGCAATAGTCACCAGATTCAGTATAACAGATTCCCCATCGTAAGTCTACAACATTTTCATATATCTTGTTTCTTTTTTTATTTTTTCTTTCCTCCCATACTATATATTGTATTACACCTCTTTTTCAAAACATCAGATTAAGATTTCTTAACGTACCCTGTCGTATCATTGCGAAAAATCTGTTTTCGTGGTATACTTTACCTTAGAAGGTTATTTTTGTATGGGGAGGTCTTTATGAAAGAAAAGTATTCCAATCATCTTCGTTGGGCTGTCACCACCGTGTGTACCGTCAGCATCTGTTTGATTATCTTCTTTTTAATGTTTCGTTCCAACGAACTCATGGCATTCTTTAAGAAGCTGAGCAACACTCTGATGCCGGTCATTATCGGTTCCGTCATAGCCTATTTGATTAATCCGTTGGTCAACTTTCTCGACCGGATTTTTACCAAATTGCTGTTACGTTTCAAAGTAAAAATTCAAAAAACCCAGGCCATCGCCCTTTGGCTCTCCGTTTTTCTATCCATGGCAGTATTCCTGTTCCTTGTTTACTTTTTGATTTCCTTGATTTTACCGGAACTCTATGCCAATGTTATCAATTTCGTTTCAAATTTCGATGATTATGTTACTATCATAACCAAGTGGTTTTCCGAGTTGGAAATCTTACAGGACAACCCTAGTCTTTATGCCAACTTATCCGCTACATTAGATAAAATGTTGGACTCCGTAGAAAACTGGCTCAGTACTTCATTACTCACCAGCTTATCCGGCATTGTATCCGGTCTTACCTTCCGCATCATCGGCTTTTTTAATGTAGTGCTCGATGTTGTCGTAGGCTTAATTGTAACGATTTATATTTTATTCAGCAAGAGAAAATATACCGCAAAGGCAAAGCGATTTGCCTACGTATTGTTTAAACCGCAGACTGCCAATACTGTACTGACCATAGCTTCCCGTTGTAATCGGATTTTTGGAGGTTTCATTTCCGGAAAACTTTTAGACTCTCTGATTATCGGCATGATGTGTTTCATTGGTCTGAGCATTTTCAAAATGCCTTACGCACTCCTTGTCAGCGTTATTGTGGGAATTACCAATATTATTCCGTTTTTCGGTCCTTTCATCGGTGCCATTCCGTCAGCAGTATTAATTTTACTGGCAGATCCGACCAACTTGAAACCGGTCATTATCTTTGCCATCTTTATTATCTGCCTGCAGCAGTTTGACGGTAATATTTTAGGACCTAAAATTTTAGGTGATTCCACCGGCATTTCCGCGTTGATGGTTGTGGCATCCATATCTGTCGGCGGCGGCTTTTTCGGATTTATGGGTATGCTTTTAGGTGTTCCGGTATTTGCGGTTATCAGCTACCTGTTCCAATGTTTTATCCATTACCGGTTACGAAAGAAAGGCCTTCCTCCGGAACATGTCAACTATATCGACCTGACTTCCATCGATACCTCTGCGGGAGAACTACACTATTGTACTCCGGCTGCAAGTTCTCTTTCCGGAAAACCGGAGGAATATGTTAAGACTTATATTGCCGAAGCTCCGGAAAACGCATCTTTCTCCCAAACCGTGCAGGAACAAAAAGCAGAAAATCCGACAAAAGCCGGTAACCAGGGAAAGAAAACCGTGCAGAACAAAAAAAAGAAAAAGAAAGAAAAAAAACAGAATGAAAACAGTACAAATAGTGATTCCAAACAGGATTCATAATCGCATATAATCCACATTAATAAAGAAACGCAGGTGCCCGGCACCTGCGTTCTTCATTATGTTCAATTACATATCCGCTTCTGCAGCTTTTATCATAATGGCACATTCCATACGCTTGCGGAACAGTTTACATCCGTACTCATACACACCGGTAATGTCTCCCGTTGCATGGTAAGCATTGGCTGCACAACCGCCGGAACAATAAAGTTTTGCCCAACAATCCTTACATTCCGGTCTGGAATAAGCATTACATCCACGGAATTTTTCCTGCATGGTGGTATTCGTCACACCGTCCCACACATTTCCCATCAGGTATGCTTCATCTCCTACAAACTGGTGACACGGGTACAAATCGCCCCAAGGGGTTACTGCCAAGTACTCCGTACCCGAACCACAGCCGGAAATACGCTTGTAAATACACGGTCCATGGGATAAATCAATCATATAATGATAGAAGGTAAAACCTCTGCCTTCTTTTTTACGCTTAATCATTTCTTTTGCTAAAAGCTCATACTGATCAAACAGCTTCGGCAAATCTTCCTCGGTCAACGCATACGGATCTGTGGGTGCACACACCACCGGTTCCATACTAAGCTCCGTAAATCCCAGGTCTGCCATATGGAATAAGTCATTAGTGAAGTCTACGTTGTTGTGGGTAAAGGTGCCACGCATGTAGTAGTCCTTACCGCCACGGCTTTCCACAAACTTCTGGAACTTCGGTACAATGGTATCGTAGCTTCCTTTTCCTTCATAATTCTTACGCAAACGGTCGTGGACCTCTTTTCTTCCGTCAAGACTCAGTACCACATTGTGCATTTCCTTGTTGGCAAACTCAATGACATCATCATCCACCAGTACACCGTTGGTCGTCAGGGTAAAACGGAACTTCTTATTATGAATCGGTTCCTGAGTTCTTGCATATGCCACTAATTCTTTTACCACATCCCAGTTCATTAACGGCTCACCACCGAAGAAATCCACTTCCAGATTGGTTCTGGTACCGGAATGGGCAATAAGGAAATCCAAGGCCTGCTTTCCCACCTCAAAAGACATCAAAGCACGTTCTCCCTGATACTTTCCCTGTGCAGCAAAACAATAATTACAATTCAGGTTACAGGTATGTGCCACATGAAGACAAAGTGCCTTGATTACATTGCTTCTGTTTTTCAACACACCTGCTTTGTCACCGTAAATATCCTTTGCAAACAGCTGACCGGATGCAATCAAAGCTTCCACATCACGAATGCAAGCACTCACTTCCTCTGCCGTAAGTCCCTGTTCTTTATACTTTTCCGTCATCTGTGCCACAATCTGCTCTGCCGGTGTGGTCTCATACAAAGAAATAATATCATATGCCACCTCATCCACCACATGGATTGCTCCGCTGAACACATCGATTACTATGTTGTATCCGTTCATTTTGTACTGATGTATCATATAAATCTCCTTTACTGCGCGCGTACATAAATTCTCTTACAGAAAAAGACCACCGGATTCCTTTACCGAAATCCGGCGGTACATACCTTTTTATTTAGCTTAATTAGCGCTCACACGGCTGATTTGCAACACCGCAAGAAGTCTTACATGCAGACTGACAAGAAGTCTGGCACTCACCGCATCCGCCGTCGGTAAGGCTAGCGGAAAGGCTGCGGGTATTTAAGGTCTTGATACGGCTGTTGGTGTTCTCACACGGCTGATTTGCAACGCCGCAGGAAGTCTTACATGCAGACTGACAAGAAGTCTGGCACTCGCCGCATCCGCCATCGGTAAGGCTGATAGATAAATCTCTGGTATTCAGTGTATTAATTCTGCTCATATTTCGTACTCCTTTATGTATAATCTTCATCATTGCATCTATTATAGTCCAAAGCCACAGAATTTGTCAACCGCTATGTTTACAGAAGTTGCAAATATCATTGACTCCTTCGTTCCGACGCTGTCCTTCTTCTGCCACCACCCGAAGACATAACCTGCCCTTGCAGCTTCCGCTTCTTTTGTGCAGCTCCACCCCCCGGTTCTGTTTTTCAGTCAACCAGGTCACCATGGGTTCCGTCACTTCTTCCCCTGCTACTACCACCGGGATTCCCGGCGGATAGGCCCAAAGATGTTCTGCCGCAATGCATCCCACAGCTTCGTTCAGACCACGCTCTTCACTTTCTGCCTGCATGGCTTCTTTGATATTCAAACGTATCGGTGCCAATCCGGGACACATTACATCCCTTATTCTTCCTTCTTTGCATTCCCCATCGATTTTTTCTAAGGCATGCGCCAGACAAAGCAGGGATTCTTCCGTATCTCCCATTCCGGTCATGGCAATCACATATTGTTCCGCTGCCATTTCAAGCTCAATACGATACTCCGTTCTTAATCGTTCCATAAGCTCCGGCCCTGTCAGATTTGTTTCTGCGGTAGATATCACAAGCTTACCGGGATCCTTCTCTCCGAACCCTGTAAACACCTTTAACCGTCGCAACGATTCCGTTTTCTTATAAAAAACGTCCAGCGCTTTTTCCCAGACAGCAAAGCACTCCTCTCCCCGTTCTTCCAACAATCCCACACACCCTTCAATGGATGCCGACAGCAAATAAGAAGGGCTGCTTGTTTGAAACAGATTCACCGCTGCCTGCAATGCCTCTCCGGATACCAGCGTTCCCCTTCTGTGGAGCATGGCCGTTTGGGTCAGACAGGGCAATGTTTTATGCAAACTCTGCACTACAATATCTGCGCCGCATTCCACTGCGCCTTTTGAAAATCCTCCAAATCCAAGATGAGCTCCGTGAGCCGAATCTACCAAAACCGGTACACCATACTTGTGTGCCGTCCTGCAAATCTCCTCTATATCACTAATGATTCCTTCATACGTAGGACTGGTTATCACCACAAGCTTCGCATCCGGCTCCTTTTGTAATACATCTTCCACCATTTCCTTTGTAATGCTTCCGAAAATCCCTGTGGCACTATCCTGTTCCGGCATAAGATACCGTACCGTTGCATTGATAAGCTCCAATCCGTTATACACAGACTTATGACAATTTCTCGCCACGATAACAGTTCCGCCGTAAGGCACCGTAGCGTAAATTCCGGCTAAAATACCACAGGTACTTCCGTTCACCAAAGGATACGCGTCCTCACTTTTCCAAAGCTTTGCCGCCCGTCGTTTTAAGTCAAGAAAAACACCTTCCGGTTCTGCCAGATTATCAAACCCCACAATTTCCGTAATATCACAATCCGCACACAACGCAGCAAGATACCCGTCTGTTCCGGAAAGAGCAAGATTTCTTTTGTGCCCCGGCATATGCATGGGAATCATGGTTTTATTGTATTCTCTCAGCTTTTGAAACAACGGCTGCTCCATCGTATCCGTCCATTCCTTTCTCATACTCTTTTCGTAGTTTTCCCAATGCCTTTTTTTCAATTCTGGAAACATAGCTTCTGCTAATGTTCAGTTTATCGGCAATTTCCCGCTGGGTAAGTTCCTTTTTTCCGTCCAATCCATACCGAAGGCTAATAATCTCCCGTTCCCGTTCCTCAAGCTGCGTTAAAAGAAAGCCGGGCAATACTGCCAATTTTTCTCTCTGCTCATACCGTTCCGTATAGTCTTCTTCCTCAGCTACAATGATTTCCAAAAGGCTGATGGCATTTCCCTCTTTATCCGTCCCGATGGGGTCGTACAAATATACTTCCTTTGCCGTCTTTTTCCCGGCCCTAAAAAACATAAGCAACTCATTTTCGATACAACGAGCTGCGTACGTTCCCAGCCGAATCCCCTTGGAACCGTCAAAGGAATCCACAGCTTTAATAAGCCCCACTGTCCCGATGGAAAGCAAATCTTCATTGTCCCGCTCCGGTTGAGAATACTTCTTCACAATGTGTGCTACCAGACGAAGATTGTGCTCAATCAGCAAATCTCTTGCCTGTCTGTCTCCTTCGCGAAACCGTTTTACCAAAGACTCTTCTTCTTTTGCATCAAGCGGTTTTGGAAAAGATAACACGCCATGCCTCCGCCCGTTCTTTGTAACAGACTATGACGCGAAAACATGACCCGTGCCTGTCGCTTTTTAAAAAAATTTATGTTATCGTTCTTTATTGATTCGCAAAATCGTAAGAGGCTCCGCCTCTTTGTCCAACTTCACATATAACATCTGCTGCGGATGCGGACAGCTCTCCATCTCGTTTCCTTCCGTATCCGTAATGGAAAGTACCTTCGCAAAGCTGCTTTCCCCGTTAAAATGCATAACTTCCACCGTATCTCCTACGCAAAACTTATTCCTCTGTTCCATGAGAAGACCACCGTCTTCCGTCACTTCAACAGGGAATCCCAGATACGTATACTCCTTATTGTAATCGTTGTTTTCATACACCTGGGCATCACTTCCCGGTGCTCCGAAGAAAAATCCCGTCGTATAACTGCGGTACGTACACTTTGAAATTTCCTCTCTGTAATACGGCAGACGCTCTCTGTACTTTTCTTCACTTTCAAAATAGTCATCTATGGCCTGACGATAGGTACGTGCCACCGTGGCTACATACAAAGCCGTCTTCATGCGACCTTCGATTTTGAAGCTGTCGATTCCTGCCGCCACAAGCTCCGGAATATGCTCAATCATGCACAAATCCTTGGAATTGAAGATATATGTTCCCCGCTCATTTTCAAACACCGGCAGATACTCTCCCGGACGACTTTCCTCCATAATGTAGTATTTCCAACGACACGGATGAGTACATGCGCCGAGATTGGCATCCCTCCCCGTAAAATAATTACTGAGCAAACACCGCCCGGAATAAGAAATACACATGGCACCATGAATAAAAGTCTCAATTTCAAGGTCTTCCGGAATATTTCTGCGAAGCTCGGCAAGTTCTTCCATGGAAAGTTCTCTTGCCGATACCACGCGCTTTGCCCCGAGACGATGCCAGAACCGGTAGGTCCGATAGTTTACATTATTTGCCTGGGTACTGATGTGAAGCTCCATATCCGGCAAAATCTCCCGGGCGATTTCAAACACTCCCGGATCGGAAATAATAAGAGCATCCGGATTCACCTCTTTCAATTCCCGAAAATACTCCTCCACACCTTTTAAATCCCTATTGTGGGCCGTAATATTTGCCGTCACATAAACGTTCACTCCGTGAGCGTGGGCATAGGCAATGCCTTCTTTCATATCTTCTTTTGAAAAATTATGAGCTTTTGCACGAAGTCCGTACATTTCACCGCCGATATAGACCGCATCCGCACCGTACTTCACTGCAATCTTTAATACTTCAAGGCTTCCTGCCGGCACCAAAAGTTCCGGTTTTCTTCTCTGTTCCATAACACTCCTGCTTTCTGTTCTCTCCTTGTTCTTCTGTTGCCATTTCCGTTTCTTCAACTTACACTTTATATCGCAACAGCCTTACTCTTTCCCGGCACAGCTTCGTTTCACACTTAACGTCACACCGTCTCCCACCGGAAGCACTACCGTTTCCAATTCTTCCATATGTTTTAACGCATACACATACTCCCGCATCCTCATATGAATGGTACGTTCTCTGCGGGGAATGGTGTACTTAGACTCTACAATAGTCCCTTCCTGTAACACATTATCCGTAATGAGAATTCCGCCCTCCGGTAACATTTTTAATAAATACGGAAGGAAATTCATATACTGCCCCTTTGCCGCATCCATAAAGATGAACGGATAACTTTCTCCCTTCTCCGAAAGGTCTTTTAATACATCAAGCGCATCCCCGCAAATCAAAGTAACCTGATCCGCCTTCGGAATCACCGCCAGATTTTTCTTTGCTTCCTTAATCCGCATCTCTACTTTCTCGATGGTAGTAATGGTACAATTATCCGGCATATATTCACTCATAAATGCCGCAGAAAATCCGACTGCGCACCCCACTTCCAAAATCCGCTCCGGTCTTAACAAGCATAAAAGGAAACGCAGTAAAGACTGCGCTTCCTTTCTGATAATCGGCACCTCGTCCGCAAGAGCTCTTTGTTCCAATTCATCCAGATATTCCGGCAAATCACATTCCAATGCCTTAATATACTCTGACAATCGTTCACTGATAATCATTACGTTTCCTCCGGTATTGCCTTTGTCAAATCGGTAATCACTTCCAAAATTTCATCATAGGTCATGGACGTATTAAGCAGGAACGTTCCCTGCATAATCTTGTACTCAAACAACTGTACTTTCAAGTAGAACGTGTATTGATTGATTACTACCTTATTCATATAAAGCTTCTCGGCAATATCCATGGTGGACTCACCTTCCGCAATATGAATCTCCACATCCCGACCCGGCTCCGCCTCACACACACGATCGCCGAACACCTGATAAGAAAACTCATATACATTTGTTGCCACAAAGTAAATACCAAAGGCGACAACAACATAAAATACCAGATTTAACAATGCACCGAGAAAATGACCTAAAATATCAAGTGCAGCTTGTGTTTGTTGTGACTGCTTTGCCATAGTTACGCATCCACCTCCATAATAATCGGCAGAATCATCGGGTTACGTTTCATCTTTTTCCATAAATAATCACTTAAGGAATCCTTCATGGTATTCTTAATTTTACCCCAGTCGGACACATTTTTCGCCATGCAACGATCCAAAGCGTCCATCACCACTTCTCTTGCCTCATCCAACAAATTTTCTGATTCTCTTACATATACAAAACCTCTGGACACAATATCCGGTCCTGCAAGAATCTCGTTGGTATACTTCTGTAAGGTTAATACAATAATAATCAATCCGTTTTCGGACAAATGCTGACGGTCACGCAATACGATATTTCCCACATCGCCCACACCAAGGCCGTCTACAAAAATGCCCTGTGCTTCCACCTTATCCACAACGTTTCCGCTCTCCTCATCCAGTTCCAGCACATCACCGGAGGATAAAATAAATACTCGTTCTTTATCCACACCCATACTTTGTGCCAACTGACCGTGAGTTACACGATGGTGATACTCACCATGCAACGGAATCGCATACTTCGGCTTTGTTAAAGCATAAATTAACTTTATTTCTTCCTGACAGGCATGACCGGAAACGTGGGTATCCTGGGTAATCACCTTAGCTCCCTTTCTGGTCAGTTCATTAATAATCTTGGACACCTGCTTTTCATTTCCCGGAATCGGATGAGAACTTAAAATCACCGCATCTCCCGGAACAATGGAAACCTTTCTGTGAGTGGAATTTGCCATACGGGAAAGTGCCGCCATAGCCTCTCCCTGACTTCCCGTTGTAATCAGCACCAGCTTTTCATCCGGATAATTCTTAATCTGTTCAATATCAATCATAATATTGTCCGGAATATTGATATAGCCAAGTTCTGCTGCTGTAGAAATAATATTTACCATACTGCGGCCTTCAATCACAACCTTGCGGTCATATTTTTCCGCCGTATAAATAATCTGCTGTACACGGTCTACGTTGGAGGCAAAGGTTGCCACAATCAATCTGTGGTTCATGTTCTCTGCAAAAATAGTATCAAAGGTCTTAGCCACCATTCGCTCCGACATAGTGAAACCAGGGCGTTCTACGTTCGTAGAGTCGGCTAACAATGCCAACACACCCTTCTTTCCCAATTCCGCAAAACGCTGCAAATCAATGGTATCCGAAAACATCGGTGTATAATCCACCTTAAAGTCACCGGTATGCACAATGGTTCCTACCGGAGTAAAAATCGCCAAAGCCGCTGCATCAGCGATGCTGTGATTGACACGGATAAACTCGATGCGGAACGCTCCCAGATTTACGGATTGTCCGTACTTGATCACCTTGCGCTTTGTAGTTTTCAATAAATTGTGTTCTTTTAATTTGTTATCAATAACTCCTACCGTAAGCTTCGTAGCGTACACCGGCACATTGATTTCCTTTAACACATAAGGCAACGCACCGATATGGTCCTCGTGTCCGTGGGTAATCAAAAAGCCTTTTACCTTATCAATGTTCTCTTTCAAATAAGAAATATCAGGAATAACCAAATCGATACCCAGCATATCATCCTCCGGGAATGCCAAACCGCAATCCACAATAATAATGCTGTCTTCATACTCGTAGGCAGTAATATTCATACCGATTTGTTCCAAACCGCCCAACGGTATAATGCGGAGCTTCGGCTTCGCCACCTGCTCTTCTGCTAAAAACTGTTCTTCTTCTAATGCAGCCACTGCTGCTCTGACTCCTCGTCTTCTCAAAATTGCACCTCCATATTCGGTGCATCGCAAAACAAAGCTTATAAAAAGCCTTTCCGTAAGTTCCTATCACGCACGTTCCGATATTATGATTTTCTTACAAACGCATGACAAAACCAGCCCCGTCGCTTTCCTCTTTTAAGAAAACGCCCGGCTTTGGAAGTCATACATCCTGCTACAGAGCTCATTCTGCTCCGTTCTGTTTTACAATGCATCTATTTTACTAAAATAATTCCCTGTTTTAATGATTTCATTCAACTCTAACATAAAATTAGAGTACAAATTCCGTATCCTCTAAAAGCTCGCTGAACAAATCAGCCACTGCCTTCAGTTCCTTTTCATTCTCTACAATCTCATACACAGCTTCTGCTTCACCTTCTGCAGAAACATCCTTTAAAATCAATGCTTCCTGTTCTTCGTCTTCAATATCATCCAATACCAAAAGATAGTCCGTACCGTTAATTCGTGTTTCCTCGATTACATGAAACTTCACTTCATCGCCGTCTTCTGTTGTAAATGTAATGATATCCTGATTTCTTTCCATCTAATTTTCCTCTCCGACTTTATAGTTCATCCGGTCTAAATAACTCTGCAAAATCAAAACTGCTGCCAGTTTATCTACAACTTCCTTTTTCTTAACAAGACCTGCTCCGCCGGCATCCAACACACGATGGGCTTCCACTGTGGTCAACCGTTCATCCTGTAACTCCACCGGCAAACCGGTTCTGCGCTCCAGTGCCTCCGCAAATTCTTCTGCTTTCTTCGCACGTTCTCCTACGGAATTGTTCAAGTGCTTCGGATACCCTACCACGATTCGCTCAACTTCGTATTCTTTCACCAATTCTTCGATTCTCCGGTAGGTTTTCCGAAGTTGTAACTCTTGCTCTCTCCGAATGGTTTCTATCCCTTGTGCCGTAAGTAAAAGCGCATCGCTAATGGCCACTCCTACCGTTGCTGCACCAAAATCCAAGCCCATAATCCGCATGCTTCTACCTCTCACTGCTTCCTGAACATTTATAGCTCGTACTTAATAAAATTACGCAAAAGTTCTTCAATAATCTCATCTCTCTCTACCTTCATGATTAAGCTTCTTGCATTCTCATGACTGGTAATGTATGTAGGGTCCCCGGACATAATGTATCCGACAATCTGATTTACCGGATTGTAGCCCTGTTCCGTTAATGCACGATGCACTGTTGCTAAAATTTCCCGAACATTCGGTGCATCATTTTTTTCCACTTTAAAAAACTGTGTATGATTGGTTTCCTGCATAGGTCTACATCCTCCTCCGTAATCATCATTGCCGAATCTGTCCCATTATTATCCATAATAATATATTTCCGGAAAAATTTCAATCCTTTTCCCGTTTTTTTCACCACTTCCCGAAAATACTACATCTCCGGATATTTTCTATTTCTGCTCCCCCGACACACCATCCGAATACAGTTCTTCCTTTAATTCCACACCCACTGTTTCGTTTGTTTGCAACGGGGTATCCTTCGCCTTCACATACACTTTCACATAACGCGTGGTATGCCCTGTCATATAGGTCGCTCCGTTTATCTCAGCCTCTTCTTCCAGCAAAACCTCTTCCGTTTCGCCAATAAAGGACTGCAGGTATGCGGTACGCAACGTTTCCTCAATCCGCTCCAACCGGTCACTCCGTTCCGATTTTACCGGCTCCGCTACCTGATTTTCCATACGGTCTGCCACAGTTCCTGCCCGTCTGGAATACTTAAAAATGTGAATCTGAGAAAATTTCATTTGTTCCGCAAACCGTAACGACTGTACAAACTCTTCTTCCGTTTCCCCCGGAAATCCCACGATCATGTCTGTCGTAATGGCCGGACGGTCAAAATAACGTCGCAAATAGTCGACAGCCTGTGCGTATTCCGCCGTTGTATACTTCCGGTTCATTCGTTTTAACGTAGTATCACACCCGCTCTGTAACGATAAGTGGAAATGCGGACACACCTTTGATAAGGTCGATAACTCTCTTACAAAGGCCTCCGTCATAATTCTCGGTTCCAACGACCCGAGACGAATCCGCTCGATGCCTTCTATTGCCTGTACTTTTTGAATCAGTGTCAGTAACGGAAGAATTTTTTCCTTACTATCCGGTACGTTTTTCAGTGTCTCATCAAACTCGGAAACAGAACCAACCGTCTTTTCTTCCGCATCGGCCTTGTTCATTTTTTCCGTTTCTGCCGCCGATTTCTTCTCTAATCCATAGGAAGACAAATGAATTCCCGTCAATACTACTTCTTTGTATCCTTCGTTTGCCAAGCGGGAAATCTCATCTAAAATTTCCTTTTCTCCCCGAGAACGAACCCGCCCCCTCACATAAGGAATAATACAATAGCTGCAAAACTGGTTACAGCCGTCCTCGATTTTTATATACGCTCTGGTACGTTCGGTTACCGTTTCAATCGGCAGTTCTTCGTATGCCTTTTCCTTCCCGATGTCAAGCACCGCACAACGATGCTCTTCCCGCTGCTCCAATACTGCTTCCACCAGTTCCACTATTTTTGCCTTTTGATTATTTCCCACCACCAGGTCGATTTCTTCCTGTTCCGTCAGCTTTTCGCCTGCTGCCTGGGCATAGCATCCCGCTGCTACAATCAGCGCTTCCGGATTCTTTTTCTTCGCACGATGCAACATCTGTCTTGATTTTCGGTCAGCCATATTGGTTACGGAACATGTATTTACCACATAGACATCCGCTTTTGTCTCAAAAGCAGTTTCTACCGCACCTGCCTTTAAAAACAATTCCCGCATGCCTTCCGTTTCATAGGAATTCACTTTGCAGCCCAATGTTAAAAAGGCCACTTTTTTTCCTTCTATTACACGCTTCTCTTTGTGCATTCCATGGTCTCCTTTTGAAAGTTTTCGTACATTTATACACTTTTCAATAAAATTAACTAACTTTTTTATGACATTTGTATATTGACATTTTTATCAGCAAACGGTACTATATAGGTATAAAGATACTTTATCATCTTAATAAGTATCTCTACTAAAAAAGAAGGAGGAGTAAATTATGAAGACCGTTAAAATTTCCTTAAACTCTATCGACAAGGTAAAGGCTTTCGTAAACGAGATCACCAAGTTTGATTCTGATTTCGATTTAGTTTCCGGAAGATATGTCATCGATGCAAAGTCCATTATGGGTATTTTCAGCTTAGACCTTTCTAAGCCGATTGACTTAAATGTTCATGCACAGGACCACTTAGATGCAATCCTTGCTGCATTGGCACCGTACATCGTTGAGTAGTCGAAAATAAAAAGGTATTGTTACAAACGGGGAGGATACAAAACTGTATCCTCTTTCTTTATGCCCTTCTATCAGCAAAAATTGTAGTATTTGAAAAGTTTATGTGCTATTTCATTTTTTCATAGGTTTCGGATGTAAGTCTTTCTAATTACTTTGAGCAAGATGAATCAACAGGTACACGACCGGATTCAACGCGCCGTCCGTGGCGCGTATCATCCTCACTCGGACCTCCTGTCCGAGTGCCGTTGACAACGGACAAAGTAATAAGAAAGTCTAACATCCTACACAAAATTCAAAAATCGAAATAGCACACAAATCTTTCAAAAGGACAACTACAATTTTTGCTTCTTTGAAGTTCATATAAGAAATTCGTCGTTCCTCTTACTTTTCCCCATGTGAATAGCTATGCTCTTACTTCGATTACCTCTGTGGACTCAATCGCTTCTTTCATAAGGTCGTCAATTACATCCGCCAACAGTTCTTCGGATTTTTCGATTACGGATAAAATCGGCTTTGTTACCGGGTGTTTTGCCACGAAGATGGTACAGCAGTCTTCATACGGCAAAATGGAGGTTTCAAAGGTGCCGATTTTCTGCGCAATATCAATAATCTCCACTTTGTCCATACCGATTAACGGACGGAATACCGGAAGTTCACATACTGCGTTGGTGGTCAACAAGCTGTGCATGGTCTGGCTTGCCACCTGTCCGATACTTTCACCGGTAATCATGCCGAGACAATCACTCTTGTTGGCAAAATGCTCCGCAATACGCATCATGTAACGACGCATAATGATAGTCAGTTCCTCGTGCGGGCACTTCTCGTAAATGGCAAGCTGAATGTCCGTGAAATTAACAACATTTAAGCGAATCGGGCCGGTGTAACGGCTGACGATTCTCGCAAGGTCCACTACCTTTTCCTTTGCACGATCACTGGTGTAAGGCGGTGCATGGAAATAGGTTGCTTCCAATGCCACACCTCTTTTTGAAATCATATATCCTGCCACCGGACTGTCGATACCGCCGGATAACAGTAACATTGCCTTTCCCGCAGTACCTACCGGCATACCGCCCGGTCCTGCAAGCACCTTGGAATAAATATAAGCACGGCCTCTGATTTCTACCGTAATCACTTCCTGAGGCTCGTGAACATCCACGGAAAGCTCAGAAAAACGAGACAATAAATACTCGCCCATTTTCGCACAAATCTCCGGAGAGGTAAGCGCATACTGCTTATCCGCACGTTTTGCCGCCATCTTAAAGGTAAAGTTCTTCTGCGGATACATTTCTTCCACAAAATCTCCTACTGCCTGCTTTACCGTCTCCCATTCCGTGGTTTCCACCACCTTTACCGGACAAAAACCTGTGACACCGAATACACGGCCCAGTGCTTCCACCGTATCTTCATAGTCATATCCTTGCGGACACTCCACAAAAATACGTCCCTGTTCTCTGACTACCGTATACTCTCCCAGCGGTCTCAAGCACTCTGCCACTCTGTTCTTTAACGCATTCTCAAAAATGTGACGATTATTTCCCTTTAATCCGATTTCACCGTACTTTATCAAAAAAGCCTGATACATACTATCCTCCGATATTCTTTCTGCCATCTATCCGGCAAACCTTTCTATATAGCTACCTTGTTTCCTTACTCCTCATTTTCCTACTTACGCCAAAACTTTCGTAACTGCGGTAATAACTCCTTTAATACCTCTAAGGTATACTGAAGTTCTTCCTTCGTTGTATCTTTACAAAAACTGAACCGTACCGTAGCATCCAGTAATTCTTTCTTTACATCAATGGCCTTTAATGTTCCGCTGACTGCCGGATGATTGGAAGAACATGCCGAACCGGAAGATACATAGATCCCCTTTTCTTCCAATGCATGAAGCAGAACCTCGCTGCGCACACCTAAAAAGCCTACACTCATAATATGAGGTGCCGTTTTATAAAGCCGTTCTTCCCGTTCTGCATCAGATAAAGGCGCACCGTCTTTATTATCTACCAAATGAACAGTTACATCAGAAAGCTCCGAAAGGCCCTTGGCAAAATACTTCTTTAACTCAAACAAATGCTCCTGCAGCCCTTCCACATCTTTGCCGGCAAGTTCTGCCGCAAGCCCCAGACCGGCCACGCCCGGTACGTTTTCCGTGCCGGAACGCATTCCTTTTTGTTGTCCGCCGCCAAATAAAATCGGCTTTATTTTTGTCTTTTCTTTTACATATAAAAATCCGCATCCTTTCGGGCCGTGCAACTTATGGGCACTGACCGAAAGTAAATCAATATTCTGCCGTTTCGGATAAATACGGAATTTCCCGTAGGCTTGAATGGCATCCACATGAAATACGATAGAAGCATTGTACTCTTTGACGGCTGCTCCCAGCGCCGTAATGTCCTGTACTGCACCCACTTCATTGTTTACCGCCATCATTGATACCAAAATCGTATCCTCACAAAGAGCTTCCTTTAACGCTTCCACCGTAACCACACCCTCAGGTCCCGGTGCCAGATAAGTCACCCGAAATCCCATCTCTTCCAGGATAAACATAGGCTCGTACACCGACGGATGCTCGAAAGAAGTGGTAATAATATGCATACCGCTGCGCTTGTTTGCAAGTGCAGTTCCGATTAGTGCCATATTATTGGACTCTGTGCCGCCGGAGGTAAAGAAAATCTCGTCCGGCTTACATTTTAAGGTTGCCGAAATCTGCTCCTTTGCCGTCTTAATATATCGCTCCGCTTCCATTCCCTTTTTATGACGGGAAGACGGATTTCCGAAATCTTCTTTATAAACCCGTTCCATCAAAGCAAGCACATCATCATTTATTTTTGTTGTTGCCGAATTATCCAAATACGCTTCCATGAGCTCTCCTGTTCCTTCTGTTCTGTGACAATCTGTCTACTTTTCTGCACACTCGATAGAAAGCATCAACATAGACAGCATAGCCAGTCCTGCTGTTTCTGTCCGTAGGATTCGTTTTCCGAGAGAAAGACACTCTGCACCATGCTCCGCGCATTGTGCTACTTCTTCTTCCGTAAAACCTCCCTCCGGTCCCACAAAAATACCGATGCTTCCCTTTGTTCCTGCTTTCTTTAAGCATTCCGCCGTAGGCTTCATGCCTTCCGCATTTTCATACAGGATTACATTATAGTCTAAATTCCCCATGGACGCAAGTGCTTCTTTCCATGTATGTATCCCGGAAACGGTAGGAATCACACCTCGTCCGGACTGCTTTGCCGCACTTTCCGCAATGGCCTGCCACCGGGTCAGCTTCTTTTCTTCCTTCCCGCCTTCTGCTTTTACGATGGTACGTTTTGTCACCACAGGTATGATTTCCGCTGCTCCAAGCTCCACTGCTTTTTGAATAATCAGTTCCATCTTATCCTTTTTCGGAAGTCCCTGAAACAGCACGAGACGCACCGGAAGCTCCGTATCGGACTTCTTCCCCTCTAAAATCGTTGCCACCAGATTCCGCTCCCTGCTTCCGGACAGCTCACAGAAATAATCCGTACCTGCACCGTCACATAAGATGAACTTTTCACCGTTCTTCATACGAAGCACGTTTTTCATGTGATTCACATCTTCTCCGATGATTTCAATGGTATCTCCCTGTCTCTGGGACGGTTCGATATAAAAACGATACATAGTTTTCCCTTTCCGGACTACTTCGCCACAATAGAAACCCAATCTCCCTGGGTTACAATTTCCACAATTTCAAAACCGTTTACTCTCAATGCCTCTTCCACTGCTTCCTGCTTCATGTTAATAATACCGGAACTGATAAAAAGCGCACCCGGCTTCATAAACTCCCGGACAACACCGGACAACGGAATAATCACATCCGCCAGAATATTGGCTACCACCACGTCAAACTTTTCAAGACCCACCGCTTTCCGAAGTGCCTCATCTCCGATGACATTTCCGTCAGTCACCTCGATAATGCCGGATTTTCCGGTAAATACAGGAAGTCCGTCCGCTCCCTTTTCACAAAGTGTCGCAGTCAGGTGGTTTACTTCCGCATTTTCCGCCGTCACCCCTACCGCAATCGGATCAATATCCACCGCTGCGGTATAGTCTGCACCCAGCATCATGGAAATAATAGACAAAATACCGCTTCCGCAGCCCACATCAAATACAATATCGCCCTTCTTTAAATACTTTTTCAGGTTCCAGATACAAAGCTTTGTGGTCTCATGGGCACCGGTACCAAACGCGGTTCCCGGATCAATTTCCACTACCAGGTCACCATCCTTTTTCTCGGTGAGTTCTTCCCAGGTTGGCTTAATTACAATGGTATCATCCACGCGGAACGGTTTGAAAAACTCCTTCCAGTTATTAATCCAGTCCTTATCCTCTGTTTCGGACACGGTAAGCTCACCGCTCCCCACATCCACAAACTGACGAAGGTCAGAAAGCTCCACGGAAATATTTGCCTTCAACTCCTCAACATCCGTTTCCGGGTCCACATAGAAGCTTACCAATGCACTGCCGTCATCCTCCGGAAGCTCCGGCAAAATATCAATAAACATCTTCTGCTTATCCTCTTCAGAGAGCGGAACAAAGTCAGAGATTTCGATGCCTTCCACCCCTAAGTCATCCAACATGGAACTAACCAAATCCACTGCTTCTGTTGTCGTCGCTAACTGCATTTTAATCCACTTCATACAAATCTCCTTTACATAACCGTATGCTTATCCAAACCTTCTTTGGCGTGCAGAAAGGTAGGACTATCTGTTTATAGCCCTACCTTTCCGTTTATTTACTTTCCGAATAACTTTGATTTTTTCCCTTTGCTTCCGCCTTTTTCCGGCCCGTTTCCATCCCGTTCTCCGGAGGCTTCCGCATACTTTTCCAAAATATCCTTTTGCTCGGAGGTGAGCTTGGACGGTACCTGTACCACTAAGGTGACATAATGATCGCCTCGGATTTCCTTGTTACGCAAGGTCGGTACACCTTTTCCGCGAAGACGAATCTTCGTATCGGTCTGGGTACCCGGCTTAATGGTATAAAGGACATCTCCGTCCACAGTACTGATGCGTACATCTCCACCCAGTGCTGCCTGGGTAAAGGACATCGGCGCGGTAGAATAAATATCATAGTCCTGACGTCTGAAAATCGGATGGGAACTTACCGCTACTTCCACAAGTAAATCACCCTGCTCGCCGCCGTTTACGCCCGGCTCACCTTTTCCGCGGATACGAATGCTCTGACCGTGGTCAATACCCGCCGGTACCGTTACCTGAATCTTCTTACGCTTTGTTACATAGCCGTTACCGTAACAATCCGGACACTTTTCTTTGATAATCTTACCGGTACCGCGACAATCCGGACAGGCCTGCACATTACGTACCATACCGAATAAGGACTGCTGGGTATATACCACCTGGCCCTTACCGCCACACTTACTACAGGTCTCGCTCTGGGTTCCCGGCTTTGCACCGCTTCCGCTACAGGTATCACACTTTTCCTTTAAATTAAGCTCCAGTTCCTTTTCGGTACCGAAGACTGCTTCCTCAAAGGAAATACGGATGCCGGTACGAACATTAGCGCCCTTCTGCGGACCGTTATTTGCCCGACGGCTTCTTCCGCCACCGAATAAATCACCGAAAATGTCGCCGAAAATATCACCCATATCCATGCCGGAGAAATCAAACCCGCCGGCTCCGCCACCGCCCTGTTCAAAAGCGGCATGACCGAACTGGTCGTACTGTCTTCTCTTATCCGCATCACTTAATATCGCATACGCTTCGGAAGCTTCTTTAAACTTTGCCTCTGCTTCCTTATCCCCCGGGTTCATATCCGGATGATACTTCTTTGCCGTCTGGCGGTACGCTTTCTTTATCTCATCGTCCGTGGCATTTTTGGAAACACCAAGGACTTCATAATAGTCCCGCTTGCTTTCAGCCATCTCAAATCCTCCGTTTCGCACATTTATCCGGAACATTATGTAGCAAACCACTACACATGCCACTCTATTTGTGCATCTTCCATAAAACACTTTTATGGCACAGGGGATTTTCACCCCCTGCGCCATAGTGAATCAAATCCACGGAATAAGGGCATTGGCCTTTATCCCTCTATTCGGAACTTAATCCTTGTTCGGATATTGCTTATACCTCGCGGTAATCAGCATCTACCACATCATCTGCTGCATTCTGGCTTGCACTTCCCATGTCCGGACCTGCTGCACCCATATCCGGGCCTGCGCCAGCACCCTGCATCTGCTCATACATCTTGGTAAAGAGAGACTGCGCACTGGTCATAAGCTTTTCCTTTGCAGCCTTGATATCTTCTACTTCGCCCTCAGACATCACTTCCGGATTGCTCTTTTCTACAAGCTCCTTTAAGTGAGCAAGATCAGCCTCAACTGCACTCTTGTCATCAGCGGAAATCTTGTCGCCTACATCAGCAAGAGCCTTCTCGGTCTGGAATACCATAGAGTCTGCATCGTTGCGAACTTCTACAGCTTCCTTACGCTTCTTATCCTGAGCTTCGTACTCAGCTGCTTCTCTTACTGCCTTATCGATGTCTGCATCGGAAAGGTTAGAGCCTGCGGTAATGGTGATGTGCTGCTCTCTGCCGGTTCCGAGATCCTTAGCGGATACGTTTACGATACCGTTTGCATCGATATCGAAGGTAACCTCGATCTGCGGAACACCTCTTCTTGCCGGCGGAATACCGTCGAGACGGAACTGTCCAAGGCTCTTGTTGTCCTTCGCGAACTGACGCTCACCCTGTACTACGTTAATATCTACTGCGCTCTGATTGTCTGCTGCAGTGGAGAAAATCTGACTCTTCTTGGTCGGGATGGTAGTATTTCTCTCAATCAATCTGGTAGCAACACCGCCCATGGTCTCAATGGAAAGAGAAAGCGGAGTTACGTCAAGAAGAAGGATATCGCCTGCACCTGCATCGCCTGCAAGCTTACC
>JAFTWC010000017.1 GCA_017465475.1 Lachnospiraceae bacterium
CACCTCGTCAAATTCAAATTTTCTTTTCCTTACAAATTGGAATATGTCTAACTCTCTGATAGTTCCTGTAATAATTCAAATTGTTCCGCTGTTACAACCTGCTTTAATGCGGTCATTGCTTTATAATACTCATTTTCATAATGTGAGAACGTATCCGTTTTTTGCAGTTTAAATCCTATTGAAAGATATAAGAAAATGGCTTTCCAGCTCCACGGCTGTGTATGAATATAGACAGGAAGTTTCTCTTGCTCTTTAAAACAATTCATAGTTGCATAACATAAGGCTTTTCCTAACCCCCGTCCTTGATACTCTTCGTTCACAACCAACCAGTGCAATGAGGATACGATAGACTCTTTGCGTTTATCTTGCCATGCAATACAAGACCCTACTATAAGATTATCTTCATTCAGAAGAAAAAGAATATTGTTTATTAACGGACGATTCTGTAAATATGTTGAAATAAAGTAACTTTCTGCTTCTTCCAAAGACTCAAAGTCTCCAATGGAACACTCTAATTCTGCCCAAGCTTTTTCATATCCACTTTTATAGGGTACAATGGAAAATCCTTCCGGCAATACCACATCATTGTGTTGATAAGTATCGCATCTTAAAATCGTGTTATAAAAGGGTATTGTTCTATCCAACACAGTTTTGCCCTCCAAATCAACTTCAAGTTTATCTAACTGTTTTACAAATTGTTGTTTTCTATATAACAATTCTATTTTCTTTCTAATGTATACCAAACATCTATTTCATCTTTAGTAGGTGCTTCCCACATAGACAATAATTTACCCATAAGACCTTCATCCAGATAATAATCTGAACCTCCTTCGCCATTTAATACCCTACAGTTTCGTTCTTCAATGTTTTTATTCCATGTTTGGTCATTAACATCAATGTAATGCCATTCACATTGAACATTCTGAGAGCGGCAAAACTCGGTTAAGCTTCTTCTGTTTTCTAAACTCCAAAACCCCCAATCTAAAATCACAGTACAACCTATATTTACCAATTCCACCGATTTTTTCTTAAAATAGCTCCATATTCTTAACGCCATTTCGTCGTGTTTCTCACCCAAATCATTATCAAACAAATCCTTTGTTAATTCATCGCATGATAAAATAACTGCGTTCTCTTTTTCTTTTATTTGATTGGCGTAATAGGTTTTTCCGCAACATATTTTCCCACAGATTGCTATTATCTTTGCCATATACATTTCTCCTTGTCTTATATAAATTCAAGTATATATACAACTATCTCACGAGTAGAACATCTGCTTCTCTGCGTCACTATTGTTCCTTGACAAGTTCCGAGGAAGTTCTGCTCTCGCTTCGCTCGACAGAACGACTGTGACTCTAAACTCAGTCTATGCTTCGCTTGACTTCGTTAAGAGTACACATGCCTCCGCAGTAGCCCGCATCCAATCAGTCTTCGCACTTGGCTCGACTTCTTGGGCGTGCCTTACATGGTCAGTGCTAATTGCTTCTTCGGTCACTATCGTTCCCTCACAAGCAAAGCCACTGACTCCACATGTGTGGTCATCGGGAACATGTCCACTGCCTGTGCCTTTGTAAGCTTGTACCCGTTTTCCTCCAGAAACTTTATATCTCTTGCCAATGTGGCCGGATCACAGGATACATATACCACCCGCTTCGGCTCCATGTTTACTATGGTTTGTAACAGTGTCTCGTCGCAGCCTTTTCGCGGCGGGTCTACCACAATCACATCCGCACGCATGCTTCCGCCGCTTTCACGGTACTTTGCCGGCAGTACATCTTCTGCTGCACCTACAAAAAATTCCGCATTGGTGATACCGTTCCGAATCGCATTCTGCTTTGCATCTTCAATGGCCTGGGGTACAATTTCCACACCGTACACATTCTTTGCATTCTTGGCAAGAAACAAAGAAATCGTACCGATTCCGCAATACAAATCCCATACAATCTCATTTCCGGTCAGTTCCGCAAACTCCAACGCTTTTCCGTACAACACCTTTGTCTGCTTCGGATTCACCTGGTAGAACGAAAGGGGAGAAATGCAGAACGATACCTCTCCGATGTAATCCGTAATATAAGTATCCCCCCATACCGGAATTATTTCATTTCCAAGAATGACGTTGGTTTTCTCACAGTTCACATTTAAGCAAACACCCTTTAATACCAACTGTATCTGATTTTTCCCGTTATCATATGACTCTACTGCCGCCTTTAATTTGTCTGCCAACACCTCGGCTTTCGGAATGCTCTTCCCATTCACAATCAGGCACACCAACACCTCTCCGGTCACTGCCCCCACTCTTGTTAAAATGTGACGCACCAAACCGGTATGTGTTTCTTCATCATAGGGTGCAATCCGATACTGCTCCATGTGCTCACACACCGTTTTGCAAATCACTTCATTCACCGGTGCCTGAATGGCACAAGCCGTACTCGGTATAATGGCGTGGCTGTGTCCCGCATAAAAACCGGTAACAACCTTTCCGTCTTTCACTTTTCCCACCGGAAACTGTGCCTTGTTACGATAGGCAAAACAGTCCTCCATGCCGAGAATCGGAAGGAACTGCGGTTGTTCTTCGGAAAGCTTCTCACCGCATTCTCCAAACTTCACCCCTCCGATACGTTCCAGACACTCCCGTACCTTTCGCTCCTTAAAGGAAAGCTGGGCCCCATAACTCATGGCTTGTAACTGGCAACCGCCGCAACGCCCTGCCACAGGGCACATAGGCTCCACACGATGCTCTGACGGACGGAGAATCTTTTCCACCTTCGCATAGCCGTAGGTCTTCTTCGCCTTTAAAACCTTTGCCTCAATTACGTCACCCACAACGGCCCCTTTCACAAACAAGGTAAATCCGTCTGCACGACCGATTCCTTCGCCGCCGCTGCCCATATCCGTAATCTCAATTGTCACAAACTCATTCTTCTTCGGAACCATACGAACCTTTCCTACTTTCTACATTTATTCTAAATCACTTTTCCGGTTTATGATGTCAAAACGTTGTTATCTCCAACAAAGGAACTTTAGGTTGAGAGAAGTTACTTCTTTCAACCTAAAGTTCCGTTATAAGCAGTACAACGTTTTGACATCAAACACTTACTTTCCAAAGCCCGTCGGATGGGTGCTGTGCCACTTCCACGCCGTGGCAATAATCTCTTCCATATCCGTATACTGCGGCTTCCAACCAAGGATGGTTCTTGCCTTTTCACTGGAGGCAATGAGGGTAGCCGGGTCACCGCCGCGACGCGGTGCTTCTTCTGCCTTGATTGGCAGATTGGTCACTCTTCTGGCCGCCTCAATAATCTCTCTTACGCTGTAGCCTTCCCCGCTGCCGAGGTTAAATACATTGCTCTCGTTGCCCTTCATCAGATACTCCACTGCCAATACATGGGCCTGAGCCAAATCCATAACATGAATATAATCGCGAATACAGGTGCCGTCCTTGGTCGGGTAATCGGTACCGCAAATATTGATATGATCTCTTTGTCCTAACGGAACCTGCAAAACAAGGGGAATCAAATGGGTTTCCGTTGTATGTGCTTCTCCGATTGCTCCGCTTTCATGGGCACCGCAGGCATTAAAGTAACGTAATGCCACGTATTTTAATCCGTGGGCAATATCCGCCCACTTCATCATCTTTTCCATAGCAAGCTTTGTTTCACCGTATGCATTAATCGGAGAGGTCTTATCTTCTTCTAAAATCGGAATATTCTCCGGCTCCCCGTAGGTTGCAGCCGTAGAGGAAAATACGATCTTCTTTACATCATGGGCAATCATGGACTCCAACAACACCTTGGTACCGCATACATTGTTATCATAGTACTTTAACGGATTGGTCATACTCTCCGCCACCAGTGAATTTGCCGCAAAATGAATCACGGCATCAATCTTCTCACTTTCAAACACGGAATCCACAAAGGCACGGTCTCTGATATCACCTTTGTAAAAACGTGCCGACGGATGTACCGCCTCTGCATGACCGGTCTCCAAATTATCTGCCACCACTACGTCAATGCCTCTTGCTACCAACTCATACACCATGTGAGAACCGATATAACCGGCTCCGCCTAATACTAAAATCGTCATTTTCCCTTTTCCTTTCTCTACTACTTACTTGTCTTTCTCATATTAGTTTCAAACATCTTTTGATAACCTAACCAGCCGGTTTCCTCCGTACCGTCAAACAGGGCGGTTACCCCAGCTAACTTTGCATCCAGATTATCTGCCATACTAAGTGCCAATGCTTCCGCCAGCTCCGGTTTTTTCGGAGAACCGTACTCCAACTCCCCATGGTGGGATAAAATACAATGCAATAACTCATTTTTGCGCTTTACGGAAAATCCGCCCAACTTATCCATCCGCTTGGACAACCAGTCCGCACCGATGTAAATATGACCTAAAAGCTGACCTGCATCCGTATAATCATTTTCCGGGAAAGAGGAAATCTCGGAAAGCTTTCCTACATCATGAAACATTGCTGCTGTTAATAACAAATCTCTGTCCAGTACCGGATAGTTATCCGCAAGATAAGTACAAAGCTTTGTCACGGATACGGTGTGTTCCAGCAATCCGCCCACAAAATTGTGATGCATGGTTTTGGCTGCGGAATGGGACAAAAACATTTCTTTAAACTTCGGATCCTCCTTAAAATAGCTTTCTGCCAGCATCTTAAACTGAGCGTCCTTTAAAGAATCGATGTAACCAAGTAACTCCTTGTACATCTCCTTCGTATCCCGCTTGGTACAAGGCATAAAATCACTTACCTCATACTCCCCCTCAGACAATCTTCTGACTCTGCGGATATTTAACTGTAAGGTTCCCTGGAAACTTACCACCTGACCTTCCACACGGATATAGTCCAGTGACTCAAAATGCTCGATTCCTGCATTCAGTTCCCATACCTTGCCATCCATAGTGCCGGTTTTATCCTGTAAAATCAAGGAATAATAATTCTTTCCTGCCTTTGTCTGCAAGGTCTGTTTCTGCTTGCAAAAATAATTTTCGGAAATCATTTCCCCGTCTCTTAATTCTCTTAAATAATGCATCTAACTTCCTCCGCTTCTTCTATTTCCTAATGAAGTCTGGTTTCCGGTTGCATATACAATGTATGCTCCTTCCGCTCACCCTTTGTCTCTCTGTTTACAATCACACGGATACTTAAGGTTCCCAGCCTGTTGATTTCTTCATAAAACTGGCGAACGCTCGTAATCGGTTCGATTCCCAGCATCGTAATAATATCTCCGTTTTTAATTCCCGCGTTCATGGCCGGTGAAGACGGCAACACTTCCATCACATAGATTCCCTCCGGAAGCTTATACTTTCCTCCCATCACGGAGTCCACCGATTCCAACCGCAAACCGCAGTAAATGCGGGGTACATTATTTAACGTATCTTCTATTACCTGTTTCATCCCGCTCATCATGGCTGCGGTGATTACTCCCTTTTCTCCTTTATTTAGCGTTTTACTTACCATACCGATTACTTCGCCGGACAAATTAAATACAAAGCCATCCCCTTCGGCATATTCCGTAATTCCGGTGGTAAAGTACATGACCTCGTCATCAATCACCTGTACTACCTGACCCACTCCGGTAATCATACCGAGTTCCATTGCTCCCTGATGTCCGTTTGGATTTCCAAGCACCATTACCGGAATTCCCGTGTCCACTTCATCCAGGGCAAATACCGCCTCCTGCGGCAAATCTTCCTTGGCTATTTTCTCTACCGTGGACAATCGTACCGACAACACCGCCAAACGATAGTTGGTATCATAGGCAAAAATAGTACACGGGAATGTAGTCCCGTTTTCAAATTCCACAGTAAACTTTGTGGCACCTTCAATACTGTCCAAATTCGTCAAAAACAACATATCTAACCCGTTATCGCCCACATACAGACCTGTAGCGGTTTTACTGGTCTCATAGGATTCTTCAAACCAGTCTACCCCTTCTGTAATTGCCGTAATATGTACCAAAGATTTTCTTAACTCAGAGGCCAAATTTGCAATTCCGGAATACATATTCAGAAATTCCTGTACATCTTCACTCTTTCCTTCATAAGGTTCCCGATCATCCTTTGTAGTTCCGTCAATGGTCACTGTAATTTCCGGTGTCGCCTCCGGTGTAGATACTACAAACTCCGGCTGACGCGTAGCGGTAGCCGATGCTGCTTTTGTTGCCGTCGGAACCTTCGTAGGATTTACCATTCCCTCATTCGACGTAGGATTTCCGATACCTACTGCCTGACGAAACTGTTTTTCCAGTCCCAGTTTCTTTATGAGAAAGCCTCCAAAAAAAGCAAATACCACTCCCGCCGTCACTCCGAAAATCACTCCGGACACTGTCACTCGAAGCGCGGTTTTTCCGAGACGTTTCCAACTTTTATTCTTTTTCGGTACAATCTCTTCCCGTATTACCTGATACTCTTCCTTCTTCTCACGTTCCCTTTTTTCTTCCATGCGTAAGCCTCCTGACTAACTCCACACCCTGCTTCTTATCGACAACCTTCGTTCCGTATCATAGATCACAGTAAGCAAATGCCTCATGTCCTTTTCACTCGGCCTCCGGTAGCACAAGCGGCAGCGTAAGAACAAACTCTGTTCCCACATCTTCCGTACTGATTACATTAATATTTTCATTATGAGCCGTTATGATTTCCTTTGCAATGGACAGTCCCAATCCGGTTCCCTTCTTATCCTTTCCCCGGGAACTGTCTGATTTGTAAAAGCGATCCCAAATCTTGGTCAAATCTTCCTTCGGAATACCGGTTCCCGAATCCTTTACGGAAACCAACGCTTTCCTACCTTTTTCCTCCACTGTAATCCGGATGGCCGAATCCATATGGCTGAATTTTATGGCATTGTCCACCAAATTATAAAGGACTTGGGCGATTTTGTCTCTGTCAGCCACTACCATAATCTCTTTTGCGGAAAACACCAACTGAACCACCAGTCGTTTTTTCTTACATTGTCCTTCAAAGGTTCTGGCCAAATTTTTAATTGTATCATTCACATCAAATTCCGTCGGTTGCAAAATCATACCCTTCTGATCCAAGGTATTTAATGTCAACAAATTTGATGTTAACTTTGTCAGTCGCTCTACTTCAAACAATACTACATCCAAATACTTTTCCTGCTGCTCCGGCGGTATTGTTCCGTCTTTTATCGCTTCCGCATATCCCTTAATCGAGGTAAGAGGCGAACGGAAGTCATGAGATACATTGGCAATAATCTCCCGTTGATATTCTTTGAACCGGTACATGGTATCTCCCATATAGCCGATAATGTCTGCCAGTGCACGAAACTCTCCTCTGGAATGAATCGTAAGCTTCTTCTCAAAATCTCCCATGGAATAAGCCTTTGCTGCTGCAATTGTTCTTTTTAACGGAACTACCATAAAACAATACACTCCGATAAATACAAGCAACAAAATAAGCATCGTTACCAAATAGTACCAATTCATTTCATACACCGCATCCTGTACTTCACCTTTGATGGTGTCCATGGGCACCATCAAACAAACATATCCTTTTACGGTATACTGATGCGTAAGGGGCTCCACCACTGCAAGCACCGGCTCGGCCACTACATCTTTGTTATAATAATTCCGATGAAACGTGTCTTCCAAAAAACCCGGATCCGTCTCTCCGAACTGAATGACAGCATCATTGATAGGTGCCGTATCCCCTACCACCTTTCCCCAAGGTGCCGTAATCAGTATTCTGACATCAAGCAACTCCGCTACCGGCTGCAAGCTTTCCATCATTTTATCAACCGTAATACGGTTATCATAGTATCGTTCCACATACCCGCGCATAACGATGCCGGTCTGTGCATACATTGTCTGTTCATGTTTCTCATAAATGCTCTTTTCTATAAGTGCGGATAACACTGTATTGGCAACTAAGAATAACACACACGCCAGTGCCAAATAGAACACAATGAGCTTTCTTGTCAGACTTCCTTTCATACTTTCTTTACCTCGAATTTATAACCGATGCCCCAAACAGTTGCAATGCTCCAATTCGCACGATCTTTAATCTTTTCACGTACCCGTTTTACATGAACATCAACGGTTCGTGTATCACCGATGTACTCATATCCCCAAATATGATCCAGTAACTGTTCTCTTGTGAACACCTGGTTCGGATGAGATGCAAGAAAATATAAAAGCTCCAGCTCCTTCGGCGGCATTTCCACCTGATGTCCCATATAGGTTACGGCATAATTCGTCTGGTTAATCAGTAAGTCCTGATATACCACGCATTCTCCCTGCTTTTCATTCGGGAATTGCTCTACCTTCTCCTTCTCCGGAGTAAAACGCCGTAACACGGCCTTTACTCTTGCTACCAACTCCTTGGAATCAAACGGCTTTATCATGTAGTCGTCTGCTCCCAGTTCCAACCCCAACACCTTATCAAAAATCTCTCCCTTCGCGGAAAGCATGATAATCGGCACCTTAGAAGTTTTACGAAGTTCGCGACACACTTCATAACCGTCCATTCCCGGCAACATCAAGTCCAATAAAATCAAGTTCGGCTCATATTCCCCAAACATACGAAGTGCTTCTTCGCCGTCTTCCACACTGAGCGTATCAAAACACTCTTTCCGCAAATAAAGTGAAATCAATTCCGCAATACTTGCATCGTCATCCACTATCATAATCTTTTGTTTTACCGCCATATTCCCTCTCCTTTAAAACTCTACAATCGTCACTCCGTGATCCCCTTCTCCGAAACCTCCTACCCGATAACTTTTCACATACCGAAGACGCTTTACATACTGATGCACCGCATCTCTCAGAGCACCGGTTCCCCGTCCGTGAATAATCGTAACCTGCGGCAGGTGTGCCAAATACGCATCATCCAAATACTTTTCAAGCACCGGAAGTGCCTCATCCACACGCATTCCGATTAAATTACACTCCGGACTGATACTCATACTCTTATTCATCTTAATTTTACCGACTTCCGTTCTTGCCTTCTTCTCCGGCTCTTTTTCCGGTTCCGCAGGCGCAATATCCTTTAAGCTTACCTGGGTACGAAGGGCTCCCATCTGTACGAAAAGCTCACCCTTGGCATTCGGCAACGAAGCAACCGTGCCGATTAAGTTCAGACTCAGCACCTGCACGGTATCGCCCACCTTAACCTCTTCCGCCGCCATCTGCTTCTGGTTTTTTTGTTTCTTTCTCTTAACCGCCAGGGAATTCTCCTTTTCTCCCAGTTTTTCACGCAACGCGTTCCGCTCCTGCTCCATTTCCCGGTTCGCGCCGTTTTTCCCCAATTTATTAAACTTTTTAATGGTATTATCTGCGTAATCCTTTGCTTCCTGCAAAATATCCTTTGCCTTTTCGTTGGCTTCACGTAAAACTCGTTCCTTGGCCGCATCCAGACGTTCACTCTTTTCCGCAAACTTTTTCCGCAATGCTTCCGCCTCTTCAAGACGTTTCTTTGCTTCCTCCGCATCCCGTTCCGTGGCCAGACGTTTTTTCTCCAAATCCGCAATAACATCTTCAAAGCTTTGATCTTTCGCTCCGATAAATCCTTTTGCTTCTTCGATAATCCTGTCGGAAAGTCCCAGCTTTTTCGATATGGCAAAGGCATTACTCTTTCCCGGAATACCGATTAACAACCGATAGGTCGGACGCAATGTTTCCACGGAAAACTCACAGCACGCATTGGAGACCCCTTCGGTGGATAAAGCAAATACCTTTAGCTCACTGTAATGGGTAGTAGCCATGGTACGAATTCCTTTTCGGTGCAGATACGTAAGAATCGCCATCGCCAGTGCCGCGCCCTCTGTCGGGTCCGTTCCTGCTCCCAACTCATCAAACAATACCAATGAATTTGCATCCGCTTTGGATAAAATGGATACGGTATTTGTCATATGTGAAGAAAAGGTACTTAAACTCTGTTCAATGCTCTGTTCATCCCCGATATCCGCAAATACATCCTTAAACACCGCCAGTTCCGAGCCGTCAAAAGCAGGAATATGAAGTCCAGCCTGCCCCATCAAGGTAAATAGTCCCACAGTTTTTAAGGAAACCGTCTTACCGCCGGTATTCGGTCCGGTAATCACAAGGAGCGAAAACTCTCCTCCGAGATAAATATCAATGGGCACCACTTTATGTGCATCAATCAACGGATGACGGCCTTTTTTAATATTAATGTAGCCACGCTCGTTAAACTTCGGCTCCGTTGCCTTCATGGCTTTTGCCAGAACCGCTCTAGCGAAAATGAAATCAAGCTCCGTCAATGTCTTCATGTTATACGCCAGATTTTCCACATGCTCGGCCGCGTAAGCGGAAAGTTCCGCCAAAATCTTTTCAATCTCGATTTTTTCCTTTTCCGCCAGCTCTGCCAACTCGTTATTCAGCTTCACAATAGCCATAGGCTCCATAAATACGGTAGCACCTTTTGCGGAACGGTCATGAATCATGCCGGAGAACTTGCTTTGATACTCCTGCTTTACCGGAAGACAGTATCTGCCGTTACGCATGGTCACCAACGCATCCTGCAACATCAGTTTATTATCCTGTGCATTTACGATGGAAGAAAGCTGCTCCCGAATCTTATCGTTGGTCAGGCGCATTTGGCGGCGCACCTGCTTTAATCCTGCGCTGGCATCATCCGCAATCTCCTCTTCCGACAGAATACAACGTTGTATCTCATTATTTAACGATATAAGCGGCTCCAACAAAGAAAACCTCTCTGTCAGGGAGTCATTTACTTCTTCCTGACCGCCGGTTCCGTATTGCTTGACACGAAGGGTTGCCGTAAGCACGGAACTGATTTTTAAAAGTTCTCCTGCCAAAAGGGAGGAGCCCACTTCCAATAATTTCACCGTTCCTCCGATATCCGGAACTCCGTTAAACGATAAACTTCCCTTTTGAAACACTCTCGCCAGGGCATCTGCCGTCTCTCGCTGCAGCTCCCGTATCTTGGAAAGCTCCGTATACGGTTTTAATTCCGCACACAGCTTTCTGCCCGGCTCCGAACCCGCATACTGTTGCAGGCGTTCTATAATTTTCCCGTACTCTAACGTACGTAAGGCTTTTTCATTTACACTCACCATAATATATTCCTCTTATTCCCTCTCTGACAGCTACTATTCCACCTCTGCCCAACTGTGACGGTGTAACTCTCCCTGCATCTGCATATGAGAGAATCCTTTCTGACGCAGTGCCTCATAAGTCACAATTGCCACGGAATTGGATAAATTTAAAGACCGAATCTCCGAAAGCATCGGGATTCGAATACAACGTTCTTTATCTCTCATAAGAATTTCTTCCGGAATCCCCGCACTCTCTTTTCCGAACATAATATAGGCATCTTCCTCAAACTCCGCCTCCGAATACAGCATTTGTCCCTTTGTGGTTGCCATAAACGGACGAGCCCCCGGATTCTTTTCCAAAAACTCGTCAAAGTTTTTATATACATGTAAGTCTATATCTTTCCAGTAATCCATTCCGGCCCGTCGTACTGCCTTTTCGGAAATATCAAATCCTAACGGCTCAATCAAATGTAAACGACTTCCCGTGGCCACGCAAGTACGTCCGATATTTCCCGTATTTGCCGGAATTTCAGGCTCTAATAACACAATATTTAACATCATTTCCTCCGCATTATAAATAGAATTAAGGGTGAAGCTATTCACCCTTAATCGACACGTTGATTTCTATAGTTTTTCCGTCTTCCAATGCCAATGGAATGACCACATTCGCCGCATAAACAGAAGAAAACATGACATTTCCTTCACACATTGTAGGCGGAGTAATATCTATTCCGATTCCCTTGGTGGAAAATACCGTGGCAGAGTTTCCGAGAATCATATTTCCCAGCTCACAAATCGCACTGTTGGACATCTCGTTCATCTCTGTTACCGGCATCATCATCATTTTCGATGCAATGGCACAGGCTACATCATTTTGGAAGGCTATCATAACCTGTCCTTTCATTTCACCCGTAACACCGATTACAATAATCAAGGCATCATTATCAAACACCGCGTCTCTTAAAAAAGGCTTCAAAACCTTCGCTTCCACTCCGAAATCACGTAATACGCTGGTAGCTGCTACCAAAAACGGATTTACATGATCCACATTAAGTAATGCCATATCCTCACCTCCGATAATCATTTGTCCCTTGGTTGCTTTTGGCATCTGTTGTTCCTTTTATTGTACCACACTCACGCATTTATCGCAAGCACCGTTTTCAGCTTCTTACGGATTCTCTGCAAGGCATTATCAATGGATTTCGGTTCCTTATCCATGACCTTTGCTATTTCCTGATACGGCATTCCGGCTGCATAGTAGGACAACACTTCCCGTTCCATTCCGCTCAATCTGGAAAACACCTCTGCTTCCACACGAATCGCATTCTCTCTGTCAATGACTGACTCTTCCGGGTCTCTTTGCCAATACCCGATACTTTCATACCCATTCGTGCTTACATTTCCCGGCTCTGTTTCTTCCGCAAACGCATATAAATCAAAGGAAACATAGTTGTTTAACGGCTGATTTTTCTTTGTATTGGACATTTTTATGGCAGTATACATTTGCCGCGTAATACAGAGGCTTGCAAAGGCAGAAAAAGAATCATTCCGCTCCGGATCATATTCCCTGATTGCCTTAAACAATCCGATCATACCCTCTTGAATCAGATCTTCTTTGTCCGCTCCTACCAGATATAACGCAGTTGCTTTACTGCGCACCATGTTTTTGTAACGATTTAACATTTCTTCCGTTGCTTCATTGTCTCCGGCCTGACAGCGAAGTAATAACGCTTTTTCCTCTTCTCCCGTCTTATTGGGCTCCGGTCTGTTCTCTGCTTGTTTCCCCATAACAGCCTCCTTACACCGTCTCTACCGGCTGTCCCATTCAAACCGGCCCGTCATCTCAAAATAATCTTGTTCAGCCTTACTTCCCGATTCTCTGACGCACAATCTCATACATCAACACACCTGCTGCCACAGATGCATTTAAAGAATTAATATCTCCCTTCATAGGAATGCTGGTCACAAAATCACACTTTTCCTTCACCAGACGGCTAACACCCTCGCCTTCGTTTCCGATCACAAGTCCGATCGGTCCCGTCAGGTTCTGACGATACATCACTTCTCCGTCCATATCCGCACATACAAACCAAAGACCTTCTTTCTTTAACTCTTCCATGGTCTGCACTAAATTCGTCACCTTTGCCACCGGAGTGTAATTCAGTGCTCCCGCGCTGGTCTTTGCCACCGTAGCGGTAAGCCCTACCGCACGACGCTTCGGAATAATTACTCCATGAGCTCCCGCCAGATTTGCCGTACGAATAATCGCACCAAGATTGTGCGGGTCTTCAATGCCGTCAAGAAGCACCAAAAACGGCGGTTCTCCCTTTTCTCTTGCCGCAGCAAGCAAATCCTCCACCTCGGCATACTCATATGCTGCTGCAAACGCAATGACACCCTGATGCTTTCCGGTGGTAGAAATTTGATCCAAACGTTCCTTTTTCACAAAGGAAACCACTGTATTCTGCTTTTTGGCTTCTTTTAAAACAGTGTTCACAGCACCTTCTTTATTACCCTCCAATACCAATAAGCGGTCTATGGTTTTTCCGGAACGAAATGCCTCCAATACCGCATTTCTTCCTTCGATTGTCAATTCTTCGTATCTCATTTTTCTTCCTCCGTCATTCCTGCCTTTGCCATCAGTAGCATCCGATTCGTCTGTCCTGTCAGATACCAATATCCGAACAATGCTTCAAAGCCTGTTGCCACACGATAATCTCCGATGGTGGCATTTTTCGCACTGGTATAGGACTTTGCATTTCTTCCCCGGCGAAACACCGACATCTCTTCCTCCGTCAACTGTTCCTTAATCCGATGATAGGCATCTGCCTGAGCTTCCGCTTTCACAAGCCTGCTTGCCTGTTTATGGAGCACATTCACCGGCGCATTGCCCCGTTCCACCAAAATTGTGCGGACAATCACTTCATATACCGCATCTCCGATATAAGCTAACGTTAAAGGGGAGTACTGTTTCGCGTCCTGCTCCTTTAAGGAAAAGGTCTCACAAATCGTCCCAAACAAAGGAAGCTCTGCGCCGGCCTTGTTTGTGCCTTCCAACGCCATCGTTTTTGTTCCTACTGCTTCATTTTCCTGTTCCAAGATGTCGCCTCCTTTGTTCTGTGGTCACTATACCAATTCCCAAACCACGCCTTCTCTTGTATCCTTAATGGCAACGCCCTTTGCAAGCAATTCCTCACGGATGGCATCCGCCTTTGCAAAATCCTTTGCCTTCTTTGCTTCCTTACGTTCCTCAATCTTTGCAAGAACAAATGCGGTCAGTTCATCATCCGCACCGGTTGCGTTGTTATCTGCGGTATCGTTTACGGCTGCACCTGCAGTCAAATTAAGACCAAGTACATAATCCATTTCTTCCACAAGGGCAAACTTGGTAGCTCCGTTCATCTCGTCCTTTAATACATCATACACAACAGTCAATGCACTGGAGGTATTGATATCATTTGCCAGTGCCTCTAAAAACTTCTCACGATATACAGCCTTCTTTTCCTCATCCACGGTACCGGTCTTATCAAGACCCGCAATACGCTTTACAAGCTTCTGATATGCGGAAGCCACCTGATCCAAAACCTCGTAAGAAAATTCCAGCGGCTTACGATAATGGGACTGTAAACAGAACATACGGTATACCAGCGGGTTATAACCCTTTTCCTCTAACAAAGACACGGTTAAGAAATCTCCCTTAGACTTACTCATTTTACCGGAACGATCGTTTAAGTGATGTACATGGAACCAATAATTACACCACTTATGACCAAGATATGCCTCACTCTGGGCAATCTCATTGGTATGATGCGGGAAGATATTATCCACACCGCCGCAATGAATATCCATATCCTCCCCCAGATGCTTAATGGAAATACCGGAGCATTCAATATGCCAGCCCGGATATCCTACACCCCACGGGCTATCCCATTTTAATTCCTGGTCATCAAACTTGGATTTGGTAAACCAAAGTACAAAGTCACTTTTATTCTTCTTATTCTCATCCTGCTCTACATCATCACGCACTCCCACCAAAAGCTCCTTCTCGCTTTGGCTGGAAAATACATAATAATCATCAAGCTTAGAGGTATCGAAGTAAATATTTCCGCCTGCTTCATACGCATAGCCTTTTTCCAAAAGCACCTCTACCATGTGAATGAACTCGCCGATACAATTGGTCGCCGGCTCCACCACATCCGGAGTCTTAATATTTAACTTACTGCAATCGGAGAAAAAGGCATCGGTATAGAACTTTGCAATCTCCATTACCGTCTTATTCTCTCTCTTTGCACCCTTTAACATCTTATCCTCACCGGTATCCGCATCGCTGGAAAGATGACCCACGTCGGTAATATTCATGACACGCTTTACATCGTAACCACCGAACCGGAGGGACTTTTCCAGCACATCCTCCATAATATAACTACGCAGATTGCCGATGTGTGCAAAATGATACACCGTCGGACCGCAGGTATACATCTTTACTTTTCCGTCTGCGTTCGGAACAAACGGCTCTACTTTTCTTGTTAAGGTATTGAATAATTGAAACTTGTTTTCCATGTTGTACTCCTTTTCTTATTTCCTTATATTTTATCACTTTATACGTGATTTTTCCATTGTTTTCGTTTATGGTTTTTTTACTTTTCAACCGAAGCAGCAAGTTCGTCCAAGCGTTCTTTTAACTTGCTGTTCTCTTGCTGTAGTCTGTCGATTTCCATCATAACCGGGTTCGGCAAATGTACCTGATCCAAATCCTCCCTCGGAATCCGTACATTGTCTCTCTTGACTACGATTCCCGGAACACCTACCACTGTAGAATTCGGCGGAACTTCTTTTAACACCACCGAGCCGGCTCCGATTTTTGAGTTTTCTCCCACCGTAAAGGACCCAAGCACCTTCGCACCGGCACTGATCATCACATTATCCCCGATGGTAGGATGACGTTTTCCCTGTTCTTTTCCGGTACCGCCAAGGGTTACTCCCTGGTATAACGTCACATTATCACCGATGATGGCGGTTTCTCCGATTACAACGCCGTGGCCGTGGTCAATAAACAATCCTTTTCCGATGGTTGCTCCCGGGTGAATCTCGATTCCTGTCTTCCTTGCCGTCCTTTGGGAATACCAACGGGCCAGAAAATAATGCTTTTTTAAATATAATTTATGTGCCAGACGATGTCTTAAAATTGCCCGGAAACTTGGGTATAAAAACACTTCCCAGGAAGATTTAATTGCAGCATCCCGCTCCTTTATCACTTGCATTTCTTCTTTGACATATTCAATGAAGCCCATAGGGAATCTCCTTTCATTTCACATGTTTTTTGTGTAGGCAAGCACTCCGTACAACCCCAACTCCGTGGCTTCGCTTCTGCTTCGCCTACACGAAAAAAGAAACACCCCATCCATAGGATGAGGTGTAGTATACACGGTTCCACTCAACTTTTACAAAAGCCGCATCGCGACTTCTGTTCTCTTTGCATGATAACGACTGCCGCCGTACAAGGCTACCCGCTTACGCGCTCACCCGTCCGCTCCGAAATGCACTTCACGTAGCTTTCCTGCCGGAACTGCTTTCAGCCGGTGACAGTTCCTCTCTGTTGCACTCCTTCTACGCTACTCTTTTCTTCTCTGCGTTTGTTTACTTTCTTCATTATATGCATGAACCCGCCCTTTTGTCAAGGAAAATCAACAAAAGAAAAGAAGCCTTGCGACTCTTTTTACGCAAAGCTTCTTTCATATCTCACATTTAATTTTCTGCCACAGCCACAACTGCATGGTATGCTTCTTTTTCTTCCCAGTTATCTCCGAACAAAAGCGGATAGCTTCTCTCTCTGCGGAATCCGGTCAACCAGCTCACATCATCTTTCATGCCCCAGAAGGTAACACAGGTAATGTTTGCTTTCCCTTCCTTCTTCGCTTTTACATAAAGTTCAAACAACTTCTTATAAGCATCCGCAAGCTTCTTCATTCCTTCTTCGGAACCATCTGCATTGTGAATGTCCAGCTCGGTGGACTGAATATCCAATCCGGTAGCACCGAATGCATATAACGTCTTTTCGTATTCCGTAATATCTTTCTCCCACTCATTTAAAATCAAATGGCTCTGCATTCCGATACCGTCAATCAACTTTTCTTCCATCAAAGGCTTTACAATGTAATTTAAAATCGTTTCTCTCTTAAACGGATTAAAGGTATTATAGTCGTTGTAATAAAGCTTTACCTCCGGCGCCGCATACTTTCTGGCAAAACGGAAGGCATTGATTACAAACTCATCTCCCAGCGTCTGATACCACGGCGAGCGGGTTCTCCATCCCTCTTCGTTTCTTTCCTCAATGGCCTCATTTACCACATCCCATGCATAAATTACACCCGGATACTCGGTCTGTACAAAGGTCAATACACTCTTAATATACCATTCCAATCTGGCAAGCATGGTTTCACGAGACGCCCACGGTGCCTCAAAATCATCCTCGAAGTTCTCCTTAAAGAACCAAATCGGAGTCTGATTGTGCCAGCCCAATGTATGTCCCCGGAGGGCAATACCGTTTTTCTTTGCAAACTCCAAATACTTCCGCGCCGTGTCATACTTCATCACCGGCTGCAGATAATACTTTTCAGGGTCAGCCAACGTAGCTTCCTTATCCATCATAAACATCGGCTTCATGTCATTTTCTGCCGTCATGCTGTTATAATGCTTTACCAGTTCTTCCATGGCCTTATCGGACTTCATATCATATCTTGACACGGAGGTACCGATTTTAAAATAATTCTCATATGCTTTTTTTAAACTCATTGCTATCTTCCTTCCCTCTCCTTCTTCGTTTACAACAAAGCAAAACAATTAAAATCCCATTATTTTCCTACTCTGTCCTTTGTCAGTATAACATACTTTCCTCTCTATATCTACATAAAAATTTTTCTTATATAGGAAAACGAACATCTCACCCTCCTAATGCTTCTCTTTTTCCATTTTTCTGCATATACTGTTGCAAATACGTTTCCGATTCATATCGGAACATTTGTTGCTCTGAAAGGAGACACTATGAATCAGGATTCCTCTTTCCCTCCGATATTGCCTCCTTCTACGGAGTTAGGAGCTCTTTTGTTCGCCGTTCTCCCTTGTTTGCAGGAGTGTTACCGTCCCTTAGCCTCCTTTGCTTATCACATGACCGAACTTACCAAACTAAAAAACATTCCTTCCGTACCGAATCTTTCCGGAATTTCCGGTATTGATGCTCTCATTACGGACAAGGACAATATGCTGCGCTCCCTCGCGTTTTACGGAAAGATGTTCCGCATGCCTCTTCTCTCCACCCTGGCCAATTTGTTACAGGCACTGCAGTTTTATCAGACGTATAAAGATATGATTCCCGGTCTTCTGTCCGCTTTCGGAGGCGGTACGGAAGCTTCCGCCTCTTCGGACCTTTTTTCCATGTTGGGCGGTCTTTCTCCGGACATACTTTCTTCTTTTTTCGGAGGAAGCTCAACCCCTTCCGGTTCCAATACATCACCAACTTCCGAACAAACACAACCAGCTTCCGATATCCCTCCGGCCAACGAATCAAAACAAGCCCCCTCCGACGCAGCATCTGCTGCCGAAGGTGAAGCAACTGCCGCCGGTAATGCTCCCCCGGCAGACGCAAAGGATACCACCGCAGACGCCCCTGTTGCAGAGTCAATTGCTGCAGACACTCCGGTAACGGCCACAGAGTCCGGCAACGAACTGTTTGACAGCCTGTATTCTTTCCTGACACCGGAACAAAAGGAGATTTATGATAGGCTGATGCATACGGATTAGCTTTCCGTCATAGCATTCTACTATAACACATGTATAAAAGGAGTTTCTATGAATCCGGAAACCTTAAAAACATTACCTGAATATCAAAAACTGTCTCCTGCCAAGCAGGCCCTCATTTCCGAAATCGTAAAGGACGCAGGCAACACTTCGGGAGATGCCATGCTTCCCCTTTTGTTAAAAGCACAATCCCGGATGAAGGCACAAAACATTCAGTTTACACCGGAAGAAAGCTCATTTTTAATGACTACCTTAATGTCGGGGTTATCTCCTGCCGAAAAGGCAAAATTCGAACTATTAAAGAAATTTATGAAAAAATAATCCGGACCCATCTGAAAGGAATTCTATGGAAACGATTTTGTCTCTGTTTGACCGTTACGGCATCTTTGCCATGATTGTAATCATCTTTTTGGAATATGCCTGTTTTCCCATTTCCAGTGAACTGGTTCTTCCCTTTTCCGGAGCCGTCGCCCGTATGGAAGGGATTTCTTTCTTCCTCCTGCTCCCTTTATCCGTACTGGCGGGACTTTTTGGCACCGGTCTGTGTTACCTGGCAGGACGCATAGGCGGAGATGCCATACTGACAAAACTGGTAACCCGGTTCCCAAAAACAGAACACGCCATCGCTTCCTCCCGTAAAAAATTTGAAACGTACGGTGCCGGGGCCGTCTGCATCGGCAGAGTCATCCCCCTTTGCCGTACCTACATTGCCTTTGTAGCCGGAGCGGTAGGCCAATCTCCTTCCGTCTACTTTCCCTATTCCTTTCTGGGTATTACCATATGGAACAGCGCCCTGTTATCCTTCGGCTACTTCTTACAAGATAACTGGGGCGCTGTGTCCGGGTATTATGCCCGGTATAAACAATATGTAATACCGGTTCTTTTGATTGGCATTGCTTTGATTATTTTACTGAAACGCAGGAAATATCACACTTCTTCCGATGTGTCACATAAGTAATCCCTGGCCGCATCTGTCCGGTCTGCCTTACTCTTCCCAATTTACGTACATCAAGGTTAAGAACTCACCTTCTGCGCTGTCCTTCGGGACATAAAGCAGATTTTCCTTAAAGGCAAGCAGAGAAGTTACATATTCCATGGCATACAGAGCCTGCACAAACGGCAATCTGCTGACCTCCTTTAAATGCTTCGGCATTTTCTCTCCGTAAAGCTTTTTAAGCTCTGCCTTAAGCAGTGTGTACCCCGGCTGCAATTTCTCTGCAATCGGTGCAAACACCTCTGTGTACAATCGGTTCAGTTGTTCTCCCGACATTACAACAAATTGTGGAACCGCCTTTTCTCCCTGTAACTTTATATATCCCTGTTCCACCAGCTTAGCCAAGTCACACTTACGGTCTTCCCCAAGATAAGAAATGTCGAAGTCTTTGTTCACCAGCTCCACAAGCAGTTCATTCATCCGCTGGCTCTCCGGCGTAAACTGATCCATCATATCCAGGATTTCGGAGTACCCGAAATTGTAAAGTCCGAACCAGGAAAAACCACCGTCTCTCGCCGGGCCGCAATAAGCAAAATCACGGTTATCCAACGCCCACTCCCTAATCTTATCACTATCCTCCAAATGTCCTAACGGAAAATACTTTCCGCCGTCCGGACGAACCGGCTTTTCAAACCTCAAATCACCGTCCTCATACTGATAATAGTCACAGAACACATAAATCAGTAACCACAACAGTTTATCCATCGGCTGATCACTTCCGTAAAATCCCACAGCACGGATGTTATCCTCTGCTTCCAAAAGTCCCTTTACAATCACATCCGATACCGGTTCTCTGAGACCGCAATATACCTTGTAGCACTCCTGCTTTGCAGTCTCGCTGTTAATGTAAAAGGTAGTCGCATACTTTCCGTTTTCGAAAGTCATAAACTCACGGTCCACCAGCCACTGCAAATCAAATTCCAAATATGCCTTCGGAATACCAAGTAATTCCGTAAGTTCATCCAAAGACTTCGGCTCCTCATAGCATGCAATACAAAGATTCTGACGTACCATACTGTCTTCCAACGGCCCGATATCCGCCTTCGGCGGCATCTCACCGTTAATTGCCATAGAAAGTTTTCCCGGTCTGTATACAAATTTTTGTTCACTCTGATTTCTCATATCCTCTGCCATCTCCTTTTTTAACTTCTGTCTCGTATCATGTAAGTGCCACTTCACGGCACTTTCACTGATACCAAGCCTCTCTGCGATTGTTTTCTGAGGCAGTTCGTCAATGTAAAAGGAAACCAAAATCTCCCGTTGCAAATAGTTGAGTCTACTAACCTGTTTGCGAAGCTCACAAATCATCTGCTTTTTCTCTTCCTGCTCCGCCAGCTCTCCCGCAAAATCGGATTCATCACGTATATCCTCCTCCAAGGGACACATCACATAACGGGTACTTTTTCGCAGACTGTGACACCATACATACCGGGCAATCTTCCAGACAAAATGCTCTGCCTGTTCGATTCGTTTCCCTTCTGCGGCACTCTTTTGTATGGCAGAAAAAATCTGTACCATCACTTCCTGAGTCAGTTCCTCCGCCCGGTCGCTGTCTCCGCACTTTTTGTAAGCCCATTTTAAAATTTGTAACGAGTATTCTTTTGTAATTTCTTCAAATAATTGATTTTTCACTTGCAAGTCCTGCCTCCGTAATTCCTTTTTCACAGCTGTTCACTTAATAAGTGACAGTAAGTTGGCAAAGGTTAGGAAAAAATTTATAAAACTTTCCCTGGCAAAAAACACACTGCTCCTCTGATTCGAAGTACAGTGTGTCAGCTTAATAAATTACAGTTCCTCTCCCTCACTCCACAGTGGCGCCCCTTCCAAATCATTTAAAGTTATCTTAGGAGCATTTACCATTTCTTCTTTCCGGCCCTGCATGTCATCCGCCACAGACCTCATGCATTCTATATATGACTTCGGTACAATGGTCAACTGCTTATCAAAGCTTTCATAACTCTTCCGATAATTCAAATCATTCCCCGGGAACACCGCAATCCGAAACAAACCGCTTCTCACCCACCGGATAATCCCGGAACATCTCTAACGTAGTCAAATAATCACTTATTTCTGCCACTTTATAATCCTTTCTCTATCAGTGCCTTCTCTTCCTCTACAAATCAATGACACATAATCTCTTCCAAATCCACAAGCAGTATGCTACTATCCTTCTGTGCCTCTTCAATCACCCCATCGGTAAATCCAGACTTTGAAAACAACACAAAATAAGCACAATTTCTTTTACCGCCAAATCCATCCGCCTTCGCTTTCAAACCGCGAAGCACCGACACATCCAGCTTTTCATTGCGCCACTTACATTCACAGAACAGATAATCTTTCCCGTCCCCGGCCACCAAATCGATTTCTTCTTGACTACGGGTCAACGTATTTGTTCCCCACCATCTTCCGATGGACGTAAACAAGATCGGCAATTCGCCTCTGGCATTTTTCCACGTCAACCAGTCAGCGCAAATCTTTTCAAACACAAGCCCCATATAATTGTTGTAGTCCGGCTCGATTTTCTTTAACCACACCGCATCCTGTGCACCGGTTTCAATCAACGTTCTGTTCGCAAACACATAACGATACCAGAATCGAAACATAAAATCGGAAATTCCGTAAATCGTTTTCCGGGAGGATTCCTTTTCTCCGAAAGGCACTTCCTTTTGTAAGATTCCCAGCTCGCACAGCGTATTAATATATTTCAGACATTTTGAGGATTCCTCTCCGATTCTCGTAGATATTTCATTTGCCTTTGTATACCCGCCGGCAATCGCTTCGATGATTGCGCTGTAAACTCCCGGCTCCTGTACCTCCTGACGCAAAAGCAACAATGCCTCCTCATAAAGATATGACGTAACCTTCAGATAAGCTCTCTTTATATTCTCTTCAAAGCTTTCTTCCGCGTGAATCTGTTGCAAATAAAGCGGTGTTCCTCCGAACGCGCCGTATAACATCAACTTCTCTTCCACAGAAAACGTAGGCAAAAACTTTGTACCGGTCCGATAACTAAACGGCTTCATATGAAGCTGTCCCGTTCTTCTGCCAAACAACGGACTCTTTGAACCAAGCACCTCCTTCTCCATAAACCCCATATAACTTCCGCAAAGCACCATAAAAAGTTTCCCTTTGGTCAACTTATGGTCAATCAAATGCTGTAACTCGGAAAGTAACGCCTTATTCTTCTTCACCAAATACGGGAACTCGTCAATTACCAGAACCAATCTTTTCTCCTTCTGCCGCTCATCAATATAAGACAATGCATTTGTCCACGACGAAAAAGCTTCTAAATTCGTTTCGTTATAGAAACTGAATACAAGCTCCGAAAACTTTTCCAGATTCAATTTATTATTACTTTGCTCCGCAGAATAAAAGATAGCGTCCTTCCTCTTACAGAACTCATTCAGCAATGTAGTTTTTCCTACACGCCTACGTCCGTATAAAACAAACAACTGAAATCTGTCCTGTGCATATAACTCATTTAAATCCGCAAGTTCCTTTTCTCTGCCGATAAAAATCTCACGCATACTATCGCCCCCAAAAGAAGTGAAATAAAAGTAATTTACTTTAAAGTTAATTATATGGCATATTCATACATATGTCAAGATATTCTCTCAACAACAAAATTAGAATTCACATAGACTATTACAATCCCAGTGAATTCTAATTTGACAATTTATGCTTAAATTATATATCCTTCTCTTTAATTATCTCCACTAATCTAATAACCCTCTCATGACATTCTATAGGTTTTGACATAATGTATTCACCTACCATATACCAGACAAGATAAAAACACGCCATAATGATTATAATAACTTCCAACATTCTCAATACATCCCCTTGCATATTTGTGACATTCGGAAAAATCGAAAAAGCCAAAGCAATAATTGATAGGCACAAAGTAATAAAGCCGTCTACTCTACACGTTGCCCTACTAACCTCAAGTTTCGCTTTCGCCTCAACTTCAATATAATCCAATTGTTCCTTGGTAAAACCTTCCAAATACTTTATAACTTCCTGATATCCTTCAAATCCTCCTTTTCTCCTTTTATTTACTTCCTTTTCAATATCTTTGTACGATATCTCCAAGCAAACTTCTCGATCTTGGCTGTTCTCTCCATCTTGCTCCCTATCCTCCTTCTCTTTTTCATATTTCTGTAATAAGTTTTTGTATTCCAAATACGTCATTCTCTCCAGAATGTACACATGTAGCTTCTCTATCTTTACACTTATACCTTTTATTCCCGCTTCTACACAAAAACCAACAATGATAATTATTATTGGTACTCCCAGCAAATAAAAAGGCGAAATCTTACCACCACTTATAAAAAACGATGCCAATGCTCCCAGAATATACGTGATAAATATGGGAATCCACTTTAAAAAATCACTTATCAAACTTCTTACTGCATCCCCTAATATTTCTAGAGTGGACAAACCTTCATTATTCAGCAACCATTTTTTTGCCAGACTAAATCCACCTTCATCTTCTGTGAGACCAGACATCTGTATCGTATCGCGAACTTTGATTGCAACATTCGTATATTGCTTCACTTTTTTATCAATATACTTTTCATCACATTTCCGAAAATCTGCTCTTATTCTTGACATATATTTTTCATTCCTCCTTCGTCAATTCCTGGTACATCTTCATCAACTCTGCTACACATTCCGACTCAGAATTCAGTTTACCCCAGAAGCCATAAGCCTGCATAACCGCCTTATCATTCTGCTGATGTGCCTTTCTAAGTTCCGATGGCATCGTCAATTCATCATACAAATCCGCCAAAGAACAATTCGGATATAATGCTCTGGCATCTAAAATAGCTTGTGCCGTCTGTTCAATCTTCTTTCTCAGTTCTTCTATCGGTGTCGGCCAAGGAAAATTATTATAAACAATATCTTTGGAATATCGATATCTCATTTCAAGTCTTCCTGCTACCGCACGCATCCATGACATATGCACATTTGAGGTTAACACTCCAAAATGATACAAAGTCGCATCCGGAATAATTAAATTTAAATTTGTAGAAATAGTATTCTTATCTTCGAATCCCAAAGGAATATACCGTCTTTTCTCCGACGATACACTTGGTATGATAATAAATGTATCCGGATTGTATGTTTCTCTAAATACAGTAGGGGTATCGGCAAGCTTTCTAGTACCCGCATCTGCACTGTTTAATCTCATCTCTCTTACTTTCTCAATACGCTCCAGCACCAAAGGCATACTACGAAGCTCATTAGGAGCAACACCAACTAGCCACAAACACCAACGTTTTTGATTATTAATAAATTCACGAGCACCTACTAATCGCTTAATATACTTCAACGCATTCGGTTCCCTTCTTATGAACTCTTCACGTTCTGCCTCTTCAATAATCAAATTACCGCCGTCCGTAGGCTGACATCCTTTGGTAATCACCGGCACATCACAAATAGGTTGTTTTCTACTTTCAATAAAAATATTTGGAGCATCTGACAAATATGGACTAATATTCTGTACTTCTACAAATCTATCCTCTGTATAAAGTTTTTTCATCTCCCTCTTTGTAGAAGTACTAAAACCTATTATTACACAATGCACATGTGCTTTATTATTTGCTTCACTATCCCATCTGAAAGTCCGATATGCAAAATCAATATGTATTCCAAACTTCTCATATAACACTTTCCAAAGTGCTGCCACCTGCTCCCCTTGAGTAATCGAGTTCGTTGACACAAATGACGTTTTTATTGAACACAAATTCATTATTTCAGATGCCTTATAATACCATCCTGTAACATAATCCAAGACTCCAGCTTTTTTGTTGTTTTCAAATAAATTCATTAAATCTTTCTTTTGTTCCTTGGACATATTCTGTGCCCCAACAAACGGTGGATTTCCCATGATATAATTAAGTTCCTGCTTAGGTACAACATCATTCCAATCTAGGCGAAGTGCATTACTCTCCACGATATATGCGTTTGTCTTCAGTGGAAGGAATTCAAGCTGCATATGTACAATGTTTTCTGTTTCCTTCATCATCTGAGATTCCGCAATCCAGAGAGCTGTCTTTGCCACCGTAACGGCAAAATCATTAATCTCAATCCCATAAAACTGACTGATTGATACCATAATCGGGTTCAATAAATCTCCAAGAAACATCTGTCCTTTGGAAAATTCGGTAATTACCTTATTTTCCAATTTACGAAGAGAGATATAGGTCTCCGTAAGAAAGTTACCTGAACCACACGCCGGGTCAAGAAATTTCAAGGTTGCCAGCTTCTGTTGAAACGCTTGCAATTTTGCCTTCTTCGTCCGCTCTACCGTCAACGCACAGATTGTCACGAACTCGTCATTTAACTCATCCAAGAACAGCGGGTCAATTACTTTATGGATATTTTCTATACTTGTATAGTGCATACCGCCGGAGCGACGTGTTTCCGGATTTAACGTGGACTCAAAAACCGCACCAAAAATAGTCGGAGATATCTCACTCCAATCAAAAGAATCACTGGCCTTATGTAACACCAAATCAACGATTTCATCGGTAAACGGCGGGATTTCTATACTCTCATCCGCAAACAATCCACCGTTTACATACGGAAATGCTCCCAAATCTTCTTCAATGTATTTATCCCTATCACATTCCTTTGTATCAAGCACTTGGAAAAGCTCAATCAAACGCTTTCTCCAATCTTTTGCAGAAAACTGGCTCATGTAGTCGCGAAACATTCCTCTGTGTCCGAAAATACCGGCATCTTCAGCATACAGACAAAATACAAGGCGCACGCAAAGAGCATTCAGACTTTTCAAAGTCATCTCGTCTGGGTCTTTATACTGCTTATAGAGAGCATCATAAATCAGACCAACTAATTCTCCGGCCTTAATGGAAACTTCCATTTCCTTCTGTAAACTTTCATTTCTCTCATCAACAAGAAATTGTAAACGATAATACTCCTTTTCTAAATTCCCCAAAGCTATAATTTCCGGCTCGCCGGACGGTTGTTCCATATCGTACACATAAAAATACTGAAAATTACTCGTTACAATCCAACGCGGTCTCTTCGAATACGGCAACTCTGCAGAATATCGTTTTGCTTGCTGAAACGGCGTAAGCAAAGAACCATCTGATTGCTTAATCGGAGACGTAAGACTTTTATCAATGCTTTTCTGTTCAATCATTACATGGGTACTTTCAATGTAACCGTCAATAAAGCTAGTATGGTCCAGTTTCACCTGGTCTTCAAATGTAATATAGCTTGATATATCCGTAACACCGAATACAGTAGTAAGGAGTTCAATCCAAAAAATCTGACTGTCTCCTTTTTCATAACCTCTACCCTTCCAATTTTCAGCAAATTTCTTTGCCGCTTCTCTCTGCTCTACATTTGTCATCGTATCACCTCTGTATCGTATGCAATCACATTTTCACATCGTTTATTGTGTTACATTTAGTTTATCGCAAGTGCAAAGTCTAGTCAATATCTATTATTATTAGCCTTTTAGATGAATAGCTTTTACAAAAGGGACAACATTCCTTCGGTTCCGCCCCTTTTCAAACACAAAAGGCAAGATGAACGCTTCATCCCCCTTTCTTAAACCAAAAAGTCAAGGTAGATAAAGTTATCCTTAGAGAACCATAAGGATAACTTTATCTACCTTGACTTGTATCTTTTAGTAACAACATGAAGCGTTGTCTTGCCTGATTATTTTAACAATCAGCGGAACCGAACAATTTTACTTCTTTAATGCTCCGGCAATATCTTCTCTCATATCGATGACAGCCTGTCTGGATGCATCGGCAAAGTTTGCTTCGCCAAACTTTGCATAAGCCTCCTGCTTGTAAGCTGCGATAATACCACGGGAGGAGTTTACGATAGCACCGAGACCGTCTTCATTGAAGTAATGAACCAGGTCTGCAGCCTTACCACCCTGTGCGCCGTAGCCCGGTACAAGAATGAAGCTCTTCGGCATAATCTTACGAAGCACCTTACCCATCTCCGGATAGGTTGCGCCTACAACCGCACCGATGTTACTGTAGTCGCCGTCTATACAATCAGCACCCCACTCGGCTACCTTTTCACCCACATACTCATATAACGGTCTGCCGTCAATTAAACGATCCTGGAACTCGCCGCTGGACGGATTACTGGTCTTAACCAAGATAAATAAGCCCTTATTTTCTTCCTTACAAATCTTTACGAACGGATTCACGCCGTCGCTTCCCAAATACGGATTTACCGTAACGAAATCCTCATCAAACGGATAGTAGCTCTTGCTTCCTACCGCCACTTTACCGAGATGTCCTACCGCATAAGCTTCGGAAGTGGAACCGATGTCACCGCGCTTAATATCGCCGATTACCACAAGGCCCTTCTCCTTACAATACTCTACTGTCTTCTTAAATGCGATGAGACCCGGAATACCAAACTGCTCATACATTGCCACCTGCGGCTTTACTGCCGGAATCAAATCATACGTAGCATCCACAATGGCTTTGTTGAACTGCCAGATTGCTTCCGCTGCACCTTCTAACGTCTCGCCAAACTCTGCAAATGCCTTTTCCTTTACCTGATTCGGTACGTAGGAAAGCATCGGGTCAAGGCCCACAACAATCGGTGCATTTGTCTTCTGAATCTTCGTAATAAGCTCTTTTACCATAGTATTCTCCGTTTCCTTGCCTCTTGGGCAAACAGTATTGGTTTTCTTTTCCGTACATTGTAGCATAGACTTTCTTTCCGTGCAAGTCAAAAACGTTTCTTTCACTCAAAGAATTTCAATAACTTGATTCTTCCACTGCAACAAATCGCTCCAAACAGCATCCTCAACTCAACCGTTTCGCGAACACATACGATATGCTTTATCTTCCTCCATCATCTGAAGCATAATATCAACAAAGTATGGATCAAACTGTGTTCCGCTTCCTTGACGAAGCTCTTCTTTTACTACTTCCTGTGGCATGACATCCCGGTAACTTCGCTTGGATGTCATGGCGTCGTAGGCGTCCGAAACTCCGATAATTCTGGCAATCTCCGGTATCTCCTTCCCCTTTAAACCATCCGGATATCCTGTTCCGTCATACAACTCGTGGTGCCAATGTGCTCCTACCGCCAGACCCGGAATCTCTGTCATGGTTCCTAAAATGTCCGCCCCGATTTTTGCATGATCTTTCATAATGATATATTCCTGATCAGTTAAGCCTGTTTTTTTATTAATAATCTCATTGGGAATTCCGATTTTTCCGATATCATGAAGCAATCCGATATAATAAATATCTTCCTGCTCCTGTAAACTTTTCCCCGCACGCTTTGCAATTTGTCTGGCGTATTCCGCTACCCGTACCGAGTGACCGTTTGTATACTTATCTTTGGCATCGATGGTTTCCGCCAAAGTTAACATAATCTGCAACGATAAGCGCTCTACTTTTTTTCTTCGTTTTTCCGCTTTATTCGTTTGCCTGGAAACCTCCAGTTCCAAATTTTTCTTCAAATGTTCAAGCTCGATAAGCCTACGGATACGATGTAACACGATTTCTTCTACCAGCGGTTTTCTGATAAACTCCGAAACGCCCTCTCGAAGTCCTCTGATTTCGCCGTCAATATCTTCTTCTGTAGTTAAAAAGACCACAGGAATCTCTGCCGTACACGGATTTTTCTTTACCCAATGTAAGACCTCAAAGCAGTCTATTTCCGTCATTTTCATACCTACCAACACCAAATCCGGTGTCTGTTTTTCAAAATACTTTATGACTTCCCGCAGAGAAGAAATACTGTCCACATAGTAGTAAGGTTCTAAAATTTCCTTTGCCACCTGTACCTGCCAGTCATCTTCTTCTACAATCAGAATGGTTGCCGTCTCTTTGTTCACCGTCACGCCTCCTTTCGAGTTCTCCGCCCCTATTTCACCATATGCCTTTATCGTTCGTACGTGACAGTACCCTCACAAAGTGTCATATATACTTTTCCCTTAACCTTCTTTCCTCCAAACGGAGTGTTCTTTCCCTTGGAGAAAAACTCATCCGGATTTATCACATATTCTTCCTCCGGTGCCACAATGGCAATGTCTGCAGAGTATCCTTCTGCCAAACCACCGAACTCTGTTTCTCTTCCCAACACCTTCGCCGGGTTGTAACTCATACATTTTGCAAGCTGCATCGGTGTCATACCGTGTTCTTTTACAAGAACCGTATTACTTAATGCGTATGCAGTTTCCGAGCCCACAATGCCAAACGGAGAGCCTACCATAGAACCGCTTTTTTCTTCTGCGGAATGAGGTGCATGGTCTGTGGAAATCACCTCCATGGTTCCGTCCAAAAGACCGGAGATTAATGCAGTCACATCCTCTTTCCCGCGAAGCGGCGGATTCATCTTAAACATGGAAAGATCTGCCGTAATCTCTTCATCACTCATAGCAAAATGATGCGGGCACACTTCTGCCGTTACATCAATTCCCTTTTCTTTTGCAAACCGCACAAAATCAACACTATACTTGGTAGAACAATGGCACAGATGAAGCTTTGCACCTGTTTCTTCCGCAAGTAAAATGTCTCTCATGGTAATAATATCTTCCACTGCATTGGTAATGCCCGGGAGCCCCAACTCCTCTGCACGTTTTCCGGCATTCATCACACCGCCCCGCACAAGGGAAATCTCCTCACAATGCGCAAACACAGGAAGTCCCGCTTCCTTGGCACACTTCATTCCTTCCGCATACACCACCGGGTTCATAACTGACTTTCCGTCCTCGGATACCGCTGCCGCTCCGGCTTTTGCCATAGCTTTTATATCGGAAAGCTCTGTTCCTCCCTGTCCTATCGTCACGGCGCCTACCGGAAGTACACGCACTTTTCCCGCCTCTTTTGCCTTAGCAAGTACCGTCTGTACCACCTCGGCACAATCCGTTACCGGTTTTGTATTCGGCATCGGACACACCGTGGTATAGCCTCCTGCCGCCGCAGCCGCAGAACCCGTGGCAATGGTCTCTTTATACTCAAGTCCCGGCTCTCTGTAATGTACATGTAAGTCAATAAATCCCGGAAGAACCTGCTTTCCCGTAGCATCCACTACCCGGTCAGCCTTTGCTTCTTCCGCAGAAATCTTCTCCGCCACACGAACAATTTTCTTACCGTCCGTTAATATATCAAAATTTCCTTCCCGCTCACTTGCCGGGTCAATTACATATCCGTTCTGAATCAAAATTCTCATATTCCGTTCGCCCTTTCTCTTCGTCTGCCATCGGCCTCTTCTCATGCTCCCACTGCATACGTTCTTTATTTCCTGTTATTTCTCTATTCCGTCATATTTCACTTCTGACAAAAACAATCCCCTTGCTTCTATGGTTTCCCCCGCAGCGCTTCTGTCTCCGCTTTCCAGTAACTTCCGTATCGCTTCCGGTTCCATCTCCCCTTTTCCCACCGCCAGCAACGTACCCACTAAAATACGTACCATATGGGGCCAAAAATCATCTGCCGCAAAGGTAAATAAAATCTCACAGTCATCACCGTATATGGTAATATCCTTCATAATACGCACCGTGGATTTTTTCATCTTCCGGTTATCGGAAAACGCTTTAAAATCATGTCCGCCCAAAAGATATTCCGCAGCTTTTTTCATTCGCTCTATATCCGGACGCTTAAAACAATAGTAATTGTACTTACGTTCAAATACCGACGGTACCTCTCCCACCGTCACCTTATATTCATAAACGAATTCCTTCGCCAAATAAGATGCATGGAAACGGTCCGGAACTTCTTCTGCCTCCAATACCGCAATATCCATCGGCAAGTAACGGTTTAAATACTGCTTTATTTCCGTTACACTCTTTGTTGTTTCGGTATGAAAATTTGCAATCTGACCGTATGCATGAGCGCCCGGTTCGGTACGAGCCGCTCCGATAACCTCCACAGGCGTTCCTTCCATTTTTTCCAAAACTTCTTCTAACTTACCCTGTATGGTTACCATACGTTCTTTTCCGGCCATTTTCTGCCATCCGGCATATCTGGACCCGTCATATTCCAGTAACAGCTTAATATTTCTCCTACGCTCTTGTTGCATTCCATTCTCCTTATTCGTTAAAATACTCTTGTATCCCCTGCAGCATCCCTTGTACTAAAAGAGCCTGATACGTTTCATCGAGTAAATTCTTCTCTTCTTCTGCATTGGTCATAAATCCGGCCTCCACTAAAATCACCGGCATCTTTGCCCAGTTGGTTCCGCTCAAATCATCCCGTTTTATAATACCTCTCTTTTTCGCCCCTGTGATATCACACATGGCATCCAGTACATTCTGTGCCAATCGCTTACTATCCGGCGAAAGCTCCGGAATATACGGATTTTGATCCGACGGATACAAGACAGAAATCCCGTGAGCTGCCGCATTTTCCGCTCCGTCGGCATGAATACGGATAAAAATGTCTGCCTCTGCTTCATTGGCAATCTCCGCTCGTTCTATATTACTGATATTTACGTCAGCGGTTTCTCTTGTCAATATTACTTCAAAGCCTTCTTTTTCCAATGCTTCTTTTAATTTTAAAGAAAGTTCCAACGTAAACTCATGCTCCGGCACTTTCGTGGTGGCTCCCTGAGTTCCTGAGGAAACCTTCGTCTTCAACTCCGATGCACCCGGTCCCACCGGTTCTTTCTCGTAATTTCCCTTCTTCTGATGTCCCGGATCAATAGCGATTTTCTTTCTCGAGGATACTTCCGGTGCCTTCGTCGGTACAGGCGTCGCAGTCGGTTCCGGTGTCACGCTTGGCGTAGGTGTTACCGTCGGTTCCGGTGTGGCGGTCGGCTCCGGCGTTGCAGTCGGTTCCGACGTCTCAATCGGTTCCGGTGTAGCAGTCGGCTTCAGTGTTACTGCTGAATCCGGATTTTTTGTCACCTCCGGCGTGATACTTACTTCCGGTACCTCTGTCTCCATAATCTCTTCCGAATGAGGCTTTGTTTCCCCGCTCTTCGTACCGGACATTTGTATTCCGAATTTCTCTCCATATCTTACAACAAGCAACAGGCAAATCACTAACGTCATTGCAAGAAGTCCAAAAAACACCTTTTTCTTCATTTCCTTCTCCTCCACCATCCCTCATTTTATCATAAAGTATACAGAAACACAATAAAACTTTTTCTTCCTATTGACAAATAGTAGCAAAATCGATATACTCTGCTGTGTAAAATTAATTTTTTGCTAGGGGAGCCCTTTGCTGAGAGACAGTTTCGACTGTTGACCCTCATAACTTGATCCGGTTAATTCCGGCGTAAGGAAGCAGACCATATACTATTTATGGTTTTTTCAGGCCCCTCCTAAGCAGTGCGCAAGGAGGATTTTTTATGTTTATCGACTTTTTCAAAGAAGACGGCTACGCCGTTCTCACCACTGCCGGGTACATTGCCTGTGCAGTCGCTGTCTTACTGATTGTGGTTCTTGCCACTCTTTTTTCCAAACCAAAAGAAACCTCAAAGCCCCACTGGAAGGCGAAAAAGCTGGTTTTCTCTTCCGTTTGTCTGGCACTGGCTTTTATCCTTTCCTATTTACAGCCCTATAAACTGCCTTGGGGTGGTTCCGTCACCTTATTCAGCATGCTGTTTGTATGTCTTATCGGAAACTGGTACGGTCTGCGTACCGGCCTTACCGTAGCTTTTACTTACAGCATCCTACAGTTTTTACAAGGCGGCGGAACTTACATATTAACTCCTCTTCAGGTTTGCTGTGATTACTTTTTTGCCTTTACCGCCCTTGGCTTTTCGGGAGTTTTTGCAGGCAAGAAAAACGGTCTGATCAAAGGCTATCTTCTCGGCATTTTTTTACGGGGTGCCTTCCATGCCATCGGAGGATACCTCTACTGGATGGACTATATGCCGGATAATTTCCCGAAGTCCCTGGCTGCCATTTACCCGATTGTCTATAACTATTCCTACATTCTGATTGAAGGTGTGGTAACCGTACTGATTCTGTGCATTCCTGCGGTAAAGAGTACCTTGAACCGGGTAAAACAAATGACGGTGGAATAATAATCAACAGTAAGTTTGTCACACAACAAGTGATGAAACAAAAACATAAGGTGATGCTGCTGATTCAGTAAAAAATTACTTTTTACGAATAAAAACTGTAGTCAGCAGCAGCATTCTTTTGGGTCATTTTTTTGATTTCCAAGCCATCTGCCCCAACACTACATTCCATTCTATCATTTTCAATATGATTTCATCTAATTTTCAAGCCTCTGCCTACTGCTTTTTCTCAGATTCATCTATAAAGCTATATTTGAGAAACCTTTTGTTTCTTTCTTGGGTACAAACAAAGAAAATGACCCTTTCTGAGAAAATCTACTGTCAAAAACTTCAAAACAGCCTCCACCTTAACAATTTAACTATACATTTTGGGTCAAAACGAATAGAAATATGATTTTTGAGAAACATTACTTCATATTGGAGTGTGTACGCATTTCTTTTTGTGCTCCGTGCAGATAAAACAAGGAAACTGTCGTATTTACGATACGCAGACCATAAATACGACAGCCATTTTACCCATACTCTGAACCAGGAAAAGTGATTGCTCTTAGCAATACAACTTACTTATAGATTTGAAACAAACCACAATGCTCCCAATAACAGCAACGCTCCCAGCACTGTAATAACTACCTTTAACGGAGATACCGGAATCTTACCGGATACTCTTCCGGTTTGACCGTTTACCATGAAACGATATATTTTTTCTTTATATTTAAAACAAGCCATCCATACCGGTAAAAGCAAATATTTATACTTGATTCCGGTATAGCTTGTGCGAATGTGCAACCCTCGTACCACATCCGCATGATGCTCCGTTCTTATCTTTCTTGAAATATTACTTCGAAGTCTTACGGAAATCAATGACTTTGCCGTTTCCCACGCATCCTTCAATCCTACGGAATATCGTTCGGAGGCAAATCCGGCTACATATTCCGGCTTATAGCTTTTGTTATCCGCCGTATCAAACGGCTGAATTCCGTTTAACATGGACTGTTCGTGTCTTGTAGTTCCGCTCACAGCCTGGTCATCAATAAATTCCTCGTAGGTTCCGCTGCAACGATACCAATCTGTCACCGTTACCGTTTCGCCCTTGGAATTACGCTTTCTCCGATGCTTTCCGTATTGAGCGGAATAGGTTGTGGTGGTCTGGGTATCAAAGGTCCAATACGGAAGATAGATTCCCTTAAAATCCTTCGGTTTCGCCGTCTGTTTTGCTTCCTTAGGACAAAACCAACGCTTCTTTATCCAATTCTTAAACTTTTCTGCCGCCTGCTTTGCGTCCAGCTTAAACACACACACGCCACCCGGTGCTAAAGTGTTTTCCGCCTGAGCCTCCATTACCTGATTGGAACCGCAATACGGACACTCTCCCGCCGTTTCCAGTGCATCATACACCATTTCACCGCCACAGGCTTTACAAAGTACCATTTTCTTTTCTACACCCCAGTTACAGTTTCCGGTCTGTTCCGCCTCAAAAAAATCCAGTTCCTCTGCACTGGTTTCTTCTTCGTCTTCTTCTAAGATTTCTTCCACATGGTCACAATACGGACAATGCAGTTTTCCCACCGTCGGATCAAAATCCATTACGCCGCCGCAACACGGACACTTTTCATCCGTTTCTTTTTTTGTATCCACCACTGCCGGTTCCTGATACAACGCTTCGTTTCCCTGACCGTTCTCCATTCTTCCTTCCCCCTCTGTATATAATAGGAAAGGCACATCACGGTTTCCACCGCAATGTGCCGTAAAGCTACTAATTCTTTGCGTCGCTTTCGTCAAACGGGTCTCCACATTCCGGACAGAACTTCGGAGGGTTCTTCGGATCTTCCGGTTCCCATCCGCACTTATCACAACGATACAACAATGCCTCTGCCGGCTTTTTCGTACCGCATTCTGTACAGAACTTTCCCTTATTCAACGTACCGCATTGACACATCCAGCCATCTTCCGGTTTTTTGGCACCGCATTCCATACAGAACTTTCCGGTGTTTACCGCACCGCACTGACAGGTCCAGCCGTCCGCTTCATCCTTTTTTTCAAACGCGGTTCTCTGGGTCGTCTGTGCTGTCTGCTGCTGAGCCGCCATGGCAAACAGATTCTGTGCATTGGCACCGCCTGCCTGTGACGCCATATTCATGCCCATAAAGCCCATCATGGCGCCGGCCTCGTTCTTCGCCGCAGACTTCATAGCTTCTGCCTGGCTTTCTACCAACGCTCCCGCTGCATTTGCGGTATTGTTGTAGTACTGCATCTTCTGGTACTTCTGGATTTCTGCCAAATCCTCATCCGGAATCGTAGCGGAAACATCAATGCTTACCAGTTCAATTCCACGAAGAGCCGTCCATTTCTCGGAAAGACGATTCTGCAGTCCCTCACAAAGTTCGTCTGCATGATAGGTGATTTCCTCGTAACTGATGCCTCTGCCGGCCAAATCCCCCAGTACCGGACGAAGCTCTCTTACAAGCTCCGGACGCAGGGTATTCTGTACCAGGTCAGTCTTTTCATATTCATCAGCCACATTTCCTGCTTCTACCTGATAGAATAAAAGCGGATTGGAAATTTTAAAGGTATACTCACCGTTACAACGAAGCATCACCGTCATGTTGTTAATTCCGATTTCCGGATAACATACACGGAACGGAATCGGCTGCGGAGTACCGTACTTATTACCGGATACGTGCTTAATATTCACATAATACACTCTCTGGTCCTTTGCCGTATCTCCGCCGAAGGTAAAACGCTTTCCGATGGTCTTAAAGGTGTCCAGAATACCGGTTCCCAGACTTCCGTAGAAAATCGTAGGCTCCGTGGATTTATCGTACACAAATTCACCCGGTTGCGCACAAACATCCACCACTTTTCCCTGCTCCACGATTAACATACACTGTCCTTCGTTTACCGCAATAATGGAACCGTTGGAAATAATGTTGTCCGCTCCACGCTTATTGGAGGACTTGCCGGAAATTCTCTTCTGACCTTTTACCATTAATGTATTATCATCCATGGAATCACAGTAGAAATATTCCCGCCAGGTATCGCCCAACACATCTGATCCTGCTGCTTTAAATGCTTCAATTAAACCCATATGTACTCCTTCCTCCTCTTATCTATCCTGTTATTATTTATCCTTATTCGTACATCGGATACTTCTTGGTAATTGCCTCTACAATGGCTCTTGCCTCATCGGTAGCTTCCTTCTTATCAACCGTAAGAGCGATTGCCTTAGCTACCTGTGCCATATCCTCAGCATTTAAGCCGCGGGTAGTAGCTGCTGCAGTACCGAGACGGATACCGCTGGTAACAAACGGAGAAGCCGGATCGTTCGGGATAGAGTTCTTGTTACAGGTAATGTTAACCGCATCCAAAAGCTTCTCTGCTTCCTTACCGGTTACATTCTTGCTCTGAAGGTCAACCAACATTAAGTGGTTGTCGGTACCGCCGGATACAAGATTGAAGCCCTCTGCCAATAAGCCCTTTGCCAAAGCCTGTGCATTGGTTACAATGTTCTGTGCATATACCTTGAACTCCGGAGACAATGCTTCCTTAAAGCATACTGCCTTTGCTGCAATTACGTGCATAAGCGGGCCACCCTGGATTCCCGGGAATACAGCCTTGTTTAACTTATGCTCTTCTGCAAACTCTGCAGAAGAAAGAATCATACCACCACGCGGTCCGCGTAAGGTCTTATGAGTCGTAGTAGTAGTAACATGTGCATACGGAATCGGGCTCTCATGAACACCACCGGCAATCAAACCTGCGATATGAGCCATATCTACCATCAAATATGCACCTACTTCATCTGCGATTTCACGGAATCTCTTGAAATCAATCTTTCTTGCATATGCAGAAGCACCTGCGATAATCATCTTCGGCTTTGCTTCCTTTGCAATACGAAGTACTTCATCATAATCAATGAAACCGTCATCGTTTACACCGTACGGTACAATGTTAAAGTAGGAACCGGAGAAGTTTACAGGGCTCCCGTGTGAAAGGTGTCCGCCATGTGCAAGGTTCATACCAAGAACGGTATCACCCGGCTGTAATAATGCGAAGAATACAGCCATATTTGCCTGTGCACCGGAATGCGGCTGTACATTTGCATACGTACATCCGTAAAGCTCCTTGGCACGCTCGATTGCTAAATTCTCCACGATATCTACGCACTCACATCCGCCGTAGTAACGCTTTCCCGGATATCCTTCCGCATACTTGTTGGTTAACGGGCTTCCCATTGCTGCCATAACAGCCTTGCTGACAAAGTTCTCGGATGCAATCAGCTCAATATTTTTTCTCTGACGACCAAGTTCTAAGTCCATTGCCTTTGCCACATCGGCATCAGCTCTCATCACTTCTTCGAATGAATACATTTTACTTGTTCCTTTCTGTTATTAAAATTTATAGTTCTCACCAATAAATACCAGTGCAAACATACCGCCGCCTACATGAGTACCGATAATCGGTCCCACATTTGCAATGATTACATCCTTTACCAAACCTTCGGAAAGTAACTCACTCTTTAACTGCTCCGCAGTTTCCAATGCATCTGCATGTCCCACAATGACAGTCTGCTCCGCTGCGTTGATTGCATCATTTTTCAGACGTTCCTTCAGATATTCAATCCCCTTCTTGGTACCGCGGACTTTGTTCACTACCGTCAGCTTTCCTTCCGGATCTACACTGAGAATCGGCTTAATCTTTAACGCAGTCCCTACCGCTGCCTCAAATCCGCTGAGACGGCCGCCTTTCTTTAAATGAATCAAATCATCTACCGGGAACCAGTGACATACCTTTGTGCGGTTTTCCATCGTCCATTCTGCCACTTCTTCCAGACTCTTGCCTTCCATCCGAAGCTTTCCTGCCAAATACACAAGATAACCTTCCCCTATGGAAGCACACAAAGAATCGATACAAATAATTTTACGATCCGGATATTTTTCCAAAAGCTCTTCTGCTACCAAACGAGCGGAATTATAGGTACCGCTTAATCCCGAGGAAAACGCAATATATAAAACATCTTTTCCTTCCTCTAAAAAGCCACGAAACACATCCTTAAAAGTCGCCGGATTAATCTGACTTGTTACCGCATTTTCTCCGGCACGAAGTCTTTCATAAAACTCTTTACAGGTAAGTTCCTTTTCATTCGGATGAAACTTATAATCCTGTTCCCCAAGACGAACATCCATCGGAATCACCTGCAACTCATACTCTTCCACAATTGCCTGAGGCAAATCCAACGTTGCCCCGCAGACAATAACGTAATTACTATCCATTCCTACCTCCATTTTATAAAAAGGGAACTCCTTTTTGTGCATACACAAAAAGTATAGCATAGCCTATTTCAAAATTCAAGTATTCATTTTAATAGGAACGAATGGTATCACTTCCGTCATCTTCCGTGTTTTCCACTGAACGGATTTCTACATAATATCCGCCACCGTCTCCCACCGGCACAAGCACTCGTTCTCCCACTTTCTTTCCATATATGGCTTTTCCCAAAGGAGATTCAATGCTGATCAGATTCTTTAATGAGTTTCCACGAATGGACGTTACAAGACGGAATTCCTCACATTCGTCATCCTCTTCAAAATACAGCGTAACCGTATTATTTAGTCCCACTTCATCCGCTGCGGAATCTTCGGAAATAACCTCTGCGGTACGAAGCATCCTCTCTAAATACCGTATACGGCTTTCATTTTTATTCTTGTCTTTCTTCGCTGCATGATATTCGAAATTCTCACTTAAATCCCCGTGAGCTCTGGCTTCCTTTACTGCCTCGATGGCTTCCTTTCTCACTACCAGCTTTCGATGTTCGATTTCTTTTTCAATACGTTCTACATCCTTTTGTGTCAGTTGTTCCCGCATAACATCTCCTCATTTCTGTTTCGTTTTCTTTCTTGCTTCAACGGCGTATTTATAAACGTCTAAATTTCCACTTCAATAAACTTCGGACGTTCCTTTAAGGTTTCATTCGGGGAATGCAGTGCCAAATACCGTTTCCCGTCAAGGCCGTCAAACAACATTCCGTGTCCTCCGTCTTTGGAAAACAAAAGTGACTGCTCCGGCTTCCAGGTATCGGAAAACTCACCACTCTCCGGAGATGCCAAGGCCACACAATACTGATTGCCCTCCGCAAAAGAAGACCAAATCATTCGAAGTTTCCCTTCTTTATCCCGGAATAAAAACGGACCGTCGGTCACAAAGATTTCTCCCTTTCTCGGATGTTGAAAGCCTGCCACAGCCGGCACAGCATCCGATGCCTGAAACAAAAACCTCGGTTCTCCTACCGGTGCTTTTAAATCTTTTGTCAGCTTCTGGGCACAAATGGTTCCGTCTCCGTTGGTATCCTCCCACTCGTGACAAAACACCGTGTAAGGTGTCCCATCCGTATCCACATAAAGGGTTCCGTCCAAAGACGCCCAGTGTTTTGGCGTAATCGAGCCGTCACTGTACGGCACAAACGGCCCCAACGGATTGTCTGCCTTTAAACAATGGGTTCCCCGACCCACGCCGTCCGTAAAAAAGGTGGCAAACATATAAAAGCTTCCGTTATAGGCATATACCTCCGGTGCCCAATAGTTTATGTGGGGAGCAAACTCTTCTGTCTTGTGAAACACTTCAAAGGGCCCTTCAAACTCCTCCAGATTCGTTCCCACATAACAATCAAACCCGTCAGCCTCTCCCCAACAGGTCGCCCCTCTGGTTCCGTATAAATAATACTTCCCATCGTGTACCAACACGAACGGGTCTCTGATGTTTATCTCTTCACGTTTCATCTGTTACCGTTCCTTCCCTGTTTTCACTTTCAACCTATCTTATATTGTACCACATTCTCTTTTCTGCGCAAATCATTTTTTATTTCTACCGTTAACACAAAGAGTTTCACCATTTTCTATAAAGTAAAAAAAGAGCGAAACCTGTTCCGGCTTCGCCCTTCTGTGTTTTATGTAGTTCTTCAACAAATCCGACTACTCGGTTACTTCCTCAAATCCTGCATAATCCTTTAACATCAATGCACCTGCGTATGCGTACTTCGGCTGCCACTTTCTGTCAAGTAACAACGGGTTGTACTCCTGTCTCCAGGAAAGCTCATCCGCAAAGCCCCAGAAAGTTAAGGAATTCATCTCAACGGTACCGGCCTTTACGCGGTCCATGATTCCGCTGATAAGGTTGTAGTAGAACTGTCCCTGAATCTTCTTGTTCTGGTCCGTAGCGTATCCGATATCCTGGTACTTACCGAGACATACGTCAAGCTCCGTCAAGCTAAGCTTAAGACCAAGCTCTGCCATCTTATCCATATGTGCAAAATAAAGGTCCATATCATCCTTGGTATATAAATGTGCCTGGAATCCGATACCGTCAATTAAGTAATTTCCTTCTTCATCCTTTAAGGTCTGGAAGAAATTATATAATGCTTCGGTCTTGAACTGCTCATTGAAGTCGTTATAGTACAAATCAATGTACTCCGGAGCATACTTATCAGCAAAATAGAATGCCTGCCATAAGTAATCCTCACCGATGGTGGAAAGCCAGTTACTCGGACGCATGGTACCGTCATCTAACCAAGCCTCATTTACTACGTCATATGCGTAGAACATCTCCAAATATCCTGCTTCCTCTAACACTTCGAAGGTTTGCTTAATATAGCTTTCCATGCGGGCAAGCATTACATCTCTGCCCACAAGATTTCCGCTGGTATCAAAGTTATCATAGAAAATCCACTGCGGAGTCTGACTGTGCCAGATAATCGTATGACCGCGAACCGCCATACCGTTATCCTTACACCACTGTAACATTTTTAAGGTGTTCGGTCTTAAGCTTACCACCAAATCTCCTGCCGCTTTACTTGCTTCCTGGTCTAAGATATAATCCGGCTTTAACTCATTTTCAAAGGTAATACTGTTAAAGTTTTTCTTCATAAACTCCTGAGATCTGCTGTCATTGCACATGAACTCAGACATACAGGTACCTGCCTTTAAACCGTACTCACCGTAAACATCCTTAAAGGTTTCCGTAAACTCCGGAATCGGGGTAGCGGTCGGCTTTGGTGCTTTCGTCGGCTTCGGAGTTGCCGTCGGTTCCGGGGTCGCAGTCGGCTGTACCGCCTCAGTCGGCGCCGGGGTCGGGGTTGCATTTTTTTCTTCCTTGGTTCCGCATGCAGTAAGAGCAAGTGCCAAAGTTACTGCAAAAAAACCTAACTTCCATTTTCTCATAATACTTCCTTCTCCTTTTGAACTTTTACGCTTTTTGCAACATACTCACTGCCAAAAAGCAAATTACGAAGCTAATTATAATACGAATCAAAGCAAAAAGGAAGTGGTTTTGAAAAAAATTTACGATTTGTTCTTTTTTTGGTAACAGAATAGAACAGCCACCTCGCAAATGCTTCGCATTTCCTCAGTGTCCGTTTGGCTCATGTACTATATGTCGCAAAAATGACTGCTTCGCAGTCCGAAGCTCCGCTTCTTCTAAACGAAAACAAGAGCATGCTCTCGCAAATACCTTTGCGTCGCATACTCTTATTTTCGTTTATTTTTGCTTGGTTCTTCCAAGAAAGATTCTTGCTCTATCACACATTCACGCTATTCGCTCATCTTCGTCAGCTTCGCTGCCTGGTCGGCTGCAGTAAGGGCATCTACCACCTCAGTTAAATCTCCATTTAATATTTCATTTAAACGGTGAGTGGTCAGCTTAATACGATGGTCGGTCACACGTCCGTCCGGGAAGTTGTAGGTACGAATCTTCTCGGAACGGTCTCCGGTACCTACCTGGCTTCTTCTCGCCTCTGCTTCCGCATCGTGTGCCTTCTCAAGCTCTAACTCATACAACTTTGCACGAAGTACCTTTAACGCCTTGTCACGGTTTTTCAGCTGAGACTTTTCATCCTGACAGGAAATCACGATACCCGTCGGAATATGGGTCAAACGTACCGCGGAGTCGGTGGTATTGACACACTGTCCACCGTTACCCGACGCACGGAACACATCAAACTTACAATCATTCATGTTAAGCTCTACGTCTACCTCTTCTGCCTCCGGCATAATTGCTACGGTTGCGGTAGAAGTATGGATACGTCCGCCGGATTCTGTTACCGGTACTCTCTGTACACGGTGTACACCGCTTTCATACTTAAGCTTCGAATATGCACCCTGACCGTTTACCATAAATACAGCTTCCTTAAAACCACCGATACCGTTTTCATTGACATTAATTAAGTCAATCTTCCAACGGAAGGTTTCGGAATACTTCGCATACATACGATAAAGCTCTGCGGCAAACAATGCTGCCTCATCGCCGCCTGCACCTGCACGAATCTCCACAATAACATTCTTTTCATCGTTGGGATCCTTCGGAATAAGTAAAATCTTAAGATTCTGTTCGCACTCTTCCAAACGTTCCTTTGCTTCGGCAAGCTCTTCCTTTGCCAGCTCACGCATTTCTTCGTCACTTTCTTCGTCAAGCAACATAAGACTGTCTTCAATATCCTGCTTTGTCTGCTTATAACGCTTATACTCTGCTACGATATCCGCCAAGTCATTCTGCTCTTTCATCAACTTACGGAATCTCGCCTGGTCATTTACTACGTTGGGGTCACTCAGTTCATTCTGAAGTTCCTCATAACGCTGTAACAAATCCTCTAACTTATCAAACATCTCTAAATCTCCTTATCACCCGGCCAAACCGCAAATACAAAGCGATCCAGTCCGGCATAATCCTTTTTCACTTCTATTTCGATATAACCTTCCTTGGTAAGAATGTCAGAAACTTCTTCCCCTTGGTCATGACCGATTTCAAACATTAATTTCCCCTTCGGAACCAAATAGTCTTTTGCATCCTTACCGATTCTGCGATAAAACAGTAACCCGTCTTCTGTTCCGTCCAATGCCATTCGCGGCTCAAAGTCTTTTACCTCCGGCATCAAACCCTCGACTACCTCGCTCTTAATATAGGGCGGGTTGGATACAATGATGTCATAACGCCCCTCCACAGTCTCGAACAAATCTCCGTGATAAAACGTCACATTCGCCTTCAAGCGGCGGGCATTTTCCTTTGCTATCACCAACGCATCTGCTGAATAGTCCGATGCTGCCACAATTGCCGGATTCCCTAATGTTGCCACCGTTACCGCAATACACCCGGAACCGGTACACATGTCAAGCACACGCTTGCCTGCACAAGTTTTAAACACTGCTTCCGCCAAAAGCTCCGTTTCCGGTCTTGGGATTAACACTCCCTTTCTGACTGAAAAAGTAAGTCCGCAAAACTCCTGCTCTCCGGTAAGATACTGTACCGGCACATGCTTTTCTCTTTCCGAAAGCAGAGAGAAAAAACGTTCCTCTTCTTCCTTCGGCACTTGTTCTCCGCCATCTCGTAACAATGCCATAAAATCCTTGCGGCATACAAAGGACACCAATACTCTGACATCCGTACGCGCCTCTTCAAACCCGGCTTCCTCAAGTATCTTCACACCGGTTGCCGTCAATTCGGAATATGTCATATCCGCCTACCTTTAATGTTCCTTATCTCCGGAACGTTCCATTACCGTTCCTTCGCCTTCAAACACAAAAAACTTATCTAATGCACGAAGAATTTCGTCGTCTTCCTCTTCTTCCTCCGTATAACGAATGGCAGAAGGCGCTGCTTTTCCGGCTGTCTCTGCACGGTCAGCTGCCGATACCTTTTCTACCAATCTACTTCTGCTTTCTCTTGCAGTCGCTTCATCCGGTTCCTCTTTCTTTGTGGAAGGAAAACTCCAATCAAACTTAGACGCAATCTCTTCCTGTTCTTCCTGTATAACCGGTTTTTGTACTTTTGTTTCCTCAACTCGTTTCATCGGTGTTGTTTCATACGTTTCCACCGAATTTACTTCCATGTCTGCCGGTTCAACCGTAACTTCACTTGTAATTGCCGACTCATTCTCTTTTACCGGAGCATAATTATCGAAAGACTTTGCCTTATCTGCCGACTTCTTGGCCTTTCCGTTTTTCTTTTTATTTTTCTTAGAGAAATTCTCATCCAAATATGCCTGCCAGTCAAACACTGCTTCTACGGAAGCTACCGCCACGCGAATCATATCATCATCCGGCTCTTTCGTGGTAAGACCCTGTAACCAAAGTCCCGGTTTACTTAAAAACGCTACCACCTTAGACTCACTGGAACCCGCCAAACGAATAAACTCGTAAGAAATACCTGCAATCACCGGTACAAACAAAATACGTACCACAAACCGAAGCCATAACGTTTCTACACGAACCACAATAAAGAAAATCACGCTGATTAACATAACAAACAGCAAAAAACTGGTACCGCAACGTTTGTGCAGTCTGGAACACTTTCTTACATTGTGCACGGTCGGTGCCATTCCTTTTTCGATACAGTTAATGGTCTTGTGTTCGGCACCATGATACATAAACACTCTCTTAATATCTTTCAATTGGGAAATCAGTCCCACATATCCTAAAAAGATAGCAACACGAAGCAAGCCTTCAATTAATGTCTTCCATTCATAAGAGAGAACATCTTCATCTATAAAACTGACTACTGCAAGCGGAAGAAGCATAAAAATAGCCACTGCCATTACTACGGATAAAAATACCGTTCCTCCCATAATAAACTTATCCGCTTTTTCTCCGAACTTCTTTTGGAGCCACAGTTCAAACTTACCCGGCTGTTCCTCCACATCATCAAAGTAAGCTGCGGAAGAAGTCAGCATCTTAACACCCAGAACCAAAGATTCCACAAAATTTACTACGCCTCGGATTATCGGCCATCCAAGAAACTTGTGCTTTTCGATAATACTGTTGCACTCGCCTTTTTCCACTGCGATTTCACCGTCCGGTTTTCTGACAGCTACAGCATAGTGTTTCTTATTTTTCATCATTACGCCTTCTAAAACGGCCTGTCCCCCAATACCTGATGACTTCATGTGCTCCTCCTTCTCTGCATGTGTCTAATAAGCAAAGCAGGTTGAGATTATAACAACCTCAACCTGATTCTCGTTCTTTTATGTTCTTTTTAGTTCTGACTTAAACCATATCTACGGTTGAACTTATCAATAGCACCACGTGCAGCTACAGCTTTCTGCTGACCGGTATAGAAGGAATGGCACTTGGAACAAACTTCCACATGGATTTCCTCTTTGGTAGAACCGGTAACAAATTCATTACCACAGTTGCAGGTTACCTTTGCCTGATAGTATTTCGGCTGGATTGCTTCTTTCATGTCTTTCACCTCTTTATCTCCATAACTTAAAACAGCTTTCTCATTATAGCATGTTTTTTTCAAAAAAGCAATAGCATTTTTAAATTAATTTTTACTTTCTGCATCATGGTCCAATTCGAACCAGAATTCAACACCTGCGGTATGATTTTTTACCCCGCAAGGCTGATTGTGAGCTTCCATAATTGCTTTTACGATAGAAAGTCCGATACCGCTGCCACCGTACTCTCTGGTTCTTGCCTTATCCACCTTATAAAACTTCACCCATAGATTCGGAATTGCTTCCTCCGGAATCAATTCTCCCGTATTAAATACCGCAACCCGCACCTTGTTCCCTTTTTCTATCATCTTTATTTCTATAATATTCGGCTCCGTCACATGGTGGAATGCATTGCTGATATAATTGGTCAGCACTTCTTCTATCATATATTCATCCGCCCAGACGATAATCGGTTCTGTCTGTTCAAAATGAACCGTTACCCCCTTTTGTTTCGCAAGGATATCCATAGACTCAAGCACCGCCCGTACCACTGTCGTCAAATCAAAACGGCTAAACTCTACCGGGGCTGTTCCGTATTCCAAATGATTTAAGGTAAGAAGTTTTTTCACCATAGTGTTCATTTTCCCTGCTTCATCAATAATCACATCGCAGTAAAACTCCCTGTCTTCCGGGCTCTCATTAATATTATCCTTCAACCCTTCTGCATATCCTTGTATCAGGGCAATCGGCGTTTTCAATTCATGTGTAACATTGGACAGGAACTCCTTACGCACTTCATCTGCCTGGATTTTCTGCTCAATATCCTTTTGCAGTTCGTTGTTTGCGCTCTTTAATTCAGAAATGGTCGACTCCAGTTTTTCCGACAATACATTGATACTGTTTCCCAATTCCCCGATTTCATCCTTACTTCCCGACTCATATTTCACATCAAAATTCAGCTTTGACATTTCTTTTGCAATATCCGCAAGCTGTAAAACCGGTTTTGTAAATCTACGTCCCACGAAGAACATAAGCACGGCAATCACTGCCGCGCTCCCCAGTCCGGCATACAGCAAAAACTTATTGGCAATCTTTACACTTTCCTGCATACTTTCCACATTGGAACGTATAAGAACAAATTCTCCGCTGTCCAAATGTCCCGCCAGTTCGATATACTTTGACTCCATCCGCCCGTCATACAAAGAAAAGATACTGTAGTCTTCAGCCTCTTCTTCCAACTGCTTGTCTCTTAACTCTTCTCCGTAACCGCGAAGCGCATAGTCTCCGATTAAATCCCGAATAAACATAACATCCTGATTATTTCTTCCGCCTGCACCGAAAAAATAATCAATTCTTAAAACCGGTGCCAGAATATCATCAACAATGACGGTGGTTACATTAGATTTGGAACACAAAATATCCAGCTTTAACCGAAGGCTTTCTCCGGTCTGTCTTTCCGGATTTTCCTCATCATCCGCATTATATTCCTCTTCCTCGCCCTCTTCTTCGTCTTTTTCAAGTTCTTCTCCCGGAAACGCGATTCCGCCTTCGGCAGAAACCAATTGATTCACCTGCTCGTATATCTCTCCCAACGCTTCTTGTTTGCTTTCTTCATAATATCGGACAAGAAACGTATCGTTTAATACCAAGCAAAGAGCAACCGTACCGAAAATCGCCACAAAAGTCAAAAGAAGCAGTTTTAATCGTACCGAATGTTTTCTGTGCTTCATGTGTTACACCTCGAATTTATACCCCATTCCCCAAATGGTTTTAATATAGTCTCCCTTCTCTCCCATCTTGCTGCGAAGCTTCTTTACATGGGTATCAATAGTTCTGGCATCCCCGAAATAATCATAGTTCCATACATTGTTTAAAATACGCTCACGGGACAAGGCCATTCCTTTATTATCAATAAAATACGCAAGTAATTCAAACTCTTTTACACTAAGTTCAATAGGCTCGCCGTCAATGGTCACCTGATGAGCTGACTTATCCAGTACAATTCCGCCGATTTCTGTCACCTCGGATGCCACGGTTCCGGCTCTTCGCAAAATTGCTTCTACACGAGCCACTAAAATCTTCGGACTGAAGGGTTTGGAAATATATTCATCCACCCCCAGTTCAAACCCCAACAGTTCGTCCCTCTCGTCACTTTTTGCCGTCAACATAATAATCGGCACAGTGGAATACTGTCGAATTTCCTTACATACCTGCCAGCCGTCCATTTTAGGCATCATAACATCCAAAATAATCAGGTCAATATCCTTCTGCTCAAAAAAAATGTCTACCGCTTCTTCTCCGTTCTCCGCTTCCAATACCTGGTAATGACTCTTCACCAAAAAGTCATGTACAAGTTTCCGCATACGACTTTCATCATCCACAACCAATATCTTCGTATGTTCCATAACCGGACCTCCTGTGCCAATCTTTGATGCTATCCTATCATGGGAGTGTGGAAAAACTGTGTCCGAATCCGCATAGAATTGTGAACTCGCTTACTTCTGTTTTTCTTCCCGTTCTGTCAGATTCACTTCCCACTCCGCCAAAATCCGTTCTTTCTCCGTCAGATTCTGTTCCCATTGATGCAGTTCCTCTTCTTTTATGGTCAATTCCTCTTTCCAGCCTGCATAGTCATTCAACACCTGCTTTTCGTAGTCCCTATAAGGGGAGGCAGTTCCGAACAAGCGAATCACAAACAGCCCCACTATCACCACGCAAAGCGCCACCACAACAATGGTCAGTGTCTTACAACGTTGTTTGTACAACTCCATCAACTTACGATCTTTGGTCATCTTTTTCGGTTCCTGTATTTTTTCCGCCTCAACCGGTTGCGGCAAAGGTTTTAAACTGCTTTCCGCCACCACACCGGATTCTAATGCTCTGGACCGCAGCTCCTGCAAAAAAGCGATTCCCAATGTTGTTACCAATGTTCCCTTCTCAATCAGACGATTATACAACTTTATCACGGTTTTCGTATTTCCCAAATCCGCTTGAGACCGAATATAAGAAACAACCTCCGCCTCTTTTTTGGCTTCATTCAATTCTGCTTCCGAGGTGAATGTAAATCCCTGATAGGTATAAATTTTTCCCTTTTCCATATAATTCCCGCTTTCCGAAATGTTTATATCATGCAAATAATAAGGTGCCCTATGCCATCACTTTCTACCTTTAGTATAGCATAAAGCACCTTGTTTGCAAAGCTCTTTCGTTACTTACTCTGTCTTATCTTCTACTGCGTAGTCAACGGTTCCTGCAGGCTCTGTCATCCCCGACTTTACGGTCTTATTCTTTCTGAGCACACCGCTCATAATCGCAAGACCGATTAACACCACACCACCAATCAATGCAATATTTCCCATCTTCGCCACAGCTTCAAACACCGGGGTCAGAATACTGTGTGTCATCTCAAAAATCACATCACCGATTTCGGCAAAGTCCTCATAGTTTGCAATAACACTTTCCGCATAATCAAACAACGGATTTTTTACCGAATATATCAGCTTACACAAACCGCCACCCAAAATCAGCGGAATCGCAGACACCACAAACCCTGCGGTGCCGAACCAGAAGCATGCTACCAACAACAAAACAGCACCGATAATCACACCGTATATAACAATCTTAAGTAAGGATGCCATTGCTTCAAAGTCCTTCACATATCCGACTGCGGTGCGGATATCCTTATCTTCCACAATTTCACCCAGTGCCTCATTTAATTCCTGCTCTGCCGGTACCATGACTTCATCAATGATTTCGTTCACCTTGTCGGAAAGCTCCTCGTTCCATTCCTTTTCAAAAGCCTGTGCCTTTTCATCCACTACTTTTGAAAACGCACCTGTTCCATATACCGTATCATACTTGGCTTCCAATTTTTCAAAAGAAGATACTCCCGGCAAACTGTACTCTATCAAAATCTCATTCTCCAAAGTTTCTTTAAACGACTGAAGGAATGAATCGGTAAAATACACTGAAGGTGTTCCGTTTCTCCACGCAGAGTACACATCTCCGAATCCGTTTGTCACCAAATCATCCATTTTCTCCGTCAACGTATCTTTTACGTGTTTCAGCTCCACCTTCGGTGTTCTGCCATAGTACACTGCATCAAGCACCTCAGAAATCACGGAATCTACCCACTCCGCAGTAATCAAATCATTCAGTACGCTCTGCATATACTCCGTCTTTAACTCTTCCGAATGCATTTCTCCCATTATTTCCTCTTCTACAACATCCAGAATGCGTTCGCCCAGTTTTGCATCACTTACGGTCTGCTGAATCCCTTCCTGCGTAATCATTTCAGAAGCTCCCAACAAAGCTCCGCCTGCCGGTATCCACAACGTCAACGCAGGAATCAGCACAATACTGAAAATGATTCCGAATACTCTCAAAATAATTTTGGCTACATTGGTTTTCTTCTTGTTTTCCATACCTAACCCCTCGTACTCTTTCGTATTTTCACTTCATGGGAGCCACCGAAGCATCCCTTTCAGAATATTTTACCACATTTACATTTTTTTCTCAACCATTTTTCATTTCGCAATAATTCTCATACATTTCGCTACAATGCCAGGTCCACGTGTTGCACCGTTCCCACCGAACCGCTTTCTTTAAGAAAGATTCCGGTCTTTCGAATGGCTCCGTTGGTCACATTGGTTTCCGCATTGTTTAAAGAAAACTGCGTATTGGCATTTCCGAGGTAAATTGCTCCCACATCCGCATCTTTTAAATTCAGAAGCTTGTTTTCACCCTTTTCATCCTTGGTCCATATCTTTAACCTTGAAAATACTTCATCCGCCTCATCAATCCAACCGTTTTTGTCACTGTCATAAGCAGCCAAATCCGCAAATCCGTCTCCGCTTTTGGTTCCGAACAACTCACTTCCGTCATTCACCTCACCGTCTCCGTTTTTATCCAGTGCCAGATAGCCGCTGCCGGCATCCAGTTCGGAAATTTCTTCTTCCTTACCGTCTGCATCCAAATCAAAATAGAACTTCATATCTTTCACTTTTGCCACGTTGGTATCCAAATTGATTACCAACGGGTCAACCATGGTATAACTCTGCTCTGTATAGCACTCGGTTTCCATTGTAAAAGAACGGGACATTTCTACACTAACCCCGAAGGAAAGTTCTCTGCCGTCTGCAGTACATACTTTTCCTACGGTACTAAACTCTGTCACTTCCTGTTCCGAAAAGAAGGCGGATGTAACCGTCTGCACTTTCCATTCCTGTCCTCTTCCGCTTCCCACGGAAACTACATTTCGAACAGCTCCGGCGACCAAAGAAAAACTTCCCAGGCTCTGTCCCATGGAAACCTGCATCCCCACAGACTGTATCTGCCGTTTTTCATAAGGCTCCCTGTGTTCCTCCGTTTTCTTTCCGTCTTTCCCTCGATTTCTTAAGCTTTCCAGAATTTTTCGAAGCAGTGCCACTTCCAAATCTTCCTGCGTTGCAACAGGCGCGTTGCCTTTTGACTCTGTTTGTTTAATCTGCTCCGCCAGTTCTGCCATTGCTTTTTGTTGTTTTTCTCTGTTTTTCTTTGCTTCCTCCCGTTCGGCTTTTTCCTTTTCAAGCTTCCCGTCCTGAAGCTGTCGTAAAAGCCCCTTTGACTTATCGGAAATATCAAGCTTAATGGCGTCTTCCGCTCTTGATGTCACCGACAACGACACGGAACTTTCTACCTTCTGATAGGAACGTTCCGAACTCATAGATACCGTACCTGCGCTAATAATCATGAAATCCACATCCTTTCTTTTTTCACGACAAACAACCCATTTTTACGTCAACCTCCGTGTTGACATATGGCATGCTCTCTTTGCCTGCACGCAGAAAGCCCGCCTATATACTAATTATATCGGCGGGCTTAGACGCATTATTAACTTAGCACGGTAAACAAAATCTTTTTGTTGCCAAACCTCCCAATGTTCCTTCATAGCAAAGCTGCAACTCCGGAAGCTTTAAAAAATCCACCGGATGATATAATTCCGGAGACTTGGTAAGCTCCATGATTCCTACTTCATTTAATGTCTCTGCTACAAACTGGGAACAAAAATACTTATTCCGACGCTTATATGCAATTCCGAAAAAGCACAAAAACGTGCCTAACACACTATACTGGAACCGCTTTTGAATCGGCAACATTTTCTTAAACTTTCTACGAATGGCCCGATAGGACTTCGCAGGAACTTCCAAACGATACAACGCACACGGAGCATCCTTACACTTTGCCATCATTCCCGACTCAATACTTTCGTGGACAAAGCCTGCCGGAAGCGGTAATCTGGTGTATCGTCTTGCAAAGCTGTAGAACTGAGTACAATCTCCGGAAAAACCGAGAGACACATGGGTATACGGCTCTTTTGTTGCGATATGTATTACCCTGGAAAGCAGTGACTGTGTCCGTAAAAGTAAAATATATAATTCTCTTGTTTCCTCATTTTTTCTTGTCATTTCATTTCCCCTTCCCAAACGAAACCGGCCCCCTAAGCCTTATTACAAACCATTACATTTGACATTATAGTATAAAAAATGCGGTAACGCAAGTTATTCCATCAAAAATACCGTATTTCTTCATAAATTCTTAAACTATCCGGGTTGTCATCTTCCCACAACCCGGATAGTTTTCCTGTCTTTTTTTCTAAAAACAGCGTTTTTTATGCTCTTTATCGCACGTTCCGTCTTTTTCGCAACGATAGCAAATCTCATTGGGAAGTGCTTCGCCGTCAAAATACTGTCTGAGATTTTCCACGGTGGTTTCCGCAATATTCCGCAGCGCCTCTCTTGTTAAAAAAGCCTGATGAGACGTAAGCAATACATTCGGCATAGAAATCAGCCGGGCCAGCTCATCATCCGGTAACACAGCACCGGAATAGTCCTCATAAAAGAAATCTCCTTCTTCCTCGTATACATCCAGCCCGGCTGCCCCGATTTTTCCTTCTTTTAGTCCTTCTATTAACGCCGTTGAATCGATCAGCGCTCCTCTGGAGGTGTTCACCAAAATCACTCCGTCCTTCATCCGTTCAATGGATGCTGCATCCACCATATGATAAGATTCTTTCGTTAGCGGACAATGCAGGGATATCATATCGGAATGTCTGCACAGCTCTTCAAAGGATACATATCTCACACCGTCCCTCTCGTTCGGAAACGGATCATATGCCAAAACCTTCATTCCGAAGCCCAGGCATATATCAATAAACACCTGACCGATTTTTCCTGTACCTACCACGCCCATGGTTTTTCCGTAAAAATCCGTCCCCAACAATCCGGTAAGACTGAAATTATACTCTCTTATTCTGTTATAGGCCCGGTAAAGCTTACGATTTAAGCTTAAAAACATACCCATGGTAAACTCTGCCACTGCATAGGGTGAGTATGCCGGCACTCTGACAATGTGAACTTTCCCGTAAGCAGCTTTTAAATCAACATTGTTATACCCCGCGCAACGAAGCGCCACAACAGAGATGCCCATCTCCCACAATTCCTTTACCACTTCGGCATTCACTCTGTCGTTCACAAAGGCCACCACTGCATCACAACCTCTTGCCATTACCACGCTTTTTTCATTTAACTTTGATTCACAATACACCATTTCCACGTTAAACTCTTTGGAAAAAGGATCAAAATAAAGCTTATCATAGGACTTTGTATCAAAAAAACATACCTTCTTCATTACTTCCTCCGTCTGGCTCTCAGAATAATTTCCTGTCTGCTTCCGCTCTCTCTTTTTACTTAAAAGTAAGTATGTCTTTTTTTCAAAATTCTATACCATGTTCGTCTCTTACCGGAGCTATAACCGTTCCAATAAACTCAGCAATTGCTCTGTCCGCTCATTTATTGTGGAAAAGTCCACACATTCCTTGTAAATTTCTTCCAACTCATCATGGATTTTTTTACATTCGGCAAGACAACTCATGGCCAGCTCCTCCATACGTCCGGCTTCCGCAAAATAAATATTTACCGCTTCGTGGCACTTCTTCCGCAAAAAGTCTTCGGAATACACCGCCGTTCCGCCGGTTCCTTCCCCGGATGTCAGGAAAAGTTTTTCCTTCGGAAGACGCATATGCATTACCCGTTCCGGACAAAGAGGACTGCAAAACAACTCCTTTTGTTCCGCATACATTGCGCTTACCAGGCAATCCGTTACCATGTCCTTATACGGTCCGGTCACCCGGTATACCATATTTCTGTCCTCTGTTTGTGCCGCAAAACTCATTTTTCCTTTACAACTGATTGCATCCAGAAACAAACGACGTTCCGCGCACTTGTTCTCTCCGGCAAACTCTGCCTCTGAAAACAGCTTTTTCGCAGACTCTCTTATTTTTTCCATATCCAGACAGGAACAGATTTCTTTCCGTCGTTCCTCTTCCAAGGCTTTTGCTGCCTTTAAAAAGGCATAGGCCCGCCCGTAACTTATTTTGTTTTTCCCGGTCAATTCTTCCACCCTGTCTCTGTATCTTACAATCCGGTTCCGGTCAATCTGCTCTCCCAGATTTACAATTTCCTCTACTGCGCCGGGATACTTCGGGTCCATGGCATGAGGTGATGTGGCATCTGCAAATACAATCCCTTTTTCCACCAAACGTACCGCATCCAGACTGTCCGGATCTCCGGAACAGTAAAAACGTTCCACTGTTTCTCCGTTTTGTTCTACCCGTTCTGCCACCTTCTTCATTAAAGTACTCTTTCCAACTCCCGGACCTCCTTTTATCATAAAGTAACGACAAAGCTTCTCCCACACCGGAACCACTCCGTCAAAATAATTATGAAATCCTTCTCCGCTGTTACTGCCTGAAAAAAAACATTGTCCCATACCGACTCCTCAACTTGTTATTCTCTTTACAGTATTCCCTTCTTTTTTATTTCGTGCACACACCAAACCAATTTAAGCGAATACACTGTGATATAAACGCAAAGGAGTCGCTTATGAATTTTTTAATCTACGGAGATGACCGGCGCCACGCCGCTCTGTCCGACCTCTTGCAAAAAGCGGGGTATGTCATGCAGGCTCCCGCAGATCTTTTGATTTTATCTCCGAAGGAAAGTTTTCTTTCCCATACCGACAAAATTCGGAAACATTGTCTTATCTGGGGCGGAATCCCGGGAGAAACCGTTTCTCTGCAGGCAGCCGGATATAAAAAAATAGAACAGCGGGATCTGTTCCGCGTAAAAAACTCCGTTTATACCGCAGAGGGTGCGTTGGCACTTATAATTACGGAAACAAACACTGCCCTTTGTGAAAGTAACATCTTTGTACTGGGCTACGGTTATTTAGGAAAAGAATGCGCCCGTTTGTGTTCTGCCTTAGATGCATCGGTTACGGTATATACGGAAAATCCGGAAGAATCGGCTGATGCCCATAAGAAGGGCTTTTCCGTAAAGAAACTGACGGAACTATCTACCCTGGATGACACGATCCTTATAAATACCATACCGGCACCGGTTTTGGACCGGTTACCGGTTATTTGTAAGAATGCACCGGCCCTGTTACTGGAACTTGCCAGTACTCCCTGCATCTCCAAGGAGGTCAAGGGGCTCCGCGTACTTCCTGCCGGAGCATTGCCGTCCCGTTTCTCTCCGGAATCTGCAGCAAAGCTAATTTTTGACGAAATCATCTATCAACTGAAAAAGGAGTAAGTCTATGGAAAATTTAAAAGGAATGCGCATCGGATTCGCTATCACCGGATCTTTCTGCACCTTTTCGAAGATTTTAGAGCCAATCAAAGAACTGGTTCGCCTCGGGGCGATTGTAACCCCGATTTTTTCTTTTTCTACGGCTCAAATTGACAGCCGTTTCTATAAAGCTTCCGACTTCCGCGCCGATGTGGAAGCCATTACCGGGAACAATGTCATTGCCACCATTCCGGCAGCGGAGCCCATTGGACCCAAAAAGCTCTTCGACCTCATTATCGTGGCTCCATGTACCGGAAACACCTTAGCAAAGCTTGCCTATGGAATCACCGACACTCCGGTCACCATGGCAGTAAAGGCACACCTTCGTAACAACCGTCCGGTGCTTATCGCCATCTCCACTAACGACGGTCTCACCGGCAATGCCGCCAACATCGGCAAACTTCTTAACACCCGGAACTACTACTTCGTCCCGTTCCGTCAGGACGACTGCTCCGGCAAACCCAACTCCTTAGTTGCCGATATGGCACTGGTACCGGTGTCTGCGTCAAAAGCCGCAAACGGAGAGCAGATACAGCCGTTGCTGCGGTAGGTTAGGAGCTTTGTCGAACTTATCTTAAGCGCAGAAATCCGCTGCCGTCCCATCATCTTACGAGAACCTTCGTAAGATGACGGAACGACAGCGGATTTATACATATCAAACACCTCGGCTTTTCCCCTGGGTGCAAAAAAACTTTATACCAATAACGCCAATACCCCATACATGGCAAGTCCGATGCTTGGTGCATCGATAAACAGTTTTATTTTGGTGGCACGGAACAACAGACCGATGAGCTGAATCGCCGCCGGATTCAAAAGAACACACCAGATCCTTTCTACGCCGGACTCTCATCTAAATCTCTATATAAAATGTTTCATTGTAAACAGCCCGTCCAAATATCTTCACAGCAACTTCTCCGCTGTCTCTTTGGGCAACCACACGGACCGTTCCTTCCTTCTGTATCTCATTTCCCTGCTCTATCAATATATCTATCTCTTCTGCCTCTTTCACATAGTTCAGATAATAAGCTCCCATAACACCGGATGCCGTTCCTGTCACCGAATCCTCTACGGTTCCCGAAAAAGGAGAAGAAAAATGCCGTCCGTGCATGGTATGTTTCTTGTCATAACAGGTAAAGGTAATGGGATGTACCGACGCTCTCTCATTCTGCTGTAGCACCTCCGGGAAACGCTTATTTTTCGGCTTCATTATCAGAAAATAGTCTAAGGATTTTATCGGTACAAGCAGCGTCCATGAACCGGTCCATCCGTAGCACACCGGATACCCCTCCATGTACGCATCCCGGGGCAAACCGATCGTTTCCATCAATTTATCTATATTTCCCTCAAAAGGTAAGAACTTCGCATTGGCCTGCTGCATCATTATTTCCTTTATTGCATGTCTGTAACAGACCTCTATACTTCCCACTGCCGTTTCTACCGCTAATGTTACATCCTGTTCTATCGCGTTGTTCCGAATCCATGCCGCAATTGCTCCGATTGTAGCATGACCGCACAGCCCTGTTTCATGTCCCGGTGTAAAATAGCGTAACCGCAACTCTGCAACCCGTGAACTACAGACAAAGCAACACTCGTTGTAACCCACCAGCCTTGCTATCGTCTGCATTTGCTCCTCCGTATACGCATCACCGTTCAGAATGATTCCCGCCGGGTTTCCCTTTCCCGCCACTTCGGAAAACGCATCATACTGTTCCACCTTAACCCTCATCAGCCTTCATTCCTCCTAAAATGATGTTCTATTTCCGATTCGGTCTCCGCTTGATTCTAAGCATCCTTAGAATATCCTCAACCTCCAGTTTCTCGTCTATCGGAATCCACAACCACTTTCCGTCGTAGTGTACCTTCGTGGACTCATACAGCGCAAGCAACAATTCCGAAAAAAACTCCCATTGCTGTTCAAATTTCTCCCGCTCCGTCTTTCCCAGAATAACCAAAAGGGTTGCAACATCCTGCTTGGCATAAAACGTACAAAGCGTTTTTCCGCTTTTCCGGTACTTATGCTCATATACCCAATCTCCAAAGCCTTTGTTCCAATACTTGTCCATTTCATAGACCCGGTCGATGGCTGTCTCCAATTGCTCCCACACGCCCATCGCATTTTTCCCTATCAATGCTTCTATCTCACTTTTTGCCGGCTTGTCCATACACTTACTTCTGTCCTTTCCTCGTTACGACTTTTGTTTCTACAGTCATTTCCCCTTGCAACTCAATAGTCTTTCCCACGGACAAATACTGCAGCTTCTCTCCCAGCGTCTCCTTCATCCGTTCATACGCCTGCCTTCCCGTACAGTGGCAGGTATAGTAGACACTTCCCTTTTCCCAATTCATTATAGTGATACTTTTTTCATCCTTCCACAACACTCCTTTGCTTCTTCATCTTTATCGGATATCCGGCTCCCCAAAAGCGCATCAAAGAGCCCTTTTCTCTCTTCTCTACAACAAAACCGCTTTTCTCATATAAGCTTATTGCGGCCTGATTATTAGAAAAGACCTCGATGGAGTACGTATCATATCCATCCAAACCAAAGGCATAGTTCAAAAGGGCCGTTCCCACACCCTTTCTTCTTGCTTCCCTTCCCGTTACCAGAACATCAATGTATAACTCCTTCGGTTCCTTCACCACCTGCTTCTGGAATATAGCATTCATCTGCTTACTGAGTATCGCGCCTTTCCATTTTCCAAAGTACTTTACACATATATCGTGCTCAAACTTTAAAGGGCGTGCCTTGCTTGTTGCAATTCCCAGCAAGCCCAATACCTTCTCCCCTTCTACATAACCCAAGAAAAGCGAAGGATGAAAAAACTCCTGAAACAGCTTTCTTTTCTGTTTCTCATCTTTGGAAAAGGTCATAAAATGACCAAAGCCTTCCATAAACAACTCTACTGCCTGCTTTTTTTGTTCCTCATTCAGATCTCCGTATTCCACAATCTTACACTCCATCCTGTTCACATCCTTTGCATAAAATCATATTGCCGTCGTTGTCAAGCACCAATTCTATCCCAAACAAGTCGTGATAAAATTTCCTCGATGCTTCTATAGCTTTCACAACAATCAGAACGTTCTTCAATCGTGTATCATTTCCTCCATCAAATCTGAATTTAACTATTCCTTTAGAAGCCATTGAGAGTTTGCACGCGCCAAAAGCTCCTGAATTACATCCTGACAGTTCTCGGCAATCTCTCGATATTCCTCGTCAACGGCATTCCCCTGTGTATCAATGTAGAACATATAGCTATGCATTATAATACATATCATAAACGACATAACCGCCATATCCTTTTAACGAACCTTCTTCTGTCTCCTGACACATCATGCATCTTGGTTCTGTCATAGGATAACCGCTTGTCGGATAAATGCCATACTCCGATGAGGTTCTGAATCCCACTCGATTATAGAAATTAAAATCGCCTTCTACAGTAATACCCTTATACCCCATCTCTCTTACCTTTTGAATGCCCAATGTCAGCATAGTGACACCTACATGCTTGTGAAAATAGTCAGCATGTACAGATACCGGTGCCAACATCACAATATCACTATCATCCCCATGTCCGCCATCTGCATTTGGGGACAATGGAAACTTTGAAAATAAGAAATGTCCTACGATCTTTCCATCCATTTCCGCTACAAATGACAGTTCCGGAATATAGTACTTAGACACTCTGATTTCTTCTATCAAAGCAATAATATCACTTCCATCCGAGTAATTTGTGCCTTCCCGGAAAGACCGGAGAACCATCGACACAATCTCCTTATAGTCCTTAGGGCATTCCTGTCTGATTATTATATCATTTCTCATATCCATAAATATAACCTCCATCATATTCAAATTTTGTTGAAGTAAACATATTTTGCAATCAAAGTTTGCTCAATGCTGTCGTCTGTTGTATCTGAAAATAAGATTCTATCGTAAGTATAGTTTTCGTATTCTATGCAGGTTTCCAGTATAAACAGGAATATGCCCATATCAATCTTGTTGTAATATCCTACCTTATCGACTGGCATAATTCCTCGTTTACCGGGCTTCTTAAATCTATAGACCATCAAATCATTGCCCGTGTTCTCTACAATCCAAGGTTGTGTATTACAAGCACTCGGCGCAAATCGAACAATCTCTGCAACACCCAATGTATTTCCGTTCCAAATTTCAGCTATAGGCTTTCTTTTGGATTTAAACATATCTTTACGAAACTTATCTTCTGCCACTTTAGCAATCGAAATCATAATGACAAAATCAAGTCCGTTCATTTGCATATTCTTCGGTTTTCCGATACCGAACCACAAAGTACCTATATTTTGTGATGCAAGGTATAAATCTATCTGTTCACCGATATACCCAATATTTCGCAAATACTCATCTTTCGCTTCACTGTAAAACAAAATACAATATTGTCCGCCTCGTTTACAGGTGGTTTCACTTTCGGGAACAATGCAAATCTTTGTTTCTATCTCCGCATCAAGGGGTTTTACAGTCTTGATAAATTCTTCTATTCCTTTCATTTCATCATCTGTTATTGTGCCTGTACCCCTGAACAGATGAAAGGATTTTCTTTTAAAAATTTGTTTATAGTAATCCATAATGTACTCCCTCAAATTTATCTCCCTACTCTTTGTAAAAAGCTTATTGCAATAAATGTCCATCCATGATATCCAGTAACGCCTGTATCACATCTTTATAATACGTTGCAAACCGAACATCCTGTTCCATGCAATTGCTCAAATTAAGCTCAAATCTGAAAAGCCTGTCAACAATGTGTGCAGCAATTCTTCTTCTGTAGTCATCATTGAATTCGTATCTATAAATTTTCAGAGTCCCGTTTTGTTCTTCTTTCAGTAATTGTTGATACATATCCTCGATGACGATTTCATTTATCACCTCGACTTCTTTTTCGGAAACCAATTCGACATCCCAGGTTGTAAGTCCTCGTTGAAAATCCTTGTCATCAACCTCATAGACAGAGCAGGATTTGCCTTGGTATATTTTTAATAATGCCTCCGGATAACATTCAAAATAATAGGTCTATTATTTTCATCCGTAGCAATTATAAAATCAAAATCATCGTGTCCAGCCCCAAAAAGAATCCCGGTAACCATATTTTCTATGGCATATACATACGCTTTCTTATGCGTTGACACATGCGGCTGTATCGTTTTTAGTCCCATTTTCGATGATACATGATATAACATAATCTCCTCCTTGAATTCAAAGTTACTTTGTCACTCTGTAATACTGAAAGTTTGCTTTGCTTATAAGTCTGAAGCTGTCAGTATTTTTTCTGTTTCTGCCATGTCCTTTTCAATCAATGGACGCATACTATCTTTATATTTCGATAAATCTGCATCATGCAAACATAATAATATTCTCGGAATATATTGTGGCTTTGCCACTCCCACCTGTGCAAGAGCCTTTATACATTGTCTCGCAGTGATCGGCTTATCGTCCGTAACGTGGGAGAGATAATCTGATATTATTGCATCAAAACGATTCTCGTTGTCCCACTGTGCATTAGCTGAAAGAATATACAACACACGATTTCTTACTAATGACTTTGGATGGTTAAGCAGGGACGCAAACGCATCAAAAAATTCATACCATTTATCAGTATCTTGACTTTCGGATATGATTTTATCAGCAATGGCACAAGCATATTTATCATCCTTTGCTGTCAACTTTGCAATTATGTCCTGCATTAAAACTCACCTCCAAATTCAAAGTTTCTGTTCTCTACAAATTTAAATTTTTAGTTCTAAACAAAGCCCATACAATTGAACTTCTCTCAATTCAAGCATCCATATCCAATTTTCGTAAATCCTTCATCCTCTGCCTTATCCATATCACCGTAAAAAAAACGATGACCTTTGATTGAAATAAAATTCGAATCTATCTGCTTTATAGCTCCTTGATATAATAGTGTCTTTCTCCTGTATAAGGATACTCCGTCAACGAAAAAACACATTTATATCCTAGTTTTTCATAAAATTCTAGAATGACATCAACCGATTTCTCGTCTCTCTGTCATATTTCTCCAACTATGTTCTTCTAACAGTTCCTCATATAAGGACAGAACGCTATCTATCGTTTTGTCTTCTACCTCTTTAAATAGCCTTGCAGACAGCCACCTGTCTCTTCATAAGACCTCTCCGCCTCCCGAATATGTATTCATACAAATCCTGCAAATCTTCTTTACAGTACCTTCTTAAAAGCAATCGCTCTGTTTCCAATATAGGTATCCCTCCCTTAAAGCTCATACCGCTTCCCATCTGCATACAGAACACCATCCGTTAGCTCAATACGCAGAATGCAAGTATTTACATCGTTAAAATCATTATGGCCGTTATCAATCCATGCGGAAAACACCTCTCGCATCCTCCCTGCAATATGTGCGTTCTCTTCTTTTCCGAAGTATCCCAGATTCACCGCTTTTCCGTGACCGGTAAACCATTCTCCGGCAAGTGCCACAATCGGATTATCTTCTATCTGTTTCATTTTGCCTGATAATCCGTAGGTAAGGACATAAAACGCACCGTCCTCATAAAATGCATCCACATTTCGAACATGAGGCATTTCTCCCGCTGCCGTCGCCAATGCAATAATGCTGTCCTTTTCAAACCGCTCCTTTAATATCTTTTCTACCTCTCTTGAACAATTCTTCATTTGCCTGTATCCTCCATTTTTTTCCGCATCACTCTAAACTCCCTTTTGCCCGCTCGTCGATTCTTCTGGCAAAGGAATAGGTATACGGCACAAAACTCTTTGTCCAGAAACGAAGTGCAGTAGGATTCATAGTCTCACAGTCCACTCCCAAATGGGTCATTCCTTCGGCCTTTAAGGTATCACGGACAAAGGAAAGCAGCCCTTGTGCTATCCCGGTTCCGCGGTACTCTTCCATAAAGTACGCCCCACAGATATTTTTCATCTTATCGTACTCCGTAACAAAATTTTCTCCCTCTTCATCCACCGAAATGAAACCAACTACCTTTCCGTCTGCTTTCGCAGCAAAAATACGCATAGTCTCCCTCGTGATCCACTCTGAAAACCAAGCCTCAAAGCCACAGTCCGGAAGCGGGAAAAACACCGGTGCTTTAAGCAAATGTCTGTGCAGTCCCTTCTGTAAATGCTCCACCTCACAAAAACGCTCCCTGGACAGTTCTTCAAACACTGCCTCCTCTGCCACGTTCTGTAATGCGAACCGTTCCGTTTCCTGTACCGCATCCATGCATCGGATTCCGAACCCGTTGAGTAAAAAAGACTTCGCCGTTTCCTCGTCATGGGCGTAACGACAAAGCGCACAGCTATAGATTCCCTCTGCCGCAAACTCTTCTGCAACCTCCGCAAACAGCATGGATGCCAACTTCCCGCGGTTTTCATACTCATAAGAGAATGCGCTTCCGCATAACGGCGAAAACACTCCCTTCACGTCTCCGAAAAAGCCGTCCCACGGTCCCGCAAACAAAAGGTAACCCATAAGCTTTCCTTCACAAACGGCCGCCTTTCCGAAGGACTGAGTACTAAGCCACCATAAAATCTCCCGCAATCTTCCCTCAAACACATGACACGGCAGTTCCGGGCAATGCACCCGCTCCGCCGTAAGCTCCGCAAGGGCAAGCCCTACCGCTTCGTCTATATGTTTTTCCGTAAACTTTTCAAACCGAATATTCATTAATTTCCCTCGTTCTTATAATTTTCCAAGCCTTATCTGACCATCATAAACATTCCCGGACCGTCCCATTCACAAGGTCTTTCTTCAAAGCCTTTCTTTAAATAAAACGGAACACCCTCCTTAGAACTTATCAATTCAAGACTGACAGCCCACTCCGGAGCCTTACGCTCTCTTACATACTGTTCCAAACGGTTCATCAAAAGAGTTCCGACACCCTTTCCCTGGTAGGCAGGTATTACAGCAAAATCCTTCACATAAAATGACATTCCGCCATCACCGAGCAGTCTTACCATTCCGACAGGTGTCTCATTATCGTAGCAGGTAAAGGTCGCAAGCGTGTTTTGAAGTGCCGCTCTTACCTGCTCTATACAAGGCGGTTCCCAACCGACCGATGTATACAACGTCAAAAATAATTCCGGTGTTAATGTATTCACTTTTACTTCCATTTCTCATTACCTCGCTCTCATTCTCTTTGCCTTGGTATTCTCCTGATGCAGTCTCACATACATCCGCCAGCGTTTTTCGCTTAACTCTCCTGTTTGCAGTGCCCTCTTTACAGCACAATCCGGTTCGGTATCATGTCTGCAATTTCCGAACCTGCATTTAGTAAACTACAGGGTACTGCTTGTTATGATAAAGCGACCCTTTCAATTTTCCGTAAATCTCACCTGTATCACCCAGTAGCGTGTAACGATCCCGCTGTACCTCGGATACACGCAATATCTTTTTTTCTTTTATAGTTTCACATCCTTCCAAATTTTCTGCTACTGTAAATTTTCCTGTAACCACCGGTCCACAATCGGTCCGTCCTCCGCCTCCATAAAGGGATGCTCGCTGCCTTCGGACACGGTTACGGTACACCCGAACCGTTCCGCAAAGCTTTTCACTACTTCCATGGATTGCAGGTTATCCCTCCCGGCATATAGAATGCGGGTAGGAATGCACCAGTCACACACCGGATGCTCCTTCACATACCGGTAATACTTCCATGACAACACATCAATGGGAGTATCAACCTCCTGCTCCCGCATAAGTCGTTCCTCGGACACCGCAAACCACTGCATCATCTGCCCGATTAAATACTCCATATCCAATATCGGTGACTGGAACAGGCATTGCTTGAAGCCTCTCATGGAATATGCATGCAAACTGAAATACGCCCCCAGACTGCATGCATACAAAGAAACCTCTCTCCAATGTGTAAACACATAATCGCCCACCGTTGTCAAATCCCGAATTCCGTTCCATATATCGCACCGATCCTCTTCGTCCTGCCGCTCTCCGTGCTGCGGCAAATCAAAGCTGACGGTCTGATAGCCCTTCTCCTGTGCAATACCGGCGATTCCTTCCACACACTCCTTGGATGCCATCTTTCCGTGTACACACAAAAGCACCTTATCCGATGCCTCTCCCCATACGAGTGCGGGAATTGTACCGATTTCTATTCGCTTAACCTTCATACTCCGTCACCACATATCCTCTCCGCAATATCCTCTGCCTGTAGCATAAGCATCTCTCTACTCCTGTACCAACTCATTTAACTGTTCCATGCTCTCCCTGATATTTTCAACAAATTCCGAAAGACTTTCCATACTCGCACTGTTTTCCTCTGTTGCGGCAGATATCTGCTCCACAGTCGTACAGTTCTGCTGGGTATTGTAGCTGATTTTCTCCATCGCTTCCGCAACCCTTCCGCTTCTTCTCTGAATCTTCTCTGCTACCCGGTCTATCTCCTGAATCTGCTTTACAAGCTCCCCGTTAGAGGTCGCAACTGTGTTTGCAGACTCATTTGCCTTCCGGATGCTTTCCATTCCGCTTTGGGTATAGGTAGCATTCTGCTCCATGGAAGTAACCGCCTGCTCCGTATTCCCCACAACCTCCCGGACAATCGTTCCGATATGTTCTGTTGCGGCTTTCGTCTGCTCCGACAGCTTTTGAATCTCTCCCGCAACCACCGCAAATCCCTTTCCGTGTTCGCCCGCTCTGGCTGCCTCTATGGATGCATTCAATGCCAGAATTCCGGTTTTAGAGGAAATGCTTGTAATCGTTTGGATAATTCCCATAATCTCTTGAGAAGCATCCCCTAGCGAGGAAATGATTTGCTTGCATTCCTCCGTACTACGGAATATCTGTTCCATGTTATCCGTAGCTTCCGCCATACAATTCCTGTTCTCCATAGTATTTTGCTCAATTTGTCCGGTTAATACGGTTGCCGCATGATTCAGCTCATTCAATCCGATAATCTCCTCCGTAATATCCTGCATGCTTTGGTTAGTATTTTCTACTTCCGTTGAATTCTCAGCTACACGCACCAAAAGATTGTCGTTTTCCTGTGTGATCAACTCATTGGCCTGCATGGAGGCTTCCGTAATTCCAGAAAGTTCCGTAACCATATCATATAATGCAGCAGAGGTTTTCGCAGCATTGTCCTTCATTTTCTGCATGTTTTTTAACACCCATTCCTGCTCCTCCGCTCCCATCAGCTCGGAAAGCATTTTGGAGGTACGGGTACCCAGCGTCGTAAAAATCGTAGCAAGTGCGATTAGAATCAATGCTCTCGGAATTACGCCGAAAATCATAACGTCCCGCATATCCGTAAAATTACGATCTTGTACCGTCGGTAAAAAAAATGCCGCAATCTGTCCTACTGAAACTCCGACTACCGTCATTGCTGTTGCTGCCACATTCAGCTTTTTAGAAAAATACAAACTCGAAATAGCAATCGGATATACATAAAATACGACCACATGACGGGTAAGGGTTATACTTAACATTGTGACGAAAACCACTGCACCTATTACCACCAGATATTTCACAATACTGGTGGTAAATTTAAACCGCATAATCATAACCGACGGAATAATGAGTACAATACTTCCTACTACATATGCAATTGTCATAATCGCTTTGTCTACCTTAAACACTCCCACAAGATTCAAAATCAATACTAGTGTTAAAAAAAGAAATGTAAACTGCATTACCTGTGCTGCCAACTTATTTGCCTGCTTCTCATGTTCCGTTAAAAATGATTTTTTCTCAACCATACGATTTTCCTCCTATTATTTTGTACTTATTTCACTATGTATCTGCTCTACCTTCTCTTTACTATCCAAAAAAACCTTTGTAATTATAGGTTCAAAGTCCTGACCGCTTCCCTCACTGATAATCGCAAAACATTGTTCCAATGACATAGCATCCCTGTAACATCGTTTTTCAGACACTGCATCAAACACATCCGCCACGGCCATGATTCTGGCACATAACGGTATTTCATGTTTCCTTAACCCCTCCGGATAACCTTTTCCGTTCCACTTCTCGTGATGATACCGTGCCACCTGATATGCCATCTCCGTGTACTCTGCGTCCCCAAGATTTCCGAAGGTCTCCTTTATAATTTTCCCCCCATCTGATGTATGTTTTTTTATAATCTCATATTCTTCTTGTGTAAGCTTTCCCGGTTTTTGTAATATCACATCCGGCACGGCAATTTTTCCGATATCATGCATCGGTGCTGACTGACAGAGATTTTTTATATAATCCTTTGTTAAAAATTCTCTGTAATATCCTCTTGATCTCAATTCTTCAGCCAACAGTTTTACATAAGCTGTCGTTCTTTTAATATGACCACCGGTACTACCGTCCTTGTTTTCCACCAAAATCGCAAAGCTCATTACCATTTCGCTGTGATATCTTGAAATTTCATTCAGGGTCGGGTCCTCCTGATTCAAATAAACACCAATAACCATAATTGTTACTGCCACACTGGATAACAGTATTTCGGGAAATATCGCCTGAACAATTGTTATACCGCCAATCGCCAACAAGTACGTTAGAATACTTAGCCGCTTATTACTCTCTATATAATTCCATCGCTTAAAAAACACAATCAACGTAAACATAACATAAGTTCCCACCATAGCAAAACAGGTGTAAGCAGATATCCCCATGGAGTAATTTGAATATGTTCCGTTCCTAAATTCTAACTCCCCGATATTTATCACTACAACCATCACATTTATAATGTACGGAATATGTAATAATAAGCGGGTTCTCTTTTTTACCGGAAGTGCTCCTGTTGATTTTAACATATAGCCGAACATCATATAGACAACCGAGTCAATTCCTATTAAGAACAACAGATGTAACGCCTTATTCCATGTCGGATTTACAGTGTCAAGATTATTTACAGTCACCCCAGTCATCCCATCAAAAAAAATACATATCACACTCAAAATAAGTATTTCATCAAATATACTGCTGCTTAATTTTTTGTGATATCGCTTGCACTCCTGAAAATATTTAAAACCTATATATACAACAATTAATAAGCATCCTATTTGTAATCTACAATATTCCATACAATCACTCCTACAGAAAAAAGAACCGATAAACCGGCAGAATAAGTTCTACCTTTCGTTTATCGGCTCTGCGTCTATGCGTCTGGCTCTGTTACTGCAACTATTTTGTTTTCCTCCACATTAATCAGTGTTTCCTTCTTACATTTGGGACAAAACAACGGAAAACTCTTCATAACGGTTTCCCTTCGAATTTGTATCCGTGTTTTATTATTGCACACCGGGCAATAAATCCATTGATTCTCCATCAGTATCTCCCCCTTTCGGAACTTAACCCTACTTGGATTCTCCTCTTCCTTCCATCATATAAGACTCAACGCTTCCCTGCATCGAAACACCCAACCGCGGCATTGTCTTCTCTCTCTCATCCCGAGGCACCTTCATCCCGATTAACATACTCCGGCATGTCATACCTAACATTAGGGAAATCTCCTCAAGGGAGAAACTACAAACACCTGTAGCGGACATGGCCGCAATCCCATGCGCATAGGTAAACATATTGTGATACAGAAGCTCCGCCTGTTCCCGTTCCAAAGAAAAATCCTTCTGCGCTGCCTGGATAATTCTTTCATAGTGTCCTTCATTAACAATAAAGTCCACCATCTTCAACCCTTCTCTTTTCTGCATGAATAGCAGGATAAACAGATTATGTTCCTCTATAGCGAAACGAATATACTGTACCCCAAATCCCTTCATGGGCGGAGTCATGCGGAGTCCCTCCTCTACATATCCGTTATATAACTTACGCGCTGCTTCCAATACAGCTTGACGAATCTCCTCTATGCTTTCAAAATGAGTAAACACCGTAGACGGAGCCACCCCCAGTTTATTTCCGAGATTTCTTGCAACTACCGCATCTATCCCGCTCTCCTTCGTCAACTCCAAAGCTGATTCGATTAATTCCTCCCTCGTATACTTCGGTTTCGGTGGCATCTTATCACCCTCCTTTCCAAAATCGCCGTTTCGAAACATTTGTTTCGAAACGCAAGTTCATTATAACAGTAACTTCGGCATTTGTCAACAATGTATTTTCAAAAAAAGTACCGAATGTCTATTTGACTATCGGTACTTTTCATACACTTATACTTCTTCTATCCGAACTTTTTTCGTCGGAACGACTCCTTTCGTATCTTAGTTCCGTCCGCATGACTTTTTCTTTCCGAACACAACGCCTGCTCTCCACATGGTAATTACCATTAAAATGAAAAAAATCATCAAATAGATTGGAAATATTCCCATTCCCAACACCTGGCCCAACACGCTGCACAACACCGGCGTTGTCATAATCGCCACGCTGGATACCGCCATCTGGGTTCCGATAATGGCCGGAGACAATTCTTCTCCGAAATTTTCCGGAGTCAGATAGTTAAAATTCGGAAACAATGGCCCGTTTCCAAGACCAATCAAACACAAAGCGATTCCCGGCAGTACACCGCCCACCGGCAAACATAACAAAATAAGTGCAACTCCCATCACTGCCTGACCGATTTTAATAATGGTCCAGCTATGTAGCTTGGTTGCCACCACGCCGGACAGAAACCGTCCGATTGCCATTCCGATGTAATAAAAAGTAATCAGTTCCGCCGCTTTTTCCACCGGAACCCCTTTATACTCTACTAAAAAGGTACTTCCCCAGGCTCCGCAAGTACATTCTATGGTACAGGAACAAATAAACAGACTCCACATTACCTTTACACCCGGTATTTTTACAATCTCCTTCAGTGATAATTCCTTTCCGTTTTGTTCTTCTTCTCCGTTTTCTTTCCCATGTACTTTTCTCCAAAGAGATAAAGAGCAAAACAGAACAATTGCAATGCATACCTGTATCACTACCGCAATACGATATCCGCCTCGCCATCCTTTCTCACCGTTTAAAACCAAAGATAATATGTAAGGACTGACCGAAACTCCCACACCGTAAAAACAATGCAGGAAACTCATCTGGGTTGCGGAATAATGCAATGCCACATAATTATTTAATGCCGTATCAATGGAACCTGCTCCCAGACCTAACGGAAGCGCACATAAGCACATAGGCCAAAAGCTTTCCGTAAAGGACATACCAAGAAGTGCCACCGCTGTAATGGCGGTACTGAATGCCGCAACCTTATTGGTTCCGAACCGCTTGATTACCTTCGCACTGCAAAGGCTGGAAACGGTGGTTCCGAAAAATGAAATTGTTGTCACAAAGCTACCGAAAGAAATCGGCAGATTATACTCCGCGTAAATGGCCGGCCACGCCGCTCCGAACAGCGAATCCGGCAACCCGAGACCGATAAATGCAAGATAGATTACCATCAATAGAAGTGTTGCCATAAAAAATCCTCCTGTATGCGAAACCTTAATATCCTTTTCCAAAATCAATTACATTTCTTTTTGGTTCCTTTTCTCTGTCTCTCTTTATATTTTCACAGAAAATGTCTAATATCCGCTTTCTTGTAAACAGGTTTTCTCCCCAACCGATTCCGGAAATATGGGGAGTCAATACCACCTGTTCCATGGTTCTGAGGGGATGGTGTTCCGGTAAAGGTTCCGGCTCCGTCACATCCAACACTGCCCCTGCCAATACTCCCTTTTGTATTGCATCTGTCAGCGCTTCCGTGTTCACAATAAATCCCCGACCCACATTTACAAGGATGGCTCCGGTCTTCATCTTTTGTATTCGTTCTTCATCAAACAATCCTGCCGTCTCCCCGGTTCCCGGAAGCGCAATCACTACCACATCCGCCAGTTGCAACTGCTTATCCAAACATTCTATGGTATGGGTTTCATGAAACAACGGATTTGTCTTCCCCGGAGTGCGACACAGTCCCACCGTATACGCACCGAAACAGTTGAGTTTTCTTGCCGTTTCCTGCCCGATATCTCCTGTTCCTAAAATAAGAATTCGTTTTCCTTCTAAAGTATCGTCCGGCTTAATTTTATCCCAACCGCCTTGCTCCATTTGTCCTCGATATAAAACCAATTTTTTGGTCAATGCCAAAAGCCCGGACATAATATACTCGGAAATCACACCTCCGTAGGCGCCGGAGGCGCTGGTAAGGGTAACATGCTTCGGAAACTCCGGATTGGACGTGTATTTATTAGCCCCGGCCCAAGTCATCTGAATCCATCTCAGGCTCTTCAGTGCGTGAATCGTACTGTGTTCCGGTTCTCCCAATACAATCTCTACCTTTTCACATTCTTGGCTTTTAAGAAGCTCCTCCTCATTATCAAAGAACAGCACCTTATCCTCTTTTTCAACAGAGGACAACACCAGTTCCTTCTCCCAGTCCAAACATTCCTTAAGTATCGCAATTGTTCCCATTATTTTTCCTTTCTGTATAAAATCATCCTAACCAAACTAACCACAAAAGGTTTCCATTTGTCCGCAAAGCATTTGATAGAACCCAAATTTCTCATAAAACGGTTTTAAACTTTCTTCATAAACAACAGAAATCATATATATCCGTTTTTCTTTCAAATATGTAATCATCTGATTCATCAATTCAGTACCTACTCCTTCACCTTGATACTCCGGATGAACCATCAAATCCTGAATGTAAGCATCTGTCACACCGTTTGACACACAATCAATATATCCAATCAGGTTATCGTTTTCATAAACGGCAATGTGATAATAAGATGTCATCAACGGATTCTCATACTCCTCTTCCATTCTGTTCCAACCTACAGATTCCCGCAAATCCGATAAAGCTTTTGCTGATACGGTTTCGTTGTATTTATATATCATTTCATATTCTCCCTTCTGCATAAATTGGTAATTGTTTAACTCAATTATAATCTTTATTGTATAAACATTTTTTGGATACTTTATACCAACTTTTTATGTAACCATCTTTAAGTAGCTCTTTATCCTTTTCAACCAATTTAAGAAAGATACTTGTAAGACCATCCCAGTCTGCAATATTCCCCTTTGGATACAATTTCCAATGTATTTCATCAATCGTATAATTACTTTTGATAGAATTATTTTTCATTGATGTTGTAACCCAATTTTTTTCATCATCTTGTCCACCATGTGCAATGGGATAAATATGGTCGACTGTTGGAATCAATTCCCAATATGCAATATGTGTTTGGGTCATTTTCCAATGAGGATGATATGGAAATTCATTTGGAAAATAATAAGATATAATCTTTAAAATGCCGGGATTTAAAAGTTTTTTTCCTGTGTATCGATCAATGAAACCATCTTTTATAAATTGAATCATTTTTTGCATCATCGTGTATGTACGTTTTTCAGTTTCAAAATATATATGTGGATACTCTTCACGAATAATTGTTTTTGCAGCAGTATCATTGTCTTCTAAAAGCATGGTTACTATATTAGAAATCACTTCACTTTTGTCTTTATCCATTTCAGTACCTCCGGCGAATTCAAGTTTGCTTAATTGAATCAAGCCCATACAATTGAACTATGTTCAATTGTTATCGCTCGCAAAAGAGCTCGCTCAATTCAGATTTTTCTCTTACTCTTGACCAATTCAATTGTTCTCTTATCTCGATTCCCGTCAAAAAATTTATCCAACACTGCTCTAAATTCTTCAATATCCGGCGCAACTATTTCAAATAATGTCATGGAGGAGCACAACTTGAGATTATCCGGAAATCCCATAATCTCCTCTGCATCATCATTGTCACATTCCAATAATGCTCTGCTTATCTCTATGAGATTACTTCTAAGATAAGTATTTTCCATATACATCTTTGCTTCTTCTAAATCGACAATCTCATACTTTTTTGCTATTGCGCTATGTCCAAGTCCTGATATCTGCGGAAAGATATACCACATCCAATGAGAACGTTTATATCCTGATTTTATCTCTTGTAATGCTATCGCATAATCTCTTTCCTGTGCGACTATAAATCTGTTCAAATCGTAATCCATGGAGCCTCCCTAAAACATTTAATTTTGTTCCCTCCAACTAATCCTCACTTTTCTCATTTTAGTTGGGTTCTCTTTTGGTTTCCACCCCAACTAAATCCCGATTTTCTCATTTTTGTTGGGTCCCGTTTCGATCCCCGCCCCAACTAAATTCCGGTTTTCTTATTTTAGTTGGGTAGTCTTTCGATTTCCACCCCAACTAAATCTTGTTTTTCTTATTTTAGTTGGGTCCCGTTTCGATTCCCACCCCAACTAAATTCCGGTTTTCCTATTTTAGTTGGGTTCCGTTTCAGTTTTCGCCCCAACTAAATCCCGATTTTCTTATTTTAGTTGGGTTCTCTTACGCTTTTTCCGCATAACAAAGCAAATCTTTCCCAATCCCCATTATATCTCATTTCCGATAATAACACAATTTTAAATTCCGTCGCTCAGTCGTGGGCGCGTTCGCATTTCGCAAACTTTTCCGTGCAGGCGGTGCTCCGCACC
>JAFTWC010000018.1 GCA_017465475.1 Lachnospiraceae bacterium
ATCCTCAATCGGGATGATGTTAGCAAGCTTGAAGAATGCAGCCTGTAAGATGGTGTTGATACGTCCGCCGAGACCTACTTCCTTACCGATGGTAATACCATCGATGGTGTAGAACTTAATGTTGTGCTCAGCGATATATCTCTTTACCTGACCCGGTAAGTGCTCTTCTAATTCGTCCATGTTCCAGGAGCAGTTGAGAAGGAAGGTACCGCCGTCAACCAAATCCTGTACCATGTTGTACTTGCGAACATAAGCCGGAGTATGACATGCTACGAAATTAGCCTGGTTGATCAGGTAAGTGGACTGAATCTTCTTGTCACCGAAACGTAAGTGGGAAATGGTAACACCACCGGACTTCTTGGAGTCATAATCGAAGTATGCCTGAGCAAACTTGTCGGTATGGTCACCGATAATCTTGATGGAGTTCTTATTTGCACCTACGGTACCGTCTGCACCGAGACCCCAGAACTTACAAGCTGTGGTGCCTGCCGGAGCAGTAACCGGATTTTCGGTAATTTCAAGAGAAAGATTGGTTACATCATCAACGATACCGATGGTGAACTTAGCCTTCTCGGTGTTCTTGAATACGGAAATAATCTGAGCCGGGGTGGTGTCCTTGGAACCTAAACCGTAACGGCCGCAGAATACCGGAACATCATTGAACTTGGAACCCTTTAATGCTGCAACTACATCCAGGTAGAGCGGCTCGCCGAGAGCACCCGGCTCCTTGGTTCTGTCAAGCACGCTGATGCGCTTAACAGTATCCGGAATAGCGTCGATTAAGTGCTTAGCGGAGAACGGTCTGTAAAGACGAACCTTTACAACACCAACCTTTTCACCGCGAGCGGTTAAGAAATCAACGGTCTCGTCGATGGTGTCACAAGCAGAACCCATACATACGATAACAGACTCAGCGTCTGCAGCACCGTGGTAGTTGAACAACTTGTAATCGGTACCAATCTTAGCGTTAACCTTATCCATATACTGCTGAGCAATTTCCGGAACAGCATCATAGTACGGGTTACATGCTTCTCTTGCCTGGAAGAATACATCCGGGTTCTGAGCGGTACCACGCTGAATCGGATGTTCCGGATTCAACGCGCGATTACGGAAAGCTTCAACAGCTTCCATGTTGCACATATCCTTTAAATCATCGTAATCCCAAATTTCAATCTTCTGAATCTCGTGGGAAGTACGGAAACCGTCGAAGAAGTGTAAGAACGGAACGCGGCTCTCAATTGCGGTCAAGTGAGCAACTGCACCGAGGTCCATAACTTCCTGAACATTGCTTGCACAAAGCATAGCAAAACCGGTCTGACGACATGCGTAAACGTCGGAGTGGTCACCGAAAATGGAAAGTGCGTGGCTTGCAAGAGCACGAGCGGTAACATGAATTACGCCCGGAAGAAGCTCACCGGCAATCTTATACATATTCGGAATCATTAAAAGTAAACCCTGGGAAGCGGTGTAGGTGGTGGTTAAAGCACCAGCCTGTAAGGAACCGTGAATGGCACCTGCAGCACCAGCTTCGGACTGCATTTCGGACAACATAACTTCATGACCGAAGATGTTCTTTCTACCCTGGGTAGCCCACATATCAGTGTAGTCTGCCATCGGGGAGGAAGGGGTAATCGGATAGATAGCAGCCACATCGGTGAACGCGTAAGACACGTGAGCCGCAGCGGTGTTACCATCCATGGTTTTCATTTTTCTTGCCATGTAACATATCCTCCTTTTAAGTTCAGCGCGGAACAGTATGTCCCGACGCGGATTGTAATGATTGTATTTTCTATAATTTTCTTTGAGGAAATATATAAAAATACCTAATAACTAGAATACCACGAAAATCGGTATGTGTAAAGAGTTTCTTGCTTAAAAACGAGGAAATTTTTGTCACTTTTTCATAAAAAAAATCAGAAATCGGATGAAAATCATGTTAGTGTTGACGGAGAAAGCAGCATGGGGAAAAACGAATGGGATACCGAAAGAGAATAGAGGGTACTTGAAAGAAAACCGGAATGTGATATACTATCCGCAAAAGAAAAATGAAACGAGGAATTGAAAATGAATAAACAAAAACAAAAAGGAATACGCTTTATTTTGTGCGCTGCGTTTTTCTTTGCAATGATGAATTTATTTGTGAAAGAAGCCGGAGATTTGCCGGTATGGCAGAAATGTTTCTTTCGGAACTTGGTGGCAGGCTTCATTGCGGTGGGAATGCTGTTGAAAAAGAAAGAACGTATTGTTATTCCGAAGGGAAACGGATGGCCACTGTTGATGCGTTGCGTCGGCGGGACCCTTGGAATATTGTGCAATTTTTATGCCATTGGGAAGATGAATATTGCAGATGCGTCCATGTTAAATAAGCTGTCACCGTTTTTCAGTATTATACTTTCTGTCTTCCTATTAAAAGAGCGGCCAAACAAAAAAGAAGTGCTTGCGGTTCTTTTGGCTTTTTCCGGCGCATTGTTTGTAGTGAAGCCATCGTTTCAGATGGAGTGCATTCCGGCGGTGTTTGGCGTGGCCAGCGGTTTGGGAGCGGGAATTGCTTACACCTACGTTCGCAAAATGAGTAAAAACGGTATGAAAAGTGATGTGATTGTTTTTTGCTTTGCGGTATTTTCTTGTGTGTCGGTGATTCCGGGTATGCTTTTAACGTACGAACCCATGACAACAAAACAACTTATCTGCTTATTGTTAGCAGGTGCCTCGGCAGCCGGAGGGCAATTTTCCATTACCGCGGCTTATTTCCATGCTCCGGCAAAGGAGATTTCCGTATTCGATTATACCCAGGTGATTTTCGCGGCGATTTTAAGTTTTATCGTCTTTCGGGATTTGCCGGATGTGTGGAGTTTTGTAGGATATACTATTATAATCGGTACGGCTGTTTGGAAGTGGCGAGTGGGACGAGAGGAAATTTCAAAAGAGGGATAAACAGCGCATTCTTACTGCGTTTTGCTTAAGCCTCACGGTGTAATAAAGCGGAAAGGGATGAGCAACACCCAGAAAGACATTGACAAATATCGGAAGATACGCTATAATCTTATGAATACTGGAGAAGTATGGATAAAGGAGGATTTTGCACTATGGCGGCAGAAAAGAAAAACATACTGACTTATGAAGGTTTGAAGAAGCTGGAAGATGAGCTTGAGGATTTAAAGGTAGTTCGTCGTAAAGAGGTTGCGGATAAGATTAAGGAAGCAAGAGAGCAGGGAGATTTGTCCGAGAATGCAGAGTATGACGCAGCAAAGGACGAGCAGCGTGAAATCGAGGCACGTATCGAAGAGCTTGAGAAGATTTTAAAGAACGCAGAAGTAGTAGATGAAGATGAAGTGGATGTGGATACCATCAATATCGGCTGTAAGGTAAAGGTATTGGATATGGAGTATGATGAGGAATTAGAGCTTCGTATCGTTGGTTCTACCGAAGCAAGCAGTCTTCAGGGCAAGATTTCCAATGAGTCTCCGGTAGGCAAGGCGTTACTTCGCCATAAGGTAGGCGATGTGGTTGAGGTGGAGACCCAGGCCGGCACCGTGGAATACAAGATTTTAGAGATTCAGAAGTCAAACTAGTGTAGAGAAAACATCCGGTTAGTGATTTGATGAATTTATTCAAACTGCTTGCCGGATTTGTTTCATAAGATATAAAAGTTTCGGAGGAAAGACCAGTGGCAGAAGAAAATATGCAGAAGGCTGCACAGGCAGCACCGCAGCAGGATGTAAACGAACTCATCCGTGTCCGCAGAGAAAAGCTTGCACAGTTGCAGGCAGACGGGAAGGACCCGTTCCAGATTACAAAGTATGACGTAACCCATCACAGCACCGAGATTAAGGATAATTTTGATGAGATGGAAGGCAAAACCGTACGTATCGCAGGCCGTGTCATGTCCAAACGTGTTATGGGTAAGGCTTCTTTCTGCAATGTGCAGGATTTAAAGGGTAATATTCAGTCTTATGTAGCAAGAGACAGTATCGGCGAAGAGTCCTATGCGGATTTCAAGAAGTTTGACGTGGGTGATATCGTAGGTATCGAAGGTGAAGTATTTAAGACGAAGACCGGTGAAACCTCTGTTCATGCCATGAAGGTGACCCTGCTCAGTAAGAGCTTACAGGTGCTTCCGGAGAAGTATCACGGTCTGACCAATACCGATATTCGTTATCGTCAGAGATATACGGACCTGATTATGAACGCAGATGTAAAGGAAACTTTTGTAAAGCGTTCCAAGATTATCAGTGCAATCCGTCGTTACCTTGACAATGAAGGTTTTATGGAAGTAGAGACTCCGATGCTTGTGGCAAATGCAGGCGGTGCAGCGGCAAGACCGTTTGAGACCCACTACAATGCCTTGGATGAGGATGTGAAGCTTCGTATTTCCTTAGAGCTTTACTTAAAGAGATTAATTGTAGGCGGCTTGGAGCGTGTATACGAAATCGGCCGTGTATTCCGTAACGAAGGATTGGATACCAGACACAATCCGGAGTTCACCCTCATGGAGTTGTATCAGGCATATACCGATTACCACGGCATGATGGATTTGACCGAGAGTCTGTTCCGTTACCTTGCGGAGGAAGTATGCGGTACCACCACCATTACGTACGGTGAGCACACCATCGACCTTGGAAAGCCGTTTGAACGTCTGACCATGATTGAAGCGGTTAAGAAGTACACCGGCGTGGATTTCGATGAGATTAAAGACACTGCGGAAGCAAAGAAGATTGCGGATGAGAAGGACGTACACTACGAAGCACGTCACGAGAAGGGTGACATTTTGAATCTGTTCTTCGAGGAGTTTGTAGAAGAGCACCTGATTCAGCCGACCTTTATTATGGATCATCCGGTAGAAGTTTCTCCGCTTACCAAGAGAAAGCCGGATAAGCCGGATTACGTGGAGCGTTTCGAATTGTTCATCAACACTTGGGAGATGTGTAATGCTTACTCCGAGCTGAATGACCCGATTGATCAGAGAGAGCGTTTTAAGGCACAGGAAGCAGCTCTTGCAGCAGGCGATGAAGAAGCAAACACCACCGATGAGGACTTTATGAATGCCCTCGAAATCGGTATGCCGCCGACCGGTGGTATCGGTTACGGTATCGACCGTTTGGTAATGTTACTTACCAACAGCCCGGCGATTCGTGATGTATTGCTCTTCCCGACGATGAAGAGTTTGGATAAGTAATTGAATTAAAAAGGAGAAGTAGCCGAACGGACAGGTTTGGCTACTTTTTTTATTTTGGATAATGTTAGAAAGAAAATATTACCTTTGCTTATGTGATGACTATTACAAACGCATACAACACATAACGTATGCTTAGTTCATAAGGAAAACCAATAGGGGATTTGATAATAATCAATGCCGGCGAAGGGTTGTTATGAATGAACCGATAGGATTCCTTTATATTGAAAACGATGGTTTACAATGAAAGGAGAACTTCTTATGAACAGAAGCAAAAAAAGAATTATCTACAATATTACAAAACAGTGTCCGTATTCCTGTAAATTTTGTGTTATGGATGCCGGACCGAAATGCCGGAGTGAGGAGCTGACATTAGGAGACAAGATTAAGATATGTGAGAATATCGATATTCCTAATGTACAGATTGATCTTTCCGGAGGAGAAGTGATGCTTCGTAAAGCAGATAGTAATGAGATTATTGATTTATTATCTAAGAAATTCGGAAAGGAAAACGTGGGAATCAGTTCTTCCGGTTTTGGTATTGATTCGGAGGAAGCAGCATTCCTGGCAAGCAGAGTCAATGATGTTGAGATGACAATGGATTCCGTTCCGGAGTATCATTATGAATACAGACAGATGCTGTATCATGCAAATGCAGCAATGGCCACTGATAACTTAAAGAAGAAGGACGTGAAAGTCGGAATTCAGACGGTATTAACCCGCGTGCATTATGAAAATCCGGACATCTTATGGGATTTGTATGGCTGGTTAAGAAAGCATGAAGTGGATGAATGGAGTTTAATTCGATACTTCCCGTCAGGCAGAGGTGAGCGGTATGCGAATCTTGAACTTACAGACAAGGAAAATGAGGAACTGGTGAATTATATTAAGAGCCTGTGTGACAAAAATCAGAAACTTAAGCTTGATATTCACTACTTGTTACCGGGAAGTCCTAAGAGTCATCAGTGCAGATGTGTCAAACATTCCATTGGAATTTTACCGAATGGTGATGTTACTGCATGTTTCTGGGGCTTGGACGGAACAGGGAATATAAAGGACAGTAAGTTTTATTTGGGAAATTTACTTGAACAGAAGTTGAGTGAGATTCTTAACGGTCCCAATGCGGTGTATTGGGAGAACTATTGCGGTAAATGTCCGTTGTCTGAGGAGGATGAATAAGATGGTATTCAACGTATTAAACATTATTTCAGGTTTTTTGGAAGTTGGCAGTGTAGTCTACGGAATGAAACACTTTGGTATATACGGAGCCCTGATTGGGGCTCTGTGTTACCAGCTGGGCAATCTTGTTCCGAGTCCTTTCACGATTTCAAAACGATTGTGTAATGTCTTCATGGTGATAGCGGCGATGGGGCTGGTTGTCGGCTTACATACAGAAGAAGCGGTATTGTTTTCTGTCCCTTTTTTAGCGGCAGTGTTACAAAACATACGATCAAGTTATAAAGTGAACATTAATAAAAATGATAGAAGTGCAGATGATGCAAAAAATGTTCGCTTTGGAAAAGAGAAAAAGAGATTCGTTCGGATCATTGGTTTTGTGTTTGGTTTTTTATTGAATAGTCTGACCGGCTTGTTATGTTGCGTTATCGTTGGATTTTTAGTAAATAAATCGGAACAGAGCAGCAAAAATAAGATGCAACGTATGAAATTTAACGTATTCGATTATGTTCTTCTGTTTCATGAAATCCATTACTTTGTTTACTGCTATTGCATGATTGCAATCGCTTATGAAAGTTTTGGTTCTGTGATGGCGTGTGTTATGTTTTTAATGAGTTGGTTACTATATGTTTTTTCTCCAAGAGCATATACGCAAATTGAGAAGTTGTTTCATGGTAATTATATAAAGACGTTTGTTTTGGGACATTTGGTCTTAATAACAATCCTGATCGTTATAGCAGGACATACGGAATTACCTGTAAAATTGGTATTTTGGATGCTGACCGGAATAGGAGGCACTACGGAGTACTGCATTGAAAGAATCGAAAAGCAGAAAAACATGTATGAGAAAGATGCCCATACTGCCGCGGAGAATCTGGGACATGTAGGGGGAGTTGCATTAAGTATACTTCTGTATATGTATACAAACAATCTTAATAACGCGTTAGTTGCAGCAATACTGTGTGCTGCGGCAGCAATCGTGTTGATGATAATCGGAAATAAGAAAGGAGTACGGGAATATGAGAATAAGTGAAAAAGAATGCAAATCGATTATGGTAAAGTCAAAATTGCCGGATGCGGATTATGTGATTAATCCATATGTAGGATGTTGCCATCAGTGTATCTATTGCTACGCCCAGTTCATGTCCAGATTTACGGGACATGCAGGAGAGCAATGGGGAAGCTATATGGATATAAAGAGAGGAGGAGAATTGATAAAAAAAGACTTATCGGGCAAAACGGTTTTATTGGGGTCAGTAACGGATCCGTATAATCCGCTTGAAAAAAAGTATGGTGCGACCCGGCAAATTCTGCAAAAGCTGCTTAGGGAAAACACAAATGCAAACATTGAGATTTTAACAAAATCGCCGCTGGTAGTAAGGGATATTGATTTGTTGAGACAGTTTGACAATATCCGAATCGGAATATCGTTATCCACGATGGATGCTGTTTTTGCAAAAAGAATAGAAAAAAATGTTGTTTCTCCGCAGGAACGAGTGGATGCGATGAAAGAGTTACATAGAAACGGTATCCGGGTATATGCCTTTGTTTCTCCGATTTTTCCTTTGACGGATGGTTGGAAACAGGTGGTCGATCAGGTCCGGGAGTATGCCGATTTAATATGTTTTGAAAATTTGAATTTGCGGGCTAATTACAAATATGAAGTTCTCGAAATGATTCGTGAGTTCTATCCGGATAAGTACGATGCGTATGTGAGTCTTTATTCGAATCCGGGAACGCTTCGTGCATACTGGGAAAGTCTGGCTACGGAAATCGGAAATTATTTAGGCGAAACGGCGCATAAACTTTATTTCTTCCATGATGAAATAAAAAAGAAGTAAGGAATGATTATTGCGCTTAGAAAGGAGTTAGTATGAAGTTCTTAGGCTATGAAGTGAATGGTTATGTTGTTGCTGCATCGTGTCCTGCAACGGAGTGTATTGAGAATGTGGTGAAATGTGCGGAGAACGGTGCACAGGCGGTTATTCTTAAATCTGCTTCAAGTTCCAGGACGAATGACGGAAAGAAAAGAAGATGTTATATAGATTATGAGAAAAAGCAGTTTTGGTCTGAATCCGGGTTTGACAGAGAAATGTTATTGATTGATGAAGCGGTAGAATTAACGAAATCAGCTAAATTACGTACAGGCATCTTGATTATTCCGAGTGTTTGCGAACTGACATATGATACCAAACAATGGGTCGAAACATGCAAAAGATTAGAGAATGCAGGTGCGGACGCGCTTCAGTTGGACTTCTTTTATTTTAACGATATGTTATGTGAAGACGGTCTTAAGGAAAAGATGATTACTCTGTTGAAAGCAGTTATGAATGAGCTGTCAATCCCGATTATGCCCAAAGTAAATCATAACCTGCCGGCATCCTATATTGCTAAGATTTTCAGGGAGGCCGGGGTGAAATATGTGTCATTGTTAGATTCCGTGAGATCTGTTTTGCCTAATAACCCGATATTTGAGGGAAAGAGTTTGTCTGTATTTGGAGAGTGGATGTTCCCTTTGACAAAGCAATATACTAAGATTCTGGTAGATTCGGGCTTTGAGGTATGCGCCGGTGGCGGCGTTACAAACGGAAGCATGGCAGCGGAATTGGTTGAGCTGGGGGCTTCAACCGTTCAGATAGCAATGGAAATCCTTCTGAATGGCTATGCCAGATTTTCTGAGATTGAAAAGGAATGTAAGCAATGTATGCAAAAAATGGATAGACACCGGAACTCCCACTTTATCGAAAACCGAAAAGCATCAGTTAATCTTTCAAAGTGTACCGGATGCGGAAGATGCAAAGTGCAGTGCTTTTGTAATGTGGCAAAAGACTTAGTAAATGATAATACGCAATGCGAAGGATGCGGATTATGCGCTGATATTTGCAAATCAGGTGCGATAACAATTTGACTTGATGGCTGAATTGTGCCACCTAAAAGGATAGTAGTTACAGACGAGAAAACAGAGAGCTTTATCAGCTCTCTGTTCTCTCGTTAAGTAATATCATTGACATGCATTCACGGAAGTACCAAAGCGGATCATCTGCCTGGGCGGAACACATGATAATCCAATCAAAAGGATTTCCTGCATAAAGCTCTTCGTATCCGCATTCTTGTAACGTAGCATTCATTTCATCGAAAAATACGTCGCTTAATGGGATTTCGTCGTCAAAATCCGCGTCTGTTGCGATTTTTATTTCGCACCAGAAACGGTAAAATTCTAATAGAAGGATGGTTTTTCTAATAGAATCATAGGATTTGCTTTGTGTAACTTTTGATTCCGATAATACATCGGACAGGGTTTTCCTTGAAGGGAAATTGGCTTTGACAACATCCGGTATGGACATTTTGTCAATGAAACGTTCTTTGTCGGTCTCGATTATTTGTTTCAATCCAAGGATTGTCTCCAGAAGAAAATTTTTGGACCGTATATTCTTTTTTTCAATCATTTCAAGAAACGTTTCATTCGGGAATTCGAATGCGATTTCCTTCATAATCAGTCCCCATTCTTTTTGATTCTTTTGTTCGGGGAGAATTCCGTGGGTTGTGTTTTTCAGTTTAATCTTTCGTTTGATTTTTTCAATTTCATTTTTTGCGTTCTCCGAAGGGAGTAGTTCATTTACTAAATTATCAAGCAGGGCATAGGCGGTTTCGTTCCAGGTTGAGAAATTCTCCTTGTTCAGTACTAAAAAGGAAATGAGTTCCTCTTTTGACTTAATATCTTCCACCCGTTGTTTCACAAATAAGGTATAGTTTGGATACTTTTTGGCGGATGAAGATGTGGCGGGTGCCTGTTCTACTTCGTCGATTATGGTAAGCGCATCTTTGTAAGACATACCGTTTTTGAAGCAGAAATAGAATACGGACTCGTCAATGGTATGACAATTGAATGCTCTGTCATAATAAACGTGATTGAAAAACCATATGGTTTCCTCAAAGCTGAGATTTAAAGCGAAGCATATTTCGTAAATCTGTTTTCTGTATCCTGCTTCAATTTTCGGACGATGTTCACCGGTAAACCAGGAAATAACAGTGGTAAGAGAAATAGGTGAGCCTATTTCCTGCAGCTTTTTTGATAATACCCGAGCCATTTCATTTGGGGAGGTGTCGGTACAAGCATATTCTTTTTTTATCATTATTTCGGAAAGACCCTGATGAAAGGCACGGAAATTATCCGGATCTCGTAAGAAGTCCATTGCCTTGTCCGCACCATCCTCGTCCATAAAGCTGTAAATACTGTCCGAATTATATTGTGTATAGTTTTTATTCATTGCCAACGCCTCCGTTTACACAAAAATCTCATAAAAATATTATATATGCAAATTGTCGAAAAATCTATATATTTTGTGAGATTTGTAGTAAAATGGAAACAAAGCAAGGTGTTTGCGTCATCTGCAAATCAGTATTACAAACTCTGTCATATCATTCTGTATACTGAAGTCATCAAACGGAGATGAGGTATATGGAATGAATGAAAATGTGTGTCAAAGAAACAGTCGGATGGTGTTTACAGAAAAGAGGAAGGATAGATGATTGACAGCAGAATAGCGTTGCCGAGAGGCTTTAAGTTGAAAATAGGAGAGAAAGAATATTGTATTACGTCAGAGGTGGGGAGAGGTGCCAACAGTATCGTTTACAATGCGGAATATGTGGATTCATCGGGAATTGAGCATCTGGCCAGAGTGAAGGAGCTATATCCGGTCTATATAACGATATACAGGAGCTCTTGTTATGAAATAAGCTGCGATGAAAGACAGTCGGATAAATATGAGGCTGCTAAAAAGCGGTTTCAATCTTCCTATAGAGCAAATGCAGAGTTCAGAAGAATGTACGGAATGGTGAATTCTACCGTTAATGTTGTAGATATGGCGGAGCTTAACGGTACCATATATTCCGTTATGAATCTGGATGAGGGGGAAGATTATCTTAGTTATAAGGATGAAAGTCTGATTGAAACGTTTACCCATGTGAAGACCCTGGCTACCGTAATTGACAAATATCATGAAGAGGGATTTTTACATTTGGATATAAAGCCGGAAAACGTATTTGTTATACCGGAAACGGCGGAGCATATTCTTTTGTTTGATTTCGATTCCGTTTGCAGAATCAGCGATTTGCAAGAGAAAAGGATTATGGATTTATCCTTTTCGGAGGGATTTTCAGCTCCCGAGCAGGTGCAGGGCAAAATTTCAAAAGTCGGACCGCAAACGGACATCTATGCCCTCGGAGCATTATTATTTTATAAGATATTTGACAGAAAGCCGACGCTTGCAGACAGCCGTTATTTATCCTGTTTTGATTATAAGGACATGAGGTTTTATGATGAAAGATTGCGACCTGCCTTTTTTACGAAACTTAAAGAGTTTTTTCATAAAACGATGGTTGTTTCGACATTGTTACGGTGGAAATCGGTGAAGGAAGTTATCGTAGCATTGGAGGAGTTAATCAAACTTGCTGATTTGGAAGCCACTTATTTAATTGATACCTTTACCTACAATTCTGCGTACTTTGTCGGGAGAGAAGAGGAACTCGAAGAAATACATGAAGAGTTAAAGGACAATAGCGTCTTGTTTCTTTCCGGAATCGGAGGAATAGGAAAAACAGAGTTGGCAAAGAGGTTTGTAGCCCGATATCGTGATGAGTTTGATACGGTAGCGTTTGCATATTTTCAGAATTCCATTGAGTATACGACGTGTCACGAAATCCTGATAAATAATATGTCAATGGAGGAAGAAGAAAGTGAACAGGAGTATTTTGAACGGGTTTTGGAAGTTTTGAGAAAAAGCACCTCTAAGCGAGATTTGATTTTATTGGATAACTTTGATGTGGAGCGGGATGACCGCTTGGAAGAGTTGCTTCAGTGTCCGTGCAAATTCCTGATTACGACCAGAAACAGAAATATAAGGGACTGGAACTTCAACGAAGTCAAAGTGGACCGTATGACGGATGATAAGGATTTGATGGCCCTTTTTACTTCTTACAATGAGGAAGAGTATGAAGCTGCGGAATACGAGGCGGTAAGGGAACTGATTGCTTTTGTTGATGGTCATACGATGACGGTAGAGCTGATTGCAAAGTATTTGCGTGATTCCGAACAGAGCCCGACGGAGTTGTATCGGAACTTCATGGAAAAAAGCGGCGTTACAAACACGGATGACGAACGTATCGTTAATCAGCGAAAAGATCGCAGGATGAATTCGGAAAGTGTAAACCGGCATTTATCAATCCTATTTGATGTGTTCAATTTTGATGAAGCATCGAAAGAAATTATCAGCAGCTTATCCTTGTTTGCAGGAATAAGAATCCGAAGAATGCTTTTTGAAGAATTATGCGGAATGAACGGAGTGAGCAACTATATCGATATGCTGATGAAACGGGGATGGATTGAAAGTACCGGGGAGAATCAGAAAATCTTTTTGCACCAGGTAATTCAGGATTTGGTATATACGAAACTGAATCCTACAACAGAGAGTTGTCCTCATATCGCTTCCGGAATATACCAATATAGAAGGGAACCTGTTGACGATTATTCTGTGCGACGGATAAAAAGACGGGTATTTGATGTGATTGCTGACCGGATTGGCGGAGAAGACCTTATGTATGCCAAAATCTGCCTGGAATATGGGAAAAGGGACGCCATTGAGGAAGCAATTGTGATTTGCAAGAGGATAGGCACGGAAGAGGCATACCGCATTTTGGCGAATCTATATATGGAACAAATAAGAGACATATGCCGATGCGATGACATGTTTGATGCGTTTGCAACGGAAGACGTATTAGAGGAATACGCTCAAAGACAAATTGTTTCCGTAGGCAACTTGTTTGACTTGGCAATAGAAGCTTGTGAAAAAGCCAACAGTAACCGCCAGATACAGACGGCTGAATTGGTAAGACTGGCAAAAAGAATGGATAGCCACATGAGTGATTTGCTGATGAATGGGTTTTTTGACGAGGTTCCGGAAGCAGAGTCCATTTATCAAAGAATTATTGGTATATTTGAGAACGTGAATGCTGATTTTGTCGGATATTCTATTTCAGATGAGTTAAAAGAAGAGGTTCTTGAAAATGTGAGGGACTTCTTTTCGGATGACTATTCCATATTCAGATGGGGAGATTACTCTGATCCTGCTAAGGTGTCTTTTTATCAGGAGTTGCTGGATGAGGTAAGAAACGGAAAAAATGCTGACGGAACTAGCGAAAGTACGGACATTGTATTTCATTCCGGTGATTATTCCTATAGTGACATAGGGGATGCTTATATGGCAAACGAGGATTATGAGAATGCCATTCAAATGTATCAGAAGGCCTATGAGGAGGATAGCGAACCGATAGATTGGATATTATCCAGGTTATCCAAGGCACACCTGAAAATGGGCAATTCTGATTCTGCGACAGAGTGTTTGGTTAAGGCTCTGGATTATGATAAGCGATGTATTGCAAACGGGGAAGAATTCGGACACTATTCGGGGTATATCTGTTTGGATCTTATAAAAATTCTTATTGATGCAAACAGAAGAAAAGAGGCGGAACGATATGCCGGAGAATTGATAACCTATATAGAACCGGAGATACAAAAGGATGACGCCGATTTGCAGTATATCCGTTATGTGTTGGCGGCTAAGTGGTATTTGTACCGCTTGGCGGAGTGCGCAGACGATAAAAAGAACTACTGGTGTGAATGCGTAAAGCTATATAATCGCCTGGGAAACACGGAGTTGGGCGAATGTGTTCTGGGATTTCTCGAAGATTATTTTGAGTATGAGAACGTGGAGTTTAAGGAAATACCGGCCGTAATCAAGCGTGTTAATCCCGGATTCGGAAAGGAAGAACAAAAGGTCCGGTTGATGGAAGGGATTATTGATAAGTACTGTGATACGAAAGAGTTCGAACTGTGTCATATTTATTTACTTATCATCTGCGCTGAAATAACAAGTGATATTTTATACAAGGGGCAGAAGCGGCCACTGGAGTATTGTCTAAAAGCCGAGGAACTGCTTTCACGGTATTCGGGAGAAACCCGGTTTCCGGAGGAAAGAGAATATCTCAGAAATAAAATAATTCAGATGAAAGCAGAAGTTATGTCAAATGCTACTCCATTTGATTTTGATGAAATAAATGCTGTTCGTAAACAATGTAATTATTATCTTGTGGCAGAGCAGGAAGCTCAAACTTTGAATACAGAGAAGCAGATTGACCTTTGGAAAGAAGCAGCAGACGGTTACGGCTATATAGGCGATTATGTGAATGAGATTCGGTGTTTGGAACAGGCTCAGATGCTGATGCTTCCTGTTTTAAATTTGTATGATTACAGTCGTTTTGATTACAATTTATGGAACGTAATGTGGCTTCAGGAGAGGGCGTGGTGTAATCTTTTACAGTATGAAAAGGCGAAAGACGTTATAAAAGAGCTGTATTTGAAAACGCTTGAAAACTATAAAGAGAAGAGGAAGGAAAGTGAGTACTTAAACTATTTAAAAAATATAGCAGAGCTTTACGAAGAGACAAAAGATGCGGGGAGGACTTTTCGAGGATTCTTGATATGGCTATACAGTTTGCTTTCGGATAAATGTGACGAACGTATTCTGTTACGTTTTTTCGACAGCGTAAGTGATATAGAAAATGTTGTTCAAGAATTGACTGCGATTGTATCGGGTACGACGGTAAAGGAAATCGATGAAATGACGGAATTTATAGAAGCGATAGAACGATTGGATTTGACCGAGCAGGAGAGACAGTTAATTCAGCCGTTATTAGATGTGATAGTTGCGGAATACCAAAATAAGGATGTGGAGTTTAAGTAAAAACCGTAATAGAAGTATGTGAAAAAGACAGGTAGGAACACCTAGGTTAGGTGTCCCGCCTGTCTTTTTTCACTATTACAAATCATTCTTACAAACAGTGACATACGGGATGATATCCTTAATGTAAAGAAAAGGAAAGGAGGACAACAGATGAGCGTCAGAGGAAAAATACCGTTTATTCCTTTGGGCGGCGGTCAAAGAGTTGGCGCCAGCTGCTATTATTTGCAGTTGGCCGGCGCCAACATAATACTTGACGCGGGAACCGGATTGAAGGAAGGGATTGAGTACGGGCCTGATCTTTACGGGTTAGCTACTTCACCGTTTATTGAATCCTTGGGGCAGATAGACCAGATTTATATTTCACATGCCCATGCCGATCATGTTGCATATCTGATGGACCTTGCAGCAATGGCACCCAGAGCGAGTATCTATATGACGGAACCTACAAAAGTGCTTGCGGAATTTCAATTGTATGACCGTTTGCTTAACAGCGGGAAACTAAAGGAGGAAAGAGCGCAATTGGCGGTAAAAAGTTTAATGGACCGCATTGTAGTGGTTTCGTATCTGCAGAGTCTTGACTTTGGGAAATATAAGGTAACATTTTATCCGGCCGGACATATTCCCGGAGCGATGATGGTGCACTTTGAGGGAGCGGGGACATCGATTTTATATACCGGTGACTTTTCTCTTGAAGGAACAAGCTTAACACCGGGGTGTGTACTGCCGAATGCGAGTCCGGAGATTTTGATTATGTGTGGATTGCATGCGAAGCATCCGGATTTTCATAAGTCAAAAATGAACCTGCAAGACAAAGCAGATGCATTGCTGGAGTATGCGTATAAGACCCGTACGAACGTAAAATGCTGTGTCCAACAGTTAAGCAAGTCGGTTGAAGTATTAAAAGCACTAAATGATGCAAACAAGTATGAAATACCGATAGTTTTGGATGATTCGGTAATGAACCCGGTACGAAAAATGGAACAATTACGAATTCCTATTTTGACCAAACACAATAAACTTCTGAGCAATAATGTGGAACGGCCTCATATTTATCTTTCGGCGGTCCGCAAGGGAACGGGGAGTGGGTATAAGGAGGTGAAGATGGATTTTTCCCTACATGAGGACTACGACGATATGAAGGCATTCATAAAGAAGTTGAATCCGAAAACAGTAGCAATGGTACATTGCGGAGCTCCGTATAAGGATACGGACAATACGATTGAACAGGAACTGATTAACGACGGTGAATGCAGAGCACAGTTTATATTTGCCGAAGAAAGTGAAATTAATTTTTTATAGGAGATGAGAAAATGAATAACAAAATCAATCCGAAGATGAAGGAAGTTATTGACGGGATGCACAAAGAAATGCTGCGTAAGATAACGAAGGCCGGGCGCCTTAATGAAAACATTGTGAAGGAGAATCGTATCTTTACAATCCTTTGCAGAGATGCCGGAGCAGAGCCTCGATGTATTGCAGAAATTATGAATTCTGCTTATGGAGAGGATATGTCAGGCGAAGATGTGATTCAGGTACTACGAGACAGAAGAATGACACGACAGTCCGAGAGACGAGAAGTGTTCATCTGGGCAGAAAAGGTAAGCAAGGCTTTTGACGGTGCAATGAATGGTGATAAGGCTTCTTACGAACAGTTTGAGAAATTAAGAAAGAGCGCGGCACTTAGCAGCGGGAAGAAATATGATACACAGGACAGAATCGCGCTCCTTATGATGTTTGAGAATAGTCCGTATCTTGATTTTGATGAAGCAATGCAGCAGTTACACCAGCTGGGAAACACCTATGCCCACTATTATCTTATTGATGTATCGGATATTCTTGCAGATGTATATGGCTACAGAACAGAGGAAAGCGATAAGAAAAATTCGGGTAAGTCAATGTCGGAGCATAACGAATTGACATATGAGCAGGCGATAAGACGACTTCGGAGAGTGGAAAATTCCTTAGAAAGAACGAATCTGATGCTTCAGGATTTGCAGGATGAGTTCGAAGAGCAGCTTGAGGCCGGTAAGGTGAAAGAGCTTACGGATTTTTTTGCAAAACTGAATTCAGAGAAGTACGGTTGCATTTTAGATGAGTTGCTTGTAATCAGAAAAGGCGTTGAGGATCTTAGAAAGAACAATTATGAGTTGCCGCTTGAGATTAACGGATTGCTGATTATGGTCAGAAAACTTATCCAGTTTGTTAGAGATAACCATATTGAGCCAATGATGAAACCTGGCGCTGTTTATGAGATGACAGCATCTGAGGTGGAGAACTGTGATTATGAAGGAACACCGTTTGTGGGGCTTGACGAAAAGAAAAAAGTGCAGGTGGTTTCTCCGGGGTGGATTTACAAAGAAAAAGAGATACAGATTTCAAGACCTAAACTGAAAGAGGAGGAATAAAAAATGAAACAGACAAATAATAGTGAACACAATGACCTTTGCGTAGGTATCGATCTTGGTACAACAAATTCAGCAATTGCAATTATCAACGAAAAGCCGAACGGTGAAATTGTGAGCAAGGTGCTGGAGATTAAAAGAACAACGGATATTTATGATAATACCAACAGCGGTATCAGTCTTTCAACTGTTAAGAGATCAACCTTGCCGTCGTGTGTGTATTACAGACAGGACAAAAATTATGAGCCGGTTGTAGGTGATTTTGCGAAGCTGCAGTATTCCTTAAGACCGCATCTTGTGGCTAAGTCCATAAAAAGTCAGATGGGAAATGCACACGTAGAAGGCTTAGACGAGGCAATCCCGGATGAAACCCCGTCTCAGGTATCTGCAAGAATTCTTACTCATTTAAAGAAAGAGGCAGAGGGAACGGTAAGATGCAATATTGATGATGCGGTGATAACCGTACCGGCGAATTTTGATCCTGCTATGTGTAAGGCAACCAGAGATGCGGCAGAAATGGCCGGAATCAAGGTTCGAAATGAGGATGGTTCCGAGAGAGCCGTACTCCTTTCTGAACCAAATGCAGTCATTTATGATCTTATCAATCAGATTAGAAACGGTGAGATCCCGAATTGTATTCTCGATTTAAGTACCAAGAAAACAGTTCTTGTATTTGATATGGGAGGCGGCACGTTAGATATTACGGCTCATGAGATTATGAGACGTGAGGATAATCCGGAGATTCTTAAGGTAGATGAAATCGCTACCAACAGATATACATTACTGGGCGGAGATGATTTTGATGATGCCATTGCCAGAACCATGTATGAAAGATATCTAAAGTTATATTCGGGTCATCCGAATGTAGTAAGTGTTCTGAAAAAGAATGAAAAGATTATTATGCCGTTACTGAAATCACATGCCGAAAATCTTAAGCTGGAACTTAATGAGAGATGCGGAGACAGCTATGACTCCGGTTGGGATGATCCGGCAGATGAAATTACATTTGATGTGGGTGGTCGTTTGCATGGTATCGGTTATGCATACGATGATAAATTCACGAAGGATGAGGTGGAAGAGATTCTTGCTCATTTTATGGCAAAGAATTTGACATTTAATGATTATAAGAATCTTGATGCAATTTCAGACACAAGAAATATTATCTATCCTATTCTTGACGTTCTTAACAAAGCTGCAGTTAAGCTTGGCGTAGATAATATTAAAGTGGATGCCGTTGTGGTTAACGGCGGTATGTCTAAGTTCTATATGGTTACAGACCGATTGACGGAGTTTTTTGGTTTTGAGCCGATTGTTGCGCTTGACCCTGATTTGGCAGTGGCCAGAGGTGCAGCAGTATATCATTACTACCTTCATAAGTATGAGGAGATGCAGGATGATATGCGTTTGTTAGGAACAAGTGAGATGAGTGAACCGCTTACATTAAGTAACGGCAGAACCGGTAAAAGTACGACGGATGGTTCAAACATAACGAAAGAGAAGCCTTTTGCGCCAATCCAGTGGGGAAAGACGATCCTTAATGACAGTCTTTACCTTGGAGTTAAGAATGGTGGAGTTCAGATGATTATACCGACCGGTGCAGAGCTTCCGTATGTTTCTGAAGTGATGCATGGCTTTCGAATTGAACCGGGTCAGTCCATTGTTTCTGTCCCTATTAAAAGCAGAAACATTGATGGCACATATAGAAGTATTGCTTCCGGTAACATTTCGTTTAAGAAACATTATCCGAATGGAGCTTATGTGGCATTTTTAGTAGAGATGGGCAAAAACAAAGTCATCACGATGAAAGCCTGGACCAGCGATGATGAGAGCGGAAGCAGTCAATTAGAGGTCGGGCAGGTTGACATCGTTATTGATAATAAAGACATTCAGAAAAGCAAGTTCAGAATAACGCCGCCGTCGGGAAGCACCTTAAATCCAAAGGCAGAGATTAGTACTCTTATTCAACTTTGTACCAATTATGACCATTGCAGACGACCGGAGGAACGAGGAAAACTGGCCAAGAAGATCTCTGAGCGTTCATCGGTAATTTGTAACGCAAGTAACAAAAACGAATTTGCAGATACGATCCTTAAGGCTTTGGACACATCTTATTCCCAAGAAGCACGTACTCGTCTCTTTGTAATAGCGAGAAGAATAGGAGCCGGTTGGAGTAAGTGGCAGAAGAAAAAACTTTATGATATTGTTATGAGTCAATTGCTTCCGGTGCTGAACGGTTTTGGCTCTTACGGGACAAAAGTTACAACAAATGCACAAGCAATTCAATGTCTGGGTATTTGCGGCGAAGAAATGAAGATTGAAAAAATATTGCCGTTATACGAGTATACGGCGTATATTCAGCCTTGCTTGTATGCGCAGGCTAAGGCAGGCTGCGGAATAGAAGTCCTTCTGAAACGATTTCAACAGGATGCAACGTGGGCACTTGAAAGAAGAAGCAGATTTTTACAGTTTAGTGCTTGGGCAATGGGTGTAATCTTACATAATAATCCTCAGCAATTTGCTGTGATAGGAGAAAAGGAAGCGAGTATGGTGGTTGATAAGCTCTGCGAACTCATTAAATCAGGTCTTCTGAATGCAGCTGAACTTACATCCTGCATTATTGCCCTTGGTTGTATATGCGATTCCAGACAGGGAGAAGCCTTTGTCAATCAGAAGGATAGACTGGCTGCAATAGAGGCAATCGGAAGTGCAGAAGGCTTTAATTCATATGAAATTATGGCTCTGCAGACTAAGCCGTGTGCCTTGGCTGATAAAATGATAAGCGGAACGGTTCTCGATGAAGAAGAGGAGGCGTATTTGCTTACAAAGCTTGATATGTAATACAAATATAAGAAAACAGTCCTACGGGGCTGTTTTCTTGTGGACATAAAAGTTGCAATTTTTCGCGGTTCGCGCAATAAAATGCATAAAATATGCAATAAAACATGTACGAAAATATGGTATACTATATAAAGAAATTTGACAAACAGAAAGCGAGGAGATTTCATGAAGTTACGAAAGAAAGCGTTACTTATGATGGCGTTAACCGTACTGTGTTTCTGTGCTTTTGCGGCTTGCTCCGGTGAAGAGCAGAGTGATACGAATGTTACATCGACTCCGGAGGTAACGGAAGCCCCGGCTGGCGATGAGAGTGTCGAAATCACGACTCCGACAGAGGAACCTGCTGCAACCGATGCTCCGGCCCCGACGGAGGTACCTGCGGCAACAGCGACCCCGGCTCCGACAGAGGCCCCGGAAGCAACCGAAGCCCCGACTCCGACAAAAGCCCCGGAAGCAACCGAAGTCCCGGCTCCGACAGAAACACCGGTAGCAACCGAAGCCCCGGCCCCGACGGAGGCACCGAAGCCGACAGCGACTCCGGTTCCGACGAAAGCCCCGGAACCGACCAAAGCACCGGCAGTGTCCGGTCCGACGGATTTGACCTATGATTTTAATGAGTTGTTGTACCAGACTTCTTACGGTACCCAGTACACCATTGAGACGGACGGTTCAATTTCCCTGCAGTACGAAGGGTTATATCAGGAGATAAAGCTGAGCCTTCCGAAGTTGATTGATATGAGTCATTGTCTTGGTGTTACCGTGAAGATGAAGAGTGAAGCGGGAAATCTTGCAGTAAAACTTTACGATAAGGACTTCAATGAAGTATTTGTTCGCTATGACGGACAGACAACGGGAGTGGCAGATCATCTGCTGGCACCGGCATTGACCACGGAGGTGGCAGGAATCGGTCTGATGGCATGTACGGAGATGGAGGATTATTCCAACTTTGTTGCTACGGTATATTCCGTAACCTTCCATATGGATGCAACATATGGCGGAGCAGGGACGGAAGAACCGGTGGAGGTTAGTAAAACCGGAGCGCTTGTAAACGCAGCAGAAAAGCACAACTTCAGCTTCGGCATTGTAATGAACAGCAGAGATTTAACGAATGATAAGTACAAGACTTTGTTGGGAGAGGAATGTACCAGCGTAAGCTTCGGTAACGAAATGAAGGCATATTCCTTGTTGAATCAGACTGCTTCGAAGAGAAGTAAAGACGGTATGCCGGTGATGAATTACAATACCGCAGATCGTATGGTGCAGCTTGCGGTTCAGCAAGGTGTGAAGATACGTGGTCATGTTCTTGTGTGGGACGCCCATATGAGCGATTGGTTTTTCAGAGAAGGCTATGACAGCAAAGGTGCTTATGTGGACCGTGAGACCATGTTAAAACGTCTGGAGTATTATATTGACCAGGTGATTACGCATTTTGAAGAGAAGTATCCGGGCACGGTTTATTGTTGGGATGTAGTAAACGAAGCAGTAGGTGACGGTACCGGTGAGTATGTTTATGCCGATAAACGTCATGTGCGTACAAAGCGTAACGGGGAAGATAATCCGTTCTATACCATAATCGGAGATGATTACGTGGAGCTTTCTTTCCTCTATGCAAAGAACACGGTAGAAAAGCTTCAGGCAAAGAATCCGGATGTGGAAATTGCATTATTTTACAATGATTACAGTACATTCTACGATAAAAAGCGTGATGCGATTTGTGAATTGGTAACGAGTATCAACTCCTATGCAAAGGATGCAAGCGGCAATTATCGGAAGCTTTGTGACGGTATCGGTATGCAGAGCTATGTGGGGGGATACGGAACGCAGAACGGTTGTATGAATGATTCTGATATTACGAGAATTAAGACTGCAGTGAAGAAGTTCCATTCCCTTGGCGTGGATGTGCATGTGACAGAGCTTGCGGTGCGTAATTACGACCCGGCTAAGGCGGATCGGCACGCGGAATTTTACGGGGATTTGTTCCGGGCGTATGCGGAATTGAACGCAGAGGAGCTTATGATCTCCAATATTACCGTTTGGGGTTATAACGACAGACCGTCGTTGCCGAAAACAGACTACGGATATAAGCAGAACGGACCGTATTGCGGTTTGTTTGATGAGAATTATGAAAAGAAATCTTCTTATCATGCGGTGGTAGAAGCACTGAAGTAGAAAGAGATAGGATGGAAAAGGACTCAAAAGAGTCCTTTTTCTTTGTGTGAATACCGGCGGAGCGTATGGAAGAGCGGGTGAGGAACTATCCAACCTGCGGTTGGATGACCGGTAAATGTTTCAAACCAACGCGTTATTGTTTTTTGCGGCACTTGCCTGTAAACTATAGGTGTAGCTACAAAACAAAAATTAGGGAGGTTTCCTATGAATACAATAAAATTACAGGAACAGATTGCGTTTTTAAGAAAACAAAAAGGATTTACCCAGGAAGAGCTGGCCAAGGCCCTGGGTGTGACCAATCAGGCAGTCTCAAAATGGGAATCCGGTCAGTGTTTCCCGGATATTCAGTTGCTTCCGGAGTTGGCAAAGTTTTTTGAGGTGACTGTAGATGAACTTCTCGGTTGTAGTTCGACAAAGGGATTGGGAGAAATCTGCTTGAATTTGAAGGACTATTTTGCTGCTCTTCCGGAGAAGGAGTCCTTTGAGAAATGTTATCGTATTGCGGCACTATTACACGAAATTGCTGTCACCGACGGGTGTAAAAACTTTGTTCCGTGGGATGATAGGGACTACGCCGGAGATAATATTTCTGACTGGGGACTTTCTGTCTGCTCTGAACCGGAAGGCAGTACCGGGAGAATGACAGACAGCATCTTCTTTTCGTTAGGTAAAGCATTTCAGACTCCGAATATTTCTCAATTATATGAATTATCCCTTATAATGGAGCGCTTTTCGGATCTTCGTGTTTTGAAAACCATGTATGCCCTTCATGAATTAACCATAAAGGATTTTGATCTTTTTGTGTCCTTGGAGGATATTGCGGTAAGTGCAAAACTGCAACCGGAGGAGGCAAAAGCAGCCATTGAAAAACTGCCGCTCACCGTAAAGGAAGAAGAGGGTGAACTGCGGTATCGGTTGGAAGGTCCTTTCTGTCACATGCCGGCGTTATTGACGTTTCTGTTTAAATTCCGGTAGTTAGTTTCAAAGAGCGTCTGTTTAATCAAGAATCCGGTATTTACCTGTGTGGAATGATTTGTGGGAAGGAATAATAGGAAAAGTATAAGGTGCAGGATTTGCACCTTTACGTGAAAGGAAGTGCAAATTTTGCACTTTTACTATTGACATGAGTGCAAAATTTGCACTATACTGTAGTCGGAGGTGCAAATATGGGAGAACTAAAAGAGTTAAGAATCGAAAAGAATATGACACAGAAAGAGGCTGCAGAGTGTCTTGGGGTTTCGTTGCGTTCTTATAAGTCTTATGAAAATGAAAAAGAAAAGCGTAATACGATGAAATATAAATATATGGTGGAACAATTGGAGAAAGTGGATTTCATAGACGAAGAGCATGGCGTATTAACTATTGAGAGTATTCGGAGAAAATGCGACAATGTCCTTTCAAAGTACGATGTGGCATTTTGTTATTTGTTCGGCTCTTATGCCAAAGGAAAAGAAACACCCGTCAGTGATGTTGATTTATTGATTTCTGCCGATATAAAGGGACTAAAGTTTTACGGAATGGTAGAGGAGTTAAGGACAGCTCTTCGGAAACGTGTAGAAGTGTTGGATATGAATCAGTTGAGGGAGAATCCGGAATTGACGGAAGAGATACTTAAGGATGGGGTGAAGATATATGGATAATATAAAGAATGATGCGTATTATGTTCAAAACATGCTGTTTCGTATGATTCAGATTTCGGAAAATGCGAAGAAACTATCAGATGACTATAGGGCGACACATAGTTATATACCGTGGAATGCGTTGGGGGGATTGAGAAATCGAATCGTGCATGACTACGGTAATGTGGACTTAAATATTGTGTATGAAACGTTGAAACGTGATATGCCGGAGGTACTGGAATTGCTGGAAGATGAAAAGGATTGAAATATACGCTGTGTAAACTAAACTTTCCAAAAAACAACCTTATTCTTTGGAGAAACAACCTAAAATCATCGGAAGAACATTTAAAACACCAAAAATGCAACTGTAAGTTGCAGAAATAACACTGTTAAGTTGCTTGAAAGTGTATTGGTACTCTGCTATAATTGTATCATAATATAGTAGTATGTGAAAAAAGGAGAACGCGTATGACTATCGGACAGAAACTCATTCACTTGCGAAACGTAGCAGATATGTCTCAGGAGCAGCTTTCGGAAGCTCTTGGAGTGTCCCGTCAGTCCATTTCAAAGTGGGAAATGGATCAGGCACTTCCGCAGATTGAAAAGGTGATTCAGTTAGCGGAGATTTTCGGCGTAACCACAGATGAATTATTACTGGATAAAATAGAGATTAACCGCCGACCGGTAAACGAGCCCCGGAAGCTGAAGTATTTCGGTACCGATGGCTTCAGAGGAGAGGCAAACGTGAATCTGACCTCCATGCAGGCCTATAAAGTAGGGCGCTTTTTGGGGTGGTATTTTTCCTCCAAGCTTTCCGGTTGTACCAAGCCGGGGTATCGTCCGCGGATTGTCATCGGTAAGGATACTCGTCGTTCCAGTTATATGCTGGAATATTCCATAGTGGCAGGTATGGCTGCCAGCGGTGCGGATGTGTATATGTTGCATGTGATTACCACGCCGGGTGTGTCCTATGTGACCCGTAAGGATGAGTTTGACTGCGGTATTATGATTACGGCCTCCCATAACCCGTTTGGAGACAACGGAATCAAAGTGTTGAATCGCTACGGTGAGAAGTTAGACGATGAAACCACCATGTTGATTGAGGCTTATATCGACGGGGATTTACATGCCCTTGGGGTAACGGGAGAGGATTTGCCGTTAGCACAGGGTGCGAAGCTTGGTTGCATCCATGAGTATTCTGCAGGAAGAAACCGTTATACCGGATATCTTATTTCTCTTGCATCCAACTCTTATAAAAGACTGAAAATCGGTTTGGACTGCGCCAACGGTGCGGCTTGGAATATTGCGGGAGCAGTGTTCAGTGCCTTGGGAGCCCAGACCTATGTCATCGGGGATGAGCCGGATGGTGTGAATATTAACGAGGGTTGCGGTTCTACGCATATTGAGAAGCTTAAGAAACTGGTTAAGGAAAAGCATTTGGATGTGGGCTTTGCTTTTGACGGAGACGCGGACCGTTGTATTGCGGTGGATGAAAACGGCAACGAAGTAGACGGTGATGCCATGATTTATATTCTTGGTAAGCGGATGAAGATGCGTGGTACGTTAAATGACAATACGGTAGTGACTACCATTATGTCCAATTCCGGGTTTGTGGCAAGCCTTGAGGAAGCAGGGATGAAGTGCGTACAGACCAAGGTGGGCGACCGTTTCGTATACGAGTGTATGCAGAACAACGACTATGCCATCGGAGGAGAACAGTCCGGCCACATTATTTTAAAGAAATACGCCACCACCGGCGACGGTATTTTAACGGCGATTATGATTGCGGAAGAATTGTGTGATTCTAAGTCTTCTCTTGGAAAACTCACGGAGCCGATTCGTTTATATCCGCAGTTTTTAAAGAATGTAAGAGTAAAAAATAAGGCGGCGGTGCTTAACGATGCCAAGGTATTAAAGGCAAAAGAAGAAGTGGAAAAACTCATTAACAAAAAGGGCAGAGTACTTCTTCGGGAGAGCGGCACAGAGCCGGTCATCCGTGTCATGGTGGAAAGCGAATCTCAGGAAAAGTGTGTGGAATATGCGGATATGATAGTGAATGTAATTGTCGAAGGAGGACATTGTGTTGGATAAGTTAGTGAAGACAAAAGAATTATACGCTTCCTGGCCGGAGTATTTGGCAGAGTTGTTTGAAAGTTGCGAATATCCGTGGGAAATGCTCCCGAAGATTAAGGAGTATGCGAAAGCACTGATTGAGAAAGGAATTCCGGGCTATACCTTATATGCCGAAGGAGTACTGGTGGGTGAAAATGTAAAGATTTACCCGACGGCTACCATTGAGGGCCCTGCCATCATTGGTTCTGGCACCGAAGTTCGTCCGGGAGCATTTATCCGTGGCAGCGTGATTACCGGAGAAAATTGTGTTATGGGAAATTCTTCGGAGTTTAAAAATTGCGTGCTTTTGGATAAGGTGCAGGCGCCTCATTACAACTACATCGGTGATTCTATTATGGGAAACAAAGCCCACACCGGTGCGGGAACCATTTGTTCCAACTTAAAGTCTGATGGTAAGGCAGTGGTGATTCACGGGGATGTGGACTATGAGACCGGACTTCGTAAAATCGGCGGTATTCTGGCGGATGGTGCAGATGTGGGATGCGGTTCTGTTATCAATCCGGGCACGGTCATCGGGAAAAACACCTCCGTATATCCGCTTACCGCACTGCGCGGGGTATATCCTGCAGATTGTATTGTAAAGGATACCAAGACAGTTGTGAAGCGGGTGTAAAACCGATGGAACAAGCCGGTTTGTCAAAAAGTGAAACTGATCGGCGCAGTTTGTGAATCAGAGAATAAAAAGTTAAATATAAAAGAGAAGGAGACTATCACTATGAATTTTATCAAGGTAAATAACTATGACGAACTCAGCACCAAGGCGGCAGCACTTATTTGTGCCCAGGTAGTAATGAAACCGAACTGTGTTCTTGGTTTGGCTACCGGTTCTTCCCCGCTGGGGACTTACGAAAAGATTGCAGAGAAGTGTGCCAAGGGCGAGGTGGACTTTTCCAAGGTTTCTTCCATTAATCTTGACGAGTATGTAGGCCTTGACGGTTCGAATGACCAGAGCTATCGTTATTTCATGAACACCAATTTGTTCGAAAAGATTAATATCGATGTTACCAAGACCAATGTACCGAACGGTTGTGCAGCAGACCTTAAGGCAGAGTGCGAGGCTTACGATGCATTAATCGCGCAGTCCGGCGGGATTGACTTGCAGCTTCTCGGTATCGGCCTTGACGGTCACATCGGTTTTAACGAGCCGGATACTTATTTTGAAAAGGCAACCCATGTGGTAGATCTGGACCCGTCCACCATCGAGGCAAATGCTCGTTTCTTTGCTTCTGAGGCAGATGTGCCGAGAAAGGCAGTTACCATGGGAATGGGTGGCATCATGAGTGCAAAGAAGGTACTTTTGATTGCCAACGGTAAGAATAAGAAGGACATCGTAGAGAAGGCTTTCTTTGGTCCGATTACACCGTCCTGTCCGGCATCCATTTTGCAGTTACATCCGGATTTGACTGTGATTTACAGCGAGAACTAATTACGGATTTTATGGATGTATGAGAAGATAGTTTTCGGGAATCGAAAACAGAAAAGCCGGAAAGAAATGTAAAAAGAGAGGTTGCGCCTTGCGGTTTGATTCCGTAGGGCACAACCTCTTTTATTGTTATAGTATTGTAATCACAAGCAACGTGAATTACGGAAGATTACTTCGCTGCTTTCTTCTTATGGTCTACTAAGAAGATGCTGATTAATAATGCAACCACATACAGAGCAAGGGTTAAATACAATACTGCCTGATAACCGTCCGGGTTGATCATGTTGCCGTGACCGTCATCTACGAAGGAACCGACCTTGTTTACAATGAGGGAAGCAATCTGATTACCGGTTAATCCTGCAAATGCCCATGCGGAAAGCACAAGACCATGGATGGCGCTGATGTTGCCCATGCCGTAGTGGTCGGATAATAAGGTCGGTACATTACTGAAACCGCCGCCGTAACCTGCATTTACGATAAACAAAAGCACAAGTACAAAAATCAGAAGAATCGTACTGGAACCGCGATCGGTGATACCTTTGGTAAGAACAACAATACCGGTAGCTGCAATGGACAAGACAAAAATAATTTTGTAAATGGTATTGCGGTTCTTCATCTTATCAGCCCATGCGGAGAAGCCCAAACGTCCGCCTGCATTAAAGATGGCGGTAACGGAAGAAAGTACACCAGCCATGCCTGCGAGACCGATACATTTGATAATCATCTTTTCCTGGGAAATCAATGCGAGACCACAGGTGATGTTTAAATAGAACATTAACCAAATGCCGATGAAAACAAGCGGCTTTTCTTTGATACAGTCAATGGCACGGGCACCCTTTTCCTTGGTGGCCGGCTCATGCCAGCCTGCCGGCTTCGCCAGAAGAAGATGACCCACAAACATCATAACAAAGTAAATGGCTGCAAGAATCAGGAACATTTTGTAGATGCCGCCCTCACCGAGGGAAGCTAACATTGCCTGCATAATCGGGCTTGCGATAGCTTTTGCGGCACCGAAACCTGCTACGGCAAGACCGGTAGCAAGACCCTTGCGGTCACTGAACCAGAGCATTAATGTTTTTACCGGAGATAAGTAACCGGTACCGAGACCGATACCCATGATGAAACCGTAGCAAACATAAATACCGATTAACGCCAATAGGCTTCCCTTATGTGCACCGCCGTACCAAATAAAGAAACCGGTACCGGCCATACCTGCTGCAAAGCAAATGGCAGCCAATAAGGAAGATTTATGTATATCTTTTTCTACAATATTTCCTAAGAAAGCAGCAGAGATTCCGAGGAAGAAAATAGCAAAGCTGAATGCCCACTCGGTTGCGCTTTTGGAAAAGCCGATGTAATCTGCGATTTCCTGACTGAAAATCGACCAACAGTATACCGTGCCGATACTGCAATGCAAAAGTAATGCAGGGATGGCGGCACGAAGCCATTTGTTTTGGAATTTCATATATAGTTCCACCTTTCTGTTTCTGTATAAATATAGAAGTTGAATAATTGGTCTGTATGGAATTAACAACCTCCCGACGAAATAGAATAACATGAACAGGAGAATTTTGCAAGATGAGATTGAAAAAAATTTAACAAATATTGAACCGGTAGCTTTTTATAAAGAATAAACAGAGGGGTGTATACTGTGGAATTGAGTAGACAAAAGTAGTGTTTTGAAGTATAATTACAGTAGGTTTTTTCTATTTGAAAAGAGACATATTGAGGTGTGTACCTATGAAGATACTAAAGAGAATATGCAGTTGTCTTTTATTCGGAGTATTGGCTTTTACGGGAGTTTTCTCAGGGGTGTTGGATGCTGCGGATAAATCGGCTGAGGATATGTTGTATCATCGTCCGGGGAAAATTGACGCGAAAATAAAGATAGTAAAGATTGATGATCGTACTATGAATCGGTTGGGAGAGTTTTCTTCCTGGGACCGGGATATTTACGCGGATTTGGTGGAAACGTTGTGTGTGTCCGAGGAGATACGACCGGCGGTAATCGGATTCGATGTGTTATTCGGCGATGAAAAGAATGGGGAGACTGATGCACGATTTGCCAGAGTCTGTGGAGAGCAGGGGAATGTGGTGACCGGTCTCAGCTATGTGTTTACGAAAAAAACGTTTGAGGATCTGCAGGGAAACCTGTACGAGAATAAAATGTATGCGGAGGAGAAAGTACTTCCTTACGCGAGCTTACGTGAGGCTACGAGACAAGGTTTTGTAAATGCCTTGATGGATGAGGATGACAGTATTATCCGAAGTTCTTTTTTGTATTTTACAGAAGAAGACGGAACGAAAGTTCAGAGCTTCAGCAGTGCGGTCTATGCAACCTATATGGAGTTTCTCGGGAAAACGGCGGAATATCCGACAGAAAAGAATAAAATGACGTTTCGATATTCCGGAAAACCGGGTGAACATGAAAATGTTTCTTTGGTGGATGTATTAGACGGAACCGTTCCGCCGGAGGCATTTAACGATTGCATTGTATTGGTAGGGGCATATGCCCAGGGGTTTATGGATGCCTACTTTGTTCCGGTGGACCGTTCTGCTCAGATGTATGGAGTGGAGATTCATGCCAATGTCATTCAGGCATTATTGGAACAAAAAACATTGACGCAGATTCCTGCAGCAGCGGAAGCAATCGTAACTGCATTGATTGTAATTGCGTTGGTGTTGCTTTGCGAACGGCTCAGTGTGGGAAAGGTTGCTGCAGTTTGTGGCATCGTTGTGGTGGTTAAGATGGCAGCGGGCTTTGTGCTGTTTGGACTGGGGTATTCGGGAAATGTACTGGTACTTCCGGTTACAACAGTTGCGGTAGGAATTTATAGTATTGCATTACAGTATTACCGGGCGCGTAAGGCTAAACAAAGTATCGAAAAGGCATTTCGAAAGTATGTGGCACCCCAGGTGGTAAAAGAAATTGCGAAAAGCGGAACCTATGAGTTAAAACTTGGGGGAGAAAACAGAGAAATTGCGGTTCTGTTTGTAGATATCAGAGGGTTCACGTCCTTATCCGAGAAGATTTCTGCGGAACAGGTGGTAGAGATTTTAAATGAGTATCTTGCGCTGACAACGGAATGTGTGTTTCGGCACGGCGGGACGTTAGATAAGTTTGTGGGAGATGCCACCATGGCGGTGTTTAATGCGCCTTTTGATACGGAAGATTATGTGTATAAGGCAGTTCTTACTGCGTGGGATATTGTACGGGGAGGAGACCGGATTGAGAAGGAGTTTACGGAACGCTTTGGAATACCGGTAGGATTCGGAGTGGGAATTAATTGCGGTCCGGCAGTTGTGGGCAATATCGGTTGTGAGTTCCGGATGGATTATACCGCCATCGGAGATACGGTAAATACGGCGGCCCGTTTGGAGGCAAATGCACCGAGAGGTACGATTTATATCAGTGAAACGGTGTACCGTCAGGTGAAAGACCGTATTACGGTAGATGAAGTAGGAGAAATTCCGTTAAAAGGAAAAGCGAACGGTGTGTATGTGTATTCGGTAACAGGTGTGAACGGAGAGCAGAGTCCGAATAAGGAGTGAGTGTATGAGACAACTATTAATCATCCCGGATCGAAACGACTTGGATGAATCCCTGAGGCTGGCTTTTGAATACGGAGTGGGATTGGAATACAATGATTTTTTTGCTCCGGATCTTTTGGAGGATGAGAGGAAACAGCAGGAAGTTGTGGCAACCTATCAAGGTAAGAGACTGCCGGTGTATTGTACTTTGCACGGTGCATTTTACGATGTGATTCCCTTCAGTCCGGATATAAGAATTAGAGAGGTTGCGAAACTGCGCATCTGTCAGAGCATGGAAATCGCAAAACAACTGGGTGCAAAGGTGGTAGTGTTTCACACAAGCTACAATCCGAGTTTGAATTCGGAAGGCTATGTAAAACAATGGCTTGATACCAATGAGAAGTTTTGGAGTGAAGTTCTTTCAAAATACCCGGAGACAGCCGTTTACTTGGAAAACACCTTTGAACAGACACCGGATGTGTTGGAGCGGTTGTCAGAGCAACTTTGTAAATTTGAAAACTACGGAGTCTGTCTGGATTTTGCCCATGCATGTTTGTCAAAAACAGCGCCGGATGAATGGGCGAAACGGCTTGGCAGGTTTGTAAAGCATATTCATATCAATGATAATGACGGCATCAGTGACTTGCACCAGGCTTGGGGTGACGGGACACTTGACAGAGCGTGTTTTTATCGTTGTTATGAAACGTATTTACAGGATGCTACGGTATTGGTAGAAACATCGAAAAAAGAAGATACGATTCGTTCTCTTCGGAAGCTGAAAGAGGAAGGATTTTTAAAATAATTATTTCGGGGGCATTGTATGATACAAAAGAAGGCAGAACGATTCAAAAGAGTATGGGGAGTTCTGATGATGGCATTATTACCGGTACTTATTTGTGCCGGGTGTACGGATGGTGATTTCACGTTTCGAACCATCAGTGTGGCGGAAGTGTCCGGTACGGTAACTGTTACGAAAGATACTTCTTCTTATAAGGCATATGTGGGAATGGTATTGCAGGAAGGACACGAGATTACCACCGAAAAGGACAGCTACGCCCGCTTTGTTTTAGATGGGGATAAGTATGCCAAGTTAGAAGAAGAGAGTAAGGTGGTATTTGAAACCGTGGGAGAACTGGGAAGCGGAAAGACAAGAATTCGTCTGGAACGGGGCTCTGTTACCGGTGAAATTGTGAAGCCGTTAGGAAAGGATGAAGAGTTTGTTATTAATACGCCGAATGCGGTGCTGGCCATTCGCGGTACCTTTTTCCGCATTGACATCAGAGAAACGGAAAGAGGCGATGTAGTAACGGACGTGATGATCTACAGCGGAGCGGTGGCAGCACGACGCGTGTTCCCGGATGGCACCATGAGCCGGGAGGAAGTGCTAATCAACGCCGGACGGCAGGCTACCATCTGCATGACAGAGGATGATACCTTCTATGTATTGGCGGATGAAAAGGGAGAAGAGGTTTTCATTGATCCGGAGCTTTTTGTGCCGGAAGAGGGAGAAACTCTGGATGTAACCACCCCGATACAGACCGAAGAGATTTCGGATGGCGATTTGGTGGATTTATATTTTGCAAGTCAAAACGGACATGAGATGTTCGTACCGATAGAAGAATTGGAACAGAAACTGGAGGATAGGGAAATCGAGGTAGAAACCTATACTCCGGTGTATACGGTGGTGGAGCAGGTACTTGAACTGTATGGAGCCAAGGAGGGAACAGAAAAGCCGGAAATAACCTTACTGCCGACCCCGTCTCCGAGACCGACCGCAACGGCAAAACCGAAGCCGGCAGCGACGGAGACTCCGAAACCAACGGCCACGGCTACACCGACGGCAACTGCAACCCCGGAGCCGACAATAAAGCCGGAACCGACGGCAACGCCGATGCCGGAACTGACGGCAACGCCGACACCGAAGCCGACGGCAACAGCGACGCCGACAGCAACGGCAAAACCAAAGCCGACAGCAACGCCAAAACCAACGGTAAAGCCGAAGCCGACCGCAACAGCAACGCCAAAGCCAACGGCAACACCGAAGCCGACAGCAACCCCGGTACCAACGGCAACGCCGACACCAAAGCCGACAGCAACCCCGGTGCCAACGGCAACGCCGACACCAAAGCCGACCGCAACCCCGGTGCCAACGGCAACACCAAAGCCGACAGCAACTCCATGGCCGACCCAACCGATACAGCCGTCTCAGCCGACGCATGAGCATACAGAGCAGTGGGTAACGACAGAAGCTACCTGTACCCAGTCAGGTGTAACAAGGGTGACTTGTATGACCTGTGGCGCAGAGCTTTCAAGGGAAGTGATTCCTGCAAAGGGACATGTTTGGGAAACAGAATATACGACAGATACCCCTGCTACTTGTACAACGGCAGGAAGCCGGTCCATACATTGTGAGAATTGTAATGAGAAGAAAGATGAAATAGAGATTCCGGCAGGACATAGCTTTGGAGAGTGGCAGACGACAGTTGAGTCCACGTGTTTTTCGCACGGCGAGGTAGAACGTAGTTGTTCGGTTTGCGGTGAAACGGAGCATGGTTATAAGGGCATGCTGGAACATGATTACGAAGAGGATTTTACGGTGGATGAGGCGGCCACTTGCAGTGCGGAAGGAAGTAAATCCAGACACTGTAAAAACTGCGAGGCCACCACGGATGTGACAGCGATTCCGATGATGGACCATACGGAAGATGCAGGCGGAACGGAAGAATGTCATTTGATGTGTAGTGTATGCGGAACAACATTAGAAGACGGAAGTTTTCACAGTATAACGAGTGAAGTGACGAAGACTGCGAAGTGTGTTGAAGCCGGAGAAACGACCTATACTTGTACCTGTGGTTATAGTTATACGGAGGAGATTGCGGCACTGGGACATTTTAAGGCACTTTTTGATGCATCTGATACTTATTGTGACAGATGTGGCACCAGATGGGTAGAAATCGATTCCGTTAATTTCCCGGATGAGATGTTCTGTACTTATGTCAGACAGTTTGATACGGACGGCAGCGGTTATTTGTTAGGAGATGAGCTGGCTGCAGTAACTACCATCAATATCGCGGGAACTGACACGCAAGATGGTGGATACAGGGATCTGTCCTTTATCGGTATGTTCCCGGAATTGACCACGTTAAATTGTGCGTATAACAGCTCTATTACAAGTATTGATTTAAGCAGTAATACGAAGTTGACACAGCTGGATGTGACCGGTTGTGATGGCTTAACAACTTTGAACGTAATGGATTGTGCGGAATTGACGAGTCTTGACGTTAGCGGATGTACGGGATTGACAAGTCTTGGAGCATCGAATTCCGGACTTACAATACTGACGTTGCCGGCAAGCAATGCGGCTCTTGTGAGTTTAAATGTCTCAAACACACAGATTACACAGTTGGATCTTTCGGGGTGTATTGCTTTGGAATCTATAACTGTAGACGGTAGTAAGTTGGATACTTTGAGAATAAATGAGACCAGTACTCCGGCTGTCACATATATCAGTGCAGCGGGCTGTACGGCGCTGCGGACATTAAATGTATCGGTAGGATATGATGCATTGGAAACGCTGAATGTCAGCGGTTGTTCCTCGCTTGGATCGTTGCAGCTCTCTTTATGTGCAAACCTTTCAAGCTTGAATGTAAGCGGTTGTACCGGTATGACCAGTTTGGATATCGGCAGTACAAAGGTTGCAGATATGGGTACCATTGGATTGGATGGCTTAATCAGCCTGACATCCTTCGGTGCAAGTCAGGCAAATCTTGATGATGATGATATGGATGTACTTCAGTCATGTCTGCCGATTACACTGAAGTATTTGACATTAGTATCTAATCCGAATATAACGGAAATAACGTTGCACGGATTTACGGAGTTAGTATCACTGCAATTAGCGGATTGTACCGGTTTGACCTCTGTTGATTTGACAGGATGTAATCCTACCGGAGCATTAACAGTAGTGACCAGTGGTACGAATATAAGACAGACGGATATTGTGGGCTGGCAGGCTCATTGGACATGTATAAAGGAAGATTAAGGAGGCTGCTTTATGCGGGAAGAAACTATTACACAGCTTAAGAAGCTATCTACGCCGAAGACCTTTGCGAAAAATGAATACATTTGTTACGAAGGACAGCCGGGGGAGGAGATGCATATCATCTTAAAAGGCTCGGTAGGTGTGTTTGTGACAGGAGCCATCGGGACATTAAATCAGGTGGCTACCATAAAAAGCGGAGATTTTTTCGGGGAGATGGCGATTTTTGACAATCTTCCCCGCAGCGCATCCTGTATTGCGTTGGAGGACACGGTTACGGTGGCAGTAAATAAGCAGAATCTGCAGGATTTTATTGCATTCTGCCCGGATATGGCAAAGCAGATTTTGGAGAACATGAGCGGTCGTATCCGGAAGCTGGATGAAGAGCTTTACAAAAACAATCGCTTTGTAAAGAATCGTCATGTACCGCGGTTTAAGATCCCGGGAGAATGCAGGGGCGGCTATCGGGCGAGAAAGCCGTATACGGACCCGAAATTAATGGTGGAATACAAACAGGCCTGTCCGATTTGCGGGAAAGCGGTATCGGTAAAGGATTTGAAGCGTAATACGCTGGAAGTCAGGGAGTTATCCATGGATTGCCGAGTGCATTATGCGGGAGTAGACCCGTTATGGTTTGAGATTATTTCCTGTCCGTATTGCCATTATACCAACCACTATTTGAAGTTTTTCGGAGTGAATCAGTTTGAGTTTGAGGAAGTGAAGAAGATTCTTCTGAATGAACATAAGCCGGTGGTGGAAGCACGGTTTGAGAAACGGACAGATACGGATATTTTGGTGATGCAGTATTTGCAGGCCATTCACATCAACGAACATATCAATGCAGGCGGAAATGTGCTCATCGGAAATCTGTGGAGAAGTCTGTATTGGCTTGCAAAGGATGCCAACGACAGAGACTTTTCGGTGTATTGTGCGAAGATGGCCATTGAAAAGTATCAGGCGGCACTGGAAGAAAACCGCTTTTTTGACGGAGTAGAACGGTCTTCCACGGCGTTGTCCTTAGTGAATCTGATGGTATTTTGTAATACATGGACGGTGCAGCGGTATGTGAATATCGCCTTAGAGAGTCCGGATGCACGGGTGACAGAGCATGCGGTGAAGTTAAAGGCACAGATTGAGCGCCGGGAGCAAGAGCAGAAGTAACGTATGAATTTACAGTAAGAAATCGGAACATGATATAACCCGGGGGTTTTGTATTAGCATGCAGAACCCCGGATTTTTTACGCTATAGGAAGTTGTTGCTTGAAGCGACCCGCCGCAGGCGGAGAATCTCGCTTGCGAGATTCTTTGTTCTAAGTTTAAACTACATATGATTCTATGGAAAAAGGAGAGATCACTTTGAATAGAGAGCAAAAGAACCGAGAAAAGGGAATGAAAGGTCTTTTCGTAGGCCTTTGTACCAAAGATATCTTATATTACACCGATGACTTACCTAGTCACAATCACAAATCCAAAACCGAAGACTTTGCCACCTACATCGGTGGTCCGGCAGCCAATGCTGCCATCACGTATGCGGCATTAGGCGGTGATGCGACGCTGGCCACCTGTCTCGGAGACAGTACGGAGAGCCGGGCTATGATAGAGGAGTTGAACGGTTATGGGGTAAGGGTGCTCAATTATGCCGAGTATGACACTGTACCGAATACGGCGTGTATTGTGGTGTCAAGTGATGGAAAGCGGACCATTTTAAGCGGACAACACGGATTTACCGTAAATCGGGAATTTGACTTGGATTCATATGATTTTGCACTTTTTGATTGTAATCAGCAGGAAATTTCTCTGGATATTTTGAGCGATTTCGGAGCGTTGGAAGGAAAGGCGGTCGTTTTGGATGCGGGAAGCATTAAGCCGAACATTGAAAAGTTCCTGGGGAGAGCTGATATTGTGATTGCCTCCGAGGATTTTAAGGATGAGGCAGGGAAGAACGTATTCGAAATGGAATGTAATGCGATGCACAAGGCCATTACCCGAGGAGAACGCCCGATTTTGTACGGGGGGAAGGAATTTCCGGTAGAGCCTGTGAATGCGGTGGATACCTTAGGCGCAGGAGATATTTTCCACGGAGCATTTTGTTTCGGATATTTTGAAAAAGGGTATTCTTGTGAAGAAGCCCTTGTGTTTGCCGGTAAGGTGGCAAGCGAGAGTGTGAAGTATCGTGGCCCGAGAGAGTGGATGAAGCATCGATAGAGAACAAAATAAAATTTTCAACTTTTTAAAAAAACTTTTTTAAAACTTTTGAAGTAATCTCCTTCTTCTTGTGTGATATTTTGGTTCTTTGATGCGTTCATTAAGTGAAAAGCTTTTCAAGAGAAGAAAATGAGGTGAATGGTTTGGACACAAAAGAATATGAGCGACTGGTAAACTTGTATCTGAACAGCATTTACCGCGTGGCATTTAACGGATGTGCTTGTAGCAGCGATGCGGAGGATGTGACACAGAACACGTTCATTAAGCTGTGGGAGCGAAAGGAAGCGTTTCCGGATGATGATTATGCCAGAAGGTGGTTAATCCGGGTGGCGGTAAACGAGTGTAAGAGCTTGTGGAGGACGGCATGGAAACGGAAAACGACTTATCTGGAAGAAGCAGAGAGGGAGCCGGTGTTTTCTGTACCGGAGAAAAGCGACTTGTATTATGCGGTGAGGGAGCTTCCTGTAAACTACCGGCAGATTGTACATTTATATTATTTTGAAGAGTATAGTGTAAAGGATATCGCACGGCTTATGAAGCTCTCGGAAACAGCGGTTCAGACGAGACTCCTCAGAGCAAGGCAGAAGCTGAAGGAAAAGCTAAAGGAGGCATGGAAATGAGAGGAGAAGAACAAAACAGAAGCTTTTATAAAGAAACATTTGAAGAACTTCCGGTGCCGGAGAGACTGGTAGAAAAGGTAGGTAAGATAAGCGAAGGGACAGAAAAGAGGAAAAGGACGGTTGCCGGAGGTGTGATGCGGAAAGTGGCAATGGCTGCGGCTATCCTGGTGGTTCTTTTTGCGGGAAGCAACGGAATAGCCTATGCTATGACAGGAGAAACCTGGCTGGAAGCAATGATGGTTCGGATTGATATCGAGGGAGAGGAATACGATGTAGAATTGAGGGAACATCAGCTTAGAAGCGGTGAAACCATCTATATCGGCGATATAGAGACGGAAAACGATGAGGAATATCGTGTTCAAGTGTTCAAACCGGGACAGGAAGTGAGAACGTGTTTTGAGATGGCGGATGCCGAAATGTGTTTTGAAGAGGACAGAATCTATATTTTGGATGACGGTTTGGAACTTGATATTACCGAGGATTTCCGAGATGATGGTCGTGCAAAGGGAACCTATGAAGTAAACGGTATTCTGAAAGGATATAGTCTCTGGGAAAGGGACGGAAAAAAGTGCTGTTGGATGGAAATTCTTTATGACGGAGAAAAAGAAAATGTATGGCTTAGAGATTGGCTGCCGGAGGGACTTCCGACCGAAAAAACACGGGAGTCTGAAAAGCAGGAACCGCCGACACCGATATCGGAACGATAAGACGATAAAATGAAAATCTTACCATTCGGAAAGGAAACTTATACGTTTTAGATGGTAAGGTTTTACCTGAGTTTTTCAAATGTACCATTAGAATGTATATTTTGCACTTTTCAATGGTAAAAAGAACAGGTGGAGCCTGCCGGGGATGATTTTTCGGGCATGTGGTGCATAGTATGAAGGTTGAATAACAGAGAGGGCATCCCTTAGTTGAGCTGACTTTGGGATGCCCTTGCTTTGTTGATTAAATTATCCGCATGAGGGAGACTCTTACATCTCTTCCATTGTCTTATACTTCTGATACCGTATACCGGAATCTTCCTTTGCGGCCTTAAATAAGGTTTCCGCATGCTCCGGGAAGGTACGTTTAAGTGCTGCGTAACGGGTTTCGCCTTCAAGGAATTCTTCGTAGTCTAAGCTCGGCTCCTTGGAATCCACGGTAAGCGGCTTTTCAGCGTTCGGGTTGTAGCGGTATAAAATCCAGTAACCTGCGTCCACGGCACGCTTCATTTCCTGCTGTACGTTTGCCATGCCGGCCTTAATGCCGTGAGCTGCACACGGAGTGTAAGCAATGATGACAGACGGTCCCTTATGTTCCTCTGCTTCCTTTACAGCCTTGATGAGTTGGTTCGGGTCAGCGCCCATGGCAACCTGTGCCACGTATACATTGCCGTAGGTCTGGAAGATAGCACCTAAGTCTTTCTTTCTACTTCTCTTACCTGCGGAAGCAAACTGTGCTACGGCACCCAGCGGAGTTGCCTTGGAGCTCTGACCGCCGGTGTTACTGTAAATCTCGGTATCTACGACAAATACGTTAATATCTTCGCCGCTGGCTACTACGTGATCCAAACCGCCGAAGCCGATATCGTATGCCCAACCGTCACCGCCGAACATCCAGAAACATTTCTTCGCTAACTGGTCCTTACGTTCCAAAATCTTCGCTGCGGTTGCAGAATTCATCTTTTCAAGCTCAGCCACCAAAGCGTCGGTGGTCTGACGGGACTGATCAAAATCATCAAAACTGTCTAACCAGTTCTTTGCGACTTCACTGCCGGTTTCTGCGGCATATGCTTCTACCAAAGCCTTTTGTGCCTGACGCTGCTGCTTCACGGATAAGAACATACCCATAGCAAGCTCTGCGTTGTTCTCAAATAAGCTGTTGGTCCAAGCCGGTCCGAAACCGCGCTTGTTGGTAGTGTACGGAATGCCAGGCATCGGGGAGCCCCAAGCCTGGGAACAACCGGTTGCGTTTGCCCAGTATACACGGTCGCCGAAGAGCTGGGTCAGAAGCTTTGCGTACGGAGTTTCGCCACAACCTGCGCAGGCAGCGGAGAACTCGATAAGCGGCTGACGGAACTGGCTTCCCTTAATGGTGTAAGGGGAGAAGAGATCGCCCTTATCGGAAACGGAAAGTCCATAGTTCCACAAAATATTCTTTTCTTCATTTAATTCAACCGGCTCCATGGTAATTGCTTTTTCCTTGGCCGGACAGCAAGCTACACAGCTGCCGCATCCGGTACAATCGTAAGCAGAAATCTGCATGGAGAAATGTAGTCCCTTTGCCGCCGGACCGTTGGCCGGTGCTGTCACAAAGCCTTCCGGAGCGTTTGCCTTTTCTTCATCGTTCAATAAGTACGGGCGGATAACCGCGTGCGGACATACGAGAGCACACTTGTTACACTGGATACATTTCTGTGCATCCCAAACCGGAACCTGAAGAGCAATACCGCGCTTTTCGTAAGCGGTAAGGCCAAGGTCGATACGGCCGTCTTCATAGCCCTTAAATGCGCTGACCGGAAGGTCGTCGCCCTTTTGCTTGTTAATCGGCTCTAAAATGCCGGTTACGACAGAAGGAACATCCAGTGCAGCGGCTGCTTCGGATACTTCCTCTGCATCCTTCCAGGAAGCCGGAACTTCTACTTTTACAATCTTTGTTGCGCCTGCGTCGATGGCAGCTACGTTACGGGCTACCACATCGTCACCCTTCGCAAAATAGGTCTTCTTGGTAGCGGCCTTAATCATATCCAGTGCTTCCGTGGTCGGAATAACTTCCATGAGAGCAAAGAAGGAAGCCTGAAGGACCGTATTGGTGTGACTGCCGAGGCCTAACTCCTGGGCAATCTTATTTGCATCAATAACATAGAAGTTGATGTTCTTTTCAGCAATCTGACGACGTACCTTTGCCGGGATATGAGCGGTCAACTCTTCTCCGGTCCAGCTGCAGTTAAGAAGGAAGGTGCCGCCTTCTACAATCTCATCTACAATGTCGTACTGGGTAATGTAGCTTTGGTTGTGGCATGCTACGAAATCGGCGCTCTTTACATAGTAGGAGCTGGTAATCGGTTCGTCGGAGAAACGCAGGTGGGACTTGGTTACACCAAAGGATTTTTTTGCATCATATTCAAAATAAGCTTGTGCGAACTTATCGGTATTATCGTTAATAATACGAACGGTATTGTGGTTTGCACCTACGGTACCGTCACCGCCCAGCCCCCAGAACTTACAACGGATGACACCGGCCTTTGCATCAGAGAACGGCTTAACCGGTAAGGAGAGATGGGTGACATCATCGTTGATACCAATGGTGAAGTTGGTTTTCGGAACGGCAGAAGAAAGATTTTCAAATACTGCTAAAATCTGTGCCGGATCCGTATCTTTGGAACTTAAACCATAACGGCCGCCGATAACCTTAATATTTCTGTCGGAACTCATAAGTACGCTGCATACGTCCTCGAATAACGGCTCGCCTGCGCTGCCCATTGCCTTACAACGGTCAAGCACTGCAATGCGCTTTACACTTTCCGGAAGAGCTTTTAAGAAATACTCTGCAGAGAACGGACGGTATAAGTGTACTTGTAAGAAACCTACCTTCTTGCCTTCTGCGCGAAGAGCATCCACGGCATCCCGGATAACGCCACTGGCAGAACCCATAGCAATGACAACGTCTGTTGCATCCGGATCACCGTAGTAATTAAATACATGGTACTCGCGGCCGGTAATCTTTGTGATTTCACCGAGATACTTTTCTACGATGTCTGGAAGGGCATTATAGAATGTGTTGTGAGCTTCTCGTACCTGGAAGTATACGTCACCGTTTTGTACGGTGTTACGTAAGGTCGGGTGTTCCGGATTTAAGGAACCGTCACGGAACTCTTTTAAAGCATCCTGATTGATAAGAGAACCCACCGCATCCATATCAGGAAGCTCGATTTTATTAATCTCATGGGAGGTACGGAAACCGTCGAAGAAATGCATGAACGGAATCCGGCCTTCGATGGCGGATAAATGTGCCACAGGAGCAAGGTCGGCTACTTCCTGTACGCTGCCGGAAGACAACATGGCAAATCCGGTTTGGCGACATGCCATAACGTCGGAGTGGTCGCCGAAAATACTCATGGCATGGGTACCTACGGTACGGGATGCCACATGAAGTACGGCCGGAAGACGCTCACCGGCAATACGGTAGAGAACCGGTACCATCAGCATAAGTCCCTGAGAGGACGTATATGTAGTTGCTAAAGAACCGGTCTGCAATGCACCGTGTACGGCGGTGATTGCACCTGCCTCGGACTGCATCTCGGTTAAGGTGACGGTCTGGCCGAAGACATTTTTACGTCCCTTTGCGGACCAGGCGTCGGTGAGACCCGCCATCGGAGAAGACGGGGTAATCGGATAAATTGCGGCTATCTCAGTAAAGGGATAGGCCATATGTGCGGCGGCTTCATTGCCGTCCATGGTAACAAAATTTTTCGCCATGATAAATACCTCATTTATTTGATGTAATCGTTTTTCGAAGTGCCGGAAAACCGGCTTCTTCTTACTTGTTGCTTTTTGCGGTATCAATACCTGCAGCACCTACTAAACCGAGACGCTCTGCAGCTTCCTCACGCATTTTATATTTTAACACTTTTCCCGCTGCATTCATAGGGAAAGATTTCACAAATTCAATATATTTCGGAACCTTATGACGGGCCATGCTTGCGGTGATATAGTCGTGCATTTCTGTTTCCGTCATGGTCTTGCCTTCCTTTAAAATGATGCAAGCCATGGCTTCCTCACCGTATTTTTTATCCGGAACACCGATGACCTGTACGTCCTGTACAAACGGATGGGTGTAAATGAATTCCTCGATTTCCTTCGGATAAATATTTTCGCCGCCGCGGATAATCATATCCTTGAGACGTCCGGTAATGCGATAGTTGCCGTTCTTATCACGGCAGGCAAGGTCTCCGGAGTGGAGCCAGCCCTCTGCATCTACAGTACCGCGGGTGGCTTCCGGCATCTTGTAGTAGCCCTTCATGGTGTTGTAACCGCGGGAACAGAATTCGCCGTTTTCGCCGTCCTTTACTTCTTCACCGGTTTCCGGATCGATAATCTTACATTCAATGTGCGGGAAGTTGTAACCTACGGTGTCGCAACGTAAGTCTAACGAATCGGTCCATGCGGACATGGTACTGCCCGGAGAAGACTCGGTCTGTCCGTATACGCTGACTATACCGGTCATGTTCATTTCCTTCGGATCTGCCGCACGACGCATCAGCTCCGGCGGACAGCCTGCGCCTGCCATAATACCGGTACGCATGTGGGAGAAGTCAGTCTTTCTGTAATCCTCATGGTTGAACATGGCGATAAACATGGTCGGTACACCGTTAAAACAGGTGATACGTTCCTGGTTGATGCAGGCCAGAGAGGATTTTGCAGAGAAGTACGGCATCGGGCATACGGTAGCACCGTGGGTCAGGGATGCGGTCATGGAAAGTACCATGCCGAAACAGTGGAACATCGGTACCTGAATCATCATACGGTCCGCAGTGGACAGTCCCATGCGGTCACCGATACACTTACCGTTATTTACTACATTGTAGTGGGTTAACATAACGCCCTTCGGGAATCCGGTGGTTCCGGAGGTGTACTGCATGTTACAAACATCTTCCGGTTTTACCTTCGCTGCCATACGATTCAGTTCTTCTTGCGGAACTAAGTTGCCCCGTTCCATTGCCTCTTCGAAGGTCAGGCAACCCGGCTGCTTAAAACCTACGGTAATGACGTTACGAAGGAACGGCAAACGCTTACAGTGTAACGGTTCTCCCGGCTTTGTTGTTGCAATTTCCGGGCAAATTTCATTGATAATTTCTTTATAGTTGGAATCCAGGCAGGATTCTACCATAACTAAAGTATGAGTATCGGACTGACGGAACAAATAGTCTGCCTCGTGTCTCTTATATGCGGTATTTACCGTAACCAAAACAGCACCGATTTTTGTGGTTGCCCAGAAGGTAATAAACCATGCAGGAACGTTGGTGGCCCAGATGGATACTTTGCTTCCGGCTTTTACACCCATGGAAATAAGGGCTTTAGCGAACTGATCCACATCCTCACGGAACTGTTCATAAGTACGGACATAATCCAAAGTGGTGTACTTAAAGGCGTACTGGTCCGGGAATTCTTCCACCATACGGTCCAGTACCTGGGAGAAGGTCAGGTTGATTAACTCATCCTTCTTCCATACATATTGACCGGTGCCGTCATGGTTTGGATACAATGCTTTTTTCTTGCCACGGGTCTTTTCGAAACGGCTCATGTAGTTCACAAAGTGAGTAAAGATTACTTCGTAATCCGGTAAATCCTCCATCCATTCGGTCTTCCATTCCAAAGAGAGGAAGCCGTCGTAGTCGATGGAAGAGAGGGCACGCATAATGTCTGCAACCGGCATGGTGCCTTCACCGATTAAGTTATAGGTTTCTTTATCGTCAGAGTCACGCAAATGTACATGTTTTACATAGGCACCGAGATTTTTTATGGTAGTGTCCGCACTTTCTTCACAGTCACGGTACGGATGCTGTACATCCCATAGAGCAGCCAACTGGTCGCAGGCAAAGTCATCCATCATGGCACGAAGTCGTGCAGTATCGGCAAAGATGCCGCTGGTCTTAATCAAGATGGTAACTTCTGCAGCTTCCGCTTCTGCTAACAGCTCACTTAAACGAGCCCGAACAAGATCCTCGTTATCCTGCAGAGCTACTACGGATACATACGGAACCTCAGCCTGCTTTGCAAGTTGGATCAGTTGCTGAACCAAAGCAACCGAGCTGTTGTCTTCCGAGGATAAATCACAGGAAGTGTCAAAACAAGGAATAGAGAGTTTCTTTTCTCTCATCTGTCGTACGGTAGTGGCAACATTATATTTATGGAACGGGCCGCTTTTTTCCGTTAATGGAGCAACGTACGGCAAATTGTAAATTTCTATTCCCTCAAAGCGCATATCTACGCCGGCGGCAAGCCATTCTTCCCAAGTCAGATGGGACCAACCTCTGGTAGAAAACGAAAGTTTCATAGATTAAGCCTCCTCGTAAACGATTTTGTTGATGGCACTGATATAGGCCTGAATACTGGAACCGATAATATCGGTGGAAGTTCCTCTTCCGGAATAAAGTTTTCCGTTTGAGCGAAGCTTAATTACGGTTTCGCCCATAGCTTCGCGGCCTTCTGTTACGGCACGTACCTGGAAGTCATCCAGTTCGTAGTGACACCCTAAAATATTTTCTAAAGCTAAGAAAGCGGCATCTACCGGACCGTCACCCAATGCAACACCCTCTAAGGCTTGACCGTTCTTTTCTAACTTCATCTGAGCCATGGAGGAAGCGGTGTTGCTGGCGGTAATGTGATAACTGGTTAATACATAGGTGGCCGGCACCTGCATAGCGGCAGAAGCGACGATGGTATCCAGTTCCTTAGAGGAAATCATATCTTTGCGGGCTGCAATTTTTTGAAATGCTTCCCATACCTTTGCACTGTCTTCTTCGCTTAAGTCATAACCTAATTTTTCTACTGCCTTTAATACCGTGGTCATATTGTCCTGTGCAGTAAGATTCATTTCTTCCACATCATCCTGTACACCGTTGTCAAACGGAGAATTCTTACTGCGAGTGGTTTCACAAATCCATGCAATCTGCTTTACGATGCGGTTTATTTCCACAGTGCGAACGGAACATGTAACGCCGAAGGATTCACCCTTAGTGGAAAGCAAACGTGCAATGTTCGGCAAGGAAATTTGATTAGCACAATATGCGGAGGTTTTAAGCTCACGAACACCATGCTTAATGGCTGCGATGGCACAGGCATCGGCCATGGCCAGCTCGTTGGAACAGGAAAGACCAAGAACTACATCCTGAAGCTCCGGAACATTTTTGTTTAAAGCATCAAAGAACTCAGCAAATTCTTCCGGAAGCATGGCACCGGTGGCGTCACATACGGTAACGGTTTTGGCACCTGCTGCAATAGCGGTTTTAATTGCCTGATATAAAAATGCCTCATCGCTTCTGGTAGCATCGTCTGCAATAAACTCTACATCGGTGGTTTTTTCACAACAAGCGGTGATGACTTCTTCAATGGTCTTTAACATGGCATCCGGTTTTTTGTGGAACAAGTATTCCATCTGTACCGGACTGACGGAAGCGAACACCTGCAAACGAGGGCTTTTGGCTTCCTTTACGGCATTCCAGGTAGCTTCTACACTTTCCTTATTTAAAGAAACCGGTACGGCTACAATGCTGTTCTGTACGGTAGAGGCGATGGACTTAATGCGCAAGGCATCCACCTTCGGCTGGGAGATCCCCTCCAGCTCAATTACGTTTACATTTAGTTTATCTAATAGTTTCGGTAGTTCGATTTTTTCTTTAAAGGAGAGGGAGAATTCTTTCCCGGTCTGTTTTAATGTTGTGTCGCTGATTCTGATTTGGTTCATGATAATCCTCCTTGTTTTTTGATTTTTCTTTAAAAAAAGAAAAGTCCCTGAAGCATTTGCGCTTCAAGGACGAATAAACGATTCGCGGTACCACCTTGCTTACAGTTGTCTCACGACAAACTGTCTCTCTCGGACTCCAATAAGTCCAAAGCCGATAACGAGGCTGACCGTACTCCACTACACAAATAAAAATCCTTCGCAGAGTCGACTCGGGAGTGAGATTGCTAACTTTTATCCGTACCGGTTCACACCAACCACCGGCTCTCTGAAACCCTCAAAAAAGAAGCATAATTCCGTCACAGTCGTTATTTCTAATTCGAAATTGGATTCATTATATCACGTTGGTGCGATGAAGTCAACAGTAAAATAAAAAAGTTTTGAGGAACATCTAATAAAATATAATAAATTATGTACTGTCGCACTATTTACATTCGTTCGTAAAGGTGATATACTTATGTTAGATAACTATACTTAAAAACGGACGAGGAGGCGATTGACTTGAATAAGTTTAATCGGGGAGTAAGTACGAATTTACTACATATGGTCTGCGATTGTTGCTTTATGATAATTGCTTTTTTGATAGCATCTTTAATAGCAGGCCTGACACCTTATCGGTCTTTGGAATTGTACGGCCCGCTTTGTGCTTTGTTTATGTTGATATTTGTTATGGTGAATAAAGATGCACGAACTTACAATATTACCACATTCTTTTATGTGGACCGGACAATATATACAATTACAAAGTCCTTTTTGATTGCATTGGTGCCGGTGGCTATTATTATTGTAGATTACGTGTCAAGAAATTCTTTTGATTTGAAGTTTTACGGTTCCTATGTGATTGCATCCTATGTACTGGTGATTGTAGGGGCATTTGTAGTGCGTTATTTGGCAAAACATTGGAAGTTTAATGCACCGCGTATTCTTTTGGTAGGAGATATTGACCGGTTTGATACATTTAAGAAGTTTCTGTTTAAAAGCAATACTTCCGTCAAATTAATCGGTTACGTCAGCATGGAAGAAACCAACGATGAACGTTATCTGGGAAATATTAAGGATTTGGAAAAATTGTTACAGGAAAATGCCATAAGTCAGGTTTATATTATGCATCGTAAGACGGACCTCGTGGATATTCAGGAATACATGGATATCTGCCTGGATATGGGCGTTTCTGTTAAAATTATCGTAAAGTTGTTTCAGGCCCATGGTGCACAACGCTATGTCAGCAGTGTAGGGACCTATCCGGTGGTGACGTATCACAGAGTGTGTTTGGACGACACGTCAAGGGCTATGAAACGGATTATTGATATCATCGGAAGTTTGGTCGGAATCATTTTGTCGTCGCCGATTATGCTTATTACTGCCATTGCAATTAAATTGGACTCTAAAGGACCGGTTATTTTTAAGCAAAAACGTGCCGGTATCAACGGAAGTACCTTTAATATGTACAAGTTCCGCAGCATGTGTGTGGATGCAGAAGAACTGAAGGCAAAATTACAGGAACAAAATGAAGTGAAAGACGGCATGATGTTTAAGATGAAGGATGATCCCCGTATTACAAAGGTGGGAAAGTTCATCCGTAAGACCAGTATAGATGAGCTGCCTCAGTTTTTTAACGTGTTGTTCGGTAGTATGAGTCTTGTAGGGACAAGACCTCCCACACTGGATGAGGTGGAGAAGTATAAAAGAACCCATTGGCGCAGAATGAGTATTAAGCCGGGTATTACAGGGATGTGGCAGGTAAGCGGAAGAAGCCAGATTACGGACTTTGAAGAGATTGTGGAGTTAGATACCATTTATATTGATAAATGGAGCATTTGGCTTGACTTTAAGATTATGTTGAAAACGGTATTGTCTTTGATACAGCGTAAGGGCGCATATTAATAGAAGAAAACAATAGAGCGTATGCGATTGTAATGGAGGAGAGGTTACATGGAGAAGAAACAGGTCGTTTCTGTTCGGGTGTTTCAGTCCATGGAATTGGAATGGGACGGACACAGCATAAAAAATGAAGGGAATCGTTCGCAAAAGTTGTGGTTAATTTTGGCGTATATTATTCTTTCCGGACAAAACGGAGCAACACAGGACGGTATTTTGTCAACCTTCTGGGAAGGTTCGGAAACGGGACCGGGTGTATTAAAAACAGCGTTGCATCGTATCAGAACGATGTTGGCGGAAAGCTTTGGAGAAACCTTTGCAAAAGAGTTTATTTGTTGTCAGAAGAAGACCTATACGATAAATGAGTCGTACACGGTTGTTTGTGACGCGGAAGAGTTTGAAAATTATGTCCGATTGGCCAGACAGACCAAAAATACGGATGAACAGCTTAATCTGTATAAGAAAGCATTTGAATTGTATCGGGGAGAATTTTTAAGTGTATTCTCCGATACGTCATGGGTGACACCGCTTCATGTGTATTATCGGAATTTGTATTTGGAAGTGATTTGTTCTATTCTCGAGATTTGTGAGAAGAAGCAGGAGTATGAAGAGGTCATTGAGCTGTTGCAACGTGCCGGTAAGATAGTAAAGTATGAGGAATCCCTGTATGTGTACCTGATGCGCTATCTGATGCGGATGGAAAAGTACTCGGATGTTATGAATGTATACCGGCAGTTAAGTGAAATGTTAGAAGAACGTTTGGATGCGAAACCGTCCGAGGAAGCAAAATCACTGTATTACGAAGCTATGTATGCGTCCAGCACCAGATTGGCGAACATGGAAGAAGTGATTTCTTTGGTAGAACGGCAGGATGCTGACAGAGAAGCAATGTATTGTGAACTGGACTTTTTTAAAGAATTGTATCATGCGTATTGCAACGGTCTTTCGCGTAATCAACAAAGAATTTGTCTGGCAATGATTGATATTACGGATATTCAGGATCGGTTGCTTTCGAAGCGCAGTCTTGCCTGTTGTGTGGCAAATTTAAAAGAAGTTCTGTGTAAGAATCTAAGAGCGGGAGATATTATTTCCATGTGCTCTCCGTGTCAGTTTGTGTTGCTTTTGCCGAATGCGTTGGAGGCAGATGTGAAAAGGGTGATGGAGCGCGTGAAAAAAGTCTATTTTAAAAAGTATGTACATTCGCCGGCGAAGTTGACCTGTTATGTAAAATCGGTAGCAGCCGGTGAAAAACGGTAGGCACTGGCGAAAGGAGGAGTCCTGATGAAGAAATTTACGAAAGTGGCAATCGGAGTAGTTGCAGCTTGTACGCTGCTGTTGTCCGGGTACGGGTTGCTTTGTGTGACCGGAGCAGGCGAAAGCAAAGCGGTGGTTTACGTGCCGGAAGCCTCGGGTGAACTTGTAAAGAAAAACGATTCCATGATAATCGATTATTCCAATGCCACAAAGGGGTATGTCATGGTACGATATTTACAGGAAACCGAAAGTAAGTTAAAGGCGCAGGTAAAAGGACCGGAGGGAACTACATATACCTATACACTGACTCCGAAAAAATGGGCGGCATTTCCGCTTTCGGAAGGAAACGGAAAATATAAGATTTCCGTATTCCGGAATGTGTCCGGGAATTCTTATGCTACCGTTGGGTCCAAAAGTATTGATGTGGAATTGGAAGATGAGTTACTTCCGTTTTTGACGGCTAATCAGTATGTTGACTATACAGAAGATACCAAGTGTGTCGTGCAGGCCGAGAAAACCTGTAAAGGTTTGGAGGGCGAACTGGCGAAGGTAGATGCTATTTATAAGTGGACTATGAAGAAGTTCAGTTACAGTACCATGAAAGCAAAAAAAGTAGAAAGCGGTTATGTACCGGATTTGGATGCGGTATATAAATCCCGTAAGGCCATTTGCTTTGACTATGCATCTACCATGGTAGCCATGCTTCGCAGCCAGGGAGTGCCGACAAAGTTAGTGATCGGATACAGCGGTTCCGTGTATCATGCATGGATTAGTGTATATATAGAAGAAAGCGGTTGGGTAACCGGTATTGTATACTTTGACGGAGAAAACTGGAGTCTTATGGACCCGACATTTGCGGATACGGCGAAGTCGGAAGAAGAGTTTAAAGAGTATATCGGAGATGCAACAAATTATACACAGAAGTATGTTTACTAATGAATTTCGGGCGGAGAAAGGCAGATATGAAGAGAATTACGTTTTCAAATGAATATATATCAGTGTTTTGTCTGCAGATTGCGTTGCTGTTGCATGCGGGAATTCATTTGGCAGACGGAGTACACCTTTTAGCGGAGGATGAAAAGGATGCCGTGACCGGTGAAGTGTTATGTTCCATGGCAGAATTTTTGGACGAAGGAAAGGCGTTATCCGAGGCAATGAAAAGTGTTGGGGTATTTCCTGCCTATGTAGTGCATATGACGGAAACCGGAGAGAGTACAGGACGCTTGGAACAGGCGTTTCGCAGTATGGCGGAGTATTATGAAGGACGAAAGCAATTGCAGGACCGAATGAAAAGCGCGCTGTTGTATCCGTTGGTTTTGTTGGTGTTGATGTTGGCTGTAATAGGAATTTTATTGGTAAAGGTTTTGCCGGTATTTCAAAAGGTATATGAGCAACTGGGAGGTTCAATGGAGGGACTTGCCGGTGGATTATTGGTTGCCGGGTACGGATTGGAACGGGTTGTACCGATTATCGGTGTCGTGGTGGTAGTAGTGGTATTGTTGGCTGTTATCATCTATTTACACAGCGGGTTGCGTGCGGGATGTTTGACGCTGTTGAAGAAGATGACGGCAGGGTGGCGTTTATCGAAGGAAATTAATGTATCCGGGTTTGCGGCAGCACTTTCCATGGGGATGGCCAGTGGTCTGCAGACGGAGGAGGCTCTTATGTTGGCGGCGTCGTTCCACAATGATGTGCCGAAAACGAAGGAAAGATTCCAGCGTTGCAGCGAGGCGGTAGAAAGCGGTATGACGTTACCGGAGGCGTTACGGGAAACGGAGTTGTTGGAGCCGATGTATTGCAGAATGCTGTCTCTCGGTGAAAAAAGCGGTACTGCAGATACGGTGATGGGAGAAATAGCCCGTCGTCTGGAGGATAGAGCCCGGAATTCCATTGAGAGTCTGGTAAGTAAAGTAGAACCCACGATTGTGATTGGAGCATCGTTGATTGTAGGTATGATTTTGTTGGCGGTTATGTTGCCGTTAATGAATATCATGTCCTCCATCGGATAGGAGACAAGATGAGAAGAAAACGCGGAAACGGTTTATGGGAAGCGTTGAAGCTTTTGTTGGCTCCGGTGCTGGTGATTGCTGTATTGTATTGCGTTTTAACCGCTATCGGCGGAGTGGAGCAGGGACAGCAACAGGAAAATGAAAAGCGTTTACAGGATGCCATAAAAAAGGCGGTAGTAACATGTTATACCATCGAAGGTGTGTATCCGGCTACATTGGAGTATGTGGAAGAACACTATGGTCTTGTGGTGGATCGGGACAGATATGACGTATTCTACGAGATATTTGCAGACAATATTATGCCGGATATTACGGTAATACCGAAGAGGAAGTAAGGGGAACCGGATGAATAGTAAAACAAGAAAGCATGAAATAGACAATGTATTTGTACTATTATTATTTACCTTGTTCGCAGGGTGTGTTTTGATGGTGTTGTTGTTGGGTGCTTCTTCCTACGAGAAAGTGGTAGAGCGGGATGCAAAAGCGTATAATGCAAGGACCGGTGTGCGATATATTGCAGCAAAATTGCGGCATGGTGATGAGTCTGCTTGTGTGCAGGCTGGTTCTTTTACGGATAAAAATAATAGGAATGCAGATGAAATTCCAACTCTGTATCTCGGAATGAGAGCAGAGGGGGAATTTTATTATACAAAAATATATTACTATGACGGCTATATCAGAGAGCTTTTGTGCATGGAAGAAGATGAGCTGGACCCTGAGGACGGACAGGAAGTTTTGCAGGCGACTTCCTTTTCTTTGGAACAGGAAGGAAATTTACTGAAAGTGTCGGTAGGAGACGAAAATGGTGAGAAACATACCGTTTCCCTGGCAATTCGCAGTGAAGGGGAGGTGGAACCGTGAAACATGAGAGAAGTAAGTCACCGTTGGTTTTAATGGAGCAGGCGATTATGATTCTTGTATTCTCGGTTGCTGCCACACTTTGTATACAAGCGTTTGTCGGAGCAGACAGGACTTCAAGGGAGATGTACCGAAGAGACCGGGCTGCAGATTGTTGCCAAACAATGGCGGAAACGTTGAAAGCAATGAAAGGGGATTACATCGTGACGGCAGAACTGCTGGACGGTGAATTCAGAGATGACAGATTGATTGTTTCCTATGATAAGGATTGGCAAATCACGGAGTTTGCAACGGCGGAGTATATTCTTTGTGTGGAAGAAGTGACGGAAGGAGAGTATGTGACGACGGCAAAGGTTTCCGTAAAAGAAAAAAATGAGGGGAAGGAAATCTTTTCATTGCCGGTGAGCTGGCAGGAGGTGGCACATGAATAAAGAGAAAAAACGATTGCCTCTTACCGGAGGAAGCTCTCTCCTTGTGATTTTTTCTGTCCTATGCCTGACGGTTTTTGCTATGCTGTCTCTTAGTACCGTAAAGGCTGATTTGCGAATTGCAGATGCTTCCGTGCAGGCGGTGGAAGAATATTACGCGGCTGATTTCGAAGCGGAACGGATTCTGGGATTATTGAGAGCAGGGCAAATACCGGAAGGTGTGAAACAAGAGGGCAGCCTGTATGCGTATTTGTGCCCGGTGTCCGAAACACAAGCACTGAGTGTGGTTGTACGTGTAAATAAGGAAGAATATCAGATACAACAATGGAAGGTTGTGACAACGACCGAATGGAGTCCGCAGGAGTACTTGGATCTTTGGATTCCGGAAAGTGAGGAATAAAATGGCATTTATTATACCCTATTTGGAACGCGCTGTAACGGAAGGCGCATCAGATATTTTCATTGTAGCGGGCGGTTTTATCAGTTGTAAGAAAAATGGTCATCTTATGGCAATGAGTAATGAGAAGCTGACTCCGGATATGTCCCAGGAACTGATTACGGGACTGTATTGCGTAGCAAATAGAAAAAGGGAGTTGTATGACCGGATTGGGGATGATGATTTCTCCTTTGCCATAGACGGTCTTGCAAGATTTCGTGTGAATGCATATCGCCAGAGAGGTTCCCTGGCTGCGGTAATTCGAGTGGTTTCCTTTGAAATACCGTCGGCTGCAGAAATGAATATTCCGGAAGAAGTGATGCGGATTGCGGAACAGCAGCACGGAATGGTATTGTTTTCGGGTACGGCCGGCAGCGGTAAATCCACGACACAGGCCTGCATTATTGACCGCATGAACCATACGAGAGACGGGCATATTATTACGTTGGAGGACCCCATTGAATATCTTCACAGAAACAGAAACTGCCTTATCAGTCAGAGGGAGATTGCCATTGACACGGATAATTATTTGTCTGCATTAAGAGCGTGCCTTCGTCAGGCTCCGGACGTAATTCAACTGGGGGAAATGCGTGATTTTGAAACGATTTGTACTGCGGTAACGGCGGCGGAAACGGGACATTTATTGCTGGCAACTTTGCATACAAAGGGAGCAGTAAATACGATTGACCGAATTATTGATACCTTCCCGGCGGACCAGCAAAGCCAAATCAGAATTCAATTATCCATGGTATTAAATACGGTAGTATCACAGCAACTGGTGCCGGATGTGGATGGTGGTATGGTTCCGGCCTTTGAAGTGATGAATATGAACAGCGCTATTCGAAATATGATCCGTGACAGCAAGAACTATCAGATAGATAATGTAATTCAAACCTCTGCGGCAGATGGAATGATTTCCATGGACCAGTCACTGTTACGTTTGTACCAGGAGGGAAGAATTACGGCAGAGACGGCGGTAGAGTATGCTACAAATCCGGAGCAGGTAAGGCGCAAATTGTAAGAAAGATAATTTTTTTTACAAAATTGAAGGTTTTCTCAAAAATGTAACCCGAAATGTAACTTTTGGGTCATATACTAAAAGCATAAACTGATTAGTATGTACCCGTGAACAAGTGATTGAAGTTATAGTTCGGAGGAAAATAAGATGAGAAGAAAAAACAACGTAGTAGGAAAAGTGGTTGCAAGCGCATTGGCAATGGCAATGGTAGTGGGTAATTTTGCTGTGGCTACTCCGGCAAGTGCGTATGCAAGTGAAAAGAAGTTATCTGACGGTGTTCAGGAATATTTGGATGATTTATACGGTTCCTTAGCGGATGTCGAAGAGGCGCTGAATGACACGGCCGTAGAGTTGGTAGATGCCCAGGGTAAGGTAAATACCGTAAACGGTGCAATCGGTGGTGCAAATGAAACCGTAAATGCGGCAAACGGTGCAACCGATGCAGCACAGACCGGTGTAAATGATGCAAAAGATGCTGTTGCAGATGCAAAGGAAGATTTGGATGTTGCAGCAGGAGCAGTAGAGGAAGCAAAAAATAAGGCAGAGGAAGCACGGACCGCTGCAAAGGAAGCAAATGATGCAGTGGCAGATGCAAATAACGCTGTTTCTGATGCAGAAGACGCTATTGCAGAAGCAAATGATGCTGTAAACAAAGCGGATGATGCGATTCAGGGAGCAAATGATGCACTTGATGAGGCAAAGGCAGATGCGGCAAATGCAAGTGAAGCAGTAGAAGCTGCGAAGGCAGCAGCGGAGGCGGCTAAGACTGCTGCAGGAAATGCAAAGAATACCGCAGATGTGGCAAAAGAAGCAGCAGAAGCATATGAGAATGTGACGACCAAGGCACAGACTGATGCTGAAGCTGCAGAAGGTGTTGCAACAGAAGTAAGAAATGATGCTGAAGAAAAGAAAGCAGGTATCGCGGATTCTGCTAACGTAGGTGTGGCAGATGCAAAGAATGCGGCAGAAGGCGCAGCAAACGATGCTACCTCTTTAAAGGATGGAGCTGCAGGAAATGCACAGAAAGCAGCAGATGGCTTAAATAAAGCAAACGGAACAACTTCCAGTAAAGAAGCAATGCAGGGTGCAACTGCAGCGCAGGAAGCAGCAGATGCAGCCGATGTACAGGCAAAGGAAGCTGAGGCACAGGCAAAGGCGGCAGAAGAGGCATATAAGGCAGCATTAAAGGCTTATATGGATGCTCTGGCAAAGGTAGAAGAAGAGGAAAAGAAGGCACAAGAGGCAATCGCAGCAGAGGAAGCAAAGGCAACCGAAGCAGTAAACGGTATGGCGGGGAAAGATGCAGAGTATCAGAATGCACAGGAGATTGCTAATGATGCAAAGAACCAGGCTGATCAGGCAAAAGCAGCGGTAGAAAATGCAAACGGTGTTGTTGATGCAGCAAACGAAAAGGTTGATGCAGCAAATAACAAGGCAGATGCAGCAGCAGAGCAGGCAGCTGTGGCAAATGGCAAGGCAGATGTTGCTGATCAGACTATGACAGATGCGAATACTGCAGTAGAAGAAGTAAACAGTAAGGTTGCAGAAGCAAATGAAGCAGTGAACAGTGCAAAGGCTGCAGCTGATGAAGCAAAGAAGCAGGCAGGCGATGTAAATAATGAAATTACCGGTTCCTTGAATGAGCAGGTAATTGCAGCAAATAAGAATGCAAAGGATGCATTAGAGGGCGCAAACGATGCACAGACAGCAGTTAATGGATTGACCGATGATATCAAAAATGCTAACGATGCAATTGGGGCAACTGAGAAAGCGTTAGATGTTGCAAAAGAGGAAAGAGCAAAAGAAGATGCATTGTGGAATCAGATGAAGGATCAGTTGGAGGCAGCACAGAAAGCAATGGATAATGCTGCAGACAAAGTAAGTGATGCCAGCACCGCTGTTACAAACGCTGATGATGCATTAAATAGCAAGGTAAATGAACTCGGTGGTCAGGAATATGTAGATGCGATTATGGATATTGAAAAGTCTGATGCCGCAAAGGATCAGCTTATTGAGACGGTAATCGGTCATCAGGCAAATGCAGAAGAGTTGGTATGGGACGGAACGCACTATGTATCCGGAGATCGTTACTTTAAGGTAGAAGACGGTAACGAGAAGGCATTTAATGTATATGAATATGCTTATACGGATGTGGAAGCAGTTACTTATAAAAATGTAGAAGAAGCAGAAAAAGCAGCTGCAGAACTTCATGACGGAGCAGTAAAGGAAGAAATCGGAAATGTATTCGGTGATGCAACCTTATCCTGGGTTGGAGTAAAGTTTGCAGAGTGGTTTGATGACTATGACTATGTAACTATGGTTGACGGTAAAGAAGTAGCACTTACAAAGGGTTTGACTTGTCTTTACTATGTAGTATATAACGGACCGTGGCCGACCATGGTGCCGGTGTATTATGATATTATTGCAAAGGGTGTTACAGGTTACAGCGTAACAGGTAAGGAACTGACTCAGGTAGGAGAAGATGCAGTAGCAACTTACGAGACAGTTTCTGATAAGATTGACCCGCTGAAGGATGAGTTACAACGTGCGAACACCGCGTTGGAAACAGCACAGGATGAAGCAACAATCGTAGAAAATGACATGGCTGCATTAACCCGTATTTATGGTGAGAACGGTCATATCATGAACGGAAGAATGAAACAGGTTGGCGAAATAATCGCAATGTTACAGTCTACCGTAGATGGTTTAGAGGTAAATGATGTAGCAGATGTAGATGTTACTGCGGCAGAGCAGGCAGTAGCAGATGCACAGGCAGTAGCAGATGCATTGAAGGATTTGACTGATGTAGCAGGTAAGGTATTAGAAGATGCAAATGCAAATGTTGCAGCAGCTGATATTGCCGAGGTTGCCAGTGCAACGGGAAGCGATGCAAAAGCAAATCGTACGGAGAATGAATTAGATGCATATGCCGAAAAGGCAAGCAAGGCAGCGGCAGAAACTGTAGAGGCAGCAGAGCAGGCAGTAGAGGATGCAAAGGCTGCAGTAGAAGCTGCACAGGCAGCAGAAAATGCACAGGCAGCAGCAGAGCGTGCAAAAGCAGCAGCAGAAAGTGCACTTAACAATTTCGGTGACCTTAAGAATGGTGAAACCAGTGAAAATGTTTTAAAGGCAGCAAAGGATTTGCTTGATGCAGCACTTAAGGCAATGGAAACTGCACAGAAGGCAGCAGAAGATGCGAAGGCACAGGCTGAGCAGGCTGTAGCGGATTACAATGCATCTTTAGAAAGAGTAAGTGAGTTACAGAAAGAAGAAGAAGAGGCATATCGTGAGTATTTAGAGTGGCTTGAGTATTTGGAATCTCAGCGTGAGATCATCGAAGATGAAGAAGTTCCGTTAGCAGATTTCAATGGTTCCGACGGAAGAAGACTTGAGGAAGTAGGCGATAAGCTTTATGTTTATGATGCAGAAGATCAGCTGGTAAAGAATGAGTTTTCTGTATTCGAAGATGAAAATGGTAAGATTTATATGGTATTTTCCGATGAGAACGGTGTGGTTGTAAAGGAAACCTTCATCGTAGAAAATGAGGACGGAGAGTACGAACTTGTAGCAGCTTGGGATATGAACGACGACAGAGAGATTGACTTTGAAGAAGTGTTCGTATATTGGGCAGGTGAGGACGGTTTCTTACTTCATGATAACAACGAAGAGATTCTTGATTTCGTATACTGTGCGGATGAAGAGTGTGTGATTATGAAGAGAGTAGAGAAGGAAGCTTCCGACGGAAAAGTTCTTAGAGTAATCGATGAGAAGATGTATGTATATAATGCAGAAGACGAGTTGGTAAAGAATGAGTTTTCCGTATTTGAAGATGATAAGGATGAACTTTACATGACCTTTTCCGATGAAGACGGAGTTGTGGTAAGAGAAATCTTTATTGTGGAAAATGCAGACGGAACCTACACCTTGGTTAGTGCAGAAGATATGAACGCAGATGAAGATGTTGATTTTGACGGCGCACTTGTGTATTTGGCATGCAGAGACGGCTTCCTGCTTCGTGACGATGAAAAAGAGATTCTTGATTGCATTTATTACGCAGATGAAGAATATGTAATCAAGGAAAGAGAAGAATACGAAGAGTAAAACAAGTAAATGAGTGGTGGTATATCAGAATAAATACAAGGGACTCCGGTAGTGATAAAAGCTATCGGGGTCCTTTGATTTATTATAAAGACAAAAAGTCTGAATAAACCACATAAATTATGTACAAAATACGGCTGCGAACCAGTAAATGTGAAAATAATCAAAATAAATAATAAAGTAATACAAATTCGAGTTGTTTTTAATGAAAATATCTATTATAATTAAGATAACATCAGTAACAAAGGAGTGAATTGCTATGAAGCATAAGGAAGTACAGGCACCGAAACAAAAAAGGGCTGAGAAGGGTCGTATTCAGATGGAGATTCTGAAGCAAATCGGTAAAATTGTTATCAGTTTCTTAATTGTTTTGGCAATTGTGGTGGGAATTATGTTGACCAACATTGTAAATGATGCGAATCAGACAGAGATTCAGCTTCGTTCTGAAGTGGCATCCTGGGAGGTGTCGGACTATTTTCAGCCGTATCTCGGTATGGTGGAAAATATGGCGATGAATCCGCAAGCACAACAGGTGCTGACGGATACTGTGGAAGGAAAGAATATCAGAAGACAGAAAGATTTTGCTACCACGGAGAAGTATTTATATAATTTGGCAAAGGGTGACGATAACCCTGTAGATGCCGCATGGTTAGTAGATTTGGATTCCAAGTCTCTTATGATGTCCAACGGACACACGGAAAGCGGTACCTTTGATGCAACGTCATATGAATGGTATTCCTGCGTAGAGGTAGGGGATACGGTGTATTCGGAGCCGTATGTGTCTTTCACAACGCAGGTGCCGGTTATCAGTCTTGCCTGTCCGGTATATTCTGATGATGATACGCCGGTGCTTCTCGGTATTGCCGGTGTGGATGTAAAGTTATCGAAAGTGGCAGAGGTAATGAAACATCATACCATCGGAAAGAATGGCTTTTCTATTTTACTTTCCGGGACGGGAGTAGTGGCATATGCACCGACGGAATCTATTGTTTTAACTAATATGGCTGATTTGGATGTGAATCCGGAAGCAGTGGAGGCTGTGAAGTCACAAACTGTTCAGTCTATGAAAGTAAAATTTGGCGGCAGCAGCGAGTTCGGTCATTTTGCCAAGGTGGGTACCAGCGGATATATGGTGCTCAGTGTAATGCCGGTAGGTGAATTTTACCAGTCTACAATTCTTTGTCTTGTTATGCTTGTTGTACTGAATATTGCTGCATGTGTTATTATCTATTTCGGTATTCGAAAGACGGCACAAAAGATTACAAAGCCGGTGGAAGAATTAAAGGATATTGCACAAAAGCTGGCAGAAGGTAATCTTGATGTAGAGCTTTCCGTGACTGCCAATAATGAGATTGGTGAGCTGGCATATTATATCGGAAAAACCGTAGAACGATTAAAAGAGTATATTGTTTATATCGATGAAGTGGCAGCGGTATTGGCAAATGTGGCAGATGGTGATTTACGCATTGAATTGAAGAATGAGTATGTGGGTGAGTTTGCAAAGTTAAAGGATGCATTACTGAACATTTCTGCAAGCTTGACACAGGTGTTAAGCGGAATTAATGAAAGTGCCGGTCAGGTATTGAACGGTTCCGATGAATTGGCAAATGTATCCCAGGCATTGGCGGAAGGTGCAACCATGCAGACCATGGCGGTAGAGTCTCTTTTGACTACTACAAATAAGATTGCGGATGAAGTAGAGGAAAGCCGTGTAAAGGCCGAGGAGTCCGAGGTTGAAACCAATCGTGTAACAAAGATGATGGAAGACAATCAGGAATTGATGAATCAAATGACTGCGGCAATGGAGAAAATCCGGTCTACATCCCAGGAGGTTGTAGGTATTATTCAGGCTATTGAGCAGATTGCAGATCAGACAAATCTTTTGGCACTGAATGCATCCATAGAGGCAGCAAGAGCAGGTGAGGCAGGAAGAGGTTTTGCGGTTGTTGCGGATGAAATCGGAAAGCTGGCAGATGAAAGCTCTAAGGCAGCCAATACGACTCGTGACTTGATTCAGGTGTCCTTAAATGAAATCGAAAAGGGTAATGAAGTTGCGGATACGGTTAAGAATTCCCTGTTAGAGGCTGTAAAAGCATTTGCACAGGTAAATCAGATGATTACCCAAACTGCGGAAATGGCAGTAGATCAGGCAGAGGATATGAAGCAGGTTCGTAAGGGCGTCGAGGACATTACACAAGGTATTTCCGAGAACTCTGCCATTGCGGAGGAAGCTTCCGCTACCTCTCAGGAGTTGGCAACACAGGCTTCGAACCTTAACGATTTAATCGGAAATTTCAAGTATTAAGCAAGGAGATTACTTATGGTGATTCGGGAATTAAATAAGAACTGGACCATGAGAGACAGAAGCTGGGATGATTTTATCCCGGCTTCTGTGCCTGGTGACCTTTATACGGATTTGTTGAACAGTAAGAGAATGGAGGACCCTTATTACAGAGACAATGAGTTGGCAGCATTGAAATTGTCGGAGAAAGAATATGAATATACGACAGTGTTTCTTGCGGACCGTGACGAAGTAGAGAAGGAACGGATACTGCTCCGTTTCGAGGGAATTGATACGCTGGCGGATGTTTACCTGAATGATAAGCAAATCGGGTTTGCAAATAATATGCACCGGGTATGGGAATATGATGTGAAGTCCGTGTTAAAAGAAGGCGAAAACATACTAAAGGTAGTGTTTCATTCACCGACGAAGTATATCAGGGAAAAGTATAAACAAAGACGTCTTGACGGAACATCAGATGCTATGAGAGGATTTCCGTATTTGCGTAAGGCTCATTGCATGTTCGGATGGGACTGGGGTCCGAGGTTGCCCGGTGTAGGACTTTGGAGACCGGTATATCTCATTGCCTATGATACGGTACGAATTGACAGTACTTATTTGAAACAAAAGCATACAAACGGCATTGTGGAACTGACCACAGAAGTGACACTGGAAACTGCGGAAGGAAATTCTTTTACCTACGGAGAAAAGTCTGCATTGTTGTTAAAGGCAGAGCCGGTGATAAAGGAATTATCCGTAAAGGTAGAAGTACTTGATCCGGAGGGAAATGTTGTGGCGGAAGGTAACGGGGTCACGCCGATTTGTATTCAAAATCCGAAACTATGGTGGCCGGCCGGCTTTGGAGAACAGCCTCTTTATACGGTGAAAGTGACAGTTTCTTTTAACGGTAAGGACTTAGATACGTGGGAACGCAGAATCGGTCTTCGTACCATGTCTGTGACTACGGAAAAAGACGAATACGGAGAACGGTTTGCTCATGTAGTAAACGGTGTGGAAGTCTTTGCCATGGGCGGAGATTATATTCCGGAGGATAATTTACTGGCCCGGACAAATCCGGAGAGAACGAGACAACTGCTTACGGATGCGAAGCTGGCAAATTTCAACAGCATTCGTGTTTGGGGCGGCGGATATTATCCGGAGGATTGGTTTTATGATACCTGTGATGAACTGGGACTTATCGTATGGCAGGATTTTATGTTTGCCTGCGCAGTGTATGATTTGACGGAAGAGTTTGAAGAAAATATTATTGCGGAATTTAAAGACAACATTAAGCGGTTACGGCATCATGCTTCCTTGGGATTGTGGTGCGGCAACAACGAGATGGAGCTTTTTGTGAAGCAGGGCGAATGGGTGAATTCACCGAAAGAACAGAGCGATTATGTAAAAATGTATGAGTATATTTTGCCGAAAGTATTAAAGGAGTATGACCCGGAAGCGTTTTATTGGCCGGCAAGTCCGTCCAGCGGAGGCTGTTTTGATGAGCCGAATGATGAGACCAGAGGGGATGTACACTATTGGGAGGTTTGGCACGGAAATAAGCCGATTACCGAGTACCGGAAGTTCTATTTCAGATATCTTTCGGAATTCGGATTCCAGTCTTTTCCGGCGGTTAAAACCATTGAGACCTTTACGCTTCCGGAGGATCGGAATATATACTCTTATGTAATGGAAAAGCATCAGAGAAATGCGGCGGCAAACGGAAAAATCTCCAATTACATGTCTCAGACATATTTGTATCCGTCCTCTTTTGATACGGTAGTTTATGCGTCACAGCTGTTGCAGGCTCAAGCAATTCGTTATGGCGTAGAGCATTTCAGAAGATGGCGGGGACGCTGTATGGGTACTGTTATTTGGCAATTAAATGATTGTTGGCCGGTGGCGAGCTGGTCTTCAATCGACTATTACGGAAGATGGAAGGCGTTGCATTATTATGCCAAACGTTTCTTTGCTCCGGTACTGCTTTCCTGCGAGGAAGAAGGAATTCTTACACAGGACACCAATCCGAATGCGGAGCCGTATGAAGTGATAAAATCGGCTAAATTTAATATTAGCAATGAAACCATGCAAGAGAAAACATTGACTGTAAAATGGCAGCTGCGAGATGCAAAGGGATGCGTAAAAGAAAGCTGCGAAGAAACCGTTTCTGTCCCTGCATTAGGTGTGGTATGGCTCACTAAAACGGAATTGCCGCAGGCAGAGTTGTATGAGGATCATGTATTTTATTCTTTGTGGGAAGATAATGAGATGATAAGCAGCAGCAGCGTGCTCTTTTGCCAACCGAAATATTACCGGTTTGAGAATCCGGAACTTTCGGTGCGGGTAGAAGGCGACGAGGTAATTGTGGTTGCTAAGAACTATGCCAAAGATGTAGAGATTTTAAACGAAACGGAAGATATTCTTTTGGAGGATAATTACTTTGATATGGAACCGGGGGAACGGAGGGTGAAAATTCTGCGCGGAGATGCGAAAGACATTCGTGTGCGCAGTACCTATGATATCCGGTAGAACGGGAGGCACCAATGGGCGAAACAGTAAGAAAATATCAAATTGATACGGCAGAAAATAAGGAGTTCATGAAAGAACTGCGAGAAAATTTATTTTCTTTTGGACACGGTTTTCCGTCTCCGGGTGGTGGTTCCTATTACTTGGGAGATGACGGAACACCGTGGAAGGAACGGAACCGGGAAACCTGGATCACCTGTCGTATGGCACATGTATACAGCATGGGTACGATGTTGGGACACGTGGGAAGTGAGGCATTGGTTGATGCTGCATTAAAAGGACTGAACGGGGAACTGAAAGATGCGGAACACGGCGGATGGTATGCCGGTTTGACAGCGGAAGGTGCCGTGGTGCCGAATAAGCAGTGTTATGCCCATGCGTTTGTGATATTAGCGGCATCCTCTGCCGTACTAGCCAATCGACCGGGAGCAGAGGGATTATTAAAGGAAGCTCTTGTTATATACGATGAGAAGTTTTGGCAGGAAGAGGAAGGTCTTTCTGTTGATACCTGGGATACTTCGTTTCAAAAGCTGGATACCTATCGTGGGTTAAATGCCAATATGCATACGGTGGAGGCTTTTTTGGCTGCGGCGGATGTGTTGGGAGAAGAGAAGTACCGGGTACGGGCCGGAAGGATTATTGACCGGGTGTTGCTGTGGGCGAAAGAGAATGAGTGGAGAATTCCGGAGCATTTTACGGAAACTTGGAAACCGGATTTGGAATGTAACAAAGAAGTACCGGATGATCCGTTTAAACCCTATGGTGCTACACCGGGGCATGGGATTGAATGGGCAAGATTGATTACCCAGTGGACAATGGCCTTTTGTAAGACAGAGGAAGAAAAGAAGAAGTATGTGGAGGCTGCCGAAAGTTTATACGGACGTGCGGTATCGGATGCGTGGAACGCAGATGGTGCCCGGGGCCTGGTATATACAACCGATTGGGAAGGAACCCCTGTAGTACATGACCGGATGCACTGGACACTGGCAGAAGCAATTAATACTTCTGCAGTGCTGTATCGTGTCACGGGAAAAGACCGATACGCAAAGGATTATGCGGAGTTTATGCAATATCTGGACGAAATCGTTGCCGATCATGACAATGGTTCCTGGTATCATCAGTTAGACAGAAATAACCGGGTAATCGGTACGGTGTGGCCCGGAAAATCCGACCTCTATCATGCGGTGCAGGCAACGTTGATTCCGTATTTGCCGGTGGATGTATCCGTAGCGCCTGCGGTGAAAAAAGAGAATAGATAAGAGAAAGCAGGAAAGAGAAAGGAACAGCAGGGATGTGCTGTTCCTTCTTTTTTTCGGTCGTGGCGGAATACTTCGTAAGAATGTGGCAAAAATAGAAAATAGGTCTCGAAAAAGAGGAGAAGATGTGATATAATCATATAAATAAGATAAGATGGGGGAAGTGTTGTTTTTAATTGGCGGAGTTGAGGGAGGATAGTATGTTAAATAATCGAAAGGTCAGACTGATGACCAGACTTGCAATGTATGAGCAGACGGAAGGAAAAGAAGACGTCCGGCTCAGTAAGTATTTTCAAACGGATTATGTCAGAGTAAATGTATTAAAAACAGTTGTGTCGATTACATTCGGATATCTGCTTATTTTATTACTTTTGGTAGTATATCATTCAGAGTACTTAATTAGAGAGGCGGTTACGCTGGACTACCGGGGAATGATTTTACGGTATGTGGGACTTTATGTGATTATCCTGACAGTGTATTGTGCGCTTGCCATGATCGGGTATATGATAAAATATCGAAAGTCACGAAAAAAGTTGGCAAAGTATTTTAGAATGCTTCGCAGGTTGCGGAGTATGTACCGGGAAGAAGACGGTGAGTTGACGGATTTGGAGGAGGAAAATGTAAGTTATGATAGTGACAATACTTGAAATCAGGGCACAGATATTGCGTTTTATACAGAAGTTTCAGTTGGTTGTGGAACCGGTGGTAAAGTTTATTATAGCGTTTGCGGTATTTCGTTGTATTAACAACGCTATCGGTCACCAGGAACAATTGATGAGTTTACCTGCAGAGCTGTTGCTTTCGTTGTTGGGAACTTTTACACCGGCAATTATACTGACTTTGTTGGCGGCAGTGGTTTCATTGGTGCATGTTTATGTGGCGTCCCCTCTTTTAGCAATCCTGGTTGCGGTGTTGATGGTGATTTTGTATTGTTTTATCGCCAGATTTTCCGGAAAGTACGGATATGTAGTGTTGGCAATTCCGATTTTATTTTTGCTTAAAATTCCGTATGTGGTTCCGATGATTTTAGGTCTGGTGGCCACACCGATGACTGTAATCCCTGTGGCATGCGGTGTTATTGTTTACCGGATGTTTGAGGTAATCGGCAGTGCGGCACTGGTAGAAGGAGCTACGGCAATCGAAGACATTTTGTTATTGTACATTGATGTGATTGACCGCTTACTGGCGGATAAACTGATGATTGTTAATATCGGTGTGTTTTTCGTTATGATTCTTGTGATGTATTTGATGCGCAAACTGAGCATAGAATATGTATTTGAGATATCGATTGCGGTTGGTGCGATTGTTTGTATTCTCGGTTTTTTAATTACAGATGTTATTTTGCATACGCAGATTAATATTACTTCCATGGTGTTCGGTACCGTTGGCTCTATGCTGATTGCACTGGTATTTCAGTTTTTCCGGCTTGCGCTTGATTATTCGGCGGTAGAGCGGGTTCAGTTTGAAGATGATGATTATTATTATTACGTGAAAGCAGTACCGAAGATTCATTTGACGGTGCCGGAGCGCAGTGTAAAGAAAATCAGTACGAACAAGGGCACGGAGCCGGAGGAACAAAAAGCGGAAAGATTGGCATTTTTGCAAAGCGGGCTTTACTCTGAAACGGAGGAGCAAGAGGAAGAAGACGGGGAATTATAGAAGCAACGACTACGAAGGTAACCGTAAAACGGTAAAATAAGATACAAGGGGCGGATAGGTATGGAGAGCCTAAAAGATTTTTTTTCGAACATAGCAACTAAAATGCGAATTCCGGCAATCGGAGTGATTGATGTGCTGGAAATCATTATTATTGCGTTCATTATTTACAATGTCATGAAATGGGTCAGGTCCACACAGGCATGGATGCCGATGAAGGGCCTGATGATTCTGCTTTTGTTTTGGGTGGTAGCATCCATATTTAAGATGAACGTTATATTATGGATTTTAAATAACACTATCGGTGTGGGAATTACGGCGATTATTATTGTATTTCAACCGGAAATCAGACGGGCGTTGGAACAGTTGGGACAACAGAGTTTTGCGTCGTCGCTGCGATTGTTTGGAGAGGATAAGGAAGAACGTTTTTCTGATAAAACGGTAGAAGCACTGGTAAAATCAGTGGATGATCTGGCGAAAGAGAAGGTAGGAGCTCTGATTGTAATTGAAAGGGAAGTTTCTCTTAAGGAGTATGAAGAAACAGGAATTGCGATTGACGCCACAGTATCGAAACAGCTGTTGCTTAATATTTTTGTGAAGAACACACCATTACACGACGGAGCAATTGTTCTCCGGGGAGACAGAGTGGCTGCGGCGACCTGTTATTTGCCGGTTTCTAAAAATATGGGAATCAGTAAGGCTTTGGGAACCAGACATCGTGCGGCTTTGGGTGTCAGTGAAGTGACGGACAGTTTGACCATAATTGTGTCGGAAGAAACGGGACATGTCTCGCTGGCTCTTAACGGCGGATTAATCAGGGATATTAAGCCGGATTACCTTCGTATGAAACTGGTAGAAATTCAGAAGGAAACCATAAAGCCTGTCACGGAGAAGAAGTCATTGAAAAAGAATTTTCAGGACAAAAAAGGATCGGGGACAGATGTATTGAAAGGGAAGTCCTTACGTAAGAAGGGGGGAGCACAGAAATGAAAGAGAAGTTGACGAATAATTTCTGGATGAAACTCCTGTCGGTGGGAATTGCCATTGTTTTTTGGTTTATAATTATAACATCCGAAGATCCGGTAGAAAGTAAAGAGTTTAAAGATATTCCGGTGCAGGTATTAAATGAAGAGCTTGTGCTGGAAAGGGAAAAGGTATTAGAGATTTTGTCCGGAGATACGGTAGATGTGGTGCTTGAGGGAAGGCGCTCCGAGCTGGAGAGACTGACAGAGAAAGATATTGTGGCCAATGCGGATTTGTCTGAGGTATCCTTTATGAATACGGTAATGATTCGCGCTGAAGTTCCGGATTATCCGGGGATTACGGTATTAAATAACGGCGAAAATCAGATGAAACTCTTGTTTGATGACTATGTAACGGAGCGGTTTAGTTTTCGTGTTGAGACCATCGGAGAACCTATGGCGGGATATTATGTGGGGGATGCACTCCCAAGTCCGAATATTATTCAGATATCCGGTGCAAAAACGGTATTAGATAAGATTAAAGAAGTGGTATTGGAAGTGGATGTCAGCGGCCGAAGCGTTGATTTTGCTACAACAGCATTGCCGAAGGTATATGATATGAACGGAGATGAAATTGCAGCATCCAAATTAACTTTGCAGGAAGAGGCGAATACCGTGGCGGTAAATGTGCCGATTTTGACATCGAAGTTGTTACGGGTGCGTGTGAATACTGTGGGGGAGCCGGCGGAAGGATATGAAATATTGCCGGAAAATATTGCATTTCAGCCGGAAATGGTGCGAGTGGCCGGTACGAAGGAAGAGCTGAATGAGTTGGGGTATTATCTTACCTTAGAGGTGGATGTGTCCGAATTAGCAGGAACTCTTGAAAAGAATTTTCAAGTCAGCTCGCTGTTGGATAAAAATCTGGAGAGCCTGCGTGTTGTAGACGGTCAGACAGTGGCGGTAGAAGTTAAAGTGACACCGTACGTAAGGAAGGAATTGGAGGTCCCGATTTCAAAAATCGAACTTCGGAATCTTGGAGAAGAGTATGAGGCAAAGGTGTTGCCGACATTGGATGTGAAGGTAAGTATAAGCTGTAAAAAAGCAAGAGAATCACTAATAACAGTAGAAAACTTAAAGCCTTATGTGGATCTTGCCGGATTTACAGAAGGTACATATATGGTGCCGTTGCAGTTTGATCTTCCGTCTAAGGTTTTATGGGAGGAAGAAATGGGGCTGGATGTGGTGATATCAAAAAAATAGGCATCCGGGGAATGAGAATAGTCAGGAGAAAGAACAGGAATGACGGTTTTAAGCAATTTTCAAAAATATCGTAATTTACTTGCGGAATTGGTAAAAAAAGATATCAAATTAAAATATCGCAATTCGTATCTCGGCGTGATTTGGACCATGTTAGAACCTTTACTTACCATGGTGGTTCTGACGCTGGTATTTTCAAAACTTTTGGGAAAAGGAACAAAGGATTTTCCTGTTTATATTTTGACGGGACGTTTGTTATATTCTTTTTTTTCCAATGGTACAAAGGCGGCGTTAAAGTCAGTGCGAGCCAATGCAAGTATGATAAAAAAAGTGTATGTGCCGAAGTATATGTATCCTTTTGCTACAGTGTTGTCAAATTATGTAATCTTTTTAATTTCACTTATCGTGCTTGCGATTGTGGCGCTGGCAAGAGGTGTATATCCTACAGTGCAGTTGATGTGGATTGTTGTTCCTTTACTACAGATTTTGCTGTTAACGGCAGGTGCAGGACTTATTTTGTCCACGATGGCAGTGTTTTTTCGGGATATTGAGTACTTGTGGGGAGTCATGTTGATGTTGGTGATGTATGCCTGTGCCATATTCTATCAAGTGCAGGATGTAATCAGTGAGAAAAATGCATGGATATTTAAGTTAAATCCTTTGTACGCCATTATTGTTAATTTTCGAAATGCTGTATTCGGACAGCCCATGGATTTCCAGGCAATGTGGTATGCCACGGGCTTTGGGGTAATAGCCGTGTTGTTCGGTGTGTTTGTATTTTATAAAAAGCAGGATAAGTTTATTTTATATCTGTAAATGCGGAGAGATAAAAGATGGAAGATAATAATGTGATTTCGGTTCGGGATTTGGGTGTGAAATTTCACCTGAGTGAACAGAAAGTGGATAATTTAAAGGAATATGTCATCCGTATTTTAAAGAGACAGATGAGATATAAAGAGTTTTGGGCATTGCGGGAGGTATCCTTTTCTGTAAAGAAAGGAGAACGCATTGCCATTCTTGGACTAAACGGTGCGGGCAAAAGTACACTGTTAAAAGTAATTGCAGGGGTATTGAAAGCTACGGAAGGGACGGTTTCCAAATCGGGAGTTTTGGTTCCTTTGTTGGAATTGGGAGCCGGGTTTGATCCGCAATATACGGGAGCTGAAAATATATATTTATATGGTGCCATGTTAGGGTATTCCAAAGCATTTTTAAAAGAAAAGTATGAGGAGATAGTTGCTTTTTCCGAATTGGGTGATTTTATTCATGTTCCGGTTAAAAATTATTCTTCCGGTATGCGTGCACGACTTGGTTTTTCCATTGCAACGCTAGTGGAACCGGATATTCTGATTTTGGACGAAGTGCTTTCTGTAGGCGATGTAAAGTTTCGTAAAAAGAGTGAAAAACGTATAAAGGAGATGTTTAAGAAAGGGACAACGGTGTTGTTTGTTTCTCATAATCTGACACAGGTAAAGACATTGTGTACCAGAGCAATCTGGCTGGAAGGCGGTCACGTGGTAGCAGACGGTCCGGTAGAAGAAGTGGCAGAACAGTTCGAACAAAAGGTAACAAAGTAAAAGAGTAAGAAAGAAAAAGGCCCGGCTGCATAGAATGAGGGAAAAATCTATGCAACCGGGCTTCTTTATTCTTATAAGGAATCGTCAAGTCGTTATCTGACGTCGAGGAGTGAGCGGTTTGTTTTTAACGAGGGTTGCCCTGCGGCTGTACCTCTGGTTCCGATGGTAGTTCCTCGGAAGAGAGTGACTCCGGATTCTGTTGGAGCGTAGCGGAAAGTTTGTATTCCACAAAAGCACCGTCAATAATACGCTGTAATGTGATTTCGATTTCCGTACCGTAGCGATGAGAAGTAACTTCATTGACCAGCTGATTGGAGGTGGTAACTTCTTTTCCGTTTACGTGAGTAATAATATCACCTACATAAATGCCGGCCTTTTTAGCAGCACTGTCTTCACTGACTGCAGAAACAAAGACACCTTCCGGCCAATGATAGCTCTGGGTAACAGCTTCATTCAGTACGGTTACGGTGATGCCTAAATATCCCTTTTCATCATCCGTTAGGATTTCACGTGCCATAAGATCATCCAATATCGGCGTTGCTTTGGAAATCGGAATGGCAAAGCAGATGCCTTCGATTTCGGTACTGGTCAGTTTTGCGTTATTGATGCCGATCACTTCACCTTTGGTGTTTAACAGTGCACCGCCGCTGTTTCCGGAGTTGATGGCAGCATTGGTTTGTAATAAAATCATGTCGTTACCTTCAATGGTAATCTCACGATCTTTGGCACTGAGGTATCCTACCGTAACGGAAGGACCGTAGCCTAAGGCGTTACCGATGGCAATGACCATCTGGCCGATTTTAGCACTGTCGGAATCACCTAAAACTGCAATGTCGATGCTGTCTAATGTTTCCTGGGTCAAACCGGAAAGCGGAAGAGCCAAAATAGCAAGGTCTGCATCGGCATCGGTTCCTTTTACGGTAACATCATGAGCCGTACCATCTGCAAGAATGACCTTTACAGAGGTAGTGTTCTCCACAACATGATGATTGGTGGCAATGAGTAGGTCTTCTTCGTTGGAACCTACAATAATGCCGGAACCACCGCCTTCTTTTTCATTATAAATCGGTCGACCGAAGAAATAGGATGTTTCGAGAATTACGGTTTGGATGGAAACCATGGAAGGCATGGTCTGTTCCACCACTGCAGCAACGGTTTCTGTGGCGTCCGTATCCCCTACTTCGCTGATTTCTGTGGAAGCAATGGTAATGTTTTGCTTTTGGGAAACGGAATCGCTTTTGTCTGCTTCGTTTTCAAGGAGAGGGGCTTTTTCCGGGAAAAAGGAGGAAAAAGCGTATTTTACACCATAAAAGGCAGAACCGGCAACGATGCCGAAACATGCGGCAAGTCCGATGCATGCCACCAGTTTTTTCAGAAAGCCGGATTTTTTCTTCTTTTTTTTCGGCGGTTCATCGGAAACTGTAGTGATTCCAGCAGATTCCGGTTCATTAACGGGCGGAATGTCCGTGGTCGGAGCATTCGGAAGCTGAGAATCATTGGCCTGAACAGGAGCCTCTTGAGCCTCGGAAGTCTGAGACGGGGAAACCGATGGTTCTGCAGAAACATGTTCCTCTGCCCAAAAATGATAGGAATCTTCCGAAGGGGTTACAGTATTTGTATTGTTATGATTTGTGTCCATCTAAGTACCTCCCTATGTGTTTGACATGGCTATAGTCTAGCATGGGTTTGTGTAGGCTTTGTGACGAATTGGTTAAGAAATGCTGTATTTCAAAAATTTTTGTTGAGCTTTTTGAAAGAATCATGTAAGATAACATATGTGGGGGAGAAAGAAAATAGGAGAATTGTATGATTAAAGATAATCAAACAGCGTTTAATCGACTGCACATTGTAGCAGACGGGTTTTTTGTTTTGCTCTCGTACGGTCTGGCATATCTGCTTCGATTTGTATGGCTGAATATAGAGAAGGCAGGTAATTATACGGTAGAGGCATATGCCCGCTTTTTATTTGCGGTGCTCCCTGTTTATTTGGTGATTTATTGGTTTTGCGGATTATATGCGCCGAAACGGGGACGGGGAATGCAATGGGAACTTTGGCTGGTACTGAAGGCGAATATAATCAGCGGTGCCGGTTTTATTGTGTTATTGTTCTTATTTAAAATGGATATCTCCCGAGCATTCCTTGCTATTTTTTACGGTACGAACGTGGTGCTGGAAAGTTTATTCCGCTTTATGGTGCGGAAGCTGTTGGAGCATTTTCGAAGAAAAGGTAAAAATTTAAAGCATGTGTTAATTGTGGGCTATAGTAGGGCTGCAGAAGCTTATGTGGACAGGATTTTAGCCAATCCGCAATGGGGGTACTATATTCACGGAATCTTAGACGACACGATGGTAGTGGGGACCCGGTATAAAAAAGTATCGGTATTGGGAACCATGGGAGAGTTGTCTACCTTTTTAAAAGAGCATGATTATGATGAGATTGCCATTACGCTTGCTATCGAAGAGTATGAAAAACTTGAAAAACTGGTGACGGAGTGCGAGTATTCCGGAGTGCATACAAAGTTTATTCCGGATTATAATCATATTGTACCGACGGTGCCGTATATTGAAGATTTGGAAGGACTTCCTGTTATAAATATCCGAAAAGTGCCGTTAAGTAATATGGTGAATCGTGCTGTAAAACGGACAGTGGATATTGTGGGAGCTTTTTTTGCATTGTTGCTTTTTTCTGTGCCTATGCTGATTGTTGCCATTTTAATTAAGCTGACATCAAAAGGACCGGTGATTTTTTCCCAGGTGAGGGTCGGGCTTCATAACAAGGAATTTAAAATGTACAAGTTTCGTTCCATGGTGGTACAGGAGGCTTCCAAGGAAGCAAGTGCCTGGACGACAAAAAATGATGCCAGAGTAACAGGAATCGGAAAGATTATCAGAAAGACTAGTGTGGATGAGCTTCCGCAGCTGATTAATGTATTAAAAGGTGATATGAGTTTGGTAGGTCCGAGACCGGAACGACCGAAGTTTGTGGAAAAATTTAAAGAAGAAGTGCCGCGGTATATGATTAAACATCAGGTACGGCCGGGAATTACCGGTTGGGCGCAGGTTAACGGATATCGGGGAGATACCTCTATCCGAAAAAGAATTGAACATGATGTACATTATATTGAAAATTGGACGCTGGGCTTGGATATCAAGATATTATTTTTAACTATATTTAAAGGCTTTATAAACAAAAATGCGTATTAAAAGATAGGAAGGTGCAGTATGGAGGACGAAACAAAGATAGTGGAAGAAAACGTGACAGAACCGGGTTCCGGGAAAGAAACGGAAAAGAAAGAAAATCAATACGAAAAGTATTGTCAGATGTGCCGCAGACCGGAAAGCGTGGCAGGAAAGATGATACAGATGCCGAATGAGTTCTGCATTTGTAACGATTGTTTACAAAAGACCTTTGATTCCATTAACGGGAATCAGTTTCCGTATATGGAAATGTTGACCTTGGACCCGTCCATGTTCCGAATGGGCGGAGAGTTCATGAAGATGCCGAAGGTAAAGAAAAAGCCAAAGCCGGCAGAGAAGGAAAAGGAAGCCGGAGAAGATGTGCCGGCACTTGACTTAAAGAACTTAAAAGCTCCGCACAAGATTAAAGCAGAGTTGGATGAGTATGTGATTGGTCAGGACCATGCAAAAAAGGTGATTTCCGTAGCAGTATACAATCATTATAAGCGTGTGGCGGATAAGAGTAATACCATTGAACTTGAAAAGTCCAATATGCTGATGTTGGGACCGACAGGGTGCGGGAAAACTTACCTGGTAAAAACGTTGGCAAGATTGTTGAATGTACCGCTGGCCATCACGGATGCAACTACGCTTACGGAAGCGGGGTATATCGGTGATGACGTGGAAAGTGTATTATCGAAGCTGTTGGCGGCTGCGGATAATGATGTGGAACGGGCGGAACACGGAATTATTTTTATCGATGAAATTGATAAGATTGCGAAAAAGCGCAATACCAACAGCAGAGATGTCAGTGGCGAGTCGGTACAGCAAGGGTTGTTAAAACTGTTGGAAGGCAGTGAGGTGGAAGTGCCGGTAGGTGCTACCAATAAAAATGCCATGGTGCCGATGACCACCATTAATACGAAAGATATTCTGTTTATTTGCGGCGGTGCATTCCCTGAACTGGAGAAGGTCATCAAAAAGCGCCTGAATAAGACGGCAATGATCGGGTTTGGTTCCGAGTTAAAAGATAAATATGATGATGATGCGATGTTACTTTCTAAGGTGACGGTGGAAGATTTGCGGGAATACGGAATGATTCCGGAGTTTTTGGGAAGACTTCCTGTGATTTTCTCGTTACAGGGACTTGGAAAGGAACAACTGATTCAGGTGTTAAAGGAACCGAAAAATGCCATTTTAAAGCAGTATGAGCATTTATTGTCCTTGGATGAAGTGAAACTGATATTCGATGAGGATGCATTGGAAGCCATAGCGGAGCGTGCTCTTGCAAAGGATACGGGAGCTCGTGCGCTGCGTGCAATTTTAGAGGAAATTATGTTAGACATTATGTATGAGATTCCGAAGGATGATTCCATCGGGAAGGTTACGATTACCGGAGATTATGTACGCGGTTGCGGTGGTCCGGTCATTGAAATGCGAGGGTAACGTACAGCAATCACAGATGTTGGTATGAAGTACCAAAAAAAGGAAATACTCCTCATAAAGAGGTCTGCCTTGCGGCAAGACGGAGAGGAGTATTTTTTATGCGTAAAGTTTGGAAAGAAAACAAAAAGAGGACAGCAATTATTTCCGGGATGGCAGCGGTGTTATTGGTGGCTGCATTATTCCGATTGGCAACCGAACGGGTTTTTTTGGCACAAGCCAGCATGGAGGGAGCATTTTCTTTACTGGCACCGGATGAACGAAAAGGAACGGTGACCCTGACGGGACGTTATTTGCCGCCGCCTTACGGTTTTTCGAAGGAAAAATTGGTACATTATTTTGGTGAACAAATCGGACTTGTTGTGGAGGGAAAACTGCGGGAAGTATGTTATGAAGGACGGCATGAGTTCATCTATGAGAAGGCAGCGGCAGAGGCGGACACGCTTGTAAAAATAGTGTATTTAACGGAAGAAGAGGAATATTATCTTTGTGCTGAGGTGACTTTGACCGGAAGTAATGCGGATGGAATTACCGGATTTCAGCAGACCGTAAAAGCGGCGGCAGAGAAACTGCAACTGGAGGAGATTACCACTACATTGGAGCTGTGCGGAACATATAATGGGGAGATTCCCTTGGGAGAAAAGGACAGACTGACGGATTGTTTGCTTCAGGAACTCTACGCGCAACCGGTATATGAGAACCGGGAAAATGCAAACTACACGGTGTATGCATATACCGGTGCGGTAGAAGAGTATATTGTGGTGGAGAAAAAGAAAATCAATGTACAGATAGCGGTGTATTACGATGAAGAAGAGGATTGTACGGAACTGGTATTAGCTTCCCCTATCGGATTGCGGTAGTAATACGTTTTCTGTAAAGTAGTTCGGAAAGCACGGTATCCGTAAGCAGTTCTAACCAAAGAATCGTACAACCGGACCGGAGAAATTGTTCCGTAAGTTCTCTGTTTTCTTTTAATAAACGATCCCGCGTCAAACGGAGAGATAAATAATCGGGATACGCATCATAAAGAAAGCTATTATTCGGATACGAATCTAAAAAGGTTTCCGCGGTGAAATAAAGTTGTTTCAATAACATAGGATGGCGATGCATCAGATAGGCGGCATCGCCTCTTTTTTGATGCGGAGACGGGGCCTGTGACCGATTATCCGACATTTTCTTTGATGTAGTACCGTGTGTAAGTCTATTTGCAGAATCTTGAGTCGGATAAAAACGTTGTTTCGGTTCCTCGAAAGAATCGCTATGGGTTATTCTTTGTGACATAGGAGAACCTGCCTTTTAATTTGTGTTGTTTTAATATATGGTCAAGGGGAGAAAAAGGTGCACCGCAGTCTTGAAATTCAAACAAAATATGCTATACTAAAAAGTGGATAAGTGTTGAAAGAAGGGCTTTGAGATGGAACGGACGGTAGTTGAAGCAATTACAAAGAGTGTAGAAGAAGGATTGCAGCGTTTAGTGTTAAGTAATGCACCGAAAACGGCGGAACTTTCTAAAGTAAAGGTATACCCGATTTTACTGGGGGGGAAGAGGCAATACCAGATTGAAGAATATCGGGGCACCCAGGTGTTTCATACGAATTGTTCGGATGACGAGGTGGGAGACCGTGTTATTGCTTTACTGGAGGATGGTTGTTTTCGACAAGCCGAAGCATTGTCTGTTTTTTTTCAACGAACGATTTTAATTAGTAAAAAAGGTACTGCTACCGTAAAAAGCAAAAAAAGGACGGATAGCGCTCCTGTAGCGGTAAGAGAACATAACCGGAAGAAACAGTATTTGTTGGAAGAGGGAACGCCGGTTCCGTTTTTGGTGGATTTGGGTGTTATGACAAAAGAGGGAACGGTTGTGAAAGCAAAATATGATAAGTTTCGTCAAATCAATCGTTTCTTGGAATTTGTGGAGGATATCCTTCCGGCACTTCCGAAACAGCGGGAAATTACGATTTTGGATTTCGGATGCGGGAAATCCTATTTGACTTTCGCACTGTATCATTACCTTTGTACCGTAAAAGGATATGACATTCGTATTGTGGGTCTGGATTTAAAGAAAGATGTAATTGCACATTGTAACCGGTTGGCTGATATGTACGGATATGACAAGCTGACGTTTTTATGCGGTGATATTGCGGAGTATACAGGAATGACTGCGGTGGATATGGTGGTGACGTTACATGCGTGTGATACGGCCACAGATTATGCGTTGTACAAAGCGATTCGCTGGGGAGCCGGCGTGGTACTTTCCGTGCCGTGTTGCCAGCATGAATGGAATCGTCAGATGGAGTGTGAACCTCTTGCACCGTTTTTGCGGTACGGCCTTGTAAAGGAGCGCATGTCCGCGTTGATGACGGACGCGTTTCGTGCCAATGTGATGGAAGCTTGCGGATACAAGACACAATTGTTAGAGTTTATTGATATGGAACATACGCCGAAGAACATTTTGTTGCGAGCAGTAAAGAAAGAGCCTGTGACAGGAGAAGAGTTTGCGGAACGGGTGGAGCAGGATGTGAAAGAGATTCTTTCCTATTGCCATACCGAACCGACGCTCTATCGGCTTTTAACGGAGAAAAAATAGGATGAAAAGAGTTTATCAAATTGTATACTTGCTGGTGGTGTTTTGCGGGGCGGTACTGTTTTTCGGCAGCCGTGTGGGCGAAACTATATTTGAAGGACAAGTGGAGACAGTGCCGGTAGGCACATCCTCTTTTCCTACGGTATCTGTTTTGACTTGCGGAGAGGAAGTAAATTGTTTAAACGGATACAGCTCCAATCTGGATACGATTTTAAACCGCGAAGATATGATTCCGGTGGGATCTGACGGGGTTTTTGAATTAAAGATAAAGGAATATGAAACAGATGTCCGCCGTTTAAAATATGAGGTATTGGATGTATCCAGTGAAGCGGAAGTAGACGCAGGTACGATAAATGCGTTTGAAAAAAAAGACGGATGCAAAATTGTCCGCATTAAGTTAAAAGCGGAATTAAAAGAAGGGGCAGAATATGCGGTAAAAACAACGTTAATCGGGAACACCGGAAAGCGTATGTATTATTATTTCCGTATGAAGCAGTATGATACGCCGAAGTTAACCGAGAAGCTTGCGTTTATCCGGATGTTCGGGGAAAAGACCCGTAGCGCGATCTCCGCGGAGAATGAGGAGATTATTCCGTATTTGGAAACAAAACCGGGAGCGTCCGCAAATAGTTTTCATTATGTGGATATTCACGATAGTTATAAAACTGTGGCATGGGGAGATTTGACGCCGGTCCTTGTGACAGAACCGGTGATTTCCGTGACGGAGTTTTACGAGGAGATTATGACAGCAGTGGTGCGCTATTGTGCTGCTGTGGATGCAGGTTACGGAGAAGAAGTATACTATGTGGAAGAATTTTTCCGTATCCGGTACTTGGGAGATGTGGTACATCTGTTAAATTATGAGCGACACACAGAGGCCATATTTGATGTAAAAAAAGCCAGTTTATCTCAAAGCGAATTAAAAATCGGAGTGGCAAATGCGGAGCAGGTGGACTTGTATCCGAATACAGATAACAGTGCGGTGGCCTTTGTACGAAACGGAGCCCTTTATTGCTACAATCTTCCGGAAAATACCATTGCAACTGTGTTCCCTTCCGCCTATGAGTCCTATGACCGCATGTGCGGGCAGAAGGAGGCTTATGATATCCGCGTGCTTAAGATGGACGAAAACGGCGATATGACATTTCTTGTTAACGGTTATATGAACCGGGGAGTGTACGAAGGAAGAGTCGGTTTGTTTGTCTACCGTTATTATAAAGAAGCGCAGCGATTGGAAGAACTGATTTACGTTCCGGTCAATACAACCTATCAGATTTTAAAAGAACAGCTGGGTCGATTTGCCTACCTGAACGAATATGATGTGTTTTATTTTATGGTGAACCGGGGAATTTATGCGTATAATCTTATTACGGAGGAGTTACGTACTCTCGCAACAGATGTGAGGGACGGAGATTATGTGTATTCGGTTCAGGAACGTTTTATGGCGTATCAGGAGTATGGAAAGACAGAGAGTGTTAAACTGTTATATCCGGAAACCGGAAAGACGGTGGAGGTGCTCCCGGGGGAGGGAGAATATATTAAACTGTTGGGACAGTCAGAAGAAAATTTGATTTACGGTTACGGACGAAATGGCGATTTGCAGGAAAACAGCGACGGAAGTATTACCTATGCCATGTATAAAGTACAAATCAAAAACGCGTTGGGGCAGTCGTTGAAAGTGTACTCCAAGGACGGATATTATGTAACGGATGTGTATGCGGAAGACAATGTGATTCGTATGGAACGTCTTTCCCGAAGTGAGTCCGGTGCGTATGAGCCGGCAGAAAGTGATTATATTTTAAACCAGGATAAGACGAAGAATGATAAAATAGCGCTGACCAAACGAGTGACGGACCGACTGTTGACCGAGTATTATATTTCCTTTCCGTACGGCTTCGTAATGGAGGAGCTTCCGAAAGAAAATGAGGCGCTTTATACCGTGACGGAAGAGGATACAACGCTTCGCGTAAGTGAGATGGAATCGGGGGAAGAAGCATATTATACGTATTATTGCGGAAAAATCAACGGAATCTACGAAACTGCGGGAGAAGCGGTTGCAGAGGCAGATAAAAAAGTTGGTACGGTTATAAACGAGAGAGGAAAAATCGTTTGGGAAAGAGGCGCAAAGGCAACCTCGGCAACGGTGACACAAATAACCGGTGTGAAGACAGAAGAAGGAAAAGGAAGTGTTCAGGCTGCCATACAGATGATGTTGGCTTCCAAGGGCGTTACTGCAATTCCGACTTCGGAAGAGATGAATCAGCCGGTGCAGCAGGTGATTGGTCGTTATACCAATGCGGATGTGTTGGTGTTAACCGGAGCGACCCTGGACGAAGTGTTGTATTATGTGTGGAAGGGACAGCCGGTATTTGCCATGAAGGATGCAGACAGTGCAGTGGTAATTACAGGATACGACTCTGACGAAATCACATATTATGACCCGGAACGGGGACGTAAATTGTCTTTGGAAATAGAAGATGCAGAGGAGATGTTTGCGGAAGGCGGACGACTCTATATCGGATTTTTATACTAAATAATAGCGCGGGATGTGCGCGGAAAGAGGGAACAATGAAGGTAATATCGGCAGTAATACCATGTTATAATTCGGAAAGTTATATGGAAAAAGCAATTAATACATTGCTTTCCGGCGGCGAGGATATGGAGATTCTTGTAGTGGATGACGGATCTGTTGACAGGACGCTTGAAATTGCAAAGGAATATGAGGCGAAATACCCGGGGATTGTTCGCGCAATCCATAAAGAGAACGGAGGTCATGGGGATGCGGTTATGACCGGTCTTTCTCATGCGGAAGGATTGTATTTTAAAGTGGTAGACAGCGACGACTGGGTAAAAGAAAATGCACTGGCAGAGATTTTGAAAAAACTGAGAGAACTGTTAAAACAGGGAAACGCACCGGATATGTTGGTGGCAAACTATGTATACGAAAAAGTGGGAGAAGAGAAGAAGAAGGTAATCCAGTATCGTAGTGCGCTTCCGCAGAATCAGGTATTCACCTGGGCAGATACCGGGCATTTTCATCAGGGACAGTATATTTTAATGCATTCTGTGATTTATCGTACGGATTTGTTGAGAGAATGTGGATTGAGTCTTCCGAAGCATACCTTTTATGTGGATAACATTTTTGTTTACCAACCGTTGCCGTCGGTAAAGACCATGTATTACATGGATTTGAATTTGTACCGTTATTTTATCGGAAGAGATGATCAGTCGGTGACGGAAGCCAATATGATAAAGCGTATTGATCAGCAGCTCAGAGTGACGAAGCAGATGATTGAGTCCCATGATATTTGGAAGATAAAAGAGAAAAAGTTGCGTAATTACATGATAAAGTATTTGTGTATTATGATGACGATTTCCTCCATTTATCTGTTAAAAAGCGGAACAGAGGAAAATCTTGCAAAGAAACAGGAACTGTGGGAATATTTAAAAGCCTACGATAAAAAGCTGTACCGCAAAATCAGCATGACCATATTGGGAAAGTCATCAAAGGCCGATAGTAAAGCGGGACAAAGCTTTTTTAAAGCAGGCTATGAGTTGGCGCGTAAGATTTTTAAATTCAATTAATCGGAAACCGGGGCTATGCGACGGAATTCTTCTTTGAGGAACCGTCCGTAGAACACCGGAACCGTAATGAGAAAAAGAACCGATGCCCAAAAAACATCAATAACCGAGTGCTGTTTTAAAAATACGGTAGACATGCAAATCAGTATCGTTAAGATTAAAGTGCCGGCCTTTATGAGCTTTTTCCCTTTCAAGTGCGCGGAAGTGAAAAGTGCAAAACAGACAGCCAGTGAATTATAGACATGGATACTCGGGCAGACGTTGGTTGAAGTGTCTGCCTTATGTAACCCCGCCACTAAATCAAGAAACAGGTTATCCCGCCCGAGAGAGGATAAATCCGGGCGAAGAGCCAGACCGTTGGGAAACAGGGTGGACACCAGTAAAAATACGGTCATGCCGGAAATTAATACGCCGCAGAGACGGTAAAATTCTGCTTTGTCCCGGAAAATAAAGAAAAGTACGGAAATGGCAATAAACGGAAACCAAAGCAGATATGGAATGATAAACTGCTCTACAAACGGAATATGATCATCCATAGGAGATTCTATAATATGATAATCGTCGACAACGTGTTCTTCCAATAACAAAAACCAAAGCAGGTAAATCGGAAGATATGCTAAAATAAGCCACGCATGACGGTATTTTTTAAGAAATGTTTTCATAACTACACTCCTTTTCGTGAAAATTAAACATCATAACGATTATAAAGAAATATCGCTATGTATTTTACCATACATTCTTTTTTGAAACAAGCGGAGGGAGAAGAATTTTCGAAATTATTAATAATTGTATGACGGAGGCAACGATGGGAAGAAGAGTATTTTTGATTGTGCTTGACAGTGTGGGAATCGGTGCAATGCCGGATGCGGAATTTTACGGCGATGAAGGAAGTAATACGTTGGTATCAGCGTCAAAAAGCGGGGGCTTTTTTATGCCGAATATGGAACGTCTCGGACTGTTTGATATAGAGGGCGTGAAGGCTTTGAAAAAAGGAAACGGAAAGCCGGAAGGAGCCTTCGGGCGGTTACGGGAAGCCTCCAAAGGAAAAGATACCACCATCGGACACTGGGAGATTGCGGGTGTGATTTCGGAACGACCTTTACCGACCTTCCCGGAAGGTTTTCCGCAGGAATTATTAGATGCGTTTTGTGAACGAACCGGGAGAAAAGTACTTTGCAACAAACCGTACTCCGGAACGGAAGTAATTAAGGATTACGGCAAGGAACACATGGAGACCGGCGCATTGATTGTATATACTTCCGCCGACAGTGTGTTTCAGATTGCGGCTCACGAAGATGTGGTGCCTCTTTCCGAATTGTACCGATACTGTGAGATTGCAAGAGAGCTTTGCGCGGGAGCATACGGTGTTGGGCGAGTGATTGCCAGACCTTTTGCGGGAGAATACCCGTTTGTAAGAACTGCGGGACGGCATGACTATTCGCTGGTACCGCCGAAAAAAACCATGTTAAATATTCTTTCGGAGAAAGGATACGATGTGATTGGTGTTGGAAAGATTAACGATATTTTTGCCGGAAGCGGTATCACGGAATTTGTCAGAACTTCCGGTAATGAAGAGGGAATTGAACAGATGCTTGCATACGGAGACAAGGACTTTAACGGCCTCTGTTTTGTGAATCTGGTGGATTTTGATATGAAGTACGGCCATCGGAATGATGTAGCAGGGTATGGGGAGGCACTTTCTTATTTTGATAAAAAACTTCCGGAGATGCTTCCTAAATTGAAAGGTGACGATTTACTTTTGATCACGGCGGATCACGGATGCGATCCGGCGACACCGTCGACGGACCATTCCAGGGAATATGTGCCTCTTGTGGTAACCGGACCGAAAATAAGGCCGGGAACGGATTTGGGAACCCGAAACTGTTTTGCGGACACGGGAGCTGCCGTACTGGATTTCTTCGGGATTTCGGGCGGAATCGAAGGCATTTCTTATCTGAAAGAGATTATCGGAAAGTAAGGAAGAATTATCCCTTGCCACAGGGCGGGGAATACGATACAATAAAGAAAACAAAGAAAGGAGACAGTGCTGTGAGGAAAAAACGATTTGCCGGAACGTATGCAAAGGCGATGGTAGTTGCCTGTCTTCTTTTTGCAATGATACAGAGTGGCTGTGCAAAAACGGTGGTACAACCGGGAGATGTGAGTAGTCCGAATCCGAAGCCTACACTTGGTGATGCCCTGCTGACAGAGGCTGTAACCGTGACGTTGTCCCCAACACCTACACAGGAGGTGCAGAAAGGACCGGAGAATACGCCGGGGCCAACGGTGCCTTCAAGGCCCACCGGACAACCGGAGATTTCGTTGGCGCCGACACAGGAGGCAGTACCAACAAGTGAACCGGTCATAACAGTGACACCTACGGTAAAACCTACGCCTACCGAAGCGCTGAAAGAAGAAGTGCCTGTAACACAGGAACCGTTACCTACCGGTGTGCCGGATTTTACGGCACTGCTTCAAAACGGCTGGCAGAGGACGGAAGACTTTTTCGGTGAAAGAGAGATATTCTTTCCGGGGCGGTTTAACTGTACCGAACTGTTGACTGATGAGGGAAGATATGAGTATCGCTATACGACGCCCGAGAATGACGAAGCGGTGTTTTGTATTATCGGGGAAAATGATATGACGGTGCAACCGTTTTTGGACGGACTGGAGCAGGACAGGTCGGATTGCAGAATTACGACAGAAGGAGAGGAAGACTACTCGTATATGTATACGGACGGAGTTCTTGTTGTAAAAGGAAGAGTTTATGCTTGCGCTAAGGGAGAGAATATGGCGCAGATGCGGATAGAGTTAAGGTATCCTGCAGAACTGATGCAGACGGAAGGATATGAGTTTTATTTAAAATAAAAAGCGAACGGAAATAACGAAGGAGGACTATATGCAGGAAAAACTTGAGCAGATTATGCGGCAGATTTTTATGATGTTATCCAATTGTGAAGAAAGCGCATATTCATCGGAAGACTTGATTGTACCGAAAAAACGTCTTTTTCAGTTGATGGATGAATTGAATTATACGGTTTATGAGTTGATGGAGCAGTATGAGGGTACTGTGGCGGCAAGGGAACGGGGACTGGCAGAACATGAGCGGAGAATGGCACAGGTGAAAGAAGAAGCCAAGGAACGTGCAGAGGATACCTATGCAGCATCCTTATTGTACGCCAGAGAAATGTTTATGGATATGAGAAAAAACGCAGAGCAGCTTTGCCAGAATCTGCGTAGAGATTATAACGAGGCATTACGTAACTACGAGGAAGGTCTTCACTTTTTGCAGGAAAATGAGGAAAGTACGGTGGAACAGTTAACTGTTATGATGGAGTCCAAGAAGTACCTTCGTTTGATTGAGCAGCAGAACAAAGAAATGGAAAAGGAACAAACGCTGACGGAAGAAGAGAAGAAGCGTCGGGAAGAATTGCGGGCAGAGCAAGCAGAGCTTGCGGCGGCGGAGGCAACATCGGAATTGAATCAAAAATTGTCTGCACCGATTGTAGTTCAGGTAAATGAACAGCCAAAGGTACCGGAAGGATTCGGAAAGAAGCAAAGTAAAAAGAAAAAGTATACACCGAGTCAGGCGTTGGAAGAAACGATGGTGGAAGGAGAAGGAGTAGTGTCTCCGAATTTGCCGGATGCAGATACGCTTGATGAGGAGTACTTCGAGTGGAAGCAGGAACAGGAAGGTACGGATAAGCAGGCAAAGAAAGGCGGAAAGAAGTTCTTTGGAAAGCGATAAACAGCGTGTTTTGAAGTACTTAAAAATTTTTTTTAAAAAAATTCAAATTGTTGTTGACAATTCGAATAAAAGGTGTTAGTATAATAGGGCAGTTCGCAGTTGTGGCGGAATTGGCATACGCGCATGATTCAGGTTCATGTCCACGTACGTGGGTAGGGGTTCAAGTCCCCTCAACTGCATCGTACCGTATGCGAACACAGCGAGGTGCGCAATCTATATGCGGAAATGCTGGAATTGGCAGACAGGCATGACTAAGGATCATGTGGTCCCCGACCTTGAGGGTTCAAGTCCCTTTTTCCGCATTAACTACAAGGTCCTGAGAATCTTGAGATTCTCAGGACCTTTCTTTTTTTTCGGAGTGATAAAACCGGACTTATTTGTTTGAAATAAATGGACAAATAAGGAAAAAGGGAGTATACTGAATTTAAAATGCGGGGAGGGTTCCCATGGAAGAAAGTTTATTTGAACGTATGCGTCCTTTTTTGGGGGATTTACAAAAATTATATGACCGTATGGCAGGGCAGATGGAGTTGTGGGAAGAGTGTGTCAGTCTTTTCCCGGGGAAAGAGATTTTGGAAGAAGGCGACCGGGCAGTACGGGAAGCGGATTATACACAGTTATATGCAACGGTACACCGGCTAAAAGGAAATTTGGCTAACTTTGGTTTTGATGGTGCAGCGGAGTCTGCTATGGCAGTACTTGCGGCAATCAAAGCGGAGGAGTATGACCGGGCAGAACGGTTATACGAGGGCTTGAAAGAAACCTATATACAAATAACGGAAAGGTTAGGAGAAGCGGGATGAAGCGAAGAAAAATCGGGGTTTTAATCGGAACGGTAACACAGAATTTTTCCAGCAGAGTTTGTAAGACCATAAGCGCAAAGGCGGATGAATACGGATATGATGTATATTTTTTCACAACATTTAATTCCTATGGAGATAATTTGTTGTACGGAGAAGGGGAGCAACAAATCTTTTCGTTACCGGACTATTCTTTGTTAGACGGAATTATTATTGCGTTGGATACACTAAATATTCCGGATGGTGCGGAGCAGTTGATTGCCCGTTTGCGAAGTGTGGAGTGCCCGGTGGTTTCGTTGAGAACACGGATTGACGGATTTTATAATGTTCTGGTGGACGAATCCAGCTCCATGGAACGCATGATACGGCACTTTGTTGAAGTTCATGAGTTTAAGGACATTTGTTTCCTGACAGGAAGAATGGAACTTGAGGATGCCCGTTTACGTTATGCGTGCTATAAGCGTATCATGGATGAGTATGGGATTGAAGTGACAGATTCCATGGTGTATTACGGGGACTATTGGACGTCGAAGGTAAAGGCGGCGGTGAATCATTTTCTGGGAACTCGTATGGGAAGGCTCCCGCAAGTCATTATATGTGCTAACGATTACATGGCGTTGGAAGTATGTAAGGAGTTGGAGGAACGGGGAATCCGCGTGCCGGAGGATGTGTGTGTATCCGGCTATGATGATTTGATTGAAGCGCAGCATTGTGAACCGCCGCTTACAACGGTTTCTGTGAATTTCGAGGAGATGGCGGCAAAGGCAATGGATATCATTGACGAAATTGATCAGGGTCAGCATCCGGAGAAAGAACAATATATTTCCATACAAGAGAAATATCGTGGCAGTTGCGGATGTAAACGCCATAAGGTCAAGAATAAATGGTACAGTTTGACAAGACAGCTGGAAGAGCGGAAGGAAATCAATTTACAGACCATATTTATGAATGCGGATTTAGAAGGTATTACGGATGAAAAAGAACTCCTGAATATGGTGCATAAGTATAACTATCGTAATAATGCAAAGAAAATGTGGATCTGTTTGTGCGATGACAGTGAAGAAATGTCGCTGGAAGAGCGTAATTTGGGAATTACCCGTACCGAATATACCAATACGATGATTTTACGTGCGGTGAAAAGTTCGAGTCACGCGTTGCATTTGTTAAGCAAACGTTTTGAACGGAGCGAACTGATTCCGGAGGACGAGCGAAGAGAATATGAAACCGGAAGCTTTTATTTTGTTCCGCTTCATTATAAGAACTCTACGCTGGGATATGTGGCGGCATTGTATGACAATTATGACCATTACGGGGATTTTATGCAGCCGTGGGCGATGAATTTTGCGGTTGCATTGGAGAATTATTTTCTCCATGAACGCTTAAATGCCATGAAAGACATTAAGCGTATGTATAAAGAAGATCCTTTGACAGGCATTGCCAACAGACGTGGTTTTGAAGAGTTGGCACGGAAAGTTTATCGGGATGCCAATTATCAGAGAAAGCGCGTTGCGGTGCTTTGTATTGATATGGACAACCTAAAGACGGTAAATGACGTTTATGGACATTCTGCCGGAGATGATGCACTTTGCCGGATTGCAAGAGCACTTGTTGCGGTGGCAAACGGAAGAGAGAGTATCGCTTATGCCAGAACCGGCGGAGATGAGTTCGCATTGGTTACAATGCTTGAGAAAGCCAATGAAGGTGCGGAACTTTGTACGAAGCTTCGGGAAGAATTGCAGAAGATTAATGATAGCAGCGGACAGCCTTATGAGGCGGAAGTAAGCTGCGGTGTTTACGAGGTAAAGGATACATCTAAGGTACCTTTGGCGAAGGCGTTGGAAATGAGCGATGAACGGATGTATGAGGAAAAACGTCAGCGAAAAGCAATGAGAAGAGAGTAAATAAAAATAAGACGGCAATGCGTACGATGATACGGTAGGCATTGCCGTTTTTTTGTTATGAATTGAATTACAGAAAGCCTCCGTCAAACCGGATGACTTGTCCGGTAAGGTAGGCCGGCATACGAGATAAGAGGAGAAGTGCATCAGCTACTTCGTTTGGAGTTGCAAACCGGTTGGCCGGAATGGCTTCGGTAAGTTCTGCCCGTTCCTCTTCGGAAAAACATCGGTTCATGTCAGTATCGATGACTCCGCAAGCCAGTGCGTTGACTGCGATTCTGCTGGGAGCCAGTTCTTTTGCCAAGGCCTCCGTGAGGGCGTTTAATCCACCTTTTGCAGCAGAGTAGGCCGCTTCGCAGGAAGCTCCGGCACAGCCCCAAACAGAAGAAACGTTTAAAATTACACCACATGGGGCTGTGGATGGAATGTCACATCGATCCCGGTTTTTGAGAAGATACGGGATAGCGGCGCGACTGCAATAAAAGGCAGAGGACAGGTTGGAAGACAGAACCTGATTCCAAAGCGTGTCATCGGTATCCGTGACCATTTTTATGAGAGAAATGCCGGCGTTGTTGATTACTGTGTCAAGATGCCCGAACCGTTCCGCAGTTTGTGCCACAAGGGAGGAACAAAAAGCAGAATTCTGTAAATCACCCTGCAATAAAAGATGGGGGGCACCGATGGAAGTAAGCTCCTTGGCAAGTGTATCGAGAAGATCGGCGCGACTGTGACAACATCCGGCTACGGCAAACCCGGCCTTTGCAAAAGTAAGAGCGCAGGCGCGGCCGATTCCCCGGGAGATTCCTGTAATTAAAACAACTGGTTGGGACATGGTTTCCTCCGTTTCCGACAGGCAAAAAAAGCTGTACGTTTTTTTATAAAAATAAAGTTTTAGTAAATACTAAGAGTGGTAATTTTTCGGATATTGTATCATATCAAAAAAGAAAAGGCAAGAAAAGGGACGTGCTTTTCATTGCATACGGGAGGAAAGTTTGTTATACTGAAAGCGGGAACGGAAGGAGGAGAAAAAGTGAAAAAAGGCAGTTTTGCGATAAAGCTTTTTTTATATGCGTCTTTGGTCAGTTTGTTGTGGCTGGGCGGTTATGTGGTGCTTTCCGGACTATTTTCGTCGCAGGACTACATGACGGAGCAACCGGCTGCGGAGGTGACACCGGAAGTAAACGTTCCGATACCTGCGGCGATGCAATGGTCTGTGGTGGCAGTGATAAACGCGGAAAAGGATGTTACGAGTTTTTTGCTGCGATATGCGGATTTTGTGGCAGATACCATGGTGTTTTTGGAGGTGCCGGTGAATACAAAAGCAGAATTGGCTGCCGGTGGCTACGAAGTGTTAAGTGTGTATAATCCGGAACTACCGGAATTGTTTATGATTTCGGACATGTGCCATATTTTTTCGGAAGAAACCTGGTGTATGGCAGCGGAAGAAGTAGGGTTGGCTTTGTTGGGAGTTCGCCCGAAAGAGTGCTATGTTATGGAAGAGGAGATTTACGGGCAGCTTACAACGGAAGAGGCAGGACAGGTTCGTTTTTCGGAAACACTGCCTGTAAAAGAGGCAATCACTTTGGCGACAAAACACGCGGTAACGAAGGATACTCTTTCACAGGAACTGGTTTATTTGGAAAGCTATCGGGATTTGGATATGATACAGTATGCCGTGTTGCCGGGACAATCGTTGGCGGAGGAGTATAAAACGGAGCCGCAAAAGATACAGCAATTGGTACAAAATCTTCAGGCAGGGATTTTTTTGACAGAAGATACGGAATAGAAGGAGAAGAAAAATGAAGAAAAAAATGAAATGGTGGTATGTGCCGGTATGCGTGTTGCTGGTGGGGACAGGTTTTATTTCGGGACATTATGCGGGAGCGGCTTCAGGGACGCCCGGAAGCGAAGGAGATCCGTTGGTTACATTGGGGTATCTGGAAAAAAGACTGGAGGGGCAAAATAACAACGGTCGAAAGGTGAAGTTAGAAAAGGGTCAGGTGTTGGCGGGCAGTCCGGGGACAAATCTGATTTTGTTGGGAGGTTCCGTGACTGCGGAAGGAAGCGGCCTTGTTGATGTGACAGAGGGGAATGTTGCAAAAGAAGATACTTCTTTGTTTCCGTATCATAGTTATATTGTGACGGAAGAGGGAAACGGGTGCGCTGCACTTTCCGGATGTACGGTATTTGTATGCGGAAATTACAAGATAAAATAGAAAAAACAGAAAATTCCGATACGTAGAACAGAAATGCAATGCAATAGTAAAATGAAAAGAAAAAGTGCAAGTCAAAATATGGCGAAACAGAGAAAAATAGGCCCAAAGTCACTGTGCAAATTAAACAAAAATCAGGGGAAGATTTTGGTGATTTGAGATATGGTAATTTGTTTGGGAATAGTGTATGATAGTAATGTGCTTTTGTGAAAGGGTGCAGAATTCATAATTAGGAGGAAACATATAATGGCAAGTTTATCGTTGAAGAACATCAACAAGACTTATTCCAACGGCTTTGTAGCTGTTAAGGATTTCAATCTTGAGATTGAAGATAAGGAATTCATCATCTTCGTAGGTCCGTCCGGATGTGGTAAGTCCACCACATTACGTATGATCGCAGGTCTCGAAGAAATTACCGGAGGCGAACTTTACATCGGCAACAAGCTGATGAACGACGTTGAGCCGAAGGATAGAGATATCGCAATGGTATTCCAGAACTAAGCATTGGATCCGCATATGTCCGTATATGACAATATGGCATTCGGTTTGAAGTTAAGAAAGACTCCGAAGGAGGAGATTAAGAGACTCGTTAACGAGGCTGCAAGAATCCTTGATATTGAGCATTTGTTAGACCGTAAGCCGAAGGCTCTTTCCGGTGGTCAGAGACAGCGAGTAGCAATGGGTCGTGCAA
>JAFTWC010000019.1 GCA_017465475.1 Lachnospiraceae bacterium
AAACTGCAAACAGCTAAACGACCCGAAGGGGGTGTAGCAGAGTTTGCAGGAGTAAAAAGTTCGATAAGCCTTTAGGCTTTGCAGGAAGAGACCCTTATAGGGTCAGAGCAAGCCACCGGCTAAGCCGGTGGTCTTGACTTTGCGTGCAGGCAAAGTGAGCATAGAAGCGATTTCGGAAGTATGCTTCCGTAAATCGCTGATTATGCGAACGCGCCCACGACTGAGTGACGAAGTCACGAAGGTCCACAACGTCCGGGGGACGTTGGTACCGGACGGACCGAAACGGAGTGAAGACCGGGGGCAAGTGCGAAGCACAGCCTGCACGAAAAATGCTTGGATTATGCGAACGCGCCCACGACTGAGTGACATAACTGCAAGACGCGATTATTCGGTCAAAAAACGCAGATATAAGACAAATATTCGGTCGAAAAACGCAAATGAGAATAGGTTTTTTCATAAAAACATGATAAAATAAGTGAAAAGACTGCTAAGGGGTGATGTACATGGAACGGAAAAAAATAAACAGCTTTTTGAAACGGAAAGACAAAAAGAACAGAAAACCGTTGTTGGCAAATTTAGGAATTGCGTATAAGTTAAATATGGTGCCGGCACCTGAACTTCCGCTTTCAGGTATGGCTGACAGTACTTATTTCAAAGTGTATATGTCGGATGCGGGACTCCTTAGAAGAAAGTCAAATGTAAATTATAGAACGGTTCCGGATGGAGACACTCATGTGTGGAGTATTCCGTTATATACGATGTTTCGTTTAAAAGAATATATAGCCAACGAATTCGGATGGTAACGGAACATCATTGTAATAGAGGAAGAGAAGGAGAAGGATTTATGGGAGAAGCAAAAATTTTATGTTACACAAGAACGCCGCTTGAGGATGCCATTTACGCGGAGAAGCTGGCGTACAGCATGCATCTGGCAATCAGTGAGGACGAAACGAAGTTTGAACCACTGAACAAAAATCAGGGTGTGTTATTTGTAAAGGCAACGTCCAATGAAGACGGAACGTTAAATGCAAAGAGTATGAAGCGTCCGTTTTTGAAGGTGCTTGCGGACGGAAGCTTCGGTGTGCTGGCAGAGCGCACGCAGCCGGATGGGACGGAAGAAGTACCGGGTGGTACACTGATGTACTTTGTAAGCCGGGATTTGATTTCTTACGAGGAAAAGGGTGAAGCTGCCGTATTGGAGCAGACGGAAGAATTGTTCGGAATGATAAAAGAGTATCGGGAGTTTTACGGGGACGGAATAGCTGAGAAAGTAGAAACGGGTGCAGATGACTTTGGTATTACCGGTTGTGTTCCGGGGAATGTAATCACAATATCGGCAGAAGTGGCGGAAAAGCTTCGTCTTCGCATGACGACCCCGATAAATGTAGGGATGCAGGTTCCTGAGCGAGTTTATGCGGCATCTCCGGAGGAGCTTTCTGCGGTAAAGGCAACCGCTGTTTACAGTGACGGCAGTACAGCGGTAAAACAGGTGGAATGGAATGTGGAAGCGGTGGATTTTTCAAAGCCGGGTATCTATGAAATCGAAGGAACGCTGAAGCAGCCTCATTATGAGTTTCCGATTGCCACCAACCATGCGGACCCGTGTATCGGTTATTGGCAGGGGAAGTATTATTTTATTGCTACCTATGATGCGGACCATGAGCATACCATGTATATCAGAGAAGCGGATTCTATCCCGGAGCTGGTGGATGCGGAGGAAGTGTTGATTCTGGATTCCGTGACTTATCCGGGTATCGGAGGACTTTTGTGGGCACCGGAGTTTCATATAATAGGAGATGATTTGTACATTTTCCATGCGGCAACGCCGGGCGAATTCTTTTGGGAGGAATCCCATGTGCGGAAGTTAAGACGGGGCGGTAATCCCATGTGTAAGGAAGACTGGAGCGCACCGATGCGTGTGGTTCGCGCCGACGGAAGCGAGCTTTGCGAGGCGGGAAAGACCATTACCCTTGATATGACTTGCTTTGAATATAACGGAGACTATTATGCGGTGTGGTCTCAGAGGCAGTTTTTGCCGGTGGACCAGGGAGCATGGCTGTATATGGCAAAGCTGAATCCGGAGGAACCGTGGAAGCTGGCGACAGAGCCGGTGTTGCTCTCCAAGCCTGAGTACGGCTGGGCAAACAATCATACCTTTGTGGACGAGGGGCCGTTTGCATTAATTCGAGAGAACAAAATTTTCTTAACCTTTTCCAGCGCAGCAGTGGACTCCACCTATGTGGTTGGTTTGTTTGAAGCGGAGCACGGAACGGATTTGTTGAATCCGAACAATTGGAAAAAGACGAATTTTCCGATTCTTACGTCCCGCTCGGTAGAGGGCGAATACGGAACCGGACATAATGCTTATGTGACGGATGAGAACGGAGATGTGTGGAACACCTATCATGCCAGACCGGGGATTGATGCCCCGCGATCTTCCGGCATCCGTCGTGTACATTTTAATGCAGCGGGCTATCCGGTGTTAGACATGACCGAGGAGATGGATGTGGCACCGGAGTTCCGGACTGTAAGGATGAAGGTAGAAGTACGATAAAAATTTTGAAGGGGCATCGCACATGCGCGAGCCCCTTGTTTTAGTCTTCTTCTATTACGTGGATTTCCAAATAGTCAAAATCGATTTTATCTACAAAATTATCCTGATAGAACCGGGTGCGGTCATGCTTTTTAAAATCCGCTACCGTGGAATCCAGCCAAATCGGTTTGGATAAATCAAATTCATAACAGACCGTGTCGATGGCGGCAAAGATTTTCTTTGTCCGATTAACGTCGGCGCGGTCATTTTCTACTACCATATCTTTTATCAGATGATTGTCTTTCCAAAGCTTACACCACATGCGAAACATAAGAAGACTCCTTTTTTGGGTTTTACTTTATAACGCCGGCGAAGTATGATTTGCCGACGTATTCAGTGTACCATAGTTTTTTTGATTCGGCAATTTGTTTTCTGTCAGAAGGTGATTTTGTTTTTGAAAGATGTGTGGCAAGGGAGCGGTACTTTAGCTGGCGGAGCACTGAAAATATGCAAATATGAACAGGGGGCGAATTATTTATAAATTTATGAATGAGTTGTATATTGTCAAAAAATAATACAACTAAATTGACATGAGATTGAATACGAATTATTCGAAGTAACAGACATTGCAATTGATTAGTGTTAAAACTAACAAAAACAAATGAAAAATATTGACATTTTTGTGCAAATTGTATATGATAAGAAAGGAGTTGTTACTTTAAAGGAAAGACCGGAGGGATGGATTATGAAAGTTTTCAAAGATAAGAAGAAAATGCGATCCTACAAAGAGTTTTTGTACATATTGCCTTTTCTGATTTTAGTGGCGATATTTTCTTATTACCCATTGTACGGATGGATATATGCCTTTTTTGATTACAGACCACCGTTCCCGTTGTCAATGGATTCCTTTGTGGGATTAAAGTGGTTTAAGGCTATGGTGGAGAATGAGGTAAAGTTGAAGCAGACTTTGAACGTATTGCGTAACACCTTTGCAATGAGTGGTCTCAGTTTGTTGTTTTCCTGGTTCCCAATGATTTTTGCGGTATTTCTTAATGAAATTAAGTGTAAGCCGTTTAAGAAGTTTGTGCAGACGGTTACTACACTTCCGAACTTCATCAGCTGGGTTTTGGTGTATTCCATTGCCTACTGTATCTTTAACACTACAGGTGTTGTGAATGAGGTTCTGCTTAATCTTGGTGTGCTGGAGTCGCCACAGGCATTTTTACAGTCCGGAGAGCACATTTGGTTTAAGATGTGGTTGTGGCTTACCTGGAAAAATGCAGGTTGGTCCGCAATTATGTATATCGCGGCGATAACCGGTATTGATGAACAGATGATTGAGGCAGCCCGTGTAGACGGTGCATCCCGTATGCAGATTATCAGACATATCACCATACCGAGCATTCTTCCTACTTACTTTGTATTGGTTATGCTCAGTCTTGCCAACTTCTTGTCCAACGGAATGGAACAGTACTTTGTATTCCAGAACAGCTTCAATAAAGAAAGCATACAGGTTCTGGACTTATATGTATACAACATCGGAATGGGAAGCGGCGGATATTCCCTTGCAACCGCAATCAGTATTTTAAAGAGTGTTGTCAGCGTATCTATTCTTTTTGTCACGAATAAGATTTCCAAGATGATTCGCGGAGAAGGCTTTATTTAAGGAGGGAAGAGTTATGAGTAGGAAAGAAAAAAGAAAGAAGCTGAAATATGACGGCGGCGTTGCGGACCGGATTATCAGCGTCATTACTTATATTGTATATTCATTCTTCGCATTTGTGTGTGCGTACCCGTTTTACTATATTTTCATTAATACCATCAGTAATAATGATTTAAGTAAGCGTGGTAAGGTTCTTTTTTGGCCGAAGGAGATTCATTTTAACAACTACACACAAGTGTTTCAGATTCCGGAATTGTTTGATGCTCTTTGGGTGTCGGTGGCAAGAACGATACTGGGTACGGCATTGACGGTAGTTATTGCAGCGTTTCTTGGTTACATGTTTACGAGAGAAACTTTGTGGATGAGAAAGTTTTGGTATCGTTTTGTGGCGATTACCATGTACTTTAATGCAGGTATTATTCCGTGGTTTATAACTATGAAGAATCTGCATCTGGATAATAATTTTCTTGTGTACATTTTGCCGGTGGCAGTTTCTCCGTTTTACATTATTTTGTGTAAAACCTTTGTGGAATCCATACCGAAAGAGTTACAGGATGCGGCAGAGATTGACGGAGCGGGAACGTTACGAATTTTTTTCAGCATTATTTTGCCGGTTATTAAACCGATTTTGGCAACGGTTGCAATCTTTGCGGCGGTGGCACAATGGAACTCTTTCCAGGATACTTTGCTTTTGGTGACGGATAAGACGTTGTATACGTTACAGTATATTTTGTACAACTATATCAATCAGGCAAGTTCTTTGGCCGGTCTTGTAAACAGTACTACATCCGGCACCAGCCTGGCGGCCAGCCTTGCACATGCAGCAACGGCAACTTCTATACGTATGACGGTTACTATTGTGGTTGTTACACCGATTATTTTGGTATACCCGATTTTCCAGAAGTATTTTACCAAGGGTATTATGATCGGTGCGGTGAAGGGATAATGAGCGGGGAACCGCTGATTATAAATATTTAAAACGGAGGAGATTTTTTATGGGAAAGAAAAAGCTTGTAGCTCTCTTTTTAGTCGTAGCAATGGCAGTTTCCTGCTTTGCCGGCTGTGGTAAGAAGAGCGACACAATGGTAATTGAAGTGTACGATGTTGCAGCGAATTACCAGGGTACACAAACAGGTTGGTTTGCAAAGGTGGTAAAGGACAGATTCAACATTGAGTTGAACATCATCGCACCGCAGGTGGCAGGCGATTCTATTTATCAGACTCGTGCCAGTAGCGGAAATCTTGGTGATATCATTTTACTTGACGGTACCGACTTTGCGGATTGTGTAAAGGCAGGCCTTGTGAAGGATATCAGCGCAGAGATTAAGGAGACCACCTATCTTAAGGATTACATGGATCAGATTAATACCTACAATAAGGGTCTTCCGGACAATGCAGACGGTAAGACTTACGGTATTCCGGCACAGATGACCAATACCTCTCCGTCTTCCTATTCTCAGGATGTTATTTATTCCAGCCCATTGCTTCGTTGGGATTTATACACCGGAATCGGAAGTCCGGAGATTAAGGACTTAGACGGTCTTTTGGATGCGCTTGAGGCAATGATGAAGAAGTACCCGACCAATGCAGACGGTGATGCTGCTTATCCGTTATCCTTGTGGGCTGACTGGGACGGCGGTGACGGCATGCTTGGTATCGCAAATGTAGTACAGTTAACCACCTGGTACGGTGAGAAGATTAAGGGTTCTGCTATCTTAAAGCGGGATAACACCTTTACCGAGATTACCGATAAGAACGCTACTTACTATAAGATTTTGAAGTTCTTAAACGATGCATACCAGAGAGGTCTTGTGGATCCGGACTCCGGTACCCAGGACTGGAATGCTGCATGTGCTAAGATGTCCGCCGGTCAGGTATACTTGATGTGGTACAGTTGGCAGGTAGGTTTCTGGAACACTCAGGACAGATTAAAGGATGGTACCGCATTTATCTTTACTCCGGTAAAGGATCAGGTTTACTATGCTGACTCCGATACCTACTACGGAAGCGGACGTATCTTCGGTGTGGGTTCTCAGGTAGAAGGCGAGAAGTATGACAAGATTATGGAATTCCTTGATTGGTATGCAAGTCCGGAAGGTCTTGTATTCCAGCATGACGGTATCGAAGGCTTCAACTATACTGTAGATGCAAACGGTAAGTATACCATTATGAATGATAACGCTCTTATGGATAATCTTCCGGTTCCGGAAGAGTACGGCGGAGCAGGTTACTCTGACGGTAACAACGCAATCAACCAGTGGATTGTAGATGCAATCAGCACCAACCCGAATTCCGGTGAGCCGTACTCCACGCAGTACTGGAGCTCCTATAAGGCAGCTACCATGACTCAGATGAAGAAGGATTGGGCAGCGAAGTTCGGCGCAGATGAGCCGGTTGAGTACATGAAGAAGAACAATGTACTTTTGGTAAGCCCGAACGTAAGTGTAACCTTACCGAGCGATACCAATGACATTTCTGTTATCAGAAATCAGTGTAACGAAACTCTTTGCGATGCTTCCTGGCAGATGATTTTTGCTAAGGATGATGTAGAGTTTGATAAGTTGTGGGATGAGATGTGCAAGACCATGGATGGCTTAGGCTTCCAGGATCTCTACAAGTTTGATGTTGAGAAGCATCAGATTGAAGTAGACGCAAAGATTGCAGCATCTAAGTAATAGGAAATAATGGCGGGGTGTCGCAACAATGAGAGCGCGCCCCGCGCTTATTTTCTATAAAGTTAAAGAAATATATTGACAAAATAGTTCATAATATGGTGTAAATTAGTAACAACAGAATAACCCGTGAGGGAGTAGTGGCGCAAAAGTTTGCGTGACAAGTCAACACACTGGCCGCCCTTTGGTCTGGCTTGTCTTAATCAACGAGACTCATGTATTGCTCTGAAAAGCGTACATGCTGTGTCGTTTTTTTCCCTTTTGATGATTTCGACCGGATGTTGCTTTTGGAGCATATCCGGTTTTCTTTTTTTCCGGAAGGTTAGTTGAAATAAAAGGAAAGGCGGAAAGAGTATGTTTATTGAAATCAAGGGAATTAAGAGAAGCTTCGGTGAAGGGGAAAGCAGAGTAGAGGTCTTAAAGGGAATTGACCTCGGAATTGAGAAGGGTGAGTTTTGTGTGCTCTTGGGACCGTCCGGTTCCGGAAAAACCACACTCCTCAATATTCTTGGCGGAATCGACAGTGCGGAGGCGGGTTACATTGCGATTGACGGAGAAAAGATGGCGGATATGAACGAAAAAGCATTGCCCCGGTATCGGAGAAGACATTTGGGATATGTGTTTCAGATGTATAATTTGATTCCGAATCTGAATACCGCAACGGAACTTGACTGGTAAAGGTGCGAAAGGGGGAGAAGAGGATGAAACGAAACGTGCTTAGAAAACGTTTTTTCAGAGAGTTAAAAAGAGAATTCGGAAAGTATGCGGTCATTTTTTATTCTTGACCGGAGCAATCGGTTTTGTTTCCGGTTTTTTGGTGGCCAGTGACAGTATGTTGACTGCATACAACGGCATCTTATACCGTGGTGGTTTTTGTTCAGATGAAAAAGGTAAAAGGCGTTCCGAAAACGGATGCTTTGAAATCGGCGGAATAAGGAATGATTTGAAAAAGATTCGATGAAACCACGGTTGTTATTTTTCTTCAAATGTGTTAAAATACAATACGGAGGCTGAAGGGATGTCCTTCTGCCTCCTTGTTGTGTTAAAGGAAAGGATAGATATTATGTCGTATACAGCGTTATATCGAAAATTCCGACCGGATACATTTGATGAGGTGAAGGGACAGGTGCCGATTGTGACTACGCTTCGCAATCAGGTGAAGGCGTCCCGTATGTCTCATGCCTATTTGTTTTGCGGAACTCGTGGTACAGGTAAGACCACCATTGCAAAGATTATGGCAAAGGCGGTCAATTGTGAGTCCCCGGTGGACGGAAATCCCTGCGGGCAGTGCCCGATGTGTCAGTCCATAGCGGCCGGGACCTCTATGAACGTGATCGAAATCGATGCTGCATCCAACAACGGTGTGGACAATATCAGAGAGATTGTGGAAGAAGTGCGGTACTCTCCGACGGAGGGACGCTATAAAGTATATATTATTGACGAGGTGCATATGCTCTCCACCGGTGCATTTAACGCGTTGTTAAAGACATTGGAGGAGCCGCCGTCTTATGTGATTTTCATTTTGGCTACCACGGAAGCCCATAAGCTTCCGGTAACGATTTTGTCCCGTTGTCAGCGGTATGATTTTTCCCGTATTACGGTGGATGAGATTACGGAACGTCTGACGGATTTGGCCGGAAGAGAAGGTGTACAGGCGGAAGAGAAAGCACTTCGGTATGTGGCGAGAGCGGCAGACGGGGCCATGCGAGATGCTTTGAGTCTTCTGGACCGGTGTATTGCCTTTTACCCGGGCGAGCTTTTGACTTACGATAATGTGCTTGAAGTGCTTGGTACCGTGGACACGGAGGTGTTCGGAAAACTTCTCCGGGCTGTGCGTACCGGTGATGTGGCAAGTGCCATGCGGGTGCTGGATGATACGGTGATGCGCGGTCGTGATTTGGCACAGTTTGTAATTGATTTTACCTGGTATTTGCGTAATTTGCTTTTGGCAAAGTCGGTGGAGTCTCCGGAAGAGTTTTTGGACATTTCCAGTGAGCAGATGGGAGCGGTTTTGGCAGAAGCAGAAGCTACGGAAGCGGAAACGCTGGTGCGCTACATTACGGTTTGCTCGGAGTTAACCAACAGGATTCGTTACGGAAGCGCCAAGCGCGTTATGATAGAGGTAACCTTAATTCGTTTGTGCCGTCCGGAAACGGAGACGGACTATAGCGGACTTTTGGACCGGGTACGGCATTTGGAAGAACAGCTGGCAAACGGTGTGGTAGTGCAATCGGGAGTCGGGGGTGTGGTGCCGGCGGGTAGTGTCGCTTCGACGATGCAGGAGCCGGAGCCGGTAAAAGCAGCAGAGCTTCCGAAGGCCATCGGCGATGACATTAAGGCAGTGGCGGAAAAGTGGTCTTCCATTGTAAATTCCGCAACCGGAGCCTTAAAGATTTATTTGCAGACGGCAAAGCCAAGTGTAGATGAGAGCGGTACCCGTTTGATTCTCGTATACAAAGACGAGTTTGACAAGTCTGCCATGGAAAGCGGAAATCATGTAGAACTACTGCAGAATCTCATTGGCAAACAAACCGGAAAGCAAGTGGAGATTACGGTGGAACTGGCACAAAAAGGAAGAGGCAATATTGCGGCATACCCGGACCTTTCGGAGTTAAAGGCCAAGGTGCCGATTGAATATGTAGATTAAGAGAGTGTAAGGAGGATTTATTACCATGGCAAAAAGAGGAGGATTTCCGGGCGGAGCAATGCCGGGAAACATGGCAAATTTGATGAAGCAGGCGCAGAAAATGCAGCGTCAGATGGAAGAGCAGCAGGCAGAGTTAGAAACCAAGGAGTTTGAGGCAACCGCAGGCGGCGGTGCTGTTACCGTAAAGGTGTCCGGTAAGAAGGAAGTGGTTTCCGTAAAACTTGCTCCGGAAGTAGTAGACCCGGATGATGTTGAAATGTTGGAGGACCTGATTGTGGCTGCTACCAACGAGGCACTTCGTAAGATGGAAGAGGAGTCTTCGAAGGTAATGGGTAACATTGCAGGCGGTCTTGGTGGACTTGGTGGAGGATTTCCGTTCTAATGGATTATTACAGCAGTCAAATCAGTAAGTTGATTGAAGAGTTTGCTTCTTTGCCGGGTATCGGTGCAAAGTCGGCGCAACGTCTGGCCTTTCACGTGATTAACATGCCGGCGGAGCGGGTGAATCAGTTTGCGGAAGCTTTGGTTTCTGCACGGAACAATGTGCGGTACTGTAAAGAGTGTTGCACATTGACCGATCAGGAAGTTTGCCCGATTTGTGCAAAAGAAGACAGAGACCACCGTACCATTATGGTGGTGGAAAACGCAAGAGACCTGGCGGCCTATGAAAAGACCGGGAAGTACAACGGAGTGTACCATGTGCTTCACGGAGCCATTTCACCCATGCTTGGCATCGGACCGGCAGACTTGCGTATGAAAGAGCTGATGCTTCGTCTGCAGGGCGATGTGGAGGAAGTGATTATTGCAACGAATTCCAGTTTGGAAGGAGAAGCCACAGCCATGTATTTAAGTAAGCTTATTAAGCCGGCAGGCATTAAGGTGACGCGGATTGCCAGCGGTGTGCCGGTGGGCGGAGATTTGGAATACATTGACGAAGTGACACTGCTTCGTGCACTGGATGGTCGAACCGAACTATAAGGAGTGAGGGAATGACGAGTAGAACCAGCAACGAAATCGGTTGGAAGAAACATCCCCGTCCGCAACTGCGCCGGGGATTATTTCACATGATAAGCGAAGGTTGGAGCTTAAACGGAGGGGACATTTGTGTGCCTTTTCCGCCACAAGCGCCACGTTCGGGCTATGAAGGAGACATCGGAACAAGACTTTGTTATGAGGTCTCTTTTGTTTTACCGGAATCTTTTGTAAAAGAACGGATTTTGCTTCATTTCGGAGCGGTGGATCAGGTGGCGGAAGTGTGGGTAAACGACCATTGTGTCGGAACGCATGAGGGCGGCTACCTGCCCTTTTCCTTTGATATTACCGAAGTTGTGTATCCTACGGGAGAAAATAAGCTTACCGTGAAGGTGACGGACGAGCTTTCCAAGCAATACCCTTACGGAAAGCAAAGTAAGACGCCGGGAGGCATGTGGTATACAGAGGTTTCCGGAATCTGGCAGACGGTATGGCTTGAGAATGTGCCGGAACGGTATATCGGTAAGGTACGATTCACACCGGATGAAGAAGGGGTAGGAGTGACGGTTTTTGAAGGGGCTTTGCGTAAAACGGAGGCGCCTGCTTCGGAACAAACAGCTTGTGAAGGAAAGGCTGAGAAGGGCTTTTCTGTTATAATCGATTTGGGTGACGGAGAAACCCTGACAGAGACCTTCGAACATGAGGAAGGATATATACGACTGGCGGGGCGGTGCAGTGATAGCGGAATGCCCGTTACGCCGAAGCTTTGGTCGCCGGAGTCTCCGTATTTGTATTCCGCAAAAATCATAGCAGGTGAGGATGAGGCAGAGACCTATTTTGCCCTGCGGACAATGAAACAGGAGAATACGGAAGGGAGACCGAGGCTGACTTTAAACGGGAAACCGGTGTTTTTACATGGGTTGTTGGATCAAGGATATTTTCCGGAGGGAATCTACCTTCCGTGCCGGGAAGAAGCGTATGAAGCGGATATTCTTCGCGTGAAGGAACTTGGTTTTAATATGCTTCGGAAGCACTGCAAAGTGGAACCGGAGTGGTTTTATTATTACTGTGACGTACACGGAATGCTGGTGCTGCAGGATATTGTAAACAGCGGCGGATATTCCTTTGCGGGGGATACGGCGTTGCCGACAATAGGGTTACAAAAACGCAAGGACACAAAAAGGGCAAAAACGGAAGAAGAAACAAGTCGTCGGCGCTTTTTTGAACAACACATGAAGGATACGTTACATCATTTATACAATCATCCGTGTGTGGTGGGATTTACAATTTTTAATGAGGGTTGGGGGCAGTTTGAAGCAGACCGCATGTATGAGATTGCAAAAAGAGAAGACGGTTCCCGCCTGTATGATACCACATCCGGCTGGTTTGCACAGAAAAAGAGTGACTTTGACAGCAGGCATGTGTACTTCCGGACAAAGAAGCTTACGGGAAAAGAAAAACCGCTGTTTTTGTCGGAGTGCGGCGGATTTTCCTATCAGATTAAGGACCATTGTTATTCTCCGGATAAGAGCTATGGGTACGGGGCATGCGGTTCGGAGGAAGAACTTACGGAACGAATTTGTTCCATGTATCGGAAGATGGTTTTGCCGGCAATCGAAAGAGGACTTTGCGGGTGTGTGTATACCCAGGTCAGCGATGTGGAAGAAGAGATTAACGGACTTTACACCTATGACAGACAGGTGTGTAAAGTAAATAAGGATAAAATGAAACGGTTGGCAGCGGAGCTTACGGGAGCTTTGTTAAAAGCTTCCCGCTGACTCACGGACGGAGTAGAGCTGATCCTTTTGACCGGTTCGGAACGAAGTGTTGTGTCCGAAGAACAGCCCCAGTCCGTAACGGATACCGAGATAAATCCTGTCTGCCAAGGACATGACGGTATGCAGTCTGGTGGTCTGCAAAAGCATCCGGTCTAACAGTCCTGCCAGATTTACGATTCCGGTAATAAATACATCGCCCACGGCAATCAGGTCTTTTCCTACACCGGCTCCCGGTTTTAAAGAACCGATACCCAGGGTGTAGTAACCTACATGGGCCTGTTTTCCCAGGGAAGCATCAATGGCAATAATATAAGGATTTTTATGGCGACGGTGGATCGTTTGAACCACTGTCGCTAAATTTTTTGCATGAACCGGCGCCTCTAACGTACCGTAAACAAAATAGTTTCCGAAAGAACTCTGTTCTAATTTGTAGCCGATGATAGGTCCTAAGGAGTCGCCGGTGGCACGGTCTGAGCCGATGCACAAAAAAATGAGGGGCTGATTTTGTGTCAGCTGTTCTTTTAGCATGGTACAAAGAGCTTGTCCGAATTGTACCGATGATGCATAGTCCTCTGCATTATAATAATGAATGGTATTCAATGAATGGTCCTCCGTGAATAAAATTCGGGTGTATATATATAAGTATTCCCGGAAGGAAGAAAATTAGAATATATTTTTTGGGAATTTATGTAAATTATTTTACAGAAAACGACCGGAAATCAACGGCTTAACAATAATATACGGGAAAACGATGCGAAGAATGCCGCATTTTTCCGAATGCCGTAAATCAAATCTTTTTTGCGACAACAGAGTTTGGCAAAAAAAGCAAGTCCCTTTCGTTATGATAGGTGTAGTCGGAAACAGACAAAAATGTTTGGAAGAAAGGATGAGAAGTATGGTAGAGAAAATTGTGCAGAAGGAAGTTGAGTCCACGGAGAAGCTGAACCGGTTATTTAAGCTTCCGAAACATATCAAACAAATCGGCATGGCAGGAAATAGCCCGGAAATCTACATAGAGGATTATGCAGAAGGATATTTAAAGCGATTGGCGGGAAACGATTGCGAAGCATGCCGGATAGCGGTATTGGTAGGAGAGTTTATCAAAACGGCGGGGAAACGTTATGTATTCATCCGGGGTGCAATTGAGGCAGAGGATGCGGTGGATGGAAATGAAGTAAAGTTTACTTCGGAAGTCTGGGCGGAGGTATACGAAAAGATTAAACGGTATTTTCCGCAGTATGAAGCAGTGGGTTGGTTTTTGGGCGGACCGGAATATCTGACGGAGGTGACAGACCGGATTCGTCAGATTCATACGGACTGGTTCGGCGGGAGAGACCGAGTTCTGTATAAGGTAGATCCGGTGGAAAAGGAAACCGCGTTTTATCTATACGATAAGGGGGAATTAAAAGAATGGCCGGGATACTGTATCTATTATGAGAAGAACGAAGAAATGCAGGATTATATGGTGGCGGGGGCACCCCCTTCTGTGGATGCGGGATATAAGGAACCGATTCTTGCGGAACTGGGAAAACGAGTAGGCAGAAAGGCGGAGGAGCCGGATCGGCAGGAAGCGAAGAATGAAATAGACGGAGAAGAAGAAGGCGACAGGGATGAGAAGAAGGAACAGAAGCCTAAATCGGAAAAAAAGCAGGGAAAAAGTAGTTCCGGTCATGGGTTGGGGATTGTGGCGGCTATGGCATTGTTAGCAGTGGGCGCAGTTGCCGTGCGGGAAAGAGAATTGCGTCGAGCTATGGAGACCAATAATCCTACGGCCGCTGCAACAGTAACCCCCACCGGAATCGGAATAATAGAGGAACCGGTGGATGTGGTATCTGTCCCGGTGGTGGCAACACCGACGGAAGGGATACCGGTGACAGCAGGGGCGGAGCATACCATGTTGGCAGGTGAGTTTATTCCGATTACGGAGGAGCCCTTTATTCCGGAAAAGGCCCCGGAGGAGGTGACAGCTACCCCGGCAGAGGAAGTGGAGAAACCGGCGGAACCGGAGCAGGAGGAAGTACTTGCTACGGACAATTTGAAGCTTTATGTTGTACAGGATGGGGACACGCTGGCAGGAATCTGTCGTGCCTTTTACGGGAGCATTCACCGCATGGAGGAAGTAAAGGGAATCAATCAGATCCCGGATGAGAATCGAATCTACGCAGGACAGGAGTTATATTTACCGTAGTGTTTCACAAAATGTTCACGCACTAAACACAATCCCGACGCGAAACGGGGGTAGAATGCAAGAAGAAAAGGCAATATGAAATTGCAGGATACGAAAGGAAAGGTGAAGATAGAATGTCACGAAATATATTACGAAAAACAATGGGAGTAATCACACTCCTTTGCATGTTGGGAATGGCGGGCTGCAAGGAAAAACCGACAGAAGGTGTGGTGCAGTCGGGAGGAGAGCAGAACGGAACTGTGAATCAGATGCAGAATCCGCAGACGGATGCAGAAGGTGTAATCACTGAAATTACACCGGCGCCGGATTTAAAAGAGCAGTTGTCTGCCGTGAAAGAAAATGAAAAAGGGGAAAATGCGGAACGGAAAGCTACGGTGGTACTGAGTGATACCGGAATTGTGATTACGGGAACCGGTTGTGAGGCAGAAGCCGGCCGATTAAAGATTACAGAGGCAGGTACTTACGAAATCAGCGGAATTCTGACAAACGGAAGCATTTATGTGAATGTGGACAATGACAGCGAGGTGCATCTTATTTTAAACGGTGTGACGGTACATAACGAAACCGGAGCGGCATTGTATTGCAAAAAGGCATCTAAAGTGACGGTTACTTTGGCCACGGGGTCTGTGAACAGGTTTTCGGACGGAACAGCATATGTGTTTGATGACGGTGAGACAGAGCCGGATGCCACGGTATTCGCAAAACATGATCTGGTAATAAACGGAGCCGGAAAACTTTCTGTAACATCTATTTACGGCGATGCAATAAAAGGAAAGGATTCTCTTTATATTCTGGGTGGAGAGTTTGAGATAAGTGCCGCGGATGACGGAATCATCGGTCGGGATTTGCTTTATGTGTCTGACGGGAAATTGACGGTAAATGCCACGGCGGATGCATTAAAGTCCACCAATGACGCGGATGCTACGCTGGGAAATATCATGATTGACGGAGGAGAGTTTGTTCTTACGGCCGGACAAGACGGCTTGCAGGCAGAAAATACGATTACCGTAAACGGTGGGACTTTTGTGGTGAAAACCGGTGGCGGAGCGGCCAATGCTTCCACAAAAACAGAAGACACCTTTTTCGGCCGGGGTTTTGGTGATTGGGGAAATCGACAAGGGACCACCACAGAGACAAGTGAAGAGACTACAAGTTCTGCAAAGGGATTGAAGGCCGGTGTTTTGCTGACTGTAAACGGCGGAACGATGGAGCTTGATACGTTGGATGATGCTCTGCACGGAGATAAAAATGTGTTGATTACCGGAGGCAACTTTAAGATTTCATCCGGAGATGACGGAGTACATGCAGAAGAGATTTTGCAAATAGAAGGAAATTGCAAAATAGACATCACAAAAAGTTATGAAGGTCTGGAAGGGCTTGAGATTGTGATTGCCGGTGGTGAGATTGCGGTTGTAGCAAGTGACGACGGATTAAATGCAGCCGGTGGCGTAGACGGATCCGGATTTGGGCGCCAGGGCGGCGGTATGTTCGGGGCCGGCGAAGGAGAAGTGACCATAACCGGAGGAAAGGTTACCTTACAGGCCTCGGGTGATGGGCTGGACTCCAATGGTAATCTGACCATAAACGGCGGAGAAATTTATGTGTACGGACCGACAAGCGGAGGCAACGGTGTCATGGATTACGGCGGAACCTTTATCTTGAACGGAGGAACTTTGCTGGGAATCGGAAGCTCCGATATGGCACAGACACCGTCTGCTACTTCCGGACAGTATTCCATGGCAGCTACCCTTACGACACGCGGGAATAAAGGAGATACGATTGCGGTAAAAATTAACGGAGAAACTGTTATCTCGGCTACAGCACCGATTTCCTTTGCTTATGTGGTGGCCTCTTCAGAGAAATTTGAAAAGGATGCGACAGTGTCCGTTGAAGTGAATGGAACGGAAAGTTACAGCGGTACATTGTCCGATGTAGTTACCTGTTTTGGAATGACCGGCGGAATGGGAGGCTTTGGTGGAAACGGCGGCTTCGGTGGAAATGGAGGCTTTGGCGGCAATGGAGGCTTTGGAGGTAACGGAGGTTTCGGCGGCAATGGAGGTTTCGGTGGAAAAGGCAACGGCGGGATGCGTCCGACGATGCCGGAAGGTGAGATGCCGACGATGCCGGAAGGTGAGATGCCAAATGGTGGGTTCCCTGGGCTTCCACAGTGGAATCAGGGAACTGAGGAATCGGAAGAAATGAGTTTGTAAATCAATTGCCGGAAAACGAAAACGGCGATTGACGGAAAACGGACTTTGTATTATGATGGTAATAAGGAAAGCACGCGCAGTTTAGTGACTTGCGGTGCTTTTTCTTTTCCCGGCGATTAAGAATGAAAGTCGGTTTTGTATTGTTAAAAATGGGAGGTGTAGGGAACGCGATGAAGAAAAATAAGATACTTCTTATTATCATAGGTGTTTGTTTGATAGGCGGATTGGTAGTGTTTGCTTTTATGGGGAATAAAAGCTACGAAGGCTACGAAGTGGTACAAGAGTTGGAAAACAGTGAGGTTTTAGAATATGTGGAAGTAGACGGGGCCTTGGTTCGCTGCGGAAGAGAAGGAGCACAGGCGGTGGATAAGGATGGGACCTTGCTTTGGAATGTGACGTACTCTACCATGAAAAATCCGAAGTTTGTGTTTTGCGGGTCGGTAATGGCAATTGCGGACATTGGGGCGAAACAGTACTTGTTGTCGGATGGTACGGGAAGTACAAAGACCTTTTCGACTCCATATCCGATTCAGGCAATTGATGTTGCAAAACAAGGCGTGACTGCGGTACTTATGAACGGAGAGGAAAAGGATTATATCTGCATTTACGGAAAAGACGGGGAATTATACTGTGAAATCGAAACGGTGGTGGCAAGAGACGGATTTCCGTTGACGATTGCGTTGTCGGAGGACGGAAAAAAACTGGTTACTTCTTATATGAAAGTAGAGAGTGACGAACCGTTGTGCGGCATTGCGTTTTATAATTTCGACGAAGTGGGTCAGAATTATAACAGAAACCTGGTGGCTCAAGTGCAGTACAATGAGTGTATGGTGCCACGGTTGGAATTCTGGGATAATGACAAAGTGATGGTTGTGGGAGAAAATGTGTTGGAATTGTTTCAGATGAAGGAGACGCCGGAGTCGGTCTTTAAAAAGGAAATTACCGCCGAAATTAAGAGTATTGCATTCGGGGATTATTTTTGTATGGTGACCAAAAATAAAGATGACCAGGATGTGCTTGAAACCTACAACCAATCCGGTGAGCTTTGCATGAAAAAAGTACTTACGCTTCCGTATGTGGGAATGCATACCTCCGGAGACGAGGTGGTACTGTACAGCTACTCCGGCTGTGAGGTGTATGATGCGGAAAAGGGTCTTTTGTATCAGGGCACCTTTGAAGACGGAATTCAAAGCATGTTTGCTGTAGGCGGGAATCGATATTACCTTGTGGGGAACCGTTCGGTTCGTGTGATTAAGTTGAAATAACAAAAGAAGGAAGTGTAGGATATGAATTGGATTTTGGTTGCGGTATTGGGAATTATCGCTGTGTTGGCCTGGGTTGGTCTGAAAAAAGGCTTCATTAAGATGGTGTTTTCGTTGGTGTCCACCGTGATTGCGCTGTTGGTGGCCATGCTGTTCAGCCCGATGGTGGCCGGAATGATGAAAAATAACGAAGCGATTGTGGGTTTTTTTGATGAGAAAATCGGGATGATTGTAGATTTTACACCGGAAGAGGCGGAAGAAACAACGGAAAGCGGGCAGGAATCTTTGATTTCTTCTCTTCCGCTCCCTGAGATTGTAAAAGAATCTCTTATGGAAAACAACACCGTAGATGAGTATATGGAATTACAAGCGCAGAACTTTGAAGAGTATGTGCATCGCCGGATTGCCAATGTGATTATTAATGCGCTTGCCTTTGTACTTACTCTCGTGCTGGCAGTAATCGGTCTTGTGATTCTTTGTAATGCATTGAATCTGATTGCAAAGCTTCCGTTGCTTCGCCAAATCAACGCGGTGGCAGGATTGGCGGCAGGTGCGGCGGAAGGACTGTTGCTTGTGTGGGTGTTATTTGCCGTATTAACCATGTTTGCGGGAACGGAGTTTGGCAGAGAGGCAATGTCCATGATTGCAGAGAATCCGTTGCTTGACTATTTATATAAGAACAATTTGGTGTCAAAGTTTATTGCCAGAGGGTAACGGCTTTGCGATTACACGGAGAGTACTGTGCTTGTGCAGGCGTTCTCCATTGCAGAAAGCATGAAATAGGACTTGAAAAAAACGGGAATTTTTGATATGCTATGTAATGTAAGCACTTACATTTTGTGAAACAAGTTGGAAAACTATATTATAATGGAAGAAAGAGGAAAAAGAGATGGACGTATTAACACAATTTCAAAAGCTCGGAATCATTCCGGTAGTGAAAATCGATGATGCAAAGGATGCTGCTCCTCTTGCAAAGGCTCTTTGTGAAGGAGGCTTGCCGGTAGCAGAAGTAACATTCCGTACGGATGCTGCAGAAGAAGCAATCCGTCAGATGACACAGGCGTGCCCGGAGATGTTAGTTGGTGCAGGTACTGTTCTTACTACGGAACAGGTAGACCGCGCAGTTGCAGCAGGTGCAAAATTTATTGTTAGTCCGGGATTGAATCCGCGTGTAGTAAAGTATTGTCAGGAGAAGGGAGTGCCGATTACTCCGGGAACTTCCAGCCCGACAGATATCGAGCAGGCTTTGGAGCTTGGTCTTGAAGTGGTGAAGTTTTTCCCTGCGGAAGCTTCCGGCGGAATTGCAAAGATTAAGGCAATGGCTGCGCCGTACACGAAGGTGAAGTTTATGCCGACCGGCGGAATCAATGCAAAGAATCTGATGTCTTATTTGGATTTCCCGAAGATCATTGCATGCGGCGGCAGCTGGATGGTAAGTGATGCATTAATCAATGAAGGAAACTTTGAGGAAATCAAGCGTTTGACCAGAGAAGCAGTAAACACCATGCTTGGCTTTGAAATTGCGCATGTGGGTATTAATGCAAATAATGAAGAGGAAGCTGACGGAATTGCAGGCTCCTTTGAGAAGTTGTTTGGTTTTGCTAAGAAGAGCGGTAACAGCTCCGTATTTGCAGGATCTGCCATTGAAGTGATGAAGACTCCGTATCTTGGTGCACATGGTCATATTGCGATTCGCACCAATTATATTGAGCGCGCAAAGTATCATATGGAGTTACAGGGTTTTGAGTTTGATGAGCTGACGGCAAAACAGGATGCAAAGGGAAATCTGGCAGCTATTTACTTAAAGGGCCAGTTCGGCGGTTTTGCAGTACATTTGGTGCAGAAGAAGTAGAAGAGTTTCTTCTATATATAAGGAAGCTTTATGTAGCGTTCGTTTATATTGCGGAAAGAATACAAAAGGAAGTCGGAGTCATTCGACTTCCTTTTTGCTTTATAAAATTGCGTAAAGATTAGACTGCTTTGTAATGGGGGGCAAAGGAAATCAAACAAAATGTTTAAATTGTATGAGAAAGAAAAACACTAGATATTGCGGTGAGAAAAAGAGGAATCCACCATAGGCTGATGTTTCTGAAAGCCTTGAAAAATAAGGAAAAAATAAACTTAAAAAAGTTTTAAAAAAGGTGTTGACAGAAAGAGAAATAGGTGTTATACTAACGAAGCTGTCACCGAGAAGCGATAAAAACTGAAAAATCTTGAAAAAAAGATTTTTAAAAAAGTTTTAAAAAGTGCTTGACAAACACAAGAGAGTGTGATAAACTGGTTAAGCTGCTTCGGTAAAAACGAGAACAGCGAAAAAGAATGAACCTTGATAATTAAACAGTAAGACAACCCTGAAAATTCATTTGAAATTTTCATTCTGAGAAGACGAGAAATCGTACCTCAGAAACAGTAAAGTCCGAAAGGACAACGGAACAAACCTTTGCTT
>JAFTWC010000020.1 GCA_017465475.1 Lachnospiraceae bacterium
CAGGACTTCTCCGAGGATACGTATCGTACTCTTATGGCGGCGGATTCCGCAGTCATGGTAATTGATGCATCCAAGGGTGTTGAGGCCCAGACTAAGAAGCTGTTTAAGGTTTGCGTCATGCGTCATATTCCGATTTTTACCTTTGTAAATAAAATGGACCGTGAAGCAAGAGATACCTTTGAGCTTTTGGACGAAATCGAAAATGTACTTGGAATCCGCACCTGTCCGATGAACTGGCCAATCGGCTCCGGTAAGAATTTCAAAGGTGTATATCAAAGAGATAATGAAACCATTACCCGTTTTTACGCAGCAAACAACGGGCAGAATGAAGTAGAGAAAATCGAAGCAAAGCTTGGTGACCCGAACCTGGATGATATCATCGGAAGGGAAAATCATCAGAATCTGGTGGATGAGATTGAACTTTTGGATGGTGCCAGCAGTGAGTTTGATCAGGAAAAAGTCAGTGCCGGTGAATTGACCCCGGTGTTCTTTGGTTCTGCTCTTACCAACTTTGGTGTAGAGAACTTCCTGGAACACTTTTTGTCTATGACCACCGCTCCGCTTTCCCGTAATGCAAAAAGCGGTGTAATTAAGCCGTTGGAACATGATTTTTCCGCTTTTGTATTTAAGATTCAGGCAAATATGAACAAGGCACATCGTGACCGTATTGCGTTTATGCGTATTTGTTCCGGTAAATTTGAAGCGGGTATGGAAGTGAACCATGTACAAGGGGGCAAGAAAATCCGTCTCTCCCAACCGCAGCAGATGATGGCGCAGGACAGAAAGATTGTGGAAGAAGCTTATGCGGGAGATATTATCGGTGTATTCGATCCGGGTATTTTCTCCATCGGAGATACGGTATGTGCTCCGGGAGAACAGATTGAATTTGAGGGTATCCCGACCTTCGCACCGGAGCATTTTGCGAAAATCCGTCAGGTGGATACCATGAAGCGGAAGCAGTTCATTAAGGGAGTTTCCCAGATTGCCCAGGAAGGTGCTATCCAGATTTTCCAGGAGTTTAATACCGGTATGGAAGAGATTATTGTGGGCGTGGTTGGTGTACTGCAGTTTGATGTGTTACGGTTCCGTTTGGAGTCGGAGTACGGTGTGGAAATTCGCATGGATCCGCTCCCGTATGAGTATATCCGCTGGATAGAAAATGACGGCATTGATGTGGGCAAGCTAAACATTACAACGGATTCTAAGAGAGTGAAGGATTTAAAAGACAGACCGTTACTTCTTTTTACTCACGAATGGAGCATTCGTACGGTATTGGAGCGTAACGAAGGGTTAAAACTTACGGAGTTTGCAAAGAACTAAAGAAAAGTATGGGGAAGGAATAAAACGTTTATGGGAAGAGACAATAAGAAACAAAGAAGCAATTGGGTAAAATGTTTTATTTTTATTATGGTATTGGGATGTCACGGGATTTTGGGAAGACCGTTGGACGGCTTTGGAGCAGAGGAAGAGGTGTTTGTTCCAAGTACGGTTCCTGCACCGGTGTTTTCTGTTCCGGCGGGTTTTTATGAAGAAGAATTTACATTGGAACTTGCTGCTGAAGAGGGGTTGGAGATTTATTACACATTGGACGGTTCGGAGCCGGTGGCGGACGGAGTACAGACCATGGCTTATTTGGAGCCCATTGTGATAGAACTGTGTGAAAGCGTGAAAGGACAGGAATTACTTTCGGCAACGGTGGTGCGGGCTGTATGCGTGACCGAAGACGGAGAATACAGTGACGTACAGACCAATACCTATTTCGTGGCAGAAAAGATGTCTGATTGGTATCAGGTACCGGTGGTATCTCTTGTGGCAGATCCGACAGCATTTTATGATGAGGAAACGGGGATTATTACGAATTACGACGAACGAGGCCGGGAGTGGGAACGTCCGGCTCATTTGGAGTATTTTACTCCGACAGGGGAACGGGAAGTTTCCATGAATGTGGGAGTGCGGATTAACGGAGCTTATTCTAGACGGTTTGATATGAAATCCTTTCGTATTTATGCCCGTGCCGAATATGACACACAAAAGAATATTAAGTATGATTTCTTTTCCGGCGGATTGATTCCGGCGATGGAAAAGAACGGCGAACAAAAGAATATTGAAAAATTCAAACGAATCATTCTTCGGGCAGGCGGAAACGAAAGCGATGCGTGGGAAACTACATTTTTCAGAGATATTTTGGCACAATCCGCTATGGTAGGAACTTCGCTGGACTTACAATCCTACCAGCCGGCGGTGACTTATGTAAACGGCGAGTTTTACGGCGTGTTAAATATCAGAGAACGCATGGATGACCGTTATCTTGCGTCTCATTACAATTGCAGTGAGACGGATGTGGCAATTTACGGATTTCATTATAATAAAAATGAGGATGGGAAGGTGATTCTTCCTGCTGCGGGGGAGGATGTATTTACGGTAGAAATGGAAGAAGGCCCGGAGGAGGAAGCGGCTTTTTTTGAAGAAGCCTATGACTTTGTGACAGAGAATGATATGAGTGATCCGGTACAGTATGAAAAAGCACAGAGCTATTTCGATATTGAGAATTTTATTGATTACCTTTGCATCGAACTGTATAGCGGAACGACGGACTGGCCGCATAATAATTGTGAAGCCTGGAGGTATACGGGAGAACCGTCGGAGGAATACGGACTGGACGGAAAAATCCGTTGGCTTTTGTTTGATTTGGATTTTGCATTTGGATTGTACGGTCATTCCGTGGAGGAACTTACGATAGCCTCCATGGTGGCAGATCAAAGACATGAACAACCGTATCGGGATGTGCTTACTTGTTTGTTTCGTGCGTTTTTGAAAAATGACGGATTCAAAGAACAGTTTCGAAGTCGTTTTACAGAACTATTGGATACCAACCTGTCCGCGGTAGAATGGAAGAAAAAAATTGACATCTTGGAAGAAATATACGGACCTCTGGTAACGGAAAAATATTTAAAGTACGGAAAAAAGCAGGATTTCCGTATTAATGTGGATATCGTCAGGGAGTATACCGCAAAACGTGCCGGTGTCATGAAACGAAGTCTTACCTGGGTGTTGGATGAGGAGTTACATGAAAACTCTGTGGATTCCCCGATTTTAAAACGAAGAAGAGCAGTGACGATTTGCATCGTATTGGGAATCGGAATATGTATAGTCGCCTTTGTTTGGTATCGCAAGAAAAAAGAAGAAGAAAGAATCTACGGAAAGCCGGAAAAAGAGGAAAAGAAGGAGAAACAGGAAAAGAACCAAAAACGTGATGTGGATATTTATTTGAAGAAAAAATAAAAAAGCGGAACCGAATGTCACGGAACTTCGTCTTTTTGATAGGGGGTAACGTATGAACAGAATGGCAGACCCGGAAATCCGGTACCTGCATACCGAAGAAACAAAAGAGAGTTATGATTTGGAAACTCTGATGCGTACGTACGGTAACGATGTGTTACGTATGGCATACAGTTATGTGAAGGATTATGATACGGCAGAGGACATTTTTCAGGAAGTGTTTATTAAGGTGAATGCAAAGCTTTCTGAGTTCCGCGGAGAAAGCTCCGTTAAAACCTGGCTTTTGCGAATTACGGTAAATGCATGTAAGGATTATTTGAAAAGCGCATATAACCGCAAGGTGACTATGTTTTCCGAGAAAGAGGAGGAAAACATACCGGCAGCGGACATGGCGGAGAAAATTGAACGGAAACAGGACGGAGAAAAAGTGAGAGAGGCTTTGCTTTTATTGCCGGAAAAATACAGGGAGGTACTGGTGTGCCTTTATTTTGAAGAACGTTCTGTAGCAGAAACCGCTAAGGTTTTGGGACTGAGCGAAGGGACGGTAAAAAGCAGATTGTCCCGGGCGAGAGAGAAGTTTCGCGTTATTCTCGAAAGAGAATGGAAAGGAGGTGCATAGGATGAGCAAAGAAATGCAAGAACACAATGAGATGCAAGATGAAGAACTCTATGCACTTTTAGAACAGGCACTGGAACAGGAACGCCTTTGTGTCAGTGAAGAACTGATTCAAAAGACATTGAAAAAGATAGAAATGCAAGGAACTGTAGAACAGATGCCGAAGCAGGCGGCAAAGAAGAAAACGGTGTTTATGAGATATGCATCGGCGGCGGCAGCAGCGGTGCTGTTAGTAGCTCTTGGAATCGGAATGAAGGATACGATCGGTTTGAATCATAAAACGGCGGAGGATGCAATGCCGGAAATGGTTGCGGATCGTGCGGGAGAAAGTGAACAGTACGAATACAGTTCACACAGCACAGCGGGCAATACGAAGCCGGGAACAGTACGGAACGCATCTTCGGCAGATGCTTCCACCGACTCGGAGGTTGCTCTGTTTGACGGTTTGAAAGACCAAGCAGAACCGGAAGAACAGGTGACTGTATATTGGGATAGCACGGAGTTTTCGTTTACGGAAGAATGGGAAAAAACGGAAGCGGACGATGTAGTCTTTACAAACGAAATGCAAGAGGCCGAGTGTTGGGAATTTGTGGAAACGGAAGACGATTGGATGGCGGAGCTGACCAGGTGTTTGGAGGAAGCAGAGCCGAAAAACAAGTTGTCCTCTGAAACGGGTGATTATAAGTACTCGTTGATGTGTAAAGACGGAAGTATACAGATAATCCGATTTTCCGAACCGTTGGAGAGAATTGTAAGAATTCAGACAGAGCAGGGAGTTCTTTGGTGTTTGTTCGGAGAAACTGCATATTTGTACAAAGACAATTAAAAGACGCAAAAGAAAAGGAGCTGTCCGTTTACGATAAAGCGTAAATGCGAGAGCTCCTTTTTGTTGCAAACTATTCAGCATCTTCCTCTGCAAGAGATTCCGTATCTTCCGAAACATCCTCCTCTTCGGTTTCTGTTTCATCAGTGGTGATGTTAATGGAGACATATTCACGGGAAGCCATTTCGTCTTCATCGGTGAAACTGTCATCAAAATCGAAGTCATCATCTTCTTTGGCAAAGAAGTTTTTATACACGAGATATGCACCACCGGCAACGGCTGCAACGGATGCGATAGCAGCGAAAAATTTAAATATTTTTTTCATTGGAATACTCCTTTCTGTAAATACTGATTCTATTATACGTTGTTTTTGGGAAAAAGAAAAGTATCTTTTGAAAAAAGTTTTATTTTTTTCTTCATTTTCTTATGAAAAATGTTATAACAATTCTATTTTTGACTTGAACTTTCTGACAAAATAGGGTATAATTTAATCAGATTTTAGAGACGGATAGGGGCAGATTGGAAAAGTACAAAATCGCATACCGAATGTAGCAAGGAGGTTACGAACATGAAAAAGGATCAGGATTTACTGAAGTTTTTACGTTCGGAAGAACGCGCGGAAAAAGCAAAGGCGAAAAAGGAACCAAAGGCGAAGGAACCGAAGGCACCGAAAGAGCCGAAGGTAAAGGAACCGAAGGCACCGAAAGAGCCGAAGGTAAAGGAGCCGAAGGCACCGAAGGAACCGAAGGTAAAGGAGCCGAAGGCACCGAAAGAACCGAAGGTAAAGGAGCCAAAGGCACCGAAAGAGCCGAAGGTAAAAGCACCGAAAGCACCAAAGGTGAAAGCACCGAAGGTTCCGAAAACGGAGATGGCAGCAACGGAAGAAGTACAGGTACAGGAAGCCGTAGCAGCAGAGCCGAAGGAACGAAAGAAATTGAACGTGAAGTTACCGAAGATTTCTTTGGAGAATATTTCACTTCCGAAGTTTAAGAAAAAAGAGAAGACAGCAGTCAACGGTGAGGCAAAGCCAAAGAAAGGCATTCCGGTGAAAGCGTTGCTTGCAAAGTTACCGAAGATTTCCTTGCCGGAGTTCACAGGCGGTATCGGAAATAAGAAGATGAAGAGTATCCGTACACAGCTTATTACCATGTTCTGTGTACCGCTCATTTTCATTATTGTACTCGGTGTAGTTTGTTCCTCCAGCGCGTCCAATGCATTGCAGTCAAACTATGAAGAAGCGGCAAGCTCTACTATCAACGCTAAGGCGGAACATTTGGCACTTGTGTTGTCTACGGTAGAGTCTAAGCTTGGACAGTTGAACTCCAATACGGATGTGTCCATGTACTATGCAGGCAATTATTCGGGGAAGAACAGAGAAGAAACCGCAGCAATGAAATCCATTGAAGCGGATATCAATACCTTAGGCGGTGAGAACGAGTCCATTATCGGAAATATTGCGATTATGTCTTATTACGGTGAATCTTATGCATCCGATGGTGCATTTACGGAAGCAGACAGAGCAACCGCTTTCGAAGGAAGTACGGAGGGTATCAATTTCCTGGCTTCCGGTAAGACATACCAGTGGACCGGTAAGCATAATTTTGTGGATGGTCAGTTAGGCTTTTCCGGCAATGATTATTTCCTTGCGGTTACCACGAAGCTAGTCAGTGCGTTGGGTAAGGATATCGGTTATGCATCTGCAGACATTCAGATGTCCATGCTTGTGGATACGTTGGCCGGTATTGACCTGGCAGAGGGAAGTATTTTCGGTATCATTGCTCCGGACAGTGTGGAAATGACACAGCACGGTATTTCGGGACAGCCGTATTTTGTAGGTTTGAAGGAGTATAATGATGCATTAAGTTCCGCAGCGATGAGCAGCGGATATGAAAAGATTGACGGTGACAACTATCTCGTAATTGCGGTACCGATCGGAGATACCGGCGCAATGCTTTGCGGCGCGATTCCGCGTAGCGAAATTATTGCCAGTGCAAACTCCATTAAAGTACTTGCAGTGGTTGTAGTATTGATTTCTGCAGCATGTTCCGTATTGTTGGGTATCTGGGTGGCAACTTCTTATGCAAAGGCAATGAAGCGTACCATGGCAGGACTTGACAAGGTGGCAAAGGGTGACCTTACTGCAAAGATGAGAACGAAGCGTAAAGATGAGTTCGGAGCGTTGGTTGCCTGTGCAAATAAGACGGTTACCAACATGAAGGGTATGGTACAGCAGACATCCGTAGCAGCGGATAAGGTAGGAAGCTCTGCAGCAGGTGTGGGTGATACTTCCGAAAAGTTATTGACCGCTACACAGAACATCACCACTTCCATTATGGAGATTCGAAACGGTATCGTACAGCAGGCAGAGGATTCCGAGCGTTGTCTTGTACAGAGTGAAGAACTCAGTGAACGTATTAATGAAGTTAAGGCTGATGCCGACGCAATCGATGACCTTGCAAAGGGTGCGAAGGCTGCAGTTGAAAACGGTATGGAAGCAATCGGTGTACTGGAAGCAAAGGGAGAAGAGACCGCTTCCATTACCAAGCGCATTACCGTAGATATGGATGCTCTTGCAGAAGAGTCTCATTCCATCGGAAAAATTATCGGTGTTATTAATGATATTGCGGAGCAGACGAATCTTCTTTCTCTTAACGCGTCCATTGAGGCGGCTCGAGCAGGAGAAGCAGGACGCGGTTTTGCAGTGGTTGCGGATGAGATTCGAAGACTTGCGGAACAGTCTGTGGAAGCGGCAAACGAGATTGCCGGTATTGTAAACGGTATTAAGGCACAAACCGAAGGTACCGCACAGACAGTAGCACAGGCAGAAGAGATTGTAGCATCTCAGAGTGTAGCACTTAAGAATGCAATTGCACTGTTTAAGAATATTGGTGAAAACGTTGAAGAGATGACAGAACGTCTTGCCAATATTTCCAACGGAGTAGACCGTATCGGAGAAGCTCAGACCGTAACCGTAGATGCAATCAGCAGTATTTCTGCTGTATCCGAAGAAACCTCTGCGGCGTCTGAGGAAGTACAGAACATGGTTGACCTTCAGCTGAAGGCAGTGGAAGATTTGTCGGAAGCTTCTAATGAATTAAATGACGAAGCGAAAAAGCTTCAGGAAGCATTACAGGCATTCCGTTATTAGAAGTCAACAAATAACAAAGTGTCCCGGAAGTCTTTTGGACTTTTGGGACACTTCCTTATGTTACAAGGAAATTGAAATAGGAAAGACAGAAAAAACAGGCGGAGGGTATCTTGCTTGTTTTTCCTATGGTAGGAGGTAAGAATGAGAAGAAAGTGTATGGTATATACGGCGGTGTTGAGTTTGACCATGTTGTGTTTGGCTGCCGGATGTAAAAAAGGCGGGGAGGACAACCGGACGGAGGAACCGACGAAAGCACCGGTGATAAGCGGAGAAGTAGTTGGAACAGAGAAAGAAGAACCGGAAGGGTATGAAACTTACGCGGAAGCGAGGGGATTAGCCGAGAAAGTAGCGGCAGGGAAGTTGGCTCCGATAGAAGAAAGACTTCCGGGGAAAGAAGAGATTTATGAAGAAACAGAGTTTGTGGTAGGAACCTATAGTGATGATGTTCAATTCGCGGTGGAAACATCAAATCCGTTGGCAAAAGACTTAGTGACAGAAGGGTTGTTTCGGTTGGGAGAAGACGGTAGTATACTTCCGAATGTTGCAAAGGATTACACGGTGAATGAAGACTTTACAAAGTATACCGTGTATTTGAGAAAAGGATTGCGGTGGTCGGACGGAGTTATGTTTACTGCGGATGACTGCGTGTTCTTCTATAACAAGCTGTGCCTTCCGGAAACCTTCGGAGAAACATTATGGAGTTGTTTTACGGTGAAGGATGAACAGGGGAAAATAGGAAAAGCAGTGTTTACAAAGCTGGACGATTATAGCTTTGAAGTGTTGTTTCCGAGCCCTAAGCCGGACTTTTTAACTTTGCTTTTGGAACACGGTGGTGTATGTTTTGCTCCGGAGCATTATCATGTAAATCTTTTACCGGAGTACATGGGAGCGGATGCGGCCGCGGCAAAGGCAAAGGATATGGGATTTGACGATACGGCAGAAATGCTCCAAAAGACCGTGACGGATGCCTGGAACATGCCCGGAGTGCCTACATTGAATTCGTTTGTGATTTCCGAAGAAGAAGACATAAATGATGTAAAGGGAGAGTATTATGAATTTGTAAGAAATCCCTTTTACTGGAAAGTAGATAAAAAGGGACAACAGCTGCCGTATTTGGATCGTTTGGGATTTACAAGAATTTCAGGTGAAGACCAGAAGATGCTTCTTACAACGGAAGGATTTCTTGGTGTCAGTATTTTAAAATCCGAGCAGATAGAAGAGGCGAAAGCAGGCGCGGAGCGAGGCGGATATTGTGTGTACACATGGACAGATGCTCTTTCTTATGCTGTGAAGACAGAGCTGAAAAATTTCCCGGAGAATTGTCCGGACGAGGCGGCTGTGAGAGGAATCGGTGCGGCACGGGTAGAGCTATGGTATTTGGAATAAGGGAGGTGTCGAGTTGGAGGCATATATTCCGGAAGTATTAAAAGAACTGAATTTGATTTCAGTATCCACCAGATTGTTGCTTTCTTTGGTATGTGGAGGTATTCTCGGTGTGGAGCGCGGAAGAAAGAAGCGGCCGGCAGGGTTTCGTACTTATATGCTGGTATGTATGGGAGCGGCATTAGTCATGATAACGAATCAGTACATTACGGAGATTTATGGAGGGACCGATCCGGCACGAATGGGAGCCCAGGTGATTTCCGGCATCGGTTTTCTGGGAGCAGGTACCATTATTGTCACGGGACGGAACCGGGTGAAGGGGTTGACTACGGCAGCAGGATTGTGGGCAGCAGCTTGTGTGGGGCTGTCTCTCGGAATCGGATTTTATACCGGAGCTGTTGTGGGATGTGTCCTGATATTTGTGGTAATGGCCATGTTGCAGCGGTTAGATGACTGGGTGATGTCTTCCACTAAGGTGATAAATTTGTACGTGGAGTTTGACCAGATGTCGGATGTGGGGACGTTTATCCGCTACACGAAGGAGCAGGGATTTCGTATTAGCGATTTGGAGATGACCCGAGCAAACGGTATGGAAGATAAAGGAACGGCAATACTTTGTACATTGCGATTGCCGAAGAAAAAGCCGCATGCGGAGATATTGCAGATGTTAAGTGCCATTGAACCGGTACGATATGTAGAAGAACTGTAAAAGAATAAGAGCAGAATAAAAGGGCGAACCACATACTGTGAAGTTCGCCCTTTTTATCATGTTGATTCAATCTTTGAAGCGGTTTGTATTACATTACCGGAAGATTACCCTTCGGATCGGAAATAGTGTAATCTGCGGAAATGGTTTCGATATACTTGGTAACAGCATCGTAGGTCAAGGTATCCTTAATGGAATCCATTACAGTGTCACCCATATAACGCTTTTCAAACAGTACAACATAATGTGCATTGGTGTTATCGTCTGTGTATAAGGTGCTGTCTCCCTCTTTACGGTCGGTTTCGAATAACCAGTCGTTAAACGGCTCGTACGGATAGGTAGAAGATGCATCCTCTACAAGGGAAAGGTCAGTTTCGGAATCAGCGTATTTATCACGTCTTTCTTCCGGAGCATAGGTGATGCAAAGGGTTTCGAAGTCTTCGCCTGCCTGAACCTTGGTAAGCATTTCCTGCGCTTTCTTCTTTGCAGTTTCCATTGCTGTTGCGATTTCTTCCTCGGTGGATTCCTCGGTGATATCTGCGGCAAACTCTAACACACGATAGTTTACGGAATCATATTCTTTCTTGTTGGCGTCGTACTCAGCCTGGGCTTCTTCATCGGAAGCAGCGTGGGTTTCGGTCAGCTTTTCAGTATAGAGCGTAGCAGCAAGGTAATCCTTGATGACATTCTTTAACTGCTTTTCGGTTGCTCCGTAAAGGGAAGCAAGATAGGTATCTACGTCCATCTCGGAAGTCTCGGCAGCTGCTTTGATTTGATCCATATAGTCGGTATATTCTTTGTCAATGTTAAGTTCAATGCCTTTTTCTTTTGCATCGGCAAGAAGCGCTCTGTTTTCCTTCAAGGTCTGAGCTGCGCGGTCTGCAAAAAAGTCAGCCCAAGTAGCACCGCTTTCGCTGTCATATACAGTGCTTTGTAAACCTGCTACGTCAGAAATGCCGAGGTAAGACAAAAGAGTAGCATTGTTGTTTACCAGGCTGGTGTAGTGAAAATTAAACTCTGCTACGGACACTGCTTCGTTGTTGATCTTAAAGAACTCGCTGTTTGCTTTTTTCTTTAACATCGGTGCGAAAATCAATAATGCTGCAATGCAGGCAACGATAGCCACGGCAGCTACGGCATAAAGCACGCTCTTTTTCTTTTCGCGCTTTGCAGCCTCTTCTCTTGCTAAGACCTTGCGGTCGTAGTTGGTCATGTTCTTTTCATTATTCTGTTCCATGTTACTTTTATCGCAGGTATTATCTGCGACAACCCTCCTTTAAAATTAATCTGCCCCTATTTTACACTATTTTTGGACAAGAATAAAGAGGTTTTTCGGAATTTCATAAAAAACTCACAAATTTTTTTCTTGCCATTTAGTAACGGATGGTGTATGATAGGGAAGTAAAAAATTTAATAAAGCGGAATGAAGTCCGCGAACGGAGGTAGTTTTATGAAAAAGAAAGTTTTCTTTCTTGCACTACTTGCTTCCTTCACCGCACTTTGCGCATGCAACGGCGGCAGAACGGGAGAGAAAGGTTCGGAGGATTCCCTTTCCGCGGTAGTAGGAATAACACAGGATTTGGACAGTCTTGACCCACACAAAGCAGTGTCGGCAGGAACCGATGAAGTCTTGTTTAATGTCTTCGAAGGTTTAGTGAAGCCTTCTGTAGACGGGACATTGGTTCCTGCAGTAGCAAAAGACTATACGATAGCACCGGACGGTATGTCGTATACCTTTACCTTGCGTGAGAATGTAAAGTTCCACAACGGCGAGGTAGTTACTGCGGATGATGTGGTATATTCGATCAAGCGTTGCGCCGGTTTACTTGACAACCCGGATCCTGAGGTTGTCGTGGAATCGGCGCTTTCTGTTATTTCTGCCGTGGATAAGGTGGGAGAGGATACCGTAGTCCTGAAGCTTTCCGAGCCGAATACGGAGTTACTTGGTTTTCTGACTTGTTTCATTATTCCGGAGGATTACACGGAACAGGAAAGTAAGCCGGTAGGAACGGGACCGTACCGTTTTGTTTCCTACACCCCTCTTACCAGCTTTGTAGTGGAGCGGTTTGAGGACTATTACGGTGAACAGCCGTATCTTTCGAAGGTAACCTTTAAAATTTGTGCCAGCAACGATGCTGCATTTATGGAACTGTTATCCGGCAGTATTGATGTATTCCCGTATTTAACGGATGAACAGGCTGCGCAACTTCCGGAAGATTACAACCTGGCAGTGGGTTCCACCAATGTGGTACAGGCAATGTTTTTAAACAATGCCTTCGGCCCGTTTGCAGACAATAAGGTGCGCGAAGCTCTTTGTTATGCGGTGGATAAGGAAGAACTGTTAAACATTGTAGGTGGCGGAAGAGGTCATGTCATCGGAAGTAATATGTTCCCGAATTTCGGCGTGTATTATGATGAAACCTTGGAGAACTATTACACCTATCAGCCGGAAAAGGCAAAAGAACTGTTAAAAGCGGCAGGCTATGATGAAAGCAATCCGCTGAAGTTTACGGTAAAGGTGCCGTCTAACTATGATATTCATGTGGCAACCGCACAGGTGCTTACGGAACAGTATAAAAAAGTTGGTGTGCAGGCTGAAATTCAGTTGATTGAGTGGTCTGCCTGGTTGACGGATGTGTACCGCGGACGAGAGTATGAGGCAACCATTGTTGCGCTGGATTCTGCGTTGGCACCGAGCGATGTATTAAAGCGTTATGTGTCTACGGCGAAGAATAATTTCGTAAACTATAACAATCCGGAGTTTGATGAGGTATTCGCAAAAGCACTGGCAAGTACGGTAGAAAGCGAAAAGGTATCACTTTATAAGGAAATCCAGCAGCTTTTGACAAAGGATGCAGCAAGCGTATATTTACAGGATGGTGCAAAGTTGGTAGCGGTAAACAAGAAGTTTACGAATTTCCTGTTCTATCCTGTGTATGTATTGGATGTGGCGGCATTAAAACCGGCGGAGTAGAAAGATAGAGATGAAAGGAAGGAGGGTAAGACATGCGGTATTTTATAAAAAAGACAGTAGCTCTGATGGTGACACTTTTGATGGCGGCATTTCTTACCTTCCTTGCCTTTGAAGTGATACCGTCGGATGCGGCGGTGGCTAATTTGAGTATTGATGCCACGGAAGAAGAAATTCAGGCATTACGGGAGTCCATGGGGCTGAATCAGCCGCTTTTGGTGCGCTACGGCAAGTTTTTGCTGGGAGCGGTTACCGGAGAGTTCGGTGAATCTACCCAGTACGGCCTTCCGGTGGCGGAACTTCTTTCGGACCGGTTTGGTGTGACGGTTAGTCTTGCGCTGCTTTCGTTTGTGTTGATTGTGGGGATTTCCGTACCGTTGGGAATATTGGCGGCACGGGCAAAAACGAAAACAGGGGAAGGTATCGTGGCTTTTTTTACCCAGACCATGATGGCGGTTCCGGGATTTTTCCTGGGAATGTTGATTACGTTGGTGTTCGGCGTAATGTTACGTTGGTTCGTTCCGGGAGGATATGTACCGGCAACGGAGGATTTCTTCGGATTTTTGAGATTTATGATATTTCCGGCCATTGCAGTGGCGGTTCCGAAAATCGGTATGTCGGTACGGTTTTTGCAGAGTTCTTTAAAGGAACAGATGACTTCCGATTATGTACGGACCGCAAAAAGCAAAGGATGCGGAAAACGCAGAGTATTGTGGAAGCATGTGCTTCGGAATGCGCTGGTTCCGGTAGTGACATTTCTTACCATGGTGATGGCGGAAATTCTTGCGGGAAGTATTGTGATAGAGCAGGTATTTAATCTGTCCGGTGTGGGGCGGCTGTTAGCAGTGTCCATTTCTTCCAGAGATTTTCCGGTGGTGCGGGCCATTGTGCTATATACCACGGCGGTAGTTGTGATTTTAAATTACGGCGCGGACATGATATGCCGGTATTTGGACCCGAGAATTAAAGAGTTATAGTGGGGTCTGGAATCAAGGGGAATCATAAAACGGAGCAAATAAAGAAAGGAGGGCGGACATGAGCGTTGCATGTTGGTTAAAAAAAGACGGAAAATATAATATTAACAGAATCATCGGTTTGCTTTTTGTAGCAATTGCGTTACTTATTTCTTTGGTGGGCTGTTTTTATACGCCTTATGACCCGAATGCCATGAATGCGGACATTAAAAATGCGGCTCCGTCCTTTTCTCATTTGTTCGGTACGGATAATTTCGGGCGGGACGTATTTTCCCGCGTTATGAAGGGCGCCGGAACCACCTTTTTGGTAGGAATCTCCGTAGTGTCTATCGGAGCGGTGTGCGGTTGTCTTTTGGGTGCCTTCACCGGATATTTCGGTGGGCTTGCCGATTTGATTTTAATGCGAGTGAACGATGCCTTGGCGGCGATTCCCAGTATTTTGCTTGCCCTGGTATTTGTCAGCGTATTCGGAAGCGGTACCGTACAGCTTGTGGCAGCCCTCGGTATTTTGTTTATTCCAAGCTTTGCCAGAGTGGTGCGAAGCGGTTTTGTGGTGCAAAAAGAGTTGGACTATGTAAAAAATGCGCGATTGATGGGAGCGGGACATCTGCGGATTATGTTTGTACACATTTTACCGAATATAAAGAGCAGTTTATTGTCGGCTCTTGCCATCGGATTTAATAATGCGGTGCTTTCTGAGGCGGCCATGAGTTATTTAAGCCTTGGGGTACAGCCACCGGATGCCAGTCTGGGACGGATGCTTTCCGAAGCACAGCCGTATTTGTTCCGGGCACCGTGGAATGCAGTAGCTCCGGGTCTTATGATTTTGATTAGTGTGCTTGGCGTCGGCTTACTTAGTTTGGAGGGAGGCGAGAAGCATGACTAGCAGAAATGAGTTGCTTTCGGTAAAAGATTTGTGTGTTTCTTTCAGGCGGAAGAAAAAAGCTGACAAAGTTGCGGTAAACCGTATTTCCTTTTCTGTAAAGGAAGGGGAAATTCTCGGTATTGCAGGAGAATCCGGGTCCGGAAAAAGTATGACGGCTTTGGCTGTGATGGGATTGCTTCCGGATGGGGCTAAGTGTTCCTGTGAAGAGATTGTATTTGACGGAAAGAAACTCCGTGGGAACAATGCAGATAAAAAAGAACAGAAAGCAGAAGAGTTACTTCGCCGGCAATTGTCCGGGTTTGAGATGGCCATGATATTCCAAGAGCCGCTTACATCCTTAAATCCGGTGCTGCCCATCAAAACCCAGATGGAAGAACCGCTTTTGCTGCATACGTCTCTTGGCAAAGAGGATAGAGAACGGGCGATCATTGAGGCATTGACAAAGGCAGAGTTAAAAAACGGAGAGCAGTTGTTACAACAGTATCCGCATCAGCTTTCGGGAGGAATGCGCCAGCGTGTCATGATTGCCATGGCAATGATAAATAAACCACGGCTATTGATTTGTGATGAACCGACGACGGCCTTGGATGCAGTAACGGAACGGGAGATTGTGGAATTGATTCGTCGTCTGGCGAAAGAAAACCATACATCGGTACTGTTTATTTCTCATGACCTTTCTGTGCTTCGGGAGCTTTGCGACCGGGTAATGATTATGCGGGACGGAGTTGTAGTGGAAGAAGGAACCACAGAGCAGATTTTTGAACATCCGGAGCGTAACTACACGAAACGCCTGATGGCGGCAGCGGTGAAGGGACCGAAGGAATTGTCGGAAGAACAACGGACGTCTGAGGCGGAGACGGACCCGGAAAATGAGGATGGGAAAAGGAGAAGGGACAAGGTTGCATATGTACTTTCAGCAGAACATGTTTCGGTGTCCTATCGACAACGCACCGGGTTGTTTCAGAAGCGGCAAGAGAAGCTGGCAGTAAAAGAGATGTCCTTCGACGTAAGAAAAGGGGAGGTTTTCGGCATTGTGGGAGAAAGCGGTTGCGGAAAGTCCACGTTGCTAAAGGTTTTATCGGGGCTGTATTCGGTACGGGAAGGTAGCGTGAACGTGCAGGGGACTCCGCAAATGGTATTTCAGGACCCGTATACCAGTCTGAATCCTGCAAAAAAAGTAGGCTGGATTTTAGAGGAACCTCTTCGGCTAAAGACGAAATTATCGGAAGCGGAACGGAAAGAGCGTGTGGCGCGTATGCTGGAAGAAACGGAGTTACCGGAAGATGCGGGAAATCGCTATGTGGCAGAATTGTCTGGAGGCCAGCGTCAGCGAGTGGCCATCGCAGCAGCGTTGATTACGAATCCGGAACTTGTGCTTTTGGATGAACCGGTTTCGGCATTGGATGTGACGGTGCAGGCACAGATTTTGGAGCTTTTATTAAAGCTTCAAAGGGAACACGGACTGACCTATGTTTTCGTATCCCATGATATGGCAGTTGTTCGGAAAATTTGTGACCGGGTGCTTGTGATGAAGGACGGCAAGGTGGTAGAGTGCGGGAACACGGAGTCACTGTTCTTAAATCCGAAGGAAGAATATACCAAGAAGCTGTTGGGCCGGAAGTAACGGAATCCGGATTCGGATTTTGTAAAATGTCAAAAAAAGGTGTTGACAAGACAAGGCTTCTGGTATATTCTATGGATATACAATAAGTATTGTGATAGAGGCGCATTGATTATCAGTACACTGCGGGATATGTCAGGGCATAAAAGAACGTAGGGGAAAGGATGAGATGCCGAAGTGAGTAGCTGCCTGAGGGTTGCTTGCTGGGTCCGGGGTGAATAACTGCGGGACTGTCATCATTTATTTGATGGAGGGCTATCGAAGAAATGACTGCACCGCTATGGATGCAGGATATTTACCGAATAGGTGTATTCTTCGAGAACCGTCGTCAGAGGGTTCTTTTTTTCCGTGTAGGCTTAGTGAGCATGCGTACGATTGCGGAAGCGAAGCTTCCGGCAAACGGTAGTCATGCGAGCGCGCCCGCGACGTAGCGAACGTAGTTCGCGGAGTTGTGGGGGAGGTGCGAAGCACTGCCTACATAGCATATTTAAAAACGGAGGTGCAATTATGGCATTATTTACAGGTGCAGGTGTTGCGATTGTAACACCGATGAAGGCAAACGGAGAAGTGAATTTTGAAAAGCTCGGTGAGTTATTGGAGTTTCAGATTGCGGGAGGTACCGATTCCATTATTATTTGCGGAACTACCGGTGAGGCTTCCACATTAAGTCATGAGGAGCATTTGGAATGTATCCGCTATACGGTGGATAAGGTGGCAAAGCGTATTCCGGTAATTGCAGGTACCGGTTCCAACTGTACGGAGACTGCGATTTATTTGTCCAAAGAGGCAGAAAAGGCAGGAGCAGACGGCTTATTGCTTGTGACTCCGTATTACAACAAGGCTACCCAGAAGGGTCTTATGGCTCATTTTACCGAGACAGCAAAGGCTGTGAACATTCCGGCTATTTTGTATAATGTACCGAGCCGTACCGGATGTAATATTTTACCGGAGACTGTGGCAGCTTTGGTAAAGAATGTAGACAACATTGTAGGTATTAAGGATGCTACCGGCAACATCAGCCAGACCATGCAGACCATGTATTTGTGTCAGGGTGACATTGATTTATATTCCGGTAATGACGATCAGATTGTTCCGGTATTGTCTGCCGGCGGTAAGGGTGTTATTTCCGTACTGTCCAATGTGGTGCCGAAGGAAACCCACGACATTTGTGCAAAGTTCTTTGAAGGAGATGTGAAGGGAAGCCTTGCTCTTCAGTTAAAGTATTTGCCGCTTGTTGACAATCTGTTCTCCGAGGTAAATCCGATTCCGGTAAAGGCGGCGTTAAACTTAATGGGTATGGAAGTGGGACCGCTTCGTCTGCCGCTTACGGAGATGGAAGATGCTCATAAGGCTAAGCTTGAGGCTGTCATGAGAGACCTCGGTGTGATTCGATAAGGTTTGAAGAAGCGGTTGTGAGAACGGACCTGATACTGTGTCCGCAAAACAGTAGAAATGAAAGTGGCGTCCGGCCTGTCCGGTGGTGAGGGCAAGCCGGGCGCTTATATTATAGTACATAGAGGAGGATTTTGGTATGGTACGTATTATTATGTGCGGTTGTAACGGAAAAATGGGTCGTGTGATTTCTGATTTGGCACTGGAGGATAGCCAGACAAAGATTGTTGCCGGTATTGATTTTGTAACAGAGACTCATTACGATTATCCGGTTTATTCCAGCATTTTAGATTGCAGGGAAGAGGCAGATGTGATTATCGATTTCTCTTCTCCGGCAAAGCTTAACGAACGTTTGTCTTTTGCTATTGATAAGAAGATGCCTATGGTATTTTGTACCACGGGACTTTCCGAAGAAGAGTTTGCGCAGGTAATGGAAGCGTCTAAGAAGGTGGCGATTCTTCGGTCTGCAAATATGTCTCTCGGTGTGAATACGCTTCTTAAGCTGGTGGCAGCGGCAGCTAAGGTATTCGCGTCGGCAGACTTTGATATGGAAATCGTTGAAAGACATCATAACCGTAAGGTGGATGCTCCGTCCGGAACGGCACTGGCCATTGCGGATGCCATGAACGAAGTATTGCAGAATGAATATGCCTACAAATATGACCGTTCTCAGGAACGTAAGATGAGAGATAAGAAGGAAATCGGTATCTCTGCGGTAAGAGGCGGAACCATTGTGGGAGAACACGAAGTTATTTTTGCGGGACCGGATGAAGTGATTGAGATTAAACATACGGCGTATTCCAAGGCGATTTTCGGAAACGGAGCCCTGCAGGCAGCGAAGTTTTTGGCAGGAAAGCCGGCAGGAATGTATCAAATGCATGATGTAATTGGATAAAAGAAATAGTGAAACTTTTACGTGAAGGCTGGTGCTTTGCACCGGCCCCCAACTTCGCGACTTCGTCGCTACGTCGTGGGCGCGTTCGCATGATTCCCGATTGCCGGAAGCAAAGCTTCCACAATCGTACACATGCTCACTTTACCTTCACGAAAAAAAGCGGCTGCGCATACTGCGTGGCCGCTTTTAGCTTGTGCGAAAGATTATTGTGCCGGTTCGGCACCCGTATCCTCGGAGGTATTATCACCGTTTGTAAAGTTTGAGTTTAAATTAATCAGAAAATCTGCGAAAGTATTTTCTTCGGATTCTTCCGTTTCGTTAAACGTGCGAGGAACAATTGCTTCTTCCTCTTCTTCGGTTACCGTAATACTACAAGCACTGAACAGACCGTTGTCAATCTGTGCGAATATGTATGCGGTACCTGCAGATTTCGCGGTTACAACACCGCCGGCACTGACGGAGGCAACCTCCGGATCAGAACTGGAAAACTTCGGAAGCTCAGCCGTGTTGAAAGGAGCAATCATATAAGACAGTAAGGAGCGCTGTCCTACCGTCATATCGAGCTGCTGTCGGGATAACATAATATGAAATGCCGGCGTGCCGACTCTGATTTTGCACTCTAAGACGAGTGTTTCATCGGAAGCGGAGTCCTCGATGACTGCAGTAACAGTCGTTGTACCGACTGCAAGAGCCTTTACGATTCCCTCTTCGTTTACGGTAGCAACCTTTGGAACCAAAGAGGTAAAAGTAACCGTCTGAGTCTCTGATAAATTATAAACTTTAAGGGCATAGTCCTTACCTTTTACAATCGCTTTTGTCTTTACGTTCAATTTCGGAACCTGAGTATTTGCATATGCATCGGTGGCAGAAGCAAACACAGAGAAGAAACTGACAGAAAGCAAAAAGACGAGGGTAATGATACCTTTTTTGAAACGATTCTGTTTCATGGCTTTGCCCTCCAACTAATGACTACGGAAATCCTGCGTCACATCCTGTGCCTTATTTTATCACCACTTTTTGTCAGTTTGATGTCATTTCTTAAGAATTTTATAAGATTTTTCCTGAGGATTCTTCGAAATTCGACTTGTGTAACAGTCGGAAAAAAAGTATAATAGAGATAGGAAGACAGAGGAGTCGGATACGGAACACTTCCGGCAGAAGATGCGTAAGGAGGAATGTTTGATGCAGTACATTTTGATTGCGGATGATAATACAGATATAACGGATGTTTTAGAAGCATATGTAAGAAAAGAAGGCTATGAGCCATTGGTTGCGGCGGACGGCGAGGAAGCTATGAAGTTGTTCCGGTTGCATGAGCCGGCGGCGGTATTACTTGATGTGATGATGCCGAAGGAGGACGGCTATGAAGTGTGTCGTAAGATTCGTGCGGTATCCGATACACCGGTGATTCTGATTACGGCACGAGGAGAGGATTTCGAGAGAGTGATGGGACTGGATATCGGTGCGGATGATTACATCGTAAAGCCGTTCTCCCCGAATGAAGTAATGGCGCGTCTTCGTGCGGTGCTTCGCCGGATGTCCCGCGCAGACCGTGAGAAAATCAGTGAAAAGAATGAGAACATATTAAAAATCGGTAACCTGGAGATTAATCTGGAAGAATATACCTTGCATATCGGCGGTCAGAGAATCACACTGACGAAAAAGGAAATCGAGACCATGTGGACTCTTGCCAGCAATCCGAAAAAAGTGTTTACCAGAGATAATTTATTGGACAGCCTTTGGGGGTATGATTATGTGGGAGATACAAGAACGGTGGATTCCCATGTGAAGCGTCTTCGGGCGAAGCTTGATAAGGCGGAGCATAAGGGCTGGGATATTGCAACTGTATGGGGTGTGGGCTATAAGTTTGAGATAACGGAGACGAATGAGTAGAAGCCGGACCGGCAGATGGTTGTATTGGAGAGAAGCAGATGAAGCAACGGGTGAAAAAAAGAAAATTTCATAATCTTTTGTTTGTGAAGACTTCCTTTTGGTTCGGTGTCATTATGATATTGTTTGCCGTAGTGCTGGGTGTAATTTATATGCGCCTGTACGAGCAGACCATTATGGATAATTACAGAGAACAGACGAAGCAAAAGGCAGAAAAAATGGCAAAACGGTGCTCGGATTTGGTCTTTGCAGGAAATCCGGACAGTTGGCAGCAATATCTGTCCACTGTAATGTTGATTGAAAATGAAAATATGGAGATATGGAGTATTTCCAATGACGAGGCAAAGTATCCTTTGCCGGGAACGTTCGCGCTGTATCGTAAGGATTTTGAAGCGATGGATTTTTATCAGAGCCGGTACGGTGATATTTTAAATAATGTATTCCATAATCTTCCGGCATCCCGTTCCGGGTATAGTGAACATCATAAAACAAATGTAATTTCCATCGGTGTGCCTGTGTTGGGAATCAACGGAGAAGTAGCAGGCGGTATTTTGGTAAATGTTAAGGTGGAAAATCAGGAGCGGATTGTGGCCAGCAGTTGGCGTTTGATTTTTATCAGTGGTGCCATTGCTCTTGCACTTGCCTTTGTTACGGCATTGTTATTTGTGCGGACTCTTTCAAACCCTATTCGTAAGATTCGTCGGACTGCACTGGAGCTTGCGGACGGTAATTTCGAAGTGACCACCGAAGTAAGACGAAACGATGAAATCGGTGAGTTGGCATACACCATGGACTTTTTGTCCGGAAAGCTGCAGGAAAATGAGAAGGAACGAAAGAATCTGGAACAAATGCGACTGGACTTTTTTGCCAATGTATCTCACGAACTTCGTACGCCGATTACTGTCATGCGGGCTTATACGGAAAGTCTGGTGGACGGTGTGGTAACCGATCCGGAGAAAATACAGCATTCCTATGAACGTATGCTGGGGGAATGTCAGGGGATGGAACGTCTGGTGGGAGACCTGTTGTTACTTTCTAAAATGCAGAATCCGGATTTTGAGGTTGAGAAGGAACCGGTAAATCTGGTACAGGTTTTCGAGGATTTGAAAAAAAGCGCCTGGGCCATCGGAAAGGAAAAGAATATTACCGCAGATTTGTATACGGAGCTTCCGGTGATTATGATGTTGGGCGATTATGATCGTCTGCGGCAGATGTTCTTGGTTATTTTAGACAATGCGGTGAAGTTTTCGCCGGAGAATTCCGTGGTACACATTCGAATTGTCTGCGAAGAACAGATTGTTGTATCCATCCGGGATGAGGGTGTCGGTATCAGTGAGGAAGAACAAAAATATATTTTCGAGAAGTTTTATAAGTCAAGGCTTCGACAGAATGCGAAGGGTTCCGGTTTGGGACTTGCCATTGCAAAGCAGATTGCCATAAAGCACGGAGGAACCATTGAGATTAGGAGTGAGGTTGGCAAGGGAACGGAGATTACTTTTTACTTCCCGGAAATGGAAAATTATACGATGTAATTGTCGGGGGCTGTGCCGGAAGGTGCGGCCCCTGTATTATTCTATGTAACATTTTTCGCATTTTGGGGTGTTATAGGTGAAACGGTGAGTAAGAGGTGCTCAGGTGCAGTCGGTATCCGGGTAGTGTCTTAGAAACGTTTTGTTCGCGAACAAGAGAATTACGGAAAAGGAGGGGCATTATGACTCCCGAAGGTATAATTCGTACATATTCCGATACGGTGTATCGGATTGCATTTGCCAGAGCCGGCACCAAGGCGGATGCGGATGATATTTATCAGGAAGTGTTTCTTCGTTATATCAGGAGGGCACCGGAGTTTCGGGATGAAGAACATGCAAAGGCTTGGTTTATCAGAGTGACGGTGAATTGTTCCCGAAAGTATCTTGGTGGTGCTTCAAGGAAAAAAGAAGTGCCGGGAGAATGGCCGGCAGAGAATGGTCCGGAGAAAGAGGAAACTGGTGTAACTGACAGTTTCGGAACACCGGAGGAGCACATTCTTGCAGATGAAAGGATGACGGAGCTGCTCCGGGAGTTACAAAAACTTTCCTCAGATGCAAGACTGTTATTGCATTTGTTCTACTTCGAAGAACTGAAAACCGGAGAGATTGCAAGGGTATTGCACAGAAAAGAATCCACTGTCAGGGTGCAGTTGAAACGGGCAAGAGAACAGCTGCGACTACAGTCGGAAAAGGACGGAGTATTAGAGATTCTTCGCGGATGAAAGGAGGTATGTGTATGTTAGAACAGACATATAAGGAAATGATGAATGGGATAAAGCCGGATGCTGCACTTGTGGAAGCGATGGTGGAACGACAGAGTGAGAGAAAGAAGGGCGTGTTCTTTTTAAAGCCCATGAAGGCAGCAGTGGCGGTGTTATGCGGGCTTATGGTGCTTGCCGGCGGAACAGTGGCAGTGGATGCAGCCACCGGGGGCGCGGTTCGGAAACTGTTCGGTTTTCGGGATTCTGTGGTCAACGGAGTATATGAGGCTGAGTATGTGGAGCGAAAGTTGGAATATAAAAACCATTACCGTATGACGTTGTATGATGAAAATGGGGAAAAAAGGGCAGGATTTGTATCGAAACAAGATACACCGGTGTTTTCTTTCCGAATCGAATATAAAAACGTAAATACGGGGAATGTCTTTATGCCGTTAACGTTGCATGAACTGGAATCGGAGGATGCGTATACCTGGAGGGTATACTGGTTAATGAACTCCCTTGTTAAAGAGGCACTGTGTCAGGGCAGATATGAGTATGGTTCCGAAGATTATGAAGGATTGGTCGATAGCATCGAAGCAGGTTTGGAAGAGATTGATCGTAGTACCGAACTTGGTGAATTGTGTGCTTTGGGGATACAGTATGCCATAGAGGATTTAAAAGAGAACCGGAATTGCAGGGTGCTGTCATTCAGAATTTTAGATAAAATAAATTGGGACGAGAAAGGAAATTATACGGTTCAGGGATTTAGCTATGTAAAAGCGGATTTGGATGAATGGATGCGGGAAGCGGAAGAAAACGGAACAACAGAGTTCACGGTAGAAGCAGACGGTGGTGTGAAGAAAACCTACAAGATAAAAGTGAACAGTTACAGTCCGTTTACCTATACGTATGAACCGGTAGAGTAGTTGAAGGGCGCGAAGATTATATCTTGCGACAGAAGAAAAATCATGATACACTGTGTGTAGGCGTGTGTGAGATAGCGCCTGCACACTTTTTTGCTCTGTGGGGATTTGCGCAGTTCCTATAGAGGATACCGATGGGAGAGTACCGATGATATGTAAGAATTGCGGGGCCGAAATTGATGATACGCTCTTGCTGTGTCCTTATTGCAACACTGAAAACGAAGCGATGGCACTGAAAGAACATAAAGGCGAAATAAGTTTGATTTTGGAACAGGCGGAGGAGTTTAAGACCCGTCCGGAACGGATTGCGAAAAAGGTAAATTACAAGGTCAGCCGGATTGCATTTTTTGCAACAGCAGGCTTTCTTGTGCTCCTATTGGTGGTATTTGCGGCATCGAGGCTGGTAGGAGACAGATCCGTAACGCGTATGGAGAAAAAACTGGCGAAACTGGAACGCTATTATGCGGCCGGAGATTATGAGGGAATGGGGGACTACCTGGATAAATTGGATGATACCTACGGGGAGCGTTATAAGAAGTACAAAAACGTGTGGGGATTATACCATTGGCTGGATAGCCAAGAGGGAAGCTATGACTATGTGAAGGAGTACATTGATACTGAATATATGAAGGCAGAGGATTTGGTAAGCGTGTTGGAACGGAGTCAGGACCTGTTATTTCAGATATGGGAAGCGGAAGAAGCGGGGTTTCGTTATGATGAATCGGAAGGAATGCTGTATATTCGTAATGAGATTTGGCGTATGATGAAGGAAGCTACCGGAATTACGGATGAGGAGATTGTTGCGTATTTCGGAGATTTTTCGGATGTATTGGATGAACTCCCGGATTTGACGGAACTGGCGGAACTGCTTTTGGCACGTTAGGAGGGACAAGATGAAGTGTAAAAGTTGTGCCGGAAATTATAAGACAAAGGAACTGATTTGTCCCTACTGCGGTCATGTCAATCTTCTCGGAAAGCTTTGGCTTGCGGAAAAAAGCGAGGCAGAGAGGGAATATGAAAAGGCAAGGGAAGACTATAAAAAAAGGGTGTCTCCGTATGTAATAAATCGTTTGCTCAGCCGTGTTCTTTTGATTTGCGGAATCGTTTTGGCATTGTTTGTCCTGGGCCTGACTGTTGTCGACAAGGGGGCGCAAGCGTACAAAGCAGTATGTCGAAAGACCAATGCCAAGGAATACGAAACGATGATGAAACAGTATTATGAGAATCGTGAGTTGGGACGGCTGTATGAGTACATGTCGGAGAAGGATTTGTTTGGGGAAGAACAGTACCGTTGTTCCCAGGCGGCACTTTTAGGATACGATTTTGAACGTTTTCAAGGATATAAGCTTCGTTTTTTGGAGCTGCCGGAGGAGAAGAAACAGGAAGATACGTATTATTTGAAGTATTCCATAACCCGCGGGTTAGAGGTATATACGTTGGATGTGGGGAATTATTCCGAACCGATTCCGGAAAATGAAGCGTTGTATGAAGAACTGCGGAGGGAAGTTATGGCGTATCTGGTGGGAACGTTGGGACTGACGGAAGAAGAGGTACTTCCTTTGACGAAGGAGTCCGTTATTTTGAGCAGTGATGCGGAACCGCTGGTAAAACTTGCAAAGGAACGGAGGGCATGGAATGAATAAGCAGTCAGAAAAGCCCCTGATTCGTTGGATTTTGATAAAAGCTGTAGCATTAGTACTGATTGTTCCGTTGACACTTTCTGTGTTTTCATTTCTTTGGCTGACCGTAACCGGCGGTGATGTAATGAATGAGGCAGAACGCAGAAATATGTGCGACAGAGCATATTATGCGGGAAAGTACGGCGAACTGTATGATATGCTCCATTTTGACGGTATGTACGGAGAAGAGTTTGGGGGCTATCACGAGTTGGCGGATGCTCATTTGGCATATGAAAATTTTTTGCAGTGGCATCGCGCAGAGAAAAAAGGGATGGTAGGCAGTGCAGAGAAAGTCGAATTTTATTATAATGAAGTGTTGAATTGTGCGGAAAACTGCAGATTTAAACAAAACAAGACGGAGTTAGAATCATATGCGAACAAAGCAAAGGAGCTTTGGGCAGAGGATTTGGAGGAGAAAGGAGAGATATAATGAATCTTTTAGTCGGAGATATTATTAAAATGAAGAAACCCCACCCGTGCGGAAGTAAGGAATGGGAGTTGTTGCGGGTAGGTATGGATTTTCGTATGAAGTGTACGGGGTGTGAACATCAGGTAATGCTACCGAGAGTGCAGGTGGAGAAAAATATCCGCGGGATTGTGCGAAACGGGGAAACTCTTACACCGGCTCAGTTAAAGGGAGAGCCTGCCGGAGGGACACAGTGATGGAAAAGCATGTCAGAGGCGGATACGTTGCAGAGAGCTTCGCAGGCGGACAAGGAAAGGCGATGCAGGAGCAGACAGAAGAACAATCGAAGCAGGAAGGACAGTCTTCCCAAACAGCGTCGCCAAGGTTTTGCCGAAAGTGTTTTTTACGGGAAATGGAATTACAAGGCGGGTTAAAAGCCAGCTATCAAAATATGTTGGAACGTATCGAGATGATGGATCCGGACCTGCGGTGTACGGGAGAAGTATATGAGGCCAGACTTTTGCAGTGCAAAAAATGTGAGTATCTGGCGGAGGGCATGTGCGGACTATGCGGATGCTTTGCAGAGTCCCGTGCGGCGGTAAAAGCCAATGCCTGTCCGGCCAATCCGAGACGTTGGGAGGCAATGCAGGAGGAGTCTGAAGAGAAATGAATATAAATAGGAAGTAAAGCGAGACAGATGCTCCGGCTTTGCGGAAAATAGAAAAAAATCAAGAAAATGCTTGACAGACTGCTTTTCCCTATGCTATATTAGACTAGCTATGGAAGCGGTCTTTTTTTTATGCCTAAAAACAGACTTAGCCATTAGAGCTAAAAAAATTTACGGAGGTGGATTGTCGTGCGAGTAAAAATTACATTAGCATGCACAGAGTGCAAACAGCGTAATTACAACACCATGAAGGAAAAGAAAAATCATCCTGACAGAATGGAAACCAAGAAGTACTGCAAGTTCTGTAAGAGTCACACGCTGCATAAGGAAACCAAGTAATTCGGTCAAAGCGCAGTTTGTCTGTATCGTAAGATGACGGACAGACAGGAAGGAAAGTGAAACATGGGAGAAATTACTGCAAACACTACACAGGAAAAGGCTCCTAAGAAGAGCTGGTTTAAAGGCCTCAAGTCCGAGTTTAAGAAGATTGCATGGCCTGACAAGGAAACCCTTGTAAAAGAGTCGGCAGCTGTTATCGTCGTTACCGTGATTCTCGGCTTTGTTATCGCTTTGGTTGACATGGCAATTGAGTACGGTGTAGACTTTATACTCTAATTAAGGACAGGGTGATGATATGGCAGAGGCAAGATGGTATGTAGTGCACACTTATTCCGGTTATGAGAATAAGGTAAAAGCAAACATCGAAAAAACAATCGAAAACAGAAAGCTTCAGGATCAGATTCTCGAAGTATCCGTTCCGCTTGAAGATGTAGTGGAAGTGAAGAACGGAAAAGAGAAGACTGTTCAGAGAAAGATGTTCCCGGGTTATGTGTTACTTAACATGTATATGAATGATGATACATGGTACGTGGTGCGTAATACCAGAGGCGTAACGGGCTTTGTAGGTCCGGGAAGCAAGCCGGTACCGCTCACGGAAGAAGAAATGCAGAACATGGGTCTGAAACGTGAGCAAGAGGTTGTTTACGAATTCGAGGTTGGCGACACGGTACAGGTCGTATCCGGCGTATGGGAAAATACGGAGGGTGTCGTACGTGTTATTAACCGCGAGAAGAAGAGCCTCACCATCAGTATCGACATGTTCGGTCGTGAAACACCTGTTGAGATTGGATTTGGCGACGTAAGAGTCGACAAGTAGTACAAATGTACAAGTTAAGTACAGATGCGGAATAGTCCGCGCAGTGGGAGGAATCAGCCAAAAGCCGAAGGCTGAAGGGCACTCATGAAATCAGAGATTTCACAAAAAGAGCTGCCTAACCCCGATAACACCACATTTTAGGAGGTATACAACAATGGCAAAAAAAGTTACTGGTTACATTAAGTTACAGATTCCTGCCGGCAAGGCAACTCCGGCACCGCCGGTTGGACCGGCTCTCGGTCAGCACGGTGTAAATATCGTACAGTTTACGAAGGAATTCAACGCAAGAACCGCAGATCAGGGCGATATGATCATCCCGGTTGTTATTACCGTATATGCGGATAAGAGCTTCAGCTTCATCACGAAGACTCCGCCGGCTCCGGTTCTTTTAAAGAAGGCTTGTAAGCTTCAGAAGGCTTCTTCTACCCCGAACAAGACAAAGGTAGCTACCATTAAGAGAAGCGAAGTACAGAAGATTGCAGAGCTTAAGATGCCTGACTTAAATGCAGCTAATATCGAATCTGCTATCAGCATGATTTCCGGTACTGCAAGAAGCATGGGTATCACCGTAGTTGATGACTAAGTCCCGATAAGGGTGCGGACATAGGGTCCGCAGATTGTAAGATGATGTGGGAGGAATTTCTCATATAGCGTACAAGCGAGTTCGCATGGAGAGCTGACAGAAAACCCATGCAAAAACAGGTTGTATGAAAGCATATGAGTACCTCATTCCGCAAATACCACTAGGAGGTTAATACAATGAAAAGAGGAAAGAAGTATACCGATGCTGTGAAGGCTTTTGATAAGGCAGCACAGTACGATTCCAATGAAGCAATTGCTTTAGTTAAGAAGTCCGCTACCGCAAAGTTCGATGAGACCGTTGAGGCTCACATCAGACTTGGTGTAGACGGTCGTCACGCAGATCAGCAGGTACGTGGTGCAGTAGTTCTTCCGCACGGTACCGGTAAGACTGTTAGAGTATTAGTTTTCGCAAAGGGCGATAAGGCAAACGAGGCAGAAGCAGCAGGCGCTGATTACGTAGGAGCAGAGGACCTTATTCCGAAGATTCAGAATGACGGTTGGTTTGAGTTCGACGTAGTAGTAGCTACCCCGGACATGATGGGTGTTGTTGGTCGTCTCGGTCGTGTTCTCGGACCGAAGGGCTTAATGCCGAACCCGAAGGCTGGTACTGTTACCATGGATGTAACCAAGGCTGTTAACGATATCAAGGCTGGTAAGATTGAGTACCGTCATGACAAGACCAACATTATTCACGTTCCGGTAGGTAAGGTTTCCTTCACCGAGGAACAGCTCGCAGACAACTTCCAGACGATTATGGGTGCAATCATTAAGGCAAAGCCGGCATCTGCGAAGGGACAGTATTTAAAGAGCGTAACACTTGCGTCCACTATGGGCCCGGGTGTTAAGGTGAACACCGCAAAGTTAGGCTAATTTAGTTTTTTTGATTAGGCATATCAAAAAAGTCCTTTAATGGTTGACACAAAAATAAATGTGTTACTTCAGAACCGCCACAGTTGCTTCGCAACCGTGGCGGTTCTTTGCGTGCAGGCCAAGTGAGCATTGAGTCGTTTACGCAAGCTTGCTTGCGTAAAGCGGCGAAATGCGAACGCGCCCACGACTGAGTGCCCGAAGGGCACGAAGTGCGTGGATAAGCGCGAAGCGCGAGGCCTGTCCTTCTTTGAAAAATTTTGAAGATTACCATGACAAGAGGAATAAGAATATTTGTCATGGTACGATTTTCTTGTCGTTTTTGAAATTTGCCATGAGGAGGAAGAGAATATGACTTTCTCATGGCACAGATTTAATTGAATTTGATTGGATTACCATGATATAGGTGTAAGAGGAAAACTTTCATGGTATAAAACGAAGGATTTTATAGATGATGAATAGAAAAAATGATGATCGAATAAGAAATTAAGAGGATTTGTACCATGAGGTGAATGAAAGGTATGCCTTATCATGGTAAAAGAAAATTGTAAAGATAAAATCGTACCATGAAATTTGGGGAAAAGATAGTGTGTCATGGTAAAAGGAAGAACAGACGAAAACAGGATACCATGAGAAAGGGAAAAATACGTATGCTCATGGTGTTATATGTGCTGAGCTTTGACAGAGTAAGATATGAAATTCAGATTGAAAGAAATAAGAGAAATGAAAAGGTTGAGTGAAAATGTAAATTCCTCATGTAAACTTAAATTCCATACTGAAGACTAAATTCAGCATTTTGGGGGTTGACGAATCGCGTCAGCCCCTTTAAAGTGGAATTTAGACCAGACAATAAATGAGATTTGCCAA
>JAFTWC010000054.1 GCA_017465475.1 Lachnospiraceae bacterium
AAGTTTGATAAGCTTACTTCTCACGACATTACGTTTGTAGGTATTATTCAGACAGCAAGGGCCAGCGGACTTACAGAGTTCCCTGTTCCGTATGTTTTGACCAACTGCCATAACAGTTTGTGTGCGGTAGGCGGTACCATTAACGAAGATGACCACATGTTTGGTCTTTCTTGTGCAAAGCGTTACGGCGGTATTTATGTTCCGCCGCATCAGGCTGTTATCCATCAGTTTGCAAGAGAAATGCTGGCAGGCGGCGGGAAGATGATTCTCGGTTCCGACAGTCATACCCGTTACGGAGCATTGGGTACCATGGCAGTGGGCGAGGGCGGACCGGAGCTTGTGAAACAGCTTCTTAATAAGACTTATGATATTAATATGCCGAAGGTAGTGGGCGTACATATGACCGGTAAGCCGGCAAAGGGTGTAGGTCCGCAGGATATTGCACTGGCAATTATCGGTGCAGTATTTGCTAACGGCTATGTAAACAATAAGGTAATGGAATTTTTCGGTGAAGGCGTTCACAATATGAGCGTGGATTACCGTATCGGTGTGGACGTTATGACCACGGAGACCACATGTCTTTCCTCCATTTGGGAGACTGACTCCGCTGTGGAAGCGTTCTATGAGATGCATGGACGTAAGGAAGATTACAAGGAGTTAAAGGTGGCTCCTGTAGCTTACTACGATGGTATCATTGAGGTGGAGCTTGATAAGATTCGTCCGATGATTGCAATGCCGTTCCATCCGAGCAATGTGTATACTATTGCAGAGTTAAAGGCAAACTTGGAAGATATCTTAGCTGAGGTTGAGAAGAAGGCACTTGTCAGTCTTGATAACAATAAGGTAACTTACAAGCTTCGCGATAAGATTCGTAACGGTAAGCTTTACATTGAACAGGGTGTTATTGCAGGTTGTGCAGGTGGTGGCTTTGAGAATATTTGTGATGCAGCAGATATCTTAAAGGATAAGTTCATCGGTAATGATGAGTTCTCTTTAAGCGTATATCCGGCCAGCCAGCCGATTTTCATGGAGCTGGTTAAGAACGGCAGAGTGGCAGAACTTATGCGTGCAGGCGCTACGATCCGTACCGCATTCTGCGGACCGTGTTTCGGTGCAGGCGATGTTCCGGCAAACAATGGTCTCAGTATTCGTCATTCTACCCGTAACTTCCCGAATCGTGAAGGTTCCAAGGTTACCAACGGTCAGATTGCTTCCGTTGCGCTTATGGATGCACGTTCCATTGCGGCAACTGCGGCAAACAAGGGCTTCTTAACCGGTGCGGATGAGCTTGATACCGTATTTACGAAGCCGGCATACTATTTTGATTCTTCCATTTACGAGAATAGAGTATACTTCGGCGCAGGAAAGCCGGATAAGGATGCGGAAGTGAAGTTCGGACCGGGTATCGTAGACTGGCCGGCAATGTCCGCTTTGACCGACGATATGTTGTTAAAGGTAGTTTCCGAGATTCACGATCCGGTTACCACCACCGACGAGTTGATTCCGTCCGGTGAGACGTCCTCTTACCGTTCCAACCCGTTAGGACTTGCTGAGTTTACCCTTTCCAGAAAGGACCCGGCATATGTGGGTCGTGCCAAGGAAGTACAGAAGGCAGAAAAGGCAAGAATCGCAGGGGCATCCATTAGTGAAGCAAATGCGGAAGTTGCGGCTGCGTTCGATAAAGTAGCAAAGCAGATGGAAGTAAATCCGGCAGCCACCGAAATCGGTAGTGTCATCTACGCAACCAAGCCGGGTGACGGTTCCGCTCGTGAGCAGGCGGCAAGCTGTCAGAAGGTTTTAGGCGGTCTTGCGAACATTGCAAAGGAATACGCTACGAAGCGTTATCGCAGTAACCTTATTAACTGGGGTATGCTTCCGTTCTTAATCGACGGAGAATTACCGTTTAAGAACGGTGACTACATCTTCTTAAAGGATATTAAGAAGGCTGTGGTTGAGAAGCAGTCCGAGATTACTGCGTATGTGGTAGGGGATACACTCACTCCGTTTACCGTACGTCTCGGGGAACTGACCGACGATGAGCGTGAGATTATTACCAAGGGATGTCTCATTAACTACTACAGAGGGTAAACACATATGACTTGTGGAATGTAGGGTTACAAAATCATAGAAATAATAAGAATCAGAACAGCTCGACCGAAGAAGAATGGGTTCTCGGTCGGGCTGTATTCATGTGGTGCAAAGTTTTGAAAATTTGCATTACATTATTTCTTTTATGTAAAAAAAGGAGAGGTTAAAATGAAAAAGAAGGTTTTTGCCGGAATTTTGTTTGGGACAATGTTATTTTTTTCCATGGGGTGCGGAAAAGAAAATGGGAATAATCAGGGGGAGGAGCTGACACCTACAGTCGTACCGACGCAGGAAGCGAAAATGACGGAAATACCGGAAACGATACCGACAGAAGTTCCGGTGGCTACAGATGTTCCGAAGGCAACCGCTACACCGGCGGTGGATATCAGTAAGTTTGCTTTGGCGAAGTATCCGACGGTACATGCAGATGTTCCGGACCCGGATATTATCCGTGTGGGGGAGAATTATTATATGACCAGTACCACCATGAATCTTTGTCCGGGTGTGCCGGTTATGAAGTCTACGGATTTAGTACATTGGCAGATTGTCAATTATGTGTATAACATTCTGGAAAACGATGAACTGGGGCGGTTGGATAACGGCAAGGATATGTATGCCAGAGGTTCCTGGGCTTCTTCTTTGCGGTATAATGAAGAAGATGGTTTGTATTATGTGGGATTTAACAGCAACAATCACGGATTTTATCTGTTCACCACGGATGATATCGAGAACGGTACTTGGAAACGGTATAAGATGAACGGATATTTACATGATCCGGGGTTGCTTTTTGATAACGGAAATCTGTACGGTCTTTCTGCCAGCGGCGGAACCTGCAGATTACAGCAGTTGCGTTTGAATGAAGAAAACTCTACGGTAGAGGCCGTCGGTGCGGCAAAGCCGATTTTTACCGCAAAGGGATGGTCTTTATGGGAAGGCGCCCATGCTTATAAAATCGGGGACTACTATTATGTATGTATTATTGCGTCTCCGGAAAATAAGTGGATGCGTACTCAGCTTTGTTACCGTTCTAAGAGTCTGCTTTCCGGTACATGGGAAGAAAAGATTATTTATCAGGGCGGTTCCGGAAACAACGGCGCAGGCCTTGCCCAAGGCGGTCTTGTACAGACTCAGAACGGAGACTGGTATGGCTTCTTATTCCAGGACAGAGGCAGTGTGGGACGTGTGCCGTCCATCGTGGCAGTCGAGTGGAAGGACGATTGGCCGATGATGGGGACTTACGCCATGAACGGAAAGTTCCTTGCAAACCAATCGGATATGCCGATGCGAATTCAGCTTCCGGACAGTGGCTTGGAAAACTATTTTGTTGCAGATGATTCCTTTGATTATGCCGAAGGGGAAACGCTTGACTTGGTATGGCAGTGGAATCATAATCCGGTAGAGGAATTTTGGTCCGTAACGGAGCGACCGGGATATTTAAGACTGACTACCGATCGGGTGGTGAACCATATCTATGAAGCCCACAACTCCCTGACTCAGAGAACCGTGGGACCGAAGTGTGAGACGGAGACGAAGGTATCCGTGGCGGGATTAAAGAGTGGGGACTATGCGGGAATTGCTGCAATTTCCGAACATTACGGTATGATAGGTGTATACTGTGACGAAAAAGGTGACAAGTATATCTATCAGGCAAACGGACAATTTAAGACTTCCTTTGATGCTTTCAATGCAAAGACGGAAGAGCCGCTTGGTGACGATGCAGAAGTATGTCTTAAAATTTCCTATGATTTAGCCGGAAATCGAGCCAACTTCCTGTACAGTTTTGACGGAGAGAACTGGACGGAGCTCGGTAATCAAATGCAGCTTGGTTTTTCCACCAATACCACATTTATGGGAACCAGAAGCTTTTTGTTCTGCTATGCAACAGAACAAGCCGGAGGTTATGCGGATTTTGATTACTACAAAGTGAACCAATAAAATAAATTTCCAAAAAATACTTGATTTTTCTTGATTTAGGTGTTATAGTATCATTTGGTAGCATAAAGGTTGAGCAAAGAGTGGACGAAAGTCCACTCTTTCTTGTTGGGTTCCAACAAGAAAGAGTGCTCTCCGAGGGATGTGCACTCGCGCGTATGGAAGATGTCGCTGAAGCGACCGCGCTCGGCACGCAAGTTTCGCAAGCGAAACTTGATAAGAGTGCCCTCCGCTAGAATGCGCAGCTCGTGCGAAACAAAAAGGAGATTTTATGGCAAAAAGAGACGATTACGAACAGAAGACTGAGGCTCTGCTTCTTCCGATTATGGAGCGAACAGGCTTTGAGCTTGTAGATGTGGAGTATGTAAAGGAAGGCAGCAATTATTATTTACGCGCCTACATTGACAAGGAGGGCGGTATTACCATTAACGACTGCGAGGCTGTCAGCAGAGAGTTAAGTGATTTGTTGGATGTGGAGGATTTTATTCCGGAAGCATACATTTTGGAAGTAAGTTCTCCGGGACTGGGCAGACAGTTAAAGAAAGAAAAGGATTTTGCCCGCAGCATCGGTGAAGATGTAGAAGTAAAGTTATATAAGCCGCTTAACAAGCAGAAGGAATTCGAAGGGGAGCTTGTAAGTTATGATGAAGAAAACATTGTGCTCGGCATTTCGGAAAATGAAACAATAACGATTCCGAGAGAGAGCATTGCAATGATAAAGTTAGCAATACATTTTTAAAATTCAGAAAAAACGATAAGGAGGATATTATGGACGCAAAGGAATTAATTGAGGCATTAAACCTGTTGGAGAAGGAGAAAGGAATCAGCAAGGACATTTTGTTGGAGGCAATTGAGAATTCTTTAATCGCTGCCTGTAAGAACAATTACGGTAAAGCAGACAATATTAAAGTAAACATTGACAGAAAGACCGGTGAAGTTGTAGTTTGGGCGGAGAAGAGAGTTGTGGAAGAAGTAGAGGACGAAGTAGAAGAGATTTCTCTTGCGGAAGCAACCATTAAGTTCCCGGCAGACAAGTATGAAATTGGTGATACCGTAAATATTGAGGTAACACCGAAGAACTTCGGTCGTATTGCGGCACAGAAGGCAAAGCAGGTAGTGGTACAGAAAATCCGTGAAGAAGAGCGTAAGGCAATCTACACCCAGTACAGCGAAAAGCAGAGGGAAGTAGTTACCGGCGTGGTACAGAGATATCATGGGAATAACATTAGTGTTAATTTGGGAAAATGCGAAGCTATCTTAATGGAAAGCGAGCAGATCCGCGGCGAGATATATCGTCCGAATGACCGTATTAAGGTTTATGTAATGGAAGTAAAGGAAACTACTAAGGGGCCGCGTGTTACGGTTTCCCGTTCTCATCCGGAGCTTGTAAAGCGTTTGTTTGAAGAAGAAGTTACGGAAATCAGAGATGGTGTGGTAGAGATTAAAGCAGTATCACGTGATGCAGGTTCCAGAACTAAGATGGCAGTAAAGTCCAACGATGCCAATGTGGATCCGGTAGGTGCATGTGTCGGAGTAAACGGTGCTCGTGTTAATGCGATTGTTAATGAACTTCGCGGAGAGAAAATCGATATTATCACTTGGAGCGATATTCCGGAAGTATTGATTGAGAATGCACTGAGTCCGGCAAAGGTTGTTTCCGTAACGGTAGATACCGAGGAGCGCACTGCACAGGTAATCGTTCCGGATTATCAGCTTTCTCTTGCTATCGGCAGAGAAGGTCAGAACGCAAGACTTGCTGCAAAGTTAACCGGATATAAGATCGATATTAAGTCCGAGCTTGCACAGGGAACGGCAAAGCCGAAAAAGAAGGCGAATGCCGGATACTATGACGATATGGGCAACTGGATGGGCGAAGAATAAAGAAGGGATTGATGGTAATGAAAAAGATTCCGCTTCGTAAATGTACCGGTTGCGGTGAAATGAAGACAAAAAAAGAATTGATTCGTGTATTAAAAACGCCGGAAGACACTATAGTATTAGATAGAACAGGGAAAAAGAACGGTAGAGGTGCTTATCTCTGTAATCAGGCAGAGTGTTTCAGGAAAGCCAGAAAAAGTAAAGGACTGGAGCGTTCCTTACAATGTGCGATTCCGACTGATGTGTATGATACATTGGAAAAGGAGCTGACGAGTGGTGACGCAGAAGAATGATACCGCTACATGTGAAGCCGTAAGAAAGAAAATATTGTCTTATATCGGCCTGGCACAGAAAGCAGGAAAAGCAGCTGCCGGAGAATTTTTGACGGAAAAAGCGATTCAGGAAAAGAAAGCAAAAATCGTAATTATTTCCGAAGAAGCATCCGGGAATACTCAAAAAAAATTTATCGATAGTGCTACCTATTATTCCGTACCGGTATATTTGTTCGGTGAAAAGGAAGAATTAGGGCATGCGATGGGAAAAGAGTTTCGGGCATCGTTAGCTATCACAGACGAAGGATTGGCGACAGCAATTGTAAAACAACTGGCAATTTTAGAACATGAGGATCAACGACGGAGGTAAAACATACATGGCAAAAATGAGGGTAAGTGAACTTGCAAAGGAATTGGATATCCAGAGTAAGGACATTATTAGTTATCTGAACGGCTTCGGTCTGGAAATTAAGAGTCACTCCAGTAACCTGGATGATAAAATGATTTCTTTGATTCGCGGTAACGTTTCTGTGAACGGCGGAAAGCTGTTGGTGGGAAATAGTACCGATTCTGCAAAGAAGGATGATGCGGAGAAGAAGCCTGTAAAGAAAACCGAAGGAAAGCCGGAAAATAAAGAAAAACCGGTAGCTGAGAAGAAGACGGCAGAAAAGGAAGCTTCGGTACCGGCAGAAAAGAAAGAGGAAAAACCGGTGGAGAAAAAAGAAGAACCGGCAGAAAAGAAAGAGGAGCCGGCCCGCATTAATATTTTAGGTAATGTATATGTTCAGCAGGCGGAACGTCAGGCAGCAAAGGCTGCTGCACAGGCTCAGGCAGCAAAGGAAGCCGGAAATCGTCCGCAGGGTGATCGTAGATCCGGAGATCGTCCGCAGGGACAGAGGACCCCGGGAGATCGTTCGCAGGGAGATCGTTCGCAGGGTGACCGCAGATTCGGAGACCGCCCGCAGGGACAGAGGACCCCGGGAGATCGTTCGCAGGGTGACCGTAGATTCGGAGACCGCCCGCAGGGACAGAGGACTCCGGGAGATCGCCCGCAGGGTGACCGTAGATTCGGAGACCGCCCGCAGGGACAGAGGACCCAGGGGGATCGTCCGCAGGGTGACCGCAGATTCGGAGACAGACAGCAGGGAAATCGTCCGCAAGGCGGTATGGGCCAGAGACCGCAAAACGGCGGATTCAATAAAGAACGTTTCTTTGACAAGGATGCAGATAAGGATGCAGTTCAGAAGAGACCGGCTGCACGTGGACGTAATGATGCCAGAAACGGTGCAGCAAGCAGTATTAAGGCGGATTTTGCAAATGAACTGACAAAAGAGCAAAGAGTGGCAGCATTCAGCCATCGTGATCGTGATAAGGAAAGAGAAAAGAAAAAGGATCGCGAAATGGATGATATGTCCATGGAGAAGATGCTGAAGAAGAAGGATCCGAATCGCAAGGGTGCTTTTATTAAACCTGAAGTGGTAAAGCCGGTGGAAGAAGAAATTAAGTCCATTGTAGTTCCGGAAGTAATTACGATAAAAGAACTTGCTGATAAGTTAAAGCAGCCGGCATCCGCCTTGGTAAAGAAGTTATTCCTTGCAGGAAAGATGGTTTCCATTAATCAGGAGATTACGTTCGAAGAGGCTGAAGAGATTGCTTTAGAATATGATTGTATTGCAGAGAAAGAAGTTAAGGTTAATGTTGTAGAAGAGCTTCTTAAGGAGGCAGAAGAAGATGAGAGCTTAATGGAAAAGCGTCCGCCGGTTGTCTGTGTTATGGGTCACGTTGACCACGGTAAGACTTCTCTTTTGGATGCGATTCGTGAAGCAAATGTTACCTCCCGTGAAGCCGGCGGTATTACACAGCACATCGGTGCGTATACTGTTGAGGTAAACGGTGAGCAGATTACCTTCTTAGATACTCCGGGACATGAAGCATTTACTTCCATGCGTATGCGTGGTGCAAAGTCTACGGATATTGCGATTCTCGTAGTAGCAGCGGATGACGGTGTAATGCCGCAGACCGTAGAGGCAATTAACCATGCGAAGGCTGCAGGAATTCAGATTATTGTTGCGGTAAATAAGATTGATAAACCGAGTGCAAACGTAGAGCGTGTAAAGCAGGAGCTTACGGAGCATGAGTTAGTAGCGGAAGACTGGGGCGGTGACACCATTTTCGTACCGGTATCCGCGCACACGAAGGAAGGTATCAATCAGCTTCTTGAAATGGTACTCCTTACTGCGGAGATGTGTGAATTGAAGGCAAATCCGAATCGTAAGGCAAGAGGTATCGTAATCGAAGCACAGCTTGATAAGGGAAAAGGCCCGGTAGCAACCATTTTAGTACAGAAGGGAACCCTTCGTGTAGGTGACATTGTTGCCATCGGTTCTGCGTATGGTAAAGTACGTGCCATGATGGATGATAAGGGACGCAGAGTAAAGGAAGCAACCCCGTCCACACCGGTAGAAATTTTAGGTCTTAATGAAGTTCCGAATGCCGGTGAAATCGTGATGGCATGCGATAATGAGAAAGAAGCTAGAAATATCGCGGAAGCATTTATTGCACAGGGCAAGGAACGCCTCATTGCAGATACTAAGGCGAAGCTTTCCTTAGATGGTTTATTCTCCCAGATTCAGGCAGGTAACATTAAGGAACTCAACCTTATCGTTAAGGCTGACGTACAGGGTTCTGTAGAGGCAGTAAAGCAGAGTCTTCTTAAACTCAGTAATGAAGAAGTTGCCATTCGTATTATCCACAGCGGTGTAGGTGCGGTAAATGAATCCGACGTTACGCTTGCAAGTGCATCCAATGCGATTATTATCGGATTTAATATCAGACCGGATAATCAGGCAAAGGAAATGGCAGACCGTGAAAAGGTTGACGTGAGATTATATCGCGTTATTTATAACGCAATTGAAGATGTAGAAGCTGCAATGAAGGGACTTTTAGACCCGGTATTTGTAGAAAAGGTAATCGGCCATGCGGAGGTTCGTCAGGTATTCAAGGCTTCCGGTCTTGGTATGATTGCAGGTTCTTATGTTCTTGACGGTAAGATTGTACGTGGCTGTAAGGCTCGTATTTCCCGTGAAGGCGAGCAGATTTTCGAAGGCGAGCTTGCATCCTTAAAGCGTTTCAAGGATGACGTTAAAGAAGTTGCAACCGGTTACGAGTGCGGTCTTGTATTTGAAAAGTTCAATGATTTGCAGGAGTTTGACCAGATTGAACTTTATGTAATGGAAGAGGTACCGAGATAATGAGAAAAAACAGTGTAAAAAATACACGGATTAATGCTGAGGTCCAGAGAGAACTCAGCACCTTAATCCGTGAGGAGTGTAAAGACCCGCGCATCCACCCGCTTACTTCGGTGGTTGCGGCGGAGGTTGCACCGGATTTAAAAACGGCAAAGATTTATATCAGTGTGCTGGGAGATGAGGATGCGATTGCAAATACCTTAAAGGGGTTAAAGAGCGCAGCATCTCATTTGCGTTCCAAACTTGCTAAGTCGTTAAATCTTCGTAATACGCCGGAGCTTACCTTTGTAGGAGATCGTTCCATTGCGTACGGCGTGTCTATGTCCAAGTTAATCGATGACGTAACGGCAAATCTTCCGGACCGTTCGGAGGAAGAAGCGGACGAGGAATAAAAGAAAGGCATCGTTTGGCGTTATAGAAACAGGCGGTAGCATTTAAGAAACGGAGGGGGATTCGTTGGAGTTATTTCAGTTAGTAAATGAGGCAAAAACCATTGCCATTGCGGGACATGTACGCCCTGACGGAGATTGTGTGGGTTCTTGCCTCGGATTATACAATTATTTGACGGAAGCCGTAGCCGGAAAACAAATTGATGTTTACCTGGAAACGGTTCCGGCTGCGTTTTCCTTTCTGAAAAATAAGGAACAAGCCCTGAAAGAAGCCAAAAAAGAAAAGACCTATGATTTGTTTATTGCACTGGATTGCGGTAGCAGAGACAGATTAGGCTTTACGGAAGAGCTGTTCCTTTCCGCAAAGCATACGGTAAATATTGATCATCATATCAGTAATACCATGTTTGCGGAATACAATCACGTAGAAGGAGATTCCAGTTCTACCTGTGAGGTATTATGTGGATTTTTAGAGGATTCCGGGATTGGTAAGGAGACGGCAGAGTGTTTGTATCTGGGTATTGTACATGATACCGGTGTGTTTAAACATTCCAATACCTCCCGCAAAACCATGGATACCGCAGGATACTTGCTGGAAAAAGGTGTTTCGGCATCTCAGGTGATTGATGATTCTTTTTATCGTAAGACTTATATGCAGAATCAGATTTTGGGACGTTGTTTATTGGAGAGCATTCTTATGCTTGACGGCAAAATTATTTTTTCCTATGTATCTCAAAAGATGATGCAGCTTTACGGAGCTGTTCCGGCTGATCTGGACGGGATTATTGATCAACTTCGGGTAACGGAAGGTGTTGAAGTTGCCATTCTGGTCAGAGAAGAAGGAGTACGGGAACATAAGGTCAGCATGCGTTCCAACGGTAAAGTGGATGTAAGCAAAATATGTTGTTTGTTTGGCGGCGGAGGTCATAAGATGGCATCCGGATGTATGATGAACGGTTCGGTACATGATGTAATCAATAATCTTTCCGGACAAATTGAGCATCAGCTTAAGGAATATACGGAATAGGAGCGGTGCATGGACGGAATCATCAATATTTATAAAGAGGCAGGGTACACTTCCTTTGATGTGGTAGCCAAGCTCCGGGGAATTTTAAAAGAACGGAGAATGGGACATACGGGAACGTTAGATCCCCAGGCGACGGGAGTTCTTCCGGTGTGTGTAGGAAAAGCGACTAAGCTTTGTGAATTGCTTTTGGATAAAGAGAAAGCGTATGAAGCTGTCATGCTTTTGGGAGTTACCACAGATACAGAGGATATGACCGGCACGATTTTAACGGAAACGGATGCCCGGATAACGGAAGAACAAATTCGTTCTGCGACTATGAAATTTACCGGAGAGTACGGACAGGTGCCGCCGATGTATTCCGCCTTAAAGGTGGACGGGAAACGCTTATACGAACTGGCAAGAGAAGGAAAGGAAATAGAGCGTAAACCGAGAACGGTGGAGATATTTGAAAATGAACCGTTGTCCTTTGAAAAAGATGAAGAAGGCTTTGTAAAGACGGTTACGCTCAGAGTACGTTGCTCGAAAGGAACCTATATCCGGAGTTTGCTTCGGGATATGGGAGAGTTTTTAGGTTGCGGTGCCTGTATGAAATCTCTTGTAAGAACGCAGGCAGGGGCGTTTTTTGCTGATACGGCACTTACACTTGACCAGGTGGAGCAGGCAAGAGATGAGGGACGACTTTCGGAAGTGATTTTGCCGATTGATTCGTTTTTGATGAAATATCCGGCGGTGACGGTAGAACCGGAGTTTGAAAAGTATTTGTATAACGGAAATCAGTTGAGTATGGACATGTTAACAGAACAGATATTGCCTGCTGACGGAGACGGATTCCGGGTGTACGATACCAACGGAAAGTTAATTGGTTTGTATCTGTATTGTTTGACGAAAAAGCAGTTACAGCCGGAAAAAATGTTTTTACCTTAGATTAAAGGAAGGTGAGCCCGGTGCTAAGGATTACAAATCGTTCGGAATATCTTCCGGTACAGACAGCGGTTACCATAGGAAAGTTTGATGGATTTCACTTGGGTCACCAAAGTTTGCTTAAGACTGTCCTTAAAGAAAAAGCACACGGATATGCATCTTGCGTGGTATCTTTTTTGGCAGGAACCGAAAACTGTCGAAATATGATTTACACAAGGGATGAAATGCGGAAATTGTGTGAAGCCATGGGGATTGATGTACTGGCGGAATATTCATTGGATGAATCCATGAAAGAAATGACGGCAGAGCAATTCATTTCCGAGGTGCTTTGTGAAAAATTACAAGCCAAGGTCATTGTGGCAGGGGAAGATTTTCGGTTCGGGAAAGGACGAGCCGGGGATGTGAAATTGTTGCAGACATTGGAAGAACGATACGGGTATCGCACCGTAATTGTACCAAAGGTTACGGAAGCGGAAATTCGTATCAGCAGTACCGGGATTCGGGAACTACTGAAAGAAGGAAAGCTTTCCGAGGCAAATGCACTTTTGGGAAGACCTTACGGGGTGTTTGGAGAAGTGTTGCACGGAAAGAAACTGGGACGGACGTTGGGATTTCCTACCATGAATCTGATTCCGGCCACGGAAAAGTTGTTGCCTGCTTACGGAGTTTATGTTACAAGGACGAAAGTAGACGGGCAATGGTATGACGGAATTACCAATATCGGTCTCAGACCGACGGTGGACTCGGATGAACGGGTCAGTGTAGAGACATATCTGTTTGAGTATGAAGGAGATTTGTACGGAAAGCAGGTAGAAGTTCAATTTACAGCATTTTTACGTCCGGAACAAAAGTTTGCGGATGTGGAGCGTTTAAGAAGTGCGATGCAGAAGGATTTGGAAGATGCGAAAGCACTACTTGAAAAAAAAGACAGAATCATATAAAATAAGAGTGTTTGTGATAAAACAAAAACGTGTGAGGTACGTAAGAGGAGGAAAACATGGATTTTGATGTATTTGAAGTCGTTATTGCTTTGGCGGCAGGGTTGGGACTCTTTTTATATGGTATGAAGTTGATGAGCGAAGGCTTGGAAAAGGCAGCCGGAGCAAGACTTCGTAAGATTTTGGAGGCAGTGACTAAGAACCGTTTTCTGGGATGCTTGATGGGTATTTTGTTTACCGCTGTGGTACAATCATCCAGTGCAACTACGGTTTTGGTTGTTAGTTTTGTAAATGCCAGCTTGATGGATTTGTTCCAGGCTGCCGGCGTTATTTTAGGTGCCAACATCGGTACAACCATTACGGCACAGCTTATTGCGTTTAACTTAAGCGATGTGGCTCCGTTCTTCTTAATCGGCGGTGTCATTATGGTTATGTTCTTTAAGCAGCCGATGGTAAAACGTATCGGAGAGGTTATCTTAGGTTTCGGTATGTTGTTCTTTGGTATCAGCGTTATGTCCGGCGGTATGGCAACTTTAAAGGAATCCGATATGATTAAGGATGTGTTAGGTTCCTTAACCAATCCGTTCATTGCAGTGTTCGTAGGCTTTATTGTTACTGCGATTTTGCAAAGTTCTTCTGCGACAGTCGGTATTGTACTTTTGATGGCATCTCAGGGATTGATTCCGCTTGAGATTTGTTGTTTCATCATTCTTGGTTGTAATATGGGCTCCTGTGTATCCGCGCTTATTGCAAGTATCGGCGGAAAGAAGATGGCAAAGCGCGCAGCACACATTCATTTTATTGTAAATATTATCGGTTCTGCAGTGATTATGGTTGTGTTATTCCTGGTTCAGGAGCCGATTTTGGAAGCAATTCGTTCCATTTCCACCGCGATGGGTATTGAAGATGTGTATGTAAACGGTGTGAATGCTAAGATTGCCCGTGATGTGGCGAATACTCATCTTATTTTTAAGGTGTTCCAAGTACTGGTATGTTTCCCTCTTGTAAATCCGATTGTGAAACTTACCTACAAGATTGTGCCGGGCGAAGACAAGAAAGCAGACAATATGCATCTCGAGTATATCGGAGAGAACAGTGTATTCTCTACTACGGCAGCACTTCCGAATATTATCGGAGAGACTACCCGTATGGCGGATATTGCCATTTCTAACTTATCGAAAGGTATTGATGTATTGTTTACCAAGGATGAGGATGCAATTGCAGAAATATATGAAACCGAAAAATCGGTTAATTTCTTAAATGAGCAGATTACCAACTATCTTGTAAAAGCGAATCAGTTGTCACTTCCGGTGGAAGACCGAAAGCTTCTCGGCGGTTTGTTCCATGTGGTAAATGATATTGAGCGTATCGGTGACCATGCAGAGAATATGGCAGATGCGGCAACTCAATTAATTAATGATAACTTAAGTATGAGTAAGTATGCAGAAGAGCAGATTCGTGATATGTTTGAAAAAACAAAGACGTTGTTACAGTATTCTTTGGATGCGTTTGAGAAGAAACACGAAGAGCATTTACGCGATATTCTTATCTTAGAGGATGAAATCGATGAGTTAGAACGTTCCTTACAGGAAGGTCATGTAGAGCGTTTGACCAAGGGTGAGTGTGATGCGGAAACCGGTATGATTTTTACCGATGTTGTTTCCAATATTGAGCGTGTGGCAGATCATTCCACCAATATTGCGTTTTCCATTATGACGGATGTAAAGAAGCCGGACTTGAAAGATTAAAGGTCATTATAAAATTTTATTGGGATTATCAAGAAAAATACTTGACAGATACATAAATATCTGATACACTACCACCTGTAAAGAAAAATACTTTACAGGTGGTGTTTTTTGATGGAAGAAGTGAATGAGCTTTTGGAACTTGCTATGCTGTACGATTTTTACGGCGAGTTGTTAAAGGAGCACAACAAGCAGATATTCGAGGACTATATTTTAAATGACCTTTCTTTGTCCGAGATTGCGGACGCGGAGGGGATTACAAGGCAAGGTGTCCACGACATGGTGAAGCGTTGCAGTAAGCAGCTTCGCGGATATGAGGAGAAACTCCATCTGGTAGAAAAGTTTAATAAAACGAAAGAGTGTGTCGAAAAGATAAATAAACTTTTAGGACACAGCTACGATACAGGGAATTTGGATGACCTAAAGGAAGCCAGAGGGTTAACCGAAGAGATTCTTAATTGGTTATAAGGAGGAGTTATGGCATTTGACAGCCTTTCGGAAAAGCTGCAAGGGATTTTTAAAAATCTGCGAGGCAAAGGACGTCTTTCCGAAGCAGATGTAAAGGCGGCTCTGAAAGAGGTTAAAATGGCTCTTTTGGAGGCTGACGTAAACTTCCGTGTAGTAAAGAGTTTTGTAAAGACAGTAGAAGAACGCGCCATCGGACAGGATGTATTAAACAGCCTGACTCCGGGGCAAATGGTGATAAAGATTGTTAACGAGGAAATGGTGGCATTACTTGGTTCCGAAACAACGGAATTGACGTTTTTACCGGGCAATGAAATTACTGTTATTATGATGTGTGGTTTGCAGGGTGCTGGTAAAACTACCATGGCGGCGAAATTGGCAGGTCAGTTTAAGAGTAAAGGGAAGCGTCCGCTTCTCGTGGCTTGTGACGTGTATCGTCCGGCAGCAATTGACCAGCTCATTATTAACGGTGAAAAGGTGGGCGTTCCGGTATTTTCCATGGGGGATAAAAATAACCCGGTGGATATTGCAAAAGCAGCCTTAGAGCATGCAAAGAAAAATAATAATAACGTTGTTTTGGTAGATACCGCCGGACGACTTCATATTGATGAAGTACTGATGGAGGAATTGAAACAAATAAAGGAAGCATTAAATGTAACCAATACATTGCTTACCGTAGATGCAATGACCGGTCAGGATGCGGTTAATGTGGCAGAAACCTTTGAGAAAGAAATCGGGATTACCGGTGTTATCATTACGAAACTTGACGGTGACACCAGAGGCGGTGCGGCACTTTCCATTCGTTCCGTTACCGGTCGTCCGATTCTGTATGCAGGTACCGGTGAAAAGTTGACCGATGTGGAGCAGTTTCACCCGGACCGTATGGCTTCCCGTATTTTAGGTATGGGTGATATCCTAACTCTTATCGATAAGGCCCAGGCTGAATTCGATATGGAGAAAGCTAAGGAGATGGAAAAAAAGTTAAAGAAGGCTGAGTTCGACTTTAACGATTTGCTTGAGCAGACCGAGAACATGAAAAAGATGGGTGGTATTAATTCCATCATGAACATGCTTCCGGGTGTAGGGAATCAGCTGAAGGGCATAGAGTTAAACGACGATATGTTCAAAGGCATGATAGCGATTATTCGCTCCATGACTCCGGCAGAGCGTTCCAATCCGGCACTTTTAAATCCTTCCCGTAAGCGCAGAATTGCGGCAGGAGCAGGGGTGGATATTTCTGAAGTAAACCGTCTTGTAAAACAGGTGGAAGGTCAGAAGAAGATGATGAAGCAGCTTTCCGGTATGATGGGAGGCAAAGGAAGACGAGGCTTTAAGATGCCGTTCGGATTCTAACTGAGTTTGCTTTCGAGACGAAGCGATTCGTTTTGAAGATACATGTAAAAAGTTTCAAGGAGGTGAAATTAAAATGGCAGTAAAGATCAGATTAAAGAGAATGGGTCAGAAGAAGGCACCTTTCTATAGAATCGTTGTTGCAGATTCCAGATCTCCGCGTGATGGTAGATTCATCGAGGAAATCGGTATCTACGATCCGACCAAGGAGCCGAGCGTTTTCAACGTAAACGAGGAGGCTGCTAAGAAGTGGCTTGCTGACGGCGCACAGCCGACCGAGACCGTTGCTAAGTTATTAAAGAAGGCCGGTATCGAGAAGTAGGAATAGGATGTGCGGGTACGGCAGTATCCGGAAAGGGCAAGGTGTGTAGTAATGAAAGAGTTGGTTAAGGTTATTGCTATGGCACTTGTAGATCATCCGGAGGCAGTCGAGGTGACCGAGAAGGAAACCGAGAAGTCGATTGTCGTCGAGTTGCGTGTGGCACCGGAAGATATGGGTAAGGTAATCGGCAAACAGGGCCGTATTGCAAAAGCTATCCGTACTGTGGTAAAGTCCGCAGCTGCCGGAGACGACAAAAAGGTAGTCGTTGAAATACTACAATAATGCCAATACTGAGGGCTGCTTGGTCTTTTTGACCGGGCAGCCCCTTGGGTTTTATGTACGCGGGAGCATCGAAATTTCCTACGAGAACACGCTCTCGCTCCTAAAACAACGTAGCAGTACTAGGCTCGATAAAACCTCGCCAAGTGCTGACGTTGTTTTAAGGTTCTCTTTAGGAAGTTTCGATGCTCCCGCTTAGGCAGGAAAAGAAGGGCTGCCGAAAAAAAGAACAAGCAGAAATGCGTAAAAACCAAGAAACAAATTAAAAACGAATATAAATCATTTAGATAATATTTGACATAAAGAAACTAAGACGGATAAAGAAAGGAGTTTGTTTATGGATAAAGATAATATGCTTCGTGTGGGTGTCGTTACCACAACTCATGGTGTACGTGGAGAGGTGAAGGTATTCCCGACTACGGATAACCCGGCGCGTTTTAAGAAGCTTAAGAAGGCTTATTTGGATTTGGGAAGAGAGTTGCTTCCGGTGACCTTAGAAGGCGTGAAGTTCTTTAAGCAGATGGTTATCGTGAAGTTTAAAGAGATAAATGATATGGATAAGGCAGCTACCTATCGGAATAAGGACATTTTAATCGATAGAGAAGATGCCATGCCGTTAAAAGAAAATGAGTTTTATATCTGTGACCTTATCGGTCTTAAAGTATTTACTGATGAGGGAGAAGAACTGGGTGTGCTTAGTGAGGTACTTCAGACCGGAGCAAATGATGTATATGAAGTAACTTTGCCGAATAAGGAAACGGTGTTAATTCCGTACATCGAAGATTGTGTGAAAGAGATTTCCTTGGAAGATGGAAAGGTAATCGTTCATCTGTTGCCTGGGTTGTTGGATTTATAGGTACAGTTTCATAATTCAGATTGCATTTTGCACCATCAGACGATAAAGATATTGTTTGATGGTGCTTTTGTTTTATCTAAAATTAAGCAATGCTATTGATGGAACCCGGTTCGGTGGTATAATAGACAAAAAGGGAGGGAGTATAATGGTTTCAAAGAAAAGCGCTTTGGATACGGAATGGATGCAGTTTCAAAAGAAAGAGAAAAAGTTTCTGGATAGCCGAGTGGAAAAGAAGGATACTTTTTTGAATAAGAAGCTGGAGGAGAAGGTGCCGCCTAAATTACAAGGGACGTTAGATACTGCGTTTGCCAAGGCCTTCGGTATGATTTTTGAGAAAGGCACCGGTATCATTGAGAAGACCTATAAGAAGGAAGAACTACAAAAAAGCTTCAAGATTAATGAGTACGCAGATGAAATCTGGCAGACCAGAGGGTCATTAAAGGTTTTTGAAAAGAAAGCTGAGAGTGCCGGCCGGTTAAATATGTTGGTGTCCGGTGCTACGGGAATCGGTATGGGAGCATTTGGAGCAGGACTTCCGGATATTGCATTGTTTGTTGGATTCATTCTGCGAAGTGTGTATGAAATAGCATTGGATTACGGCTTTGAATATGAAAGTGAGGCAGAGCGATGCTTTATTCTTATGATTATCGAAGGGGCGGTATCTTATGGAACAGACTTATGCCGGATTGATGAGCGGATAAATGCGTATATCGGGCGAAATGAGTTGCCGACAGGTTACAGCGAAAAGCAACAGATTGAACGGACGGCGGCCGGACTTTCCAAGGAATTGTTGTATATGAAGTTTTTACAGGGGATTCCCATTGTGGGCGTTGTGGGAGGCGCTTATGATGTGGTTTATTTAAAAAAGATTACGGAGTATGCGAATCTGAAGTACAAAAAAAGATTTTTACTAAAAAAGAAAAATGAAATAGTCATCCATTGATTTAAATGTGTTTCGTTGATGAGAGAAAGGCCTGCAAAGCTAAAATGCAGGTCTTTATTTTAGAGGAAAAAAGTTTGATGTGTATTATACATTGCGTTTGAAGGTAAAAAAGGAAAACAGATAGTAGCTTGTATGGCCATTAGGTACCGTAGAGAGTGCGCTCTTTACGGTACTTTTTTATTGAAAAAGCAACGTTCATAAGTTATAATATAGTTTATAGTAACTTTCGGAAAGGCTGGTTTTCTTATGGAGTATAATACTACAGTGAATAACAACTTAATATATACGTTGCTTACCGAACAAAAGCATCAGATTCGAAACGGTATTTACGGCTATACACAGAGAGAACTTGCGTATAATTCCAACAAAATCGAAGGAAGTACGCTTACAAAGGAACATACAGCATCTTTGTTTGAAACAGGAAGTATTTATACGGATACCGATGAAGTCTATAAAGCGAAAGATATTGAGGAGATGCAGGGACATTTTGCAATGTTCAATGCAATGCTCAATACACTTTCTGAGCCTTTGAATGAGCAGGTAATGAAGCTGTTTCATAAGCAGTTGAAACAGTGTGTGTTTGAGGATATCGCAAACGGATATAATATTGGAGAATATAAAGCCAGAAGAAATTATGTGGGAGATATTGATACAGCTACTCCGGATGAAGTGGAACAGATGATGCAGGAATTGCTTTCATGGTATCACAACGCAGATAAGAATTTGGAAACGCTTGCGTTGTTTCATGCAAGATATGAAAAGATACATCCGTTTCAAGACGGAAACGGCAGGACGGGGCGCTTGATTTTATTCCGGGAGTGTCTGAAATATGCAATTTGTCCGTTTGTATTGCAGGATGAAGATCGACCGGTGTATCTGTCGGCAATCAGGAAAGCACAGACAATAGAGGATATGACTTCATTGGTTGCATTGATGAAAAAAGGACAGATAAGATATTTAGAGAAATTGGACGGTTGCTTGATGGAAGCACCGAAGGAAGGATAACTTATGAATTTTTATATAATGACATTATTCCCTGATATGGTAGAACAGGGCTTGAATACGAGTATTATCGGAAGAGCGACGGAAAAGGGGCTGCTGTCCATTAAGGCAGTGGACATCCGAGCGTTTTCCGAGGATAAGCACAAGCGGGTGGACGATTATCCGTATGGCGGTGGCGCCGGTATGGTCATGGCGCCGGACCCGGTGGTAAAGACCTGTGCCTATGTAAAAAGTTTGATTCCGGAGGAACGCAGAGAAAAGACGAAAGTGGTGTATCTGACACCACAGGGAGAGACCTTTACTCAGAAAAAAGCAGAAGAATGGGCAAAGGAAGAGGATTTGATTTTCCTTTGCGGTCATTATGAAGGCATTGATGAACGTGCTCTTGAGATGGTAGTGACAGATATGGTGTCTGCCGGAGATTATGTACTGACCGGCGGCGAACTTCCGGCTATGATGATGATTGATGCTGTGTCCCGCCTGGTACCCGGAGTATTGAATAATGAGGCTTCCGCTGAATTTGAGAGTTTCCAGGACAATCTTTTGGAGTATCCGCAGTATACCCGACCGGAAGAATACGAAGGACGAAAGGTGCCGGAAGTGCTTTTATCCGGACATCATGCCAATATTGAAAAGTGGCGTCGGGAAAAGTCCATTGAGCGGACATTGGCGGCTCGTCCGGATTTGTTGAAAGATGCGGTGCTGTCAAAGAAGGAGAAACAGTATTTGGACAAGCTTTTGGCAGAAAAGTGCCGGGATGAGGAAAAATCAGTTGTTCAGGACGGCGTGGCGGAATAGCGTTAAGCGATGGAAGAAACCGAAATTACAGGAGATTTTACATGAACTTTTATTTTGCCCCAATGGAGGGGATTACCGGACATATTTACAGGAGAGCGTTTCATAAGTTTTTTCCGGCACCGGACACCTATTTTACGCCCTTTATTTCTCCGGATGGAAATAAGATTTTACGAAACAAAGAGAAGCGGGATGTGTTGCCGGAGAATAATGCCGGGATGAAAGTGATTCCCCAGATTATTACGAACCGTGCGGATTACTTTTTAATGGCAGCAGAGTACTTAAAGAGTGAGTATGGTTATACGGAAGTGAATCTTAACCTTGGTTGTCCGTCGGGAACCGTGGTTTCGAAAGGAAAAGGGTCCGGTTTTTTGTCTCGTCTTAATGAGCTGGAACGTTTCTTTGCTGAAGTGTTTGAAAAATGTAGTTTAGATGTTTCGGTAAAGACCAGAGTGGGACGGACGGATGCAGATGACTGGGAAGAAATCTTAGGATTGTTTCAGAAGTTTCCGATTCAGGAATTGACGGTGCATCCGCGGATTCAGAAGGATTTTTATAAAGGGCAGATAAGGATGGAAACCTTTGCGTATGCTTATGAAAACTGGAATGGACCACTTTGTTATAACGGAGATATTTTTACAAAAGAAAGTTATGAGAAGTTAGTGAGTCGGTTCCCTAAGTTAGAAAGTGTGATGCTTGGAAGAGGGTTATTAAGTGATCCTTATTTAATCGGACGATTACGAGAGGAAGTATTACCGGAAGAAGCTTCCCGTAGGGCCACTGTTCGTGAGTTTCACACACAGCTCATGGAAGAATACGGGGCGGTGTTGTCCTGCGACCGGGATTTGTTATATAAAATGAAGGAATTGTGGTTTTATTTGCTGGATAGTTTTGAAGATAGCGAAAGAGCACGAAAGCAGATTCGTAAGTGTGAAAAACTCAGTGAGTATAAGGTGATTGTAGCGGATTTGTTTGATAATCATAAGTTGTTGTAACGGACAGTGATTTTTTTGGAAGGGGGCAATCGGATGAAAACGGATATTGAAAAGGCATTGGCGAAAATTGAATTTGAAAACCGGGAAGATAATCGTTTTCATACTCCTTACGATAAAGAAATAGAGTTTTATCAAAGCATAAAAATGGGAAATGTGGAAGAGGCAATGCAGCTGGTACGACCGTTTGACAGTGACGGCCTTGGGGTGTTAAGTGAAGACCGGTTGCGAAACTTAAAGTATCATTTGATTATTACCATTGCGTTTATTACCCGTTACTGTATTGAAGGCGGAATGGAGATGGAAGAGGCCTATAATCGCAGTGATATTTACATTCGTCGAATTGATGTGATGCAGAATGAAGAGGAGATTGTTGCCGTTCACGGGGAATTGGTAGAAGCCTATGCAAAGCGAATGCGGAGTATTCGAAAGAAAACCATGTATTCCAGAGCAATTATTATTTGTCTGGAATATATTTATGCCCATCTTCATGTGAAGATTACATTAGAGGATTTAGCCAAGGAAACCAAGCTTAGTCCTACCTATCTTTCCAAGTTGTTTCATAAGGAAGTCGGGGTCTCGGTATCTCAGTATATTATGCAAAAGCGAATTGAAGCAGCTGAGAAGATGCTTCGGTATACGGAGTTTTCTTCGGCGGAGATAGCAAATAGTTTGTGCTTTTGCTCCGAGAGTCATTTTATTTCCATGTTCAAGAGATATGTAAAAGTAACACCGAGAGAGTACCGGGAGCAACAGTTCCATAGTCGATAAAATGAGAATATATTTTTGATAAAAAGAAAAAGAATCTGATAGTAAGATTCCGAGTTTCGTGATAGACTTTGAGTATAGAAAAGAAAGACATTCGAAGGAGGTTTACCATGAAAGAATTTGTTGGATTTAAAAAAGGTGTAGATTTAGGCGGTTGGTTGTCTCAGTGTGATTATAGTTTGGAACGTTTGAATCACTTTATTGAGGAGCAGGATTTGGCTAAGGTGGCATCCTGGGGGGCTGACCATGTAAGACTTCCCTTTGACTATAATATTGTTCAGAACGAAGACGGTAGTTTTATTGAAGACGGATTTGCGCGTATTCAGAAGGCAATTGACTGGAGTAAAAAGTACGGTCTTAAGATTGTCTTGGATTTACATAAGACGAAAGGTTTTTCCTTTGATGCAGGGGAGAAAGAAAGCGGATTTTTCGATAATGAAAAATTGCAGGATGGTTTCTATGCTCTTTGGGAAGAAATGGCGAAGCGGTTCGGAACTGATACCGAGTATGTGGCTTTTGAGTTGTTAAACGAGATTACGGATCAGTCATTTATTGGTGCTTGGAACCGTATATCCGCGGAATGTATTAAGAGAATTCGGAAGTATGCTCCGGATGTATTCATTTTATTGGGAAGTTACTGGAATAATGCACCGGAGGCTGTAAAGGATTTGGGAGCACCGGCAGACGATAAGATTGTTTTTAATATGCATTGTTATGACCCGCTTAAGTTTACACATCAGGGGGCATATTGGACCGATCAGATTGTGAAGGAAGAGCGTTATTCCTTCGAAGAGATGAATATAGATGCTTCTTATTTTAAGGAAAGATTTGCATCTGCAGTGGAAACAGCAGAAAAGTATAACACGGCGCTTTACTGCGGAGAGTACGGCGTCATCGACCAGGCAACCCCGGAAGATGCCTTAAAGTGGTATAAGGCGATTCATGAAGCTTTTGAAGAGCTTGGCATCGGTAGAAGTGCATGGAGCTATAAAGAAATGGATTTCGGTTTGTCTGATGAACGCATGAGTGGCGTAATTGAAGAACTGGTGAAGTATTTATAAGTTCAATAGGCTGCAGGTCGAAAGCGGCTTGCAACCTTTTTGTTCAAAATTGTAAAAAGTGCTTGCATTCTAAAGAAATCTATGGTATAATCATCGATTGTGAGACAAGATGTTCCGCTGTACCGGGATTCGGTAGTAAGAATGTCCAATTTTTTAAGGAGGTCGCAACATGAACGACATTATTAAGAACATTGAAGCAGCTCAGTTAAAGGCTGAAGTTACCGAGTTTTCCGTGGGTGATACCGTACGCGTACACGCAAAGGTAAAAGAGGGTAACCGTGAGCGTATCCAGATTTTCGAGGGAACCGTTTTAAAGAGACAGAACGGTGGCGCAAGAGAGACCTTTACTGTAAGAAAGACATCCAACGGTGTTGGTGTTGAAAAGACTTGGCCGGTACATTCTCCGATCGTTGAGAAGATCGAAGTTATCCGTCGCGGTAAGGTTCGCAGAGCGAAGCTTAACTACTTACGTGACAGAGTTGGTAAGAAGGCAAAGGTTAAAGAACTTGTAAAATAAGTTGATGAAAGGGACAATGCAAATTGTCCCTTTCGGTTTATCTGAGGGTTAGTATGTAGTGCAGGCTTATATGAGGGAATAGATGAAAGGGTGAAACTATGGCAGGATACGATTTTGATTTAGGAGATAACAGAAAGAAAAAGAAAATCAAAAAAAGAATTATCAATATTGTTTTATTGGTTTTAGAAACCGCTGTGGTCATTGCACTTGCTTTTCTATTGGTTCGGGTGGCATTAGAGCGTACGGTAGTTCCCGGGGAGTCCATGGCACCGACCCTGGAAGCAGATATGCCGATTATGATTAATAAATTGTCATATGTTAAGAACGGTCCGGAGCGGTTTGATGTAATTGTGTTTGAACAGGAAGGCGAAGAACATAGTTATTATCATGTAAAAAGAGTTATCGGATTGCCGGGTGAAACAGTACAAATCATCAACGGATTTGTTTATATTAACGGTACTCAGTTGAAAGAAGTCGTAAAAGATCTGCCGAAGATTCATTTGTCGGGACTTGCCGAAGAAACGATGACACTGGATGAAGATGAATACTTTGTGTTGGGTGATAATCGGAATAAAAGTGAAGACAGCCGATTTGCCAATATCGGAAATGTGACAAGAGAACAAATTGTGGGGAAAGCGTGGTTGCTGTTAAAGCCGTTTAATTTTATTTCCCAGATGAATTTAGAGAAAAACGAATAGTTGATTTGTATAAAGCAGAGGATTGCTAAACGGAGGTGTAAAATGCAGTATCAGTGGTATCCGGGACATATGAGTAAGGCAAAACGCCAGATTCAGGATGAACTTAAACTGGTAGATGTTATTATAGAATTGGTAGATGCGCGGATTCCGTACAGTTCGAAGAATCCGGACATTGAAAAGTTTGCAGGAAACAAGCCGCGTGTGCTTTTATTAAACAAGGCGGATTTGGCGGATGAGATTCGTACCAAAGAGTATAAGACTTATTATGAGAAAAAAGGATATTTTGTACTGACGGTGAATTCCAAAGCCGGTTCCGGCGTGAAAAACGTTTTGAATGTGGTAAAGGAAGCCTGCAAGGAGAAGCGTGAACGTGATTTAAAGCGCGGTATCATCGGCAGACCGCTCCGGGCTATGATTGTAGGAATTCCGAATGTGGGAAAATCCACCTTTATCAATGCTTTTGCAGGAAAGAGCGTTACCCTTGTGGGAAATAAGCCGGGTGTAACAAAGGGGAAGCAGTGGATTCGTTTGAATAAGGAACTGGAGCTTTTAGATACACCGGGTATTTTGTGGCCAAAGTTTGAGGATCAGCAGGTTGGTCTTCGTATTGCATGGATTGGTTCCATCAATGAGGATATTTTGGATGTCAGAGAGCTTGCAATGACACTCCTTACGTATTTATATGAAGAATATCCGGGAGTAATCAATGCCAAGTATGGTATCGAAGAGTGTGCCGACGGATTTGAAGCACTGGACCGGGTGGCAAGAAAGCGCGGGTGTCTCAAAAAAGGCGGCGAGGCGGATATTGAGCGTGCTTCCGGTATTATAATGGACGATTACCGTGCCGGAAAGATTGGACGGATTACGTTGGAACGGGTAGAGAAGGCGACGGTTAAGGTGACAGACGATTCCGAGGCTGTTTCGAAGGAAGAAGCATAAATTGGTTTAATAAAGGAATTTGCGTATCTGGAATGATTTGGCGTAGTTAGGTTTACGAAAGATGGGGAGCTTGTTATGGCAGAAAAGATGGATGTAATAAAAGAGGCGCTGGCAGCTGCTTCACCGGAAGTGTTGGAAGAGGTCATTGCACAGTATGCCGATGATACTCGAAGCGGTGTGATGAAGTTAATCGAACAGGCGAGAAAGCGGAAAGAAAAGTTTTTGGCAGAGTGTGCCAGAATGGACGGAATGCTTGCTTACGAACGGGAATACGGGGATTATAATGTGGTCTGCGGTATTGACGAAGTAGGCAGAGGACCTCTTGCAGGTCCGGTGGTGGCAGCCTGTGTGGTTCTGCCGAAGGATTGTCGAATTTTATATTTGAACGATTCCAAGCAATTATCCGAGAAAAAGAGAGAAGAATTGTTTCCGGAAATTTTAGATAAGGCAGTAGCTTATGGTATCGGTTGTGTATCCCATACAGTGATAGATGAGATTAATATCTTACAGGCTACCTATCGTGCCATGAGGGAAGCAATGCAGAAAATGGCAGAGACGTGTGGTGCACCGGATGTACTTCTTAATGATGCGGTGACCATTCCGGGAGTGAATGAGCTGTTTGGCGGAAAAAGCGTAAAACAGGTACCGATTATTAAGGGAGACGCAAAGAGCCTGTCCATCGCGGCTGCCAGCGTCATTGCAAAGGTGACCAGAGACCGGATGATGGTGGAGTTTGATAAGGTGTATCCGGGGTATGGCTTTGCCGGAAACAAGGGGTACGGTTCCGCAGAACACATGGAGAAGTTGCGGAAGGACGGGCCGTGTCCGATTCACAGACGGAGTTTTATAAAGGGGATTTTGGGAGAAAAAGAGAACTAAAAACAAGAATGCTATGTCATTACAAATGTTTTGACATAGCATTGTTTATTTGTTATTCTTATAGTAGTGAAGGGAGGTGCCACATTGGAGGAACAAAGGAGTAAAATAGCAGTTGCGTTGGAATACGAGCCTTCCGAGGAGGCACCGAAGATTGTGGCTTCCGGGCGCGGTTATGTGGCGGAAAAGATTATTGAACGTGCGGTAGAAGGAAATGTGCCGTTACACAAGGATGATAAGTTAGCGAAGACACTTTCTAAGCTTGAAATCGGTGATGCCATACCGCCGGAACTATATGAAGTGGTGGCAGAGGTATTATTATTCGTCGATAAGGTGGATAAGATAAAAGGGAAAGTAAAAAAATCGTTGTAAAGGGGACGAAATTGGGAGGATAGCTATATGGGAATGGAGAGTAAGCCTGTTTCTTGGAACCGACGACGTATCGGCAACCAGCAGGAAACAAAAGTACAGGAGTATTTACAAATACACGGCTATGAGATTGTTGCCAGAAACTTCTATACGAAGCACGGTGAAATTGATTTGATTGCGAAAAAAGACGATTATTTGGTGTTTATAGAGGTGAAGTACCGTGCCGATGAGCGGTTCGGAGCTCCGGAGGCTGCTGTAGATTTCAGAAAACAGAGGAAAATTATTGCGGCAGCACAATATTATTTATATAAGAACCGAATTCCTTTTGATACACCGTGCCGGTTTGATGTGGCAGGAGTAATTGGAAACGAGATAAGAATTACGGAGAACGCATTTTGTATGTAGTTTTTATAGAGACACAACCTTTGAAATGACATATATTTGAGTAATGAGCGGAAGGAAAGTTAATAGGAATCAGCGTATGGATCATAAATTACAGTTACTGAATACAAAGGAAATGACAGTTTCGGGTACTTCAGTCCCGTTTTTATATTTTAAGCGTCTGGCAGAGCACAAAGCAGTAAAACACGGTTGTTCTACAAGAGTAGGCGGAGTCAGTGTGGGTAGTTTTTCTTCCATGAATCTGGGCTTTGGCCGCGGAGATGCGGATGAAACTGTGTTAGAAAATTATGACAGGATTTGTAATGCCATTGGGGTTGCTAAGGAGCAAGCGGTGCTTCCGGATCAGGTGCATGATACGGTGGTGCGGAAAGCGACCAAAGCAGATTGCGGAAAGGGGATTAGTAGACCTCGTGATTATGAATGTGTGGATGCACAGATTACCAATGAACCGGGTGTGGCGTTAGTGGTGTTTGGTGCGGATTGTGTACCGGTGTTTTTCTATGATCCGGTGGCAAAGGCCATCGGTACAGCTCATGCGGGGTGGCGTGGGACCATTGGACGGATTGCCGAAAAGACAGTACAGGCTATGGAAAAAGAATTCGGAAGCAAGAGGTCGAATATCGAAGCTTATATCGGTGTGTCTATCTGCGGTGACTGTTACACCGTAGGCGGAGAGGTGGCAGAGCGTTTTATGAAGGAGTTTCCTGAAGCGACGAGGCAGACACCGAAACAAGAGAAGGATGGTACTTGTCAGTTAGATTTGTGGCAGGTGAACCGTATCATATTAGAGCAAGCCGGTATAACGCCGGAACATATTGTCATCGGAGGCGTTTGTACAAAATGTCATTCCGATGTGTTATACTCTCACAGAGTACACGGGAACGACAGAGGCAGCCTGGCAGGGGTCCTGATGCTGGCAGAAGAGTAATTTTTGAAGATGCAACGATGCAAAAAAGAAAGATAATGAATGAAAGATAGAAATATTGTGCATAACTGCCGGAGTAAGCTGTGTGCGGCAGTGGCATGGAAATCGAGGTACGTATGGCAAAGAAATTACAAGAACATATAATTAAAGAAGTACTCCCGGGAAGTATTGCAGAAGAGTTGGAAATCGAAGCAGGAGATGTGCTTGTTTCTATTAACGAACAGCCGATTAAGGATGTGTTCGATTATCGGTATCTGTCTGAGGATGAGGAACTGGTCCTTCTTATTAGAAAGCAGGACGGTGAAGAATGGGAGCTGGAAATCGAAAAGGACGCTTATGAGGATTTAGGCTTGGTATTTGAGGATGGTTTGATGGATGAATACCGTTCCTGTCGGAATAAATGTATATTCTGTTTTATTGACCAGATGCCGCCGGGAATGCGGGATACCCTCTATTTTAAGGATGATGACGCAAGACTTTCCTTTTTACAGGGAAATTATATTACGTTGACCAATCTTTCCGAAGAGGATATGGAACGGATCTTGTTCTATAAGTTGTCACCGATTAATATTTCCGTGCATACAACCAATCCCGAACTACGCTGTAAGATGTTAAATAATCGATTTGCAGGCGATGCATTGGATAAAATTAAGCGTTTTTATGATGCGGGGCTTGAGATGAACGGTCAGATTGTGCTTTGTAAAGGATACAATGACGGAGAGGAACTGGAGCGTACCATACATGATTTGACGGCATATTTGCCGCTCATGCAAAGTGTGTCCGTGGTGCCCATGGGGATGACGAAATTTCGTGATAATTTAACGCAGGTGGAACCGTTTACGAAGGAAGATGCGGTGGAAGTTATCGGGATTATAAAGAAGTGGCAGGAAATCATTCAGAAGCATTACGGTACCCGGATGATTCATGCCAGTGACGAGTGGTATTTGCTGGCAGGACTTCCGCTTCCGGCAGAGGAAGAGTATGAAGGGTATCCGCAGTTGGAAAACGGTGTGGGGATGGTACGGTCTATGAACGAAGAAGTAGATTGGTGTCTGAAAGAACTTACGGGAGATGAGCGTGTGCGGAAGCTGACCCTTGTAACCGGTACCTTGGCAGAGCCGGTGATTCGTGAGCAGGTAGAAAAGATTCAAAAAAAGTATCCGAAGGTGGATGCAAAGGTAGTTGCCGTTCGGAATGACTTCTTCGGGGAGCGGATTACTGTAGCAGGATTGGTGACGGCTCAGGACATTATTGCACAGTTAAAAGGCAAGGAGTTAGGTGATGTTTTATTGATTCCGGAGGTCATGCTTCGTAACGGTGAGGAGGTCTTTTTAGATGATTTAAAAATTTCTGATGTGGAAAAGGCTTTACAAACCCGCGTCGGTATTGTAAAATCAGATGGAGAGGCTTTCGTACATGCCGTAATTGAGTAGTTGATTTTTGAAAGTGAGGATAAATTCCTAAGATGAGTAATCCGATTGTAGCTATCGTGGGACGCCCGAATGTGGGAAAGTCCACGTTGTTTAATGCCCTTGCGGGGGAACGTATTTCTATTGTAAAAGATTATCCGGGTGTAACCCGTGACCGTATTTATGCGGATGTGACATGGTTAAATTATAAGTTCACCATGATTGATACCGGCGGTATTGAGCCGGAGACGAAAGATAAGATGCTTACCTACATGAGAGAGCAGGCACAGATTGCCATTGATACGGCAGATGTGATTGTGTTCTTAACCGATGTGCGTATGGGTCTTGTGGATGCGGACTTTAAGGTGGCGGATATGTTACGTCGCTCCGGCAAGCCGGTAGTTCTTACCGTTAATAAAGTTGACGATTTTGACAAGATGCAGGCAGATGTGTATGAGTTTTATAACTTGGGTATCGGTGACCCGATTCCGGTATCCGGTGCATCCCGTCTGGGTTTTGGTGAGTTGTTGGATGCCATTGTAGAGTATTTCCCGGCACCGGTTGATGGTGAGGAAGAGGAAGAACTTCCGAAAATTGCGGTGGTAGGAAAGCCGAACGTAGGTAAGTCTTCTATTATTAACAAATTGACCGGCGAAAACCGTGTTATTGTATCGGATATTGCAGGTACCACTCGTGATGCTATTGATACGGTGGTAAAGTTTGATGAAAAGGAATATATATTTATCGATACGGCAGGACTGCGTCGTAAGAACAAGATTAAAGAGGAAATCGAACGGTTCAGTATTGTTCGTACTGTTAGTGCGGTAGAGCGGGCCGATGTTGTGGTTGTGGTTATTGATGCTACGGAAGGTGTGACCGAGCAGGATGCAAAGATTGCCGGTATTGCCCATGAACGCGGAAAAGGTATCATCATTGCCGTGAACAAGTGGGATGCGGTAGAAGATAAGGATGACAAAACCATTTATCGTCAGACAGAGCGTATTCGTGAGATTCTTTCTTTTATTCCGTATGCGGAGATTATCTTTATTTCCGCAAAGACCGGACAGCGTATGACGAAGATTTTTGAGAAGATTGATTTAGTTATTCAGAGCAGAACCTTGCGTATCCAGACCGGTGTGCTCAATGAAATTCTTATGGAGGCGACTTCCTTACAGCAGCCGCCGTCCGATAAGGGTAAGAGACTGAAGATTTTCTTTATGACCCAGGTGGCTGTAGGACCGCCTACCTTTGTGTTGTTTGTTAATACGAAGGAACTGATGCATTATTCGTATCAACGTTATATTGAAAACAAGATTCGTGATACCTTCGGTTTTGTAGGAACTTCATTGAAGTTCATTATTAGAGAACGTGAGGATTCCGCGAAATAATTGAAACAGTAAAGCAGAAACGGTAGGATAAGTAATATGATTTGGCGTATTGCAATTTGTTTAATTTTAGGCTATGCAATTGGATGTATTTCTACGGGATATATTGTAGGAAAGGCACAGAAAGTAGATATCAGAAAGTACGGAAGCGGAAATGTAGGAACTACCAATGCGTTACGTACACTCGGTAAAAAGGCAGCATTGATTACTCTTTTGGGCGATGTGTTAAAGTGTGCAATCCCTGTGATTTTGATTAAGTATGTCTTTTTTAAAGAGTTACCGGAAACGGATTTGTTAGGGTTATACACAGCACTTGGTGCGGTACTCGGACATACCTTCCCGTTTTACCTGAAATTTAAAGGCGGTAAGGGAATTGCTGTATTGGTAGGTACGATTTTGACTTTTGACTGGCGTATTTTTTTGATTTGTGTGGCCACATTTTTCCTCATTTTAGCACTGACCCGTTTTGTATCATTGGGCTCATTGGTGATGGAAGTGGAATTTGTTATATGGGTAGCGTTGACAAGACCGGGAGATTGGCATATGCTTGCTTTAAGCGCAGTATTTGCAGTGCTTGCATTCTATACCCATAGAGAGAATATTAAGCGTTTGCTTCACGGAACCGAGAATAAAATCGGACAAAAGGTAAAAATACCGAGGGAAGAGGAAGCAAAAGAGAACGAGCAATAACAAATAAGAGACTTATATCGGGAATCCGTGTAGGGAAAAGCGTATGGAAAGAAATGAAAGGGATATGCGTTACACAGAACGCATGGAATAGGTGGACGGTATGAAAAAAGTTACGGTTTTAGGCGCAGGTACATGGGGCGTTGCGCTTACCATATTGTTAGCCGGGAACGGTCATGAGGTGACGCTTTGGTCAAAGTTTGAAGCAGAAACCGGTGCACTTGCGGCAAATCGTAGTGAAATTAAAAATTTACCGGGAGCGGTTTTGCCGGATAGTGTGAAGCTTACCAACGATTTGGCAGAGGCGGCAGCAAACGGCCCGGACTTAATTGTAAATACAGTAATTTCTCCGAAGGTAAGAGAAGTATCGAAAGCACTTTCTTCTTATATAAAGGAAGGTACCGTAATTGTCAATGCGTCAAAGGGAATCGAACATGGTACCTTGTATACGATGACAGATGTGATTTCCCAGGAAATTCCGCAGGCAAAAGTGGCGGTGATTTCCGGACCGAGTCATGCTGAAGAAGTAAGCCGTCATATTCCGACCACGGTTGTGGCAGGTGCGGCAGAAAAAGAAGTAGCGATGTATGTTCAGGATATGTTTATGAATACCTATTTTCGAGTGTATACCAGTCCGGATGTACTTGGAATCGAAATCGGAAGTGCATTAAAGAATGTAATCGCTTTAGCTGCTGGCGCTATTGACGGATTAGGTTATGGAGACAATACGAAAGCGGCGCTGATTACCAGAGGAATTGTAGAAATTTCCAGACTGGGTGTTGCTATGGGAGCAAGAACAGAATCTTTTGCGGGGCTTTCCGGTATTGGCGATTTGATTGTAACCTGTACCAGTAACCACAGCAGAAACCATAATGCAGGATATTTGCTGGGAAAAGGAAAATCCCTGGAAGAAGCAAAAAAAGAAGTCGGTCAGGTAGTGGAAGGTGTCAATTCCGCGCAGGCAGCTTTGGCTCTTGCTGATAAGTACGGTGTAGAGATGCCGATTGTGGAACAAGTGAATGCGGTATTGTTTGAAGATAAACCGGCAAAAGATGCGTTAAAAGAGTTGCTTGTTCGTGAAAAAGTAACAGAATATAGTTCTCTTAGTTGGGAATAATGGGATTCCCCTTTGGCATATACTGTAACAGCAGAGCCAAGGGGGATTTTTTATGGAAACGTTTGATTTATACAAAGACATGAAGCTTCGTACCGGCGGAGAAATCTACATAGGAGTAGTAGGGCCTGTCAGGACCGGAAAATCTACGTTTATCAAACATTTTATGGATGAGATGGTTCTTCCGGTGATTACGGAGGAGGCAGAAAAAGAGCGTGCGGTGGATGAACTTCCTCAGTCGGCACAGGGCCGCACCATTATGACTACGGAACCGAAGTTTATTCCGAAGGATGCGGCAAAGATTTCTTTTCAGGACGGAACCGGTGTAAAGATTCGTCTTATTGACTGTGTGGGATATATGGTAGAAGGGGCTGCCGGTCATATGGAGGGTGAAAAGGAACGCATGATTAAAACACCTTGGTTTGACACGGAAATTCCGTTTACCAAAGCTGCGGAAATCGGAACAGGAAAAGTAATTAAAGAACATGCTACAGTTGCGGTACTTGTAACCGCAGACGGAAGTTTCGGAGAACTTTCAAGAGAAAGCTATGAACTCCCGGAAGAACGAACAGTGACGGAATTAAAGCGCCTTGGAAAGCCGTTTGTTGTACTGTTGAATTCTGCAAGACCGAGAGCAACAGAAACGGAAGAATTGGCGAAAGAATTGTCGGAACGATATGATGTAACGGTACTGCCTACAGATTGTACAAAACTGGAGAAGAACGAATTGACAAAGGTATTGGAAGAACTTTTGGCTGCATTTCCTGTTAGTGAAATGTTGTTTCGTTTACCGAAGTGGGTGGATTTGTTGGAAAACACTCACGAAATAAAGAAAGAAGCAATGGAACATGCAAAAGAGCTTATGCTTCGGAATCGTCGGATTCGGGATGTAAGGGAGCAAAAAGATTTTCCGGAAGGGACTTATTTTGAACGTATTCTACCGGCTACGGTTTATATGGAAAATGGTAAGGTTGAATACTGTTTGAATCCGAAAAAGGAATATTACTATCATATGTTAAGTGATTTGTTAGGATGTGAAGTGACCGGAGAACGCAGGTTTTATCAAATCTTAAAAGAACTTGCAGGAAAACGTGCAGAATACGAAAAAATTGCAGATGCCTGTGCGGAGGTGGAACAGAAAGGATATGGCGTTGTGCTTCCGGCAACCAATCAGTTGGAAATTTCAACACCGGAAATCATTAAGCAGGGTGGAAAGTTCGGTGTAAAGATTCGGGCGACAGCACCGTCTGTACATATGATTCAGGCAAATATTGTGACAGAAATTGCACCGATTGTAGGTAGTGAGGAACAGGCAAGAGATTTGATTTCCTATATGACGAATCAGGGAGAAAACGGTGAGTCAGGATTACGTACGGCAAGTATTTTCGGGAAGACGGTAGATAAGTTGGTAGAAGAAGGCGTACATGCGAAAATCGGAAATATTAACGAGGAATGTCAAACGAAACTACAGGAGTCGATTGAAAAAATCATTAACGAAAGCAATGGCGGCGTAATTTGTTTCATTATTTAGATGAAAAATTTGGTAAAAGTGCCTAAAAGTGCTGTAAATCCAAAAAACTTTCACCACAATGTTGACAAAAACACAGAATCTTGCTATAATAGGCGATGTAACAAAATTTAATAAATATGTAACATTTCCATAGAGATTTTGTTTTGGAGGTACTTTTTGATGAAGGTGAAGCATGGGGCGGCACTGGCACTGGTATTCGGTACAGTGATTTCGCTGATCGGACCTGCTACCACAGCAAATGCAGCTGTAGTAACAGGCGGCAATGCACTGGGTGGGTATTCCGTTGTTTCCAACGATTTTTTTGTAAATGCTGTAGAAGAGAATAAGGATGATACAACCGAGCTTTTTTCAAAGACGTCTGTTCCGGAAGGAATTGCGTTTGCGGATGTTACAGATGCGTTAAATGTGAGAAAAGGACCGGGGACGAATTATTCCCGTGTTGGTAAGCTGGGTAAGAATGCACATTGTATTGTTGAATCCGTAGAAAACGGTTGGGCAAAGATTACCTCCGGTAAGGTGAAGGGATATTGTTCTACCGAATACCTTATTATGGGTGAGAAAGCTGTGAAACTTGCAGAGTCTCTCGGTACTTTAACCGCTACCGTAAACAAAGGTATCATCAATCTCAATGTACGTTCCACTCCGGATACTACTGCAGATAATATCATCGCAAAAGTAAGTGGCGGAGAGAGCTTTAAGGTTGTAAAAGAAGTTGTTATCAGTAAAAATGACCCGGAAGCAAAGACGTTTGTTCAGATTCAGTGGAACTCCGATGCTGAGCAGAATGCAGAGGCATATGTAAGTTCTGAATTTGTTACTGTTGCATACAAGTACAAAGAAGCAGTAGAAAGCAGCAATTACGGTGATGGTGTGTCCACACTTCGTGCCAACTTGCTTGACTATGCGCAGAGATTCCTCGGAACTCCGTATGTATGGGGCGGAAACAGCTTAACCAAAGGTGTAGACTGTTCCGGTTTTGTTCAGCAGGTATTTAAGGCATATGGATATTCCACTCCGAGAGTGTCCAGAGATATGGCCAGAAAGTATACTACGATTTCCAGATCTGAAGCCAAGGCCGGTGATTTGGTATTCTATCACAACTTAAAGACCGGTGTGGTTGACCATGTGGCTATTTATATGGGCAATGGTAAGATTATTCATTCTTGTAACGGAGTCGAGATTTCCAATGTAAACTATCGTACCGTTTATAAGTATGCAAGAGTTATTTGGGATTAATAAAATAAGAGGTAACTATGACTGCACATTGTTGAAAAACAGTGTGCAGTCTTTTTTGTGTGTATGAAAACTGTAGGTTTGTCAAACATTTGTTACACTGACATACGATATTCCCTTAGTACCTGACTGGGAGTTTTCCATCCCAGGGGTCTCATAGGAAAGTTGTTATAGTCCCTACGATTATACAGTTTTAACTGATTGGCGAAGTCATC
>JAFTWC010000021.1 GCA_017465475.1 Lachnospiraceae bacterium
TCCACTTTAAAGGGGCTGACGCGATTCGTCAACCCCCAAAATGCTGAATTTAGTCTTCAGTATGGAATTTAAGTTTACATGAGGAATTTACATTTTCACTCAACCTTTTGAAAAATTTTTATTCCAAGTACTTTATATCCCACACGAGACCCTTTCCCGGCACGGTTTCCAGCACAATATAGGTAGGTCTCCGGTTGGGCTGCCGCGGCTCGGATACACTCCCCGGACACAGCACAATAACACCGTAACGTTCATCCGCTGCCGGGATGTGGGAATGGCCGTGCACCGCAATGTCCGCCCCCAGATTCTTTGCTGTCCTGGCGATGGTCTCTTTCTCAAGCTTTACCGCATGCCGGTGTCCGTGGGTCAGAAAAATGGTATGACTGCCAAAGGGAACCATCACCTCCTGAGGCAAATCCCCGGTCCAGTCACAATTTCCCTTTACCGCATACACAGGACACCCGGCCCACTCTTCAATGCGTCCGGTACCGCCCTGTATATCTCCGGCATGTAAAAACACATCAAAGGGTGCTTCTCTTTCTATAATATCCTGAATCCCCCCGAACCGTCCGTGGGAATCACTGACAATCACTGCTTTCACCTTAGAACTCCTTTTTCATTTCACGAAGTGCCTTCGCCCGGTGGCTGATTTCATTCTTCTCTTCCATGGAAAGCTCTGCCGTGGTTTTTCCGTACTGCGGCACATAAAAAATCGGATCATAGCCAAAACCGTTTTCACCTGCCGGTTCCTTTGCCAGAACACCTTCGACGGTAGCACGACACACCTTGCTCTTTCCGTCCGGCCATACGCAGGCAATGGCGCAAACGAAACGAGCGGAACGGTCCTCTCCTTCCACACCTTCCAGCTGATCGATTAAATACTTATTCTTAATATCATAGGAAGTATCTTCCCCCAAAAAACGTGCCGAATAAATCCCGGGTGCCTTGTTAAGATAATCCACCTCTAATCCGGAATCATCCGCCATGGCAATCTCCCCCGTAAGCTCTGCAATGGTCCTTGCCTTAATCATGGCATTTTCTTCAAAGGTGGTGCCGTCTTCCACAATATCCGCCGTCACTCCCGCTTCCTTCATGGAAACCACCTCATAAGGCAGGTCACTTAAAATCTCTCTGATTTCTCTCATCTTACCGGCATTTCCGGTGGCAAAAATAATTCTGGCCATTTCTATTCTCCTTTTCTCTTCTTTCCCGCAAATACACCATAGCAAACTCCGAAAGTCTGTGTCGTTCCCTATTTCCTCTTTCCTATTTCTTATACTTTACATTACTGTTCCGCTTTCTCAAAAGCCGTTTCTATCGACCGGTAAATGGCCTCCGCACAGGCTCTTTGCGCTTCTTCCGTAGTAATAATGGACAAATCCTTTCTATTTGACATATAACCGAATTCAATCAATGCCATAGGCATATTACAGTACTTAATAATATGCAAATTGGTCGAGCGGTCCACCAACGGACGCTCTTTCAGACCTGTTGCCTCCGACACATAGGCGCTGCAAATTTCTGCAAGGACTTTGGAATTAAAGGCATCCTCAGCCCCCTGCACCTTACTGTAAAGTACTTCCACACCGTTTACGGCACTGACCGGATTATGATTACAGTGAACACTGACTAGCATGTCCGCATGTAATGCGTTTGCAAACTCCACCCTGGTAGACAAATCCGGAAGAGTGTTGTTAAGACGGGTATAGTATACTTTCCAGTTTTCCTGTTCATCCAACAACTCCTTTAAATACTTTACAACCGCCAAATTTATATGGGACTCGTAAAACCCTCCGCCGCTTGTCCCGGTATCGATTCCGCCGTGTCCCGGATCGATTACCACAATATGGTCGTATTTTTCATGAGGGCGCACCAGACTGAGGTAGTAGAATTCTTCATCCTCCGTCACCGTCACTTCGTACACGGAGTTAAACTCCAGCATCACCCGAGTCAGGTCACCCTTTTCTTCTATGGCAAGAGACAACAAAGAATCCTCGTCCGTTTTCTTCGGTTCTCTTACCAGCGGAACATTTTTCAGTTCTTCCGGAATAAACACTTCTTCTACTACCGGTTCTCCGGTATATAACGCATTTCCGGATACCCGCAACACATCCTCTTTTGTTACGGAGCCCTTCAGACTTACAGTGATTTTCCGATACACCATTTCTTCAAATATAGTATCCAATTCCGTACCGTTCTTTTTAATCAGTACACAGGAATTGCCCTGCTTTTTTGCAAGCTCCGGAATCTCCGTTCCGAAAATTTGGGACCAGGCGGAATCTTCCACTTCCGTATCGGCATGTCCTCCCGTTACAGCCTCCGCATCTCCCAGTACGATTAACTGACCGCTTGTCTCCACGCGTTCCTCTTGGTCCTCAGAAGCCTCCGCATTTACATTTTGCCATCCCGTTTTTTCCTGTACCGTGTATACACCAAACATTGCAAGGCAAAGCACCATGACAGAAACACAATACTGCCGTACCTTTTTGATTCGGTTTTCTGCCATAAGGCTCCCTCCTTCCGTCTTACTGCATTTTGGATAACAAATGATACCGTTCGATTAACACCTTTGCCTCTCCGGCATACTCCGGATGTTCCTTCACAAACTGTATAATAGCCTGCTCGTTTCGTTCTTTTTGTTTCATATTATAATCAATATGTTCACGCAGCTTCTGCCGCCGTACATTCAGGCTGTGACGTACTTCCACCATTTCGCTTTTGTCAATCAGAGCCTGAGGCTGCAGCACCCAAATACCGGTATCCATTACTCCAAGCAAATGCAATTCCCGTATAATAATGCTGCGCTGCATCTCCTGCTGACGCTCATTGACCCGGTTTCTCTCTTCCTCTGCTCGTATCCGCAAATACTCCTTCCACATGGTTTCCAACTGCAATGCACCGGTGGTGTGGTATTTTTCATAAGCGTATTCGATTCCCCAGGTACAATTCACATACCGTAATTTAATCTTATTCTCTATCACAATGATTTTATTCCGTTTTATCTCCGCCACTTTCATTTTGTAGATGTTATTGCGGGTAGAAACCACCACATACATGGCAAATACAACTGCCACAATCACTGTCAGCAAAAACGGAATCCGCAAATCCACTCCCGTTTTCTGACTAAGTGCAAAAAATATAACCAAAAAAACGGCCACACCGATGCTGATGCCCAACATCAGCTTTCGCAGAAACTCGTTCCGATCCATACACTCTTCTATCTCGATTTGGTACGCGGCTTTGTCTCCGGCCAAAAGCTTCATTTTCCTCTCAATATCTCTCTGACGCTCTTCCTCACTCTTAAGCCACTCAATTTCCTTCGGTATTTCCTTCTCATGTAGCGCAAAAAATCCCTTTTGTGCTTCAGAAATTCCGGGTTCGATGTTCCCGTGCTTTTCCTTCTCTTTTGCAAGGGCAATTAAGGTTTTTGCCGCCGCCTCAACCTCTTCTTTCCCTTCTCCCGACAATCTCTCGATTTTCTGTACATCAGAAAGATAGGTTGTTACCAGACCGTATTCATTTTTCGCCTGTTCACTTTGAAACACCGCTTCTTCAATCAGCTCACTGCATTCGTCATAAAATGCCCGGCGCACCTCCGCATCTGTTACACTACCGGTCAGTCCTGCCTGACGAATACTGTCTGCCTGCGGCTTTGCATTCTTTTTTTTCTTCTTTTTGAACCACGAAAACAAACCCATTTTCAACCCTCTTCCTGTTACATATTATCTGCTCTGTACTGTTTCTTAAATTCCTTCAGCAATTCACCGGTAGCCTGCTCGTACTCCCCAAACTGTCCTTCCGTAAAAAGCTTCTTAATACGAACCAATTCCTGATACTCTTCCGACTCATTAGCCTCCACCATACATTCAAACAGCATGGCATCCATATCCGTCTTCATAAGCTCCGACACTTCATATAAATTCAGCGCCGACAAGTACTCATTATCTTTTTGTGCCAGTCGCAGGGCAATCAGGTAAGAGCGGAGAGACTCGGGACTTCTGTTTTTCTCATAAGCCTCTGCAAAGTGTCCCGCCGCACTGCCGGCTCCCGAAATATGCAGCTCGCAAACTGCCAGATTGTGATACACATTTCCGGTTGCCACTTCTGACATTCCGTTCTCTTTTCGTTCCCGAAGAAGCCGTTCGTACAGCACCGATGCATCTCTGAAATTTCTGTGTTCCAAATAAACATCAGCCTTTGCTTTCTGCTTCTGCCAGCTTTTTAACTCCTGCAACCGCTCCAATTCCAACAAATATTCCGCAATTTCCTCGGCCGTATACATTCCTGTCACACCGAACAACACCACCGCATACTCTTTTACGGTTGCCTCCGACGCCTTTAACACCCGTAACCGTTCTGCCACCTCCGGCAAACCGAACTCAGTTTCATAATACTCCGGCAAGGCGTCATCCATAATGTAATCTTCCGCCGTGGCCGGATGATGATATAAATAAAAGCAAACTTCTTCCGCAGAGTAAAGCGGTTTATTCACCGTATGTAATCGCAGGGGAATCCTGCTTCTTTTCCCTGCACAAAGTACCACTCTTGCCATATGATTCCCCTCCTTTCGCTCTGCTTTCTTCTTTCAAACTTTCTATTCTAAGTGGGAAAAATCCACAATTTCTTCATAAACCCGGTGAGTAGACGGATAAAACACGCCGAATCCCGTGTCCTTTAACTGTATTACCATTACGTCCCTCTTTACAAAAAAGAGCCGCACTTCATAACGATTGGTAGCATCTCCTCTAAGTTCCGTTATCTTAGGAGCCACCCGGATTAACATCGGTGTGGTTTCTCCGGCAGGCACGACTTTAAAGGATAACTTATCCGTACCGTTTAACAGCACTTCCTTCCGGGAATCAATGTTACGAAAGGCTTCTCCCACCTTCGCCAACAAAACACCGTCCTCCTGCTCTGCGTTCTCCGCCATCAAAAACACATCCACCGTAATCTGCTCCGGCGTCAGAAGAGAAAAGTCCACATTCCCTTCCCGGCGGAACACTTCCGTTCCTGCATAACAAGCCCCTTGTGTATACAGATTCTGTCCCCGGAACACGCGTCTTCCCCTGGAAAACATGCGCAATACATCCGAAACCCATTCTCCTTCGAACACTCGTCCCGTTGCAAATAAGGAACCATACCTTTGTTGTAATGCCATCTCCGCCAGTCGTTCAAACGCAGAAGCAATGGAAGCAGTCTCTCCCCGTGCTACCACTTCCGCAGGAAGCACTTCGGAATAATCCTTGTAATCCGCCAGAAGTAAACGTCTGCCTCCCGCCATGCGGCATTCCATATGATAAAACAACAAACCTTTTGCAGAATAATCAAAGGCAGCAGAACCGTTTTCCCACAGCCCTACTTCCTGTCGAATTACGAAGTGTAAAAAGGCTTCCAAATGGCTGAGTACCAGGCAATCACCTGCGAACCCCTGTGTTTTTTCAAAAATATCATATAACACGGCTTTTGCAGAGCCTTCTTCGCTTCCTTCCTCGTACGTCACTGCCACAAAGCCGATTTCCTGCTCTTCAAAACGCTCACTTACTTTATGAAGCAACAGCGAGATATAATGTTCCAGTAGCTCCCGACCGGACAAACTTCCGCCTTTCATTTCCACCGTTTCATTTCTTATCGCCGCACGAAAAAAGGGCGGAAGTACCGTAACCCCCGGCTCCGGTACTTCTCCGATGTACCATGCTCCGTCAGCGTTTTCATAAAGTAAGGTAGGCAAAAACTCTTTCCTTGTCCGGGCATCAAAACAAACCGCGTCCGGCTCTGCCGCGCGGGGGCGCATCACTGTCACCTGTGTAATATCATCACACAAATCAATGCCCAATACAAGTTTTTCGGTGTCTGACATATCCTTACTCCTTTATCGGTTCAAACAAACGATTGATGGTATACTCCATCCGATAGTAGTTTTCCAACATATCAATCGTTGTTTTTTCATCCTTTAAATCCTGTGCCGTCAGAATCAGATTAATCTGACCGTACTTTGTGGTTTCATCATGAACCTTTACCGTATCCAGCTCCCGTCGGAAACTTTCGGTGATTTGCTCCTCTCCGTCAATTTCCTCTGTTATGTAATACTGTAATACTTCTTGATAAAACAAAATAAACTCTTTTACAAATACACCATACCCTACATGACGCATTTCTTCTTTCACAAACCCGTTGTCCTCGTCATTGTCAATCAAATAGGAAATGGACACTCTGTGACCCGGATTTGTTTGGTATTCCACATACACCTTGTCAGCCATACATGGCGGCAACGGAACTTTTCCTTCAAATTTTGTAAAGAACGGAAAAATCATCCCCTTTTCCGAAAACAGACGCATACTGTAATCCGCGTACTGTACCTGTGCATCAGTCAGTTCTTCCAGCTCCGCATATTCTTTTAAAATGGCCAAACGACAAATCTCGCTGTCCTCTTCCCGGTGCATCTCCTCCGCCAGTTCTTCCGGCAACTCGCATCCCAATAAAAAGCAACGGTATGCCGCCTGGGAAAGATAGGCATGCACCAGCTTCGGATTTCCTTTTTTCTTCCGATAACTTACAAATACCTTATGAGCCTCCGGAACATGACTTCCCGCAAATAAAATCTGGCCCAGCAAACGTTCTTCCAGTAACTCCGTGGGTATCTCGGCATTTACGGCACTTTGCCAAACCCGATACATCTCCTCGGTGGTACCGTAAAAGTACCTTGACAGATACTCTACAATCTTCTCGTCATGCTTACCTTCAAAAAACACATGACGGCAAAGTAAGAGAAGCATATCGTTTTGTTCCTCTCCGCACTGCAACAGCATCCGTTCACACAAACGCAAAAGCCGTTTAGAAGAAACACCCTCTATGCCGTATTTGGCCAAGGCATCTAAAGCCAAATCATACCGGTTCCGTACAATCAATAACTCTATCATACGGTTTCGCTCTTCTTTATTCAGATAGTCTAAATTAAGCTTCGTTAAGTAACCATCCATCAATTCTCCCTGATAATTATCGTAACAATAACGTATCAAAGAGTAAATTTCCTGTTGTTTAAACTGCTCTGTCAGGCCTTCCACATGAACCACTCGTTTACTGAGTTCTATGGTGTCCACTTCTACGGTGCGGAAATTATGCACCTTCTCCAACAGATACAGGAGCAAAATGCGGTTTTCTCCGGCCAACTCATAACAGCGATAGATCAGTTCTTCTTCATGTAACAGCCGGGATACTCTGCATTCTCCCGTCGGTAAATAACGATTTCCCTCTCCGTCCACCAAAACAAACTTGGCATCCTCCGTGTACATGCAAATCTGTGCCACACCCTCAGTCAAAGGAACGATGCACTCCTGTTCCTCTTCCTTATGTAACACAGACACCGCTGTCATGACCGGGTTATCGCACTCTACCAGATAAGAAAAAATCAACGTAGGCAACGTACCCGCCAAATCAGCATCCAACAAAGACCCCCGCAAAATCTCGCCGTACACAACCGCAAGATTTTTATCGATTTTTCCTTCCTTCATACAAGCCAGTGCGTATTGCTCCATCCGCTTATAATAATTTCGATAGAAGGAACTTAAGGTTTCTTTGTTCTTTACGATATAAGCGTACAAAAATGCACAATACGCTTCTTCCAACTCGTTCCCGTAAATAAAATACAACAACACCGATTGATCTATCACAGAATGAAAATCAAACTCACCGGTATAGATATAATACTCTTGTAAAAGCGGAATCCGGAGTTGCAGTGCACAAGCATCCGCAAAATAGACATGATACTTCTTTCCCCGCATTTTATTCTCAATAAGAAAACTACAAAGTGCCTGTAGCGTATCTCTTTGTCCGTACTGCTTATAGGCAAGCATCAGACACCGTCCCAGAAGACGCCTGCTGTCCCTTCCCTGGGAAGCCAATACCGCAAACTGTAATACGGTCTCCTTTTGCAGCATCCCGCTTTTTAGTGCAAACCAAAGCACCTGCAGCTCAAACTCTCCCAGTTCTATTAATAACGACGGCTCCTCATTCCAAAGTACGGCCGTTTCAAAATAGAGCAACGGACTTTTGTTCCCTCTTTCGAACCGCTCTTTAATCTCTAAAAGCTGCTGCGCTCTACCGTTTTCACTGCGTTTATCCGTATACAGACGAAACCAAAGTAACCATCCGCTGTCAACATATTGTTCGGACAACAGTCTGATTTGTTCCGCAAACCGTTTTACATCCTCTGCTCTCTTCTGCCGCATGGCCTCCAAATAAAGCATAGCCCCCTGCAGCTCTTCATCCACCCGTTCCCTTTCCAGCCTGCTCTTTAGCTGGTTAAACTCTGTTTCGGCAAACTTCTCTTTTTTCCCTACCAAAGCCAGATAAGCCCGATACATCCGGTAAAACAGTTCTTTTCTTCTCGTAATTTGATCCGGAAAAATCCCTTCCTGCAACCGGAGCAGCAATAATTCCACAATGCTCTCCGACTCTGCGATGTAACTCCCTGCCTTTGCTTGTCCTAAGCGGAAATCGAAATAACGACGGAACAATTTTCCTTCTGCCACATGAAATCCGTGACGCTTCTGTTCCTCTTCTCTCGCCGTCTTTTCACAGACACAGGTTACATCAATCCTGATACACTGACGGGGTGTTTTTAAATAAATCCGGCCAAAATGATTGCCTTGCTTTAATGCCTCGCCGTCTACCGCCACTTCCAATGTACAGCGGTTTCCGTTAAAGCTTTCCGATAAAAGCTTCTTAGAAGACACTAAAAAGAAATCTCCCTCAGTCTCTACTGTCACATCCGTATAGCCCCAGGTATCCTTTGTTACCGTAACACGTTCCATGACAGCCTTTGTCCCCGGTTCAAATCGTAACGCCGTCTTATCGGCCTTTATCTGTATGACCGACTTCTTTTTCGTATAGACCAAAAACTCTTCCAAGGCCCGGTCCACGGAACGACTCTTTCTCAGCTGACGATATACCGTAGTTTCTTCTTCCCGGTCTCTTAATACCGTAGCAGCAAACCGTTCCTCTAAAAATACACGCTTTGCCTCACACCAGTCGCTTTGGGCAAGTCCCGCAAACTGAAACAAATCCCGGATTTCTCCCTCGGAGGACTGACAGGAAAGCGGAACAACCTTTATAACAAAAGGAAGTACTATCTCGCCAAACTCACTGACAATGGTAATCTCTCCCCGATGTACCTCTCCCGGTACCGCATACTCCCCGTGTACCTCATAGGAAATCTCATTCTCCGTCCCTACAAACTGATGCTCCTTTAGCACCATCATCTCATCGGAAGAATAAAGAACGCCTTTCATCACCCGACGTTCACGATTACGCACGGAAAAAACGCCGCAAAACACCTCTCCCGCAGAAACCTCAACAGAAAGCGTTTCTTCGGAAACCAATAGTGCCGGCTGTTCGTATTCAAATACTCCTTTTGCTAATCGCTCCACTTTATCCTTCACGTTATTCCACCTGTCTGTGACTTTCTTTTATCGTTTGATAAATTCCCCTGTAATATCATCCTGACTGTATACGGCACTTCCGTTCAATGCCACATAAAATGTACCGCGGAACTTTTGTTTTCCGTCTACGGTTTCAAAAAAGCTGAACCCGTAACATTCCACACCGTCTGCCATAGTGGTCCAATCATCCGCCACCATTTCATATGCAGAGGTTTCCTTCGGAAGTCCCAAACGTTCTCCCGAATATCCTGTCAACACCTGTTCTGCTTCCTTGGCAGACAACACCTTGCTTCCTTCATTGCCGGTCTCCGTCTTGTCAAGCGGGAACCGTTCAATCGGTGCCACAACACCTGACAAATCATAGCAAAGTAACATGCCTTCTTCCTTTTCCACAATCAAAAGCGGCTCCAAAGACTTTCCGTCCCCATCATTGATACAGAAGGAAAAATACTCTGCCCCGTCAATCATTAAGTGGTCATCTAACAATTCAATACTATACTTATCCAAACGGACAATCTTTTTTACAATCTCCTCTGCTTGCGCCTGTGTAAGTGTAGGAACCTCCGTCGGGGTCGGTTCCGGTGTCGGCTGAGGCTTCGGTGTATTTGTCACTGCCTTTGTCGGCTCCGGTACTTTGGTAGCTACTCCCGGTTCTTCCGTCGGATTCTCCGGTACAAGCGTCCCTGTTGCCGTTACAGAACCGGTAGGCGTTACCGTTCCGTCTTCTTCCTGTTCTTTGTTATATTTTGAAAGCAACACAACCACAAGAATAACAGCAGCCAGTACAACCACTATGGTGAGTAAATCCGGCCCCTGATTCTGATTGCGACTGTTTCTTCCGGTATTCTTTCTTCCGGATGAGCTCCCCCGTTTTGCGGTCTGACGCTTCTTTCCCGCGCTTCCCTTTCTGTTTTGTGCAGCCATCGTATCCCTCCTATTTTTCATTCCCGTAAAAAACTTCATACACCTTTTTATCATACCACAATTTCCTTTTTTCCGCAACCAAAAAGGCGTTGCAAAAAAACCAAAAAGTGCATCCCTTCTCCATTCCGTAGGAACAAAGAAAAGATGCACTTTATTTCACTTCCGCTGTAAGAAAACTTATATTATCTTACATCCGGTCTCCTTTTACCGTCTGTACCTTTAATACATCCGTCACGCCCTCGGCACCTGCCGCAATCACCACGCGATCGTTTTCTTTCAGCAAGCCGTAACGTTTTCCGCAGGCAACCGCGTGATCAAACAATACATTGGCATCCGGCTGGTATAACGCCGTCACCGGATATACGCCCCAGGACAGTGCTAACTGATGAAATGTCTTTTCATTCGGTGTAGCCGCAATAATTAACTGGCTCGGACGGAACTTAGACATACGTCGTGCTGTATAACCGGACATAGTAACCGCAATAATGGCCGTTGCCTTTACATCCTTTGCCGTAGTACATGCAGCATCACAAATGGCATTTGTGGTATCATTGGTATCGTTTTCATACTGCACACCGCGATACACATTCATTTCGAAAGCGTCACGTTCTGCCTGCTCCGCGATTTTGGACATAACCTCCACCACCAGCGCCGGATGTTCTCCCGCCGCCGTCTCACCGGACAACATAATTGCAGAAGTGCCGTCAAATACCGCATTTGCCACGTCGGTAATCTCTGCTCTGGTCGGTGTGTTGCTGTGAATCATGGACTCCAACATCTGTGTAGCCGTAATAACCATCTTTCCGGCCTGATAACACTTTTTAATAAACTTCTTCTGCAAACCCGGAAGTTTCTCGTACTCAATTTCTACACCCATATCACCACGGGCTACCATAATACCGTCAGAATGCTCCAAAATCTCATCAAAATGCTCCACGCCTTCAATATTCTCTATTTTGGAGATAATCTTCACATCATATCCGCCGTAATAATCCAAACAATTCCGGATTCCGATGACATCTTCTTTGGAACGTACAAAAGAAGCAGCTATAAAGTCTACATTCTGCTCTACGCCAAACCGTAAATCCGCCTCATCCTGCTCGCTCAAGTGCGGAAAATCCAAATGTACATTCGGTATATTTACACCTTTATGATTCGATACGGTTCCGCCGTTAATTACATCACATACAATATCGGTCTCCGTTACGTTATTCACCCGGAGCAACACCTTTCCGTCATCTACCAAAATCTCATTTCCCGATGTAAGCTGTGTCGGAAGCTCCTTGTAAGAAATACTTACCTCTTTCTCATCTCCCTCTACCTCTCTGGTGGTAAAGGTAAAGGTATCACCGCTTTTTAACACCACGGAACCGTTTTTAAAATTTTTGACTCTGATTTCCGGTCCCTTGGTGTCTAACATAATTGCTGCCGGAACTTTTAACTCATCTCTGACCTTACGAAACAATTCAATATTTGCCTTATGATACTCATGTGTTCCGTGAGAAAAATTCAATCGTGCCACATTCATACCGTTTTTTAACATTTGCGCCAAGGTCTGTTCATTGTTGCACGCCGGTCCCAGCGTACATACAATTTTTGTTCTTCTCATTCTTTCCTAATCTCCTTCAATCATTCGATATCCAACGCCTACTTCCGTAAAGATATACTTCGGCTCTGCCGGATTCTCCTCGATTTTTCTTCGGATATTTGCCATATTTACCCGCAGAATCTGATTGTCGCCGTTGGTGTTCGGCCCCCAGATTTCCCGGATAATGAAGTCATAGGTCAATACTTTTCCTGCATATTTCCCGAGAAGGCTCACAATCTTAAACTCATTTTGAGTAAGTCCCGCATCCTCACCGGCCACATAGACTCTGTATTTTTCATAATCAATGACCAGTTCTTTTGCCGTAAACTTCCCGCTCTGAGCCACCTCTATGTTTGCTCCTGCCGTCCTTGTATGACGCAGTGCCATACGAATGCGTGCCAAAAGCTCTGCTGTTCCGAAAGGCTTCGTAATGTAATCATCCGCCCCCAGGTCCAATGCTTCCACTTTATCTCTTTCGTTAGCTCTGGCTGATACCACAATAATAGGTAAAATCGACCATTTGCGCACCGCTTTCAACACTTCGACACCGTCCATATCCGGAAGTCCCAAATCAAGAATAACCAAATCCGGGCAACAAGATGTAATCAGGCTGTAGGCTTCCTGACCGGTTCTTGCCGTAACAACATCATAATTGTTTGCGGACAAAATTGCAACTATAAAATTACTGATGCTCTTTTCATCTTCCACTACCAACACTTTACTTTTCACCGGCATCTTATCCCTCCTTTAGCGGCAACGAAAACTCAAAAGCGGCACCGCCTTCTTTCCGGTTGTATGCTTTCACCCATCCGCCGTGTGCACGGATAATGCTGTTACACACCGTAAGACCGATTCCCATACTTCTTTTCCCGTCCGCTTTTTTCTCATCTTCTTTATAGATACTCTCGCTTAAAAGTCTCGGTAAAACCTCTGCAGAAATTCCCACGCCGTTATCTTGTACGCAAAAAAGTGCCACATCCCCTTCTTTACGCACATTCAAAAGGATATCGCTTACCACGCCGCCGTGCAACACCGAATTTTCCAACAGATTGCAAAGCACCTGTTCTATCAACATAGCATCCATGGGAACAAATAAAACCTCTTCCGGAATTTCAATGCGAACCGGTGCTCCCGGAAAACGTTTCTTAAACTTTCCTACCGCTTCTGCCAAAATCTCTTCCACCGGCTCCGGTTCTTTTTCTACCTTGGCAGAATCCGCATCAATTCTTGTTACCAACAGCAGATTTTCCACCACCCGGACAAGCCACTGAGCCTCTTCTTTCACATCATCCAACAAAGATAAGGTCTTTTCTTCCGTCAGCTTGTCATGATTTTCCGTTATGGCCGATACCGCTCCTACAATAGACGTAAGCGGAGTACGGATGTCGTGGGAAACTGCCCGCAAAAGATTGCTTCGCATTTGTTCCTTCTCTATCTCCGTCCGAATCTTTTCCTGCTGCTTAATTTGGGTTGTCAACATGCTGACCACCAAAGACACGGAAAACATTGCCAAAAAAGTAATCGGATACCCGCTGAGTGTAAAGTTCAACTTAAAATACGGATATGTAAATATATAATTCACTTCAACCACGGCAATCACCGAAGACAACATACCGTAAAAATAGCTGTTCGTAAATCTGGAAATCAGGAGAATCGCCAACACGAACACCAACGGTACATGACTGTCGGTCTGTTCCCACTGATGCAGTAAAAAGCAAAAAAAGGTTGCCAATGTTAAAATTCCAAGAGTAATCAAGCAATCCTTCCACGTCAATTTTATTAAAGACACTTTTTTCTGTACTCTTTGTTGTTTCATTCATTATTCCTCTGTTACTTATCATATCGTAAAATTATTGCTGTGGTCAGTATACCATATTTACATGTTAAATAGTCGTTAAATTTTTTATTTATCGGCTATATTCCGTCTTACAGATCGTTTTTCCTACAAAAAAGAAAGAGTCTTCTGCCAAAGGCAAAAAACTCTTTCTGTCTGCTTATCATTCGTATCACTTATTCAGTTGTAACCGCTTCCTGCTTCTTTTCACCTTCCAACAAATACCGCAAAAATCCCTCCGCATTTTCGGCACGCTTGGAATTCCCGCAAATCGCCATGGCAAGTGGCTCCTTACAATACGGATTTTCCGGAAGCAAATCCGTTATCAGGACGGCATACGGAGCTTCCTCTCCATATGTCCCGTCATCCTCCAACGGTCTTGTATACACAAAACGGTCCGTTAGGGTCTCGTACAAATCCGCCGGAAGCTGTTCCGACAACGGCAGCAAATAATTACCTGCATACTCTTTTATTGCGTCTTCCGTGGCAACCAAAACATCAATATCTCCCGCAAATGCGTGAGCTGTCAACTTTTGCTTTGACGTAGGATCCGCACTGTTGGTCACATTCATGGTGTTGTCAAAATAAAGCTCCTGAGTTTCCTCATCCATGGAAAGATACTCTCCGAACCCTTTTTCCAATTCTTCCATCTCCGGAGTCAGCACCACACCGTCTAAAATAGCTGCATACAACATCCGTTCTTTCTCCGGCGCAACCATTTCATAAATAAAATAACCCACAAATGCCAGTACACAGGCTATAATAAATACCTTTAACAAGTAGTAATCTTTAAAATGATCCCACTTTGCTTTGAAGCCTTTACATTCCTGCCACTTGGCTCTGTCCGTCTTTTCTTCTCTCTTCTGATAAATGGATGCCGTATCCTCCAGCACCGTTTTTTTCTCTGAAATATCCATATGTCACCTCATCCGCTTTATGAAAACATTGCATCCACAGTATAGCATGCCCTGTTTTCAAAAAAAAGAAAATCTTTCTAAAATTTGCGGAAATAACTCTAAATTTTACTCTTCCTCATCTTCCGGGAACTTTTCTCTTAACTTAAGCCACAATAATCCCGTAATACAGATGGAGGAATATGCTCCGCAGATAATACCTGCCATTAACGGAAGCGCAAATTCCCTGATGGAAGTTACACCAAAAATCACCAGTGCAGCCACCATAAAGAAAGTCGTTAAAGAAGTATAAATATTTCTGGAAAAGGTCTGCGCAATACTCTTGTTTACAATATCTGCATAGGATTCCTTCTTCAGACGTTCCTTTAAGTTTTCACGAATTCTGTCAAACACAACAATGGTTGCATTGATGGAATAACCTACAATGGTCAACATACATGCAATAAACGTATTTCCCACAGAAATACGACTGACCGCATATACCGCAAGTACAATCAATACGTCATGTAACAATGCAATCACCGCACTGGCAGCAAACGCAAGATTTGAGAACCGTAACCAGATATAAATCAGCATACATACCGTTGCCACAGCCACAGCGAGAATCGCATCTTTCTTCATTTCTCCGCTGACCGTACCGCTGATACTCTGCATCTCGATTTCATCTTCCGTCACACCGAAGTTTTCTACCAAATAGGAAGTGAGCACATTTCGCTGTTCTTCCTTCAGTTCTTCTGTCTTAATGGTAGCCGCATTGGCATCGCTTACCAGATTTACCACCGCACTCTTTCCGATAGACTTCTGTACTGCAGCCTCCAAATCGGTAATGGTAGGTTCCGTTCCCTCCGGGAAGGTAACCGTCATGGCCGTACCCCCCTTAAAATCCAGACCGTAGGCCAAAATTTCTCCGGAACTTACCTTTCCTGCCACCATGCCGATGACACCGACTAAAATAAGTACTCCGGAAATCAAAGCATACTTTTTACCGTGCTTTACAAAATTCCGTACTTTACCTTCCACTACCTGTCCGAAATGCTTTTCTTTATCAAAACCTGCATCATAGAATGCATTTAAAATGAATTTGGTTACAAACAGTGCGGTAAACATGGAAAGAATGATACCAAGAGCCAGTGTAGTCGCAAAGCCCTTTACCGTACCGGAACCGAGAATATACAATACCACTGCCGCGATAAGTGTGGTAATGTTTCCGTCAAAAATTGCGGAAAATGCCTTGGAAAAACCAAGCTTAATGGATGTTTTCACCGTCTTACCCACACCGATTTCTTCCTGAATTCGGGAGAAGATAATGACATTTGCATCTACCGCCATACCGATGGACAGGATAATACCCGCCAGGCCCGGAAGGGTCAGGGTAATCTCCAACAGATTCAGACAAATTACCATAAGTCCGATGTAAATGGCCAGGGCAAGATCCGCTGCCACACCCGGCAAACGATACCGAATGGCCATAAATATAAATACAAGAATCACACCGATGGCTGCCGCAAACAAGCTGGTCTTAATCGCTTCTGCACCAAGCGTTGCGCCTACCACATTGGAACGCAGTTCCTTTAACTCTAACGGCAATGCGCCTACACGAATGGTTGTTGCAAGGGTACTTGCCTGTTCTGCGGTAAAATTACCGGAAATCTGTGCCTTTCCTTCGGTTAACGGCTGCTGTACCGTCGGTGCACTCACCACTTCACCGTCATATACAATGGCAATTTCCTCACCCACATGGGCTGTGGTGGCCTTTGCAAACTTTACTCTTCCGGCATCATTTAACGTAAGGTTAACAATATTCTCTGTTCTGCCGTATTCACTATACCATCCGGCATCCGCAGTCTGAATATCGGTACCGTCCAAAATAATGTCGCCGGCTTCCTTTATTTCTTCCCAAGACTTTAAAAACGCGTACTCAATCTCACCGGTAACTTCGTCATAGTTTACCATCTGAATATTATTGGTACCCAGGACAAAATAGAGCTCACCCATGCGTCCCAACTCTTTTAACGTCGCTTCCGCATCGGTTGCACCCGGAATATCCACATTGATACGGTTTTCACCTTCCATGTAGATGTCCGCTTCCGTCTGTCCGCTGTCATCTACACGTTTTCTAAGCTTATACAGCGTGTCTTTCATTTCCTCATCCGTCGGATTCTCTTTGACAGCCTCGTAGGTAATGCTGACACCGCCCGCAAGGTCAAGGCCCAGACGAATACCGTCTGCACTTCCCTTTCTGTTCTTACCGATTCCGCACAGCGAAACAAACAACACTGCTGCCAGAACTACCAACGTCAAAACTATTTTTCCCAATCCTTTGACTTTGTGATTCATAATTTCCCTCTTTTCGTAATATCCTTTTCCGAGCATATGCCCCTAACATGAAAGTATAACACAGGAAGGGCCCGAAAGAAAGACTTTTTTATCTTTTTGCTTGCACTTTTCCTTGTTTTATTATAAAATAGTTTTGAAAACTACATGCGACATCATTTTATACCACATTTTGTCGTTTTTGATAAGGAGGATTTATGAGTTATATCATTTCTACCGATTCCACCGCAGATTTACCGGCATCCTATGTAAAGCAGCACGGGATTGCCGTTCAGTTTCTTTCTTATGCATTCGGAGATACCGTTTACGGTATGGACAATCAGATGGAACCTCATGCATTTTACGAGCGCATGCGTTCCGGCGAAATGCCTACCACAAATGCCTGTATTCCGGACGAGGTACAATGCAGTTTTGAGTCTTACTTAAAAGAGGGCTACGACATTCTCCATATCGGCTTTTCCTCCGGCTTAAGTGCCAGCTACAACAATGCACGCATTGCTGCAAACGAATTAGCCGAGCAGTATCCGGACAGAAAAATCATTTTGGTGGATTCCCTTTGTGCTTCTCTCGGCCAGGGACTTCTCGTTCACTATGCCGTTACCATGAAAGAACAGGGCACATCTTTGGAAGAAGTGGCCGACTGGTTAGAGAACAACAAATTGCATCTTTGTCATCAGTTTACCGTGGATGATTTATTCCATCTCCATCGTGGCGGCCGTGTTTCCAAAGCTACTGCCATTTTAGGAACTTTGATTAACGTAAAGCCGGTTCTTCACGTAGACGACGAGGGACACCTTACTTCCGTCTGCAACGTAAGAGGACGCAAAAAGGCTTTATTAAAACTGGTGGATATTATGGCATCTCAGATGGAAGGATATCAAAACGACATTGTATTTATCAGCCACGGAGATTGTTTGGAAGACGCAGAATTTGTGGCAGCTCAGGTCAAAGAACGGTTCGGTATCGAAAACATCTTAATCGACTATGTCAGCCCTACCATCGGCGCGCACTCCGGCCCGGGCACGGTTGCCTTATTCTACTTAGGAAACGTACGTTAATCCCCCGTTTCTCCACAAACATACCGATTCGCTTCAAGCGAATTCCGCAAAAAAGGAACCGAAGTTATTTGTGAGTTTTCCTCACTTTCACTCCGGTTCCTCTTTTTATTTTTATGCTTTATTTACAAAGTATATCCGAATCCTAAAATTGTAAATGCTTTCCCTTCATCCTCTTTCACCATGGAAATCTCCACCTCGTGTTCCGCCGCGGAATCACTCTCATATACCACATATGCGGTGCAATGGTCCCAACCTACCTCAAGAGGATTCACCACACGCTTTACTTCACCGTCAACACGCACTTCGACCTTACCAAAAATCGGATTACCGCTGTCTTTATACACAAGTAACAAATCCTTGCAAAACAGCTTCATACGGAACGGTTCCCCATTCTGTTCCGGACTCTTCATCCAGTTATCCGGGAATTCTGCGGTTGCCTGGGGATTTTCATCCTTTTCCACGCATTGCAGCATATGGTCTGTTTCAGAGAATACACCTTCGGAAAGGCTGCGCACTGCCTCATGCTCCGCATAATTCTTTCTGTCAAATGCCAACAGATTACGATACTTATCTCCGATGGCCGGCGTCTCGTCCACCACAATATCTTCTGTTTCTTTCTCTGCTTTTGCCGCCTGTTCCCAGAAATAATCGATACAATCGCTCATAATGCGATGACCGTCATTGCTCGGATGGAACAAATCATAGAAAAACTGTCTCTTGGTAATCACCGGAGTTTCTTCCGAAAACTGCGGAGTTACCGCATTCTTTATGCTAATCATCGGGGTCTTACAACGGATTCCCGCCGGAATCATACGCTCCTGCAGGTTAAAATCATCCATAAATACAGAGAACAATAAAATCACCGCAGGGTTCCCCGGTCCGTCCATTGCCATACGAATCAGACTTTCAAAGCATACGCCGTCGGTCTCGTCTCCCGCATCATTTACCGCATACTCTAAAAATACAATATCCGGCACTACACTTCCTCTGCGAAGCACATCCAAATCATACCGGGTCAGACCCAGTTCGGAACAGGTACCGCCTGCTCCCGCCTTGATGAAGCGTACATTTTCTCCGTCGCCTTTTCCGAAGCGTTTCTTAAATGCCTGATAGGAACGATATGCATAGCTTTCGGTGTGAATCGGCTTTGCACCGGCTCCCTGGGTAATGGAACCGCCCAGATAAGCAACTACAACCTCTTCCCCCTTTTGTGCCTTCTCAATTGCTTTCTGCACACGGTATAAATTGCCGGTTTGTACCAAAGAACGTTCAATCATTTCTTTATAACGGTCCGACGTAAAATCCACCGGTGCATCCGGGGTAAACTCCGGCGCAGTAAAACCGTCATTCAAATAAAAACATACCGTAAGCTTTGCAGACTCATGAGTCGGAAATGTGGTTACAAAAGAACCAAGCAAACCGTCCGCAGCATTTTCCGGATAATCCGCCACTGCAATCTTTACTTCCTGTCCGTTACAAGGTACTTCCGCACGATAAGTGGTAGCTGCCTTTCCGTGTTCCGTAGAAAGACAATTCAGTTCAAACACTGCCGTATCATCCTGCTTTTCTTTCTTTTGGGCAAGAACGGTTACGCCGATACTATGCACCAGTTTACGGAATCCGGTTCCCCCCGGCACAAGCTCCAAAACCTCTTTCGGCATATCCTTGCAAAGTACGGAAATCTTCTGTACGATTCTTCCGTTCAAATAAATAATATCCTGAAACTTTCCGTTTCCTCGCGGACTGCCGTCAATGACAGCATCCACCATGACATACACTGCCGGTCTCTTTGCCACCGGGTCCTTCGGTGCTTTTGGTCCTCTCATAACTTCCTCCTTGTAGTTCCGAGTAATAAAACGTAATCCCCCGGATATTCTTTCACCTATATTACTCTTCTCGGTTCTTATAGGTATTTGTCATAATTTTTACAAGACGCTCAAATGCCGGTTTCGGCTGGAAATTCGTATCAAAGATACGGGAAGTGGTGGTATCGCTTCCGTTATACATAACGAATCCGTCCTGTAAACCGAACAACGTAACTGCCGTAATATTTGCCGGTCCGCCACCCTGCTTATCCAAATAACTGAACATAAAGAACAGGGAGCCGTAGCTGTTTGCCTGCTTTTTCAGCTCTTCTTCCGACAAATCTGCCGCATCAATGGACAGCTCCGTAATCTGAAGCTCTAAATCAAGCTTTGCAAACTTCTTAATGGCCTGCTCAATCTGATCCGTATTGGCACCGGTCCAATAAGCCTGCATACCGATACCATCAATCAAACCTTCCTTTTTAAGATGCTCGCACAACCGGTAAATGGCATCACGCTTGGTTGCAAAATATGTATTAAAATCATTATAGAACAGCTTTACGTCCTCTGCCGCATACTTTCTTGCACAGCGGAATGCCTGCTCTACATAGTCATCTCCCACTACCACATACCACGGATTCGGTTTTCCGTCACACTGGGTACGGCAAAGATAAAAACTATTCGGATCTCCCGCTTCATCTACTGCCTCGTTTACCACGTCCCAACAGTAAATGGCCCCCGGATACTTATCCTGACAATAAGTCATTACCTGTTTGATATAGCTGTCCAACCGAACCAACATGGTCTCTCTGCTTACATACTCCCCGTCGTTTTTATATCCTTCGCGGAAGAACCAATCCGGTGTCTGGGTATGCCATACTAACGTATGTCCACGCATCGGTACTTCATTATCCACACACCACTGCAACACTTCGTCCACACAGGTAAAGGTAACCGCCGGTTCCTCATTTCCCGTTGCCGCATTCCCCATACAACCTTCCTGGTCCAACAGATAGGTAGGCTTCATAAGATTAGTCAAGGTTACACTATTAAAGTGCTTTCCGGCCACTGCCATATACTCATCGGACTGTATTGCCATTTTCTCCAGCGTAGAACCGGTCAAACCTACTCCCAGCTTAAAGTACCCTTTACAGTAGTCCTTTAATGCCGGCTGCATCAGCGCCGTTGTAAGATCATACTTGCTGTCTGCAAACTTATCCAGTACACTTTGCCAATATTCCTCATCAAAGGTCGGCCCTACCACCGGGGTAGCCGTCGGCTTCGGGGTAGCAGTCGGTTCCGGTGTAACTGTCGGCTCCGGCGCTTTCGTCGCTTCTTCCGATACAGCCGGTGTAGCTGTCACATTCAGCTCATCCTGTCCCTCGCTCTTTTCCCCTCCGCAGCCTGCCAACAGACAAGCAAAACACACTCCTACCAATACTTTTCTGAATTTCTTCATTGCCTTCTCCTTTTCATTGTGACATTATAGCACATTTTCTTTTGTTTGCAAAGAAAAAACCGTTCTTTTGCTCTCGAAATTTCTTCCCTTGCTCAAAAGAACGTCTCTTACTTGCATTCCATACGTATCCATGCTATGATTATTTTAGTATAATGTCTTTTCACGAAATAATCTTTGCATTTTATGTCATTTTTATTGCGTAAAGTGCAATTATGTTATCATTATCATTTGTAAAGTTCACTCAGAACATGGGAAACATGCATTTGCCGGTGTTTTTTCGTTCAGGAAGGAGGTCATCCATGGAAACCATCATTTCAAGCTTCTCCGGAAATTTTAACGAAGGGCTCCTGCTCAGACATCTGACGACCAATTACTCCATGAACGGTTCCTTTCACCGTCACGAAAGCTATGAAATATACTTATTTCTTCGCGGCAACGTAAATTGTTATGTAGAACAACAATGTTTTCATTTAAAACGGGGAGATTTGTTAGTCATACGTCCGGGACAATACCATCGTCCTGCCATGTTAGACCATAGCAACTACGAGAGAATCACGCTGAATCTTTCCGAATCCATCTTCCGTCATTTTTCTTCAAGAAACTCCGATCTGTCCGCCATTTTTCAGGAAACGGATAAAGATAAAGCATGCTACGTTCATCTTACCAATGACCAATTGGAACAGTATCTTTCACACATCGGCGAAATCGAAACTTTGCTTGCTTCGGGCTCCTTCGGTGCAGATTTGTTAATCCAGGCACAGCTTACCCAATTGCTGGTCTTATTAAATCAAGTCTTTCGTACTGCCGACGGTCAATCTTCCAATATTATGCCGAAGCTCATTCGGGATTTGCTCCGTTATATTGATTCCAACCTGTCGGAGAAAATTACATTGGAAACCTTAGAACAGGAATTTTACCTGAACGGCACCTACATCAGCCGGCAGTTCAAAAAACACACCGGCCTTACCCTGCGGGAATACTTGCTGGAACGCCGTATTTCCCATGCCCGTACCCTGCTGTCATCCGACCTTTCCATCACCGAAGTATGTCAGCAATCCGGCTTTTCCGATTACGCAAACTTTATCCGAAGCTTTACAAAAACCGTAGGAATCTCCCCCGGAAAGTATGCAAAACAGCAAAAAAATCAGTCCTGAAAAAGAAAATACAAAAAATCTGAAAAAAGAAAAAATAGTGCTTGACAAACCGGATATAATTTACTATAATATCAAACGTACCGTTCGAGCAGGAAGCAATTTGGGGTCTTAGCTCAGCTGGGAGAGCATCTGCCTTACAAGCAGAGGGTCATAGGTTCGAGCCCTATAGGCCCCATTCCGAACGGACAAACTAAATATGGCGGAATAGCTCAGTTGGCTAGAGCACACGGTTCATCCCCGTGGTGTCGAGGGTTCAAATCCCCCTTCCGCTACTATCGCAAAAGGGAATCCGAAAGGATTCCCTTTTGTGATAGTAGCGGAAAAGAAACTGAACACGAGACACCACGGGGCCCGTGGTGTCGAGGGGCGCACGAGGTCCGGTGGACCTCGGTTCTGCGCCGACCGAAGCGAAGCGAAGACCAAATCCCCCTCCAGCTACTAAATGACAATGTATTGATGCACGAAAATTGGAGTGCTATGATGTAATAATAAAGGAGGTATGTCTATGATTCGGAAGAATAAGGAACTGATATGATGTTGTGTGCGGAGGAAACAACGAGTTGCTTTTTGATATGAGATTTTCAGTGTATGATGTATGTGGAGGTGGTAATTCACATGGAAACCAAAGATATAATATTAGA
>JAFTWC010000055.1 GCA_017465475.1 Lachnospiraceae bacterium
ATTACCAGAGTGGTATATGATATAACGTCCAAGCCTCCGGCAACGGTGGAGTGGGAATAAAATAATTGAAACGGAGATTCGGTTTATGTGTGGAATAGTTGGATATTCAGGCGCTCAGGATGCAGCCCCGATATTGCTGGAAGGGCTGAAAAAACTGGAATACCGAGGGTATGATTCTGCAGGGATTGCAGTTCTTAACGGCAATTCGATTACGGTCAGCAAGGTAACCGGAAGAATTGCTAATTTATGCGAAAAGACAGCGGACGGAAAGAATTGCCCAGGCACGGTCGGTATCGGTCATACCCGTTGGGCGACCCACGGTGCACCTACCGATACAAATGCACATCCGCACCTGAGTAATGACGGAAAATTTGCGGTTGTTCACAACGGCATTGTAGAAAATTATATGAGTCTGCGTGAAGAATTGATAGAGAAAGGATATCGTTTTGAAAGTCAAACCGATACGGAAGTAATTGTGCATTTGATAGAAATGTATTATGTCGGTGATTTGAAAAAGGCTGTTATCAAAACATCGGCAAGATTACAAGGATCCTATGCGCTGGGTGTTGTTTGTACCGAGGAACCTCAGAATGTATATGTGGTACGCGAATCCAGTCCCCTGATTCTTGGCGTAGGTGTAGGAGAAAACTACTTTGCATCCGATGTTACGGCATTGGTCTCCTATACAAGAAATGCGATTTATCTGGAGGATGGTGAGTTTGCAAAGATTACTCCTGATTCTATAACGGTGTTCGATCCTGCCGGACAGCCGATTCAGAAAAAAATCAGTCGTATCACATGGGATATTCAGTCAGCGGAAAAAGGTGGGTATGAGCACTTTATGTTAAAGGAAATTGTGGAACAGCCGCGAGCAATAAAAGCAACTATAGCACCGAGAATAAAAGATAGTGAGATTGTTCTCGACGAAACGGAATTAACCGCTGATTATCTGAGAAGTATCCATAAAATTGTGATTACTGCCTGCGGTTCTGCATACTATGCCGGATGTGCCGGAAAATATGCGATTGAACATCTTTGTCATATTCCGGTACAGGTCGAATTAGCGAGCGAGCTTCGCTACAGCAATCCTCTCATTGATGAGCACACGTTGTTGATTGTTTTATCACAATCCGGCGAGACCGCAGATACGATAGCCGCAATGAAGGAGTGCAAAAAGCGCGGGGCAAAAACGCTCGCGATTGTTAATGTAGTCGGGAGTACGATTGCAAAAACGGCAGATGAAACGCTTTATACCTGGGCAGGTCCGGAAATCGCCGTTGCAACAACGAAAGGGTACACCACACAGTTGGCCGTTCTATATTTGTTCGCATTGTATGCGGCGAAAAAGATGAACCGACTGGATGATGAGACTTATGGAAAACTTTTAGAAACCTTAATAACGCTGCCGAAGCGAATTCAGGAAACACTTGATATGAATTCTGCAATTCCGAATTTAGCGAAGAAGTATCACACAACCGGTTCTATGTTCTTTATCGGCCGAAATACGGATTATGCGATAGCTTTGGAAGGTGCCTTGAAAATGAAGGAGATATCTTATATCCATGCGGAATCCTATGCGGCAGGGGAATTAAAGCACGGAACAATTGCCTTAATCGATGAACATCAACCGGTGATTGCATTGTGTTGTAACGATTCTGTTATGGAAAAGACAATGAGTAATATTGTTGAGGTGAAAGCGCGAGGTGCCGAAGTGCTTGCCGTAACATTTAAGGAGAACCAGAAAATAGTATCTTTGGCAGATGATGTGATTTTTATTCCTAAGGTAGAGACCATCTTCTCGGCGGCGGTAGAAATTATTCCGTTACAGTTACTTGCATATTATGTTGCCAAAGAAAATGGTTGTGATATTGACAAACCGAAAAATCTGGCGAAATCGGTTACGGTTGAGTAAACGGTCAGGAGGAATAAGAAAATGACAAAATATATTTTTGTGACCGGAGGTGTTGTTTCCGGACTTGGTAAAGGCATTACTGCCGCGTCGCTTGGACGTCTTCTTAAATCGAGAGGACTGAAAGTGGCAGCACAAAAACTGGACCCTTATATCAATGTGGATCCGGGAACGATGAGTCCATATCAACATGGCGAGGTTTATGTAACCGAGGATGGTGCCGAAACGGACCTTGACCTTGGACATTATGAACGGTTCATTGATGAAGATTTGAACAAATACTCTAACCTGACTACCGGTAAGGTTTATTGGAATGTCTTGAACAAAGAGCGTCGTGGAGAATATCTGGGTTCTACCGTACAGGTCATTCCTCATGTTACCAATGAAATTAAAGAGTTTGTTTACAGTGTTGGTAAGAAAACGAATGCTGATGTAGTGATTACCGAAATCGGTGGCACCATCGGGGATATGGAGTCACAGCCGTTTCTTGAGGCTGTCCGCCAAATCTCTTTGGAGGTAGGAAGGGAGAACAGTCTGTTTATTCATGTGACGCTGGTGCCATTTCTGCGTGGCTCGGACGAACATAAATCTAAGCCTACACAGCATTCGGTAAAGGAACTGCAAGGTATGGGGATTAACCCGAACATCTTAGTGCTACGTTGCGATGAACCTTTGGAGGAAGCTATTTTTAAGAAAATTTCCATGTTCTGCAATGTAAAACCGGATTGTGTGATAGAGAACATCACGTTGCCGAACCTGTATGAAGCACCGCTTATGTTGGAAAAGTCCAATTTCTCTTCGATTGTCTGCCGTGAGCTTGGGATCGCCGCACAAGAGCCCGATCTTACCGAATGGACGGCAATGGTAGAGCGTATTAAGGAGAGACAGCGCTATGTAAATGTTGGTCTTGTGGGAAAGTATGTGGGCCTTCATGATGCATATCTCTCGGTTGCTGAGGCACTTCGTCATGCCGGATATTATCACAATACTCATGTGAAGATTCATTGGATTGATTCGGAAGGAATCACATCCGAAAATGCCGAAAAAATGTTTATGGAGCTTGATGGTATCCTTGTTCCCGGAGGGTTCGGAAGCCGCGGGATTGAAGGCATGATTCAGGCAGCAAAGTATGCAAGGGAAAAAGAGATTCCATATTTCGGTATTTGTCTCGGTATGCAGGTTGCTGTAATTGAGTACGCCAGGAATGTGTTAGGCATAAAAGATGCCAACTCCGGTGAGTTTGATGAGCTTTGCCGGCACAAGGTAATTGACTTTATCCCCGGACAAAGCGATGACATTGATAAAGGAGGAACGCTTCGTCTGGGTGCATATCCTTGCGATATTCAAAAGGGAACCACGATGGAGCGTTGCTATGGAACTTCCTCTATCAGTGAACGTCACAGACATCGCTATGAGTTCAATAATGACTACCGGGAGATGTTTCAGGAAAATGGTCTGACACTGAGTGGTATTTCACCCGATGGAAAATTGGTTGAGACCGTGGAGCTTACCGAGCGACCGTTCCATGTCGGAGTTCAGTATCATCCGGAGTTTAAGAGCAGACCCAATAAGCCGCATCCGTTATTTAAAGGATTTATCGATGCAGCATGTATGCATTCGAACGGAGGTAACGTATGAGTATTCACGAAGAATGTGGAGTGTTTGGTGTAATCGCAACCGAACCGACGGATGTAGCGGGTATCACGTACTACGGGTTATATGCGCTTCAACACAGAGGGCAGGAAAGTTGCGGCATTGTAGTCAATGATGACGGAGTGTTTGTATCTCATAAGGATTTGGGACTTGTCAGTGAGGTCTTTACGGGTGATATCTTATCCCGCTTGCCGCAAGGAACTATGGCAGTAGGGCATGTACGGTACGGTACTACCGGAGGATCAAATCGAAACAATTGTCAGCCTATTGAGGTGAATCACCAGAAGGGTAGGATGGCATTGGCGCATAACGGAAATCTTTCAAATGCGGCGGAACTTAGAACTGAATTAGAGCTTTCGGGGGCCATTTTTCATACAACAAGTGATACGGAAACGATTGCCTACATTGTAACGAAAGAACGGTTACATGCACCTTCCATTGAAGATGCAGTAAGTCAGGCAATGAACACGCTGGATGGTGCTTATTCCTTAGTGTTAATGTCACCGCAAAAGTTAATTTGCGCAAGAGACCCTTACGGGTTCCGGCCGCTCTGTTACGGCAAGACTCCGGACGGCATGTATGTGGTTGCCTCGGAAAGTTGTGCCATTCATGCGGTTGGTGCAGAGGTGATTCGCGATGTGGAGCCGGGAGAAATTCTTGTGTTTACAAAGAACGGTGTCGTTTCACGGAAAGAGCATTGTAAAAAGAAAGATAAAAAGCTTTGCATCTTTGAGTATATCTATTTTGCACGTCCCGATTCGGTGATTGACGGCATTTCGGTGCATACCGCCCGTGTTCGTGCAGGACATATACTGGCTAAAACACATCCGGTCGATGCCGATATCGTAATCGGTGTACCGGATTCGGGATTGGATGCAGCGCTCGGATACAGCGAAGCATCGGGCATTCCTTACGGTATCGGGTTGATTAAGAATAAGTACATCGGCAGAACCTTTATTGCTCCCGGTGACAGACTGGATAAGGTAAAAATCAAACTCTCTGCAATCGAAGATGTGGTCAAAGGAAAGCGGGTCGTGCTGATTGATGATTCTATCGTTCGGGGGACAACCAGTGGGCGTATCGTAAAATTAATACGGGAGGCAGGAGCAAAAGAAATCCATATGCGTATCTCTTCACCGCCCTTTCTGCATCCTTGTTATTATGGTACGGACATTGATTCGGAAGACCATCTGATTGCCTGTAAGCACACGGTTTCTGAGATATCCGATATGATTGGGACAGACTCTCTCGGTTATTTGCCGGTAGACAAACTGCACTCTTTGATTGAGAATGATGGCTTTTGCAGTGCCTGCTTTTGTGGGGAGTATCCCACGACAGTTCCGACGGATACCAGAAAGGACCGGTTTGAGCAAAAATTGTCTCTTGTGAAGAAATGAGGTGCCGAAATGATAATGGAGTACAACAGAAAGATAATTTTAGAGGATGGGCAGGAGTATTACGGATACGCTTTCGGTGATACCGACGACAAGGTGTGTGAAATTGTTTTTAATACTTCAATGGTTGGGTACCAGGAGATTGTATCGGATCCGTCTTACACCTATCAGGCGGTAGTGATGACCTATCCGCTAATCGGAAACTATGGAATGGCTGATGATGATTATGAGACGATAACGCCAACAATCGGTGCGCTTATTGTCCGGGAATATAATGATGAGCCTTCCAATTTCAGAAGTACAGCCACACTTTCAGAAATTATGAAGAAATACAAAATTCCGGGAGTGTACGGTGTTGATACGCGTAAGCTGGCGCGTTCGGTTCGGAATTACGGCAGTAGGAAGGTTCTGATAACAAATGCCTCTACTTCGCTTGAAGAAGGAATTGAACTACTGAAAACATATGAAATTCCCAAGGATGCAGTATCACGTGTGAGTTGTAAAGAAGAGATGGAATTTTTGGCGGAAACGCAAAAGTATCATGTGGTTGCGATTGACTGCGGTATGAAAAGGAACATTGTGCGTTCCTTGGTGAAACGAGACTGCAAAGTGACTGTGGTGCCGTGGAATACTTCAGCAGAGGCAATCGAAGAAATGAAACCGGACGGGATATTTATTTCCAATGGCCCCGGAGATCCTACCGATGTACCGGAAACCGTTTCGACAATAAAATCCCTAATCGGCAAATATCCTATCTTTGGGATATGTCTGGGACATCAGATTATTTCATTGGCATACGGGGCCGAAACGTATAAGTTGAAGTTTGGACATCGTGGCGGAAATCATCCGGTACAAGATTTGGAAACAAATAAAATTGAGATTACTTCGCAGAATCACTCCTATGCGGTAGATGCCGACAGTTTGGCAGATACAGAATTGACAATTACTCATATCAATCTGTTGGATCAGACGATTGAGGGTGTGAAGTGTGATAGAGATAAAGTATTCAGTGTACAGTATCATCCGGAAAGTGCACCGGGACCGCAGGATAGTGCATATCTGTTTGATCGCTTTATAAAATTGATGGAGGAGGAAAAGAGCAATGCCCAAGAGAACGGATATTAAAAAAGTGCTTGTCATTGGTTCCGGCCCTATCGTCATCGGTCAGGCAGCGGAATTTGACTATGCCGGAACACAGGCTTGTCTTGCGTTAAAAGAGGAAGGATATGAGGTTATTCTTTGCAATTCCAATCCGGCGACAATTATGACCGACACCTCAATTGCAGATAAAGTGTATATGGAGCCATTGACACTGGAATACGTTGCAAAGATTATTCGTTACGAGCGCCCGGATGCGATCTTGCCGGGCATCGGTGGTCAGACCGGTCTTAATCTTGCTATGCAGCTGGAAAAGAAAGGGATACTTTCTGAGTGCCGTGTAGAACTCCTTGGTACAAAAAGCAGCTCAATCGAGCGTGCCGAGGATCGGGAATTATTTAAGGAACTCTGTGAAGAACTGGGTGAACCGGTGTTGCCGTCCGATATTGCATGTTCCGTAGAGGAAGGTTTGGAGGTTGTAAAGAAAATAGGATATCCGGTTGTGCTTCGCCCTGCATTTACACTTGGCGGGACAGGAGGAGGGTTTGCTGATAACGAGACAGAATTTTTAACGCTTATGAAAAATGCCTTGTCCCTTTCTCCGGTCCGTCAGGTATTAATTGAAAAGAGCATCAAGGGGTTCAAAGAGATTGAGTATGAAGTGATGCGTGACAGTAATGATACGGCGATTACGATTTGTAATATGGAAAACCTTGATCCTGTCGGTATCCATACCGGCGACTCTATTGTGGTCTGCCCTTCGCAAACACTTACAAATAAGGAATACCATATGCTTCGTGATAG